>CBDUBQ010000003.1:0-203962 GCA_965365435.1 uncultured Flavisolibacter sp.
CAGCCCCAAAGACAACAACAAAACCCCAATCCCCCAAAAAATGTTACTGATCCGTAAAAAGTATGTTCAAGCCATTCTTTTTGAAGATTTTGTAAGGAGACGAAAGGTGAATAAGCTATAGAAAAAGAAGATTACCAGTCAACACGGTATTGTTCGACCATTGTTTGACCAAATAAAAAAGCAGCTATGAGAACTTCATAACTGCTTGATTTTTAGTGGTGTGGGCCGGGATCGAACCGGCGACACAAGGATTTTCAGTCCTTTGCTCTACCGACTGAGCTACCGCACCAGCCTTTCCGCGTTTGCGGGCAGCAAAAATAGGGAACTAAGAGGTAAAAAGAGTAAAAAGAGGGAAAGAAATTTTAAGGGCTAAGCGTTAAAAGAGAAAAGGAGGAAAAGAATGAGGGGTTTGTGGTTTGTAGTTGATTGTTTGTAGTTGAATGCGGCATTGTCAGTGGAAGCAGCCATAAAAAAGGAGAGAAAGCCACAGCCTTCCCTCCTTTGAACAATCTATTATAAGCCTGGAATGTGGTTCGCTACCCGCCACTAATCATTCACCACGCACTAATTGCCGTACACACTCAAAAACTTGATCCGCATAATCTTCAACTGCTCCCAGTTATAGTTGCCGTCCGAAAGCTCCTGCTGGGCTACGTCTAGCGAAGAGGTTTCGCAGCCCTTGAAATAATCCAGGATCTCTTCCTGCTCGTATTCGTCGAGCATGTCGGAGATGGCATAGTCAAGGTTCAATTTTGTGCCCGAGGCGGCAATCGTTTCCATTTCTTCCAACAGGTCGTCGAGGCGCAGGTCCTTGTTTTTGGCAATCATCTCCAGCGGAATCTTTTTATCTACCTGCTGAATAATGTGCACTTTGTGGCTGCTTTTGTTCACCACGCTCTTCATCACAAAGTCGTCGGGCTTTTCAATGCCGTTGTCTTCCACGTACCGGGCAATCAGATCAATAAAGGGTTTGCCGTACCGGATAGCCTTTCCTTTACTCACACCACCGCATTTTTCCAGCTCCGTGCTGGTGGTAGGATACATCGTGGCCATTTCCTGCAGCGAATTTTCGAGGAAGATGACAAAGGGCGGCAGGTTTTTTTTCTTTGCTTCTTTTTGCCGCAGTTCCTTCAGCATTTCAAACAGCTTTTCGTCCAGGGCAACAGTGGCGCCAGTATCGGCCGGGCCTTCCTCGTCGTCTTCGTTGGCATTGTCGTACAGGTGGTTCACCACCAGCGGGAAGGCTTTTGGCTTTTTCAGAAAATCCTCGCCCTTTTTGGTCAGCTTCAGCACGCCATATTCTTCAATGTCTTTGGTCAGCAGGCCGTCCAGCAACATCTGGCGCAGCAGGGAGTTCCAGTAATGTTCGTTCTGCTCTTTGCCAATGCCAAATTCGGGCAGGCCGTCGTGGCGGAACATTTTGATTTGCGGCGTCAGCTTACCAATGATGATGCACACCGTATAGTCGGTGGCAAACCGCTCGTCCAGTGCTTTTATAACCTTAATGGCTTGGGCCACGGAGTCTTTGCCTTCCACTTTTTCTTTCGGATGCAGGCAGTTGTCGCAGGCGCCGCAGTTGTCGTCGGGATACACCTCGCCAAAATAGCTCATCAGGATCTTGCGGCGGCACACCCCGCTTTCGGCATAGCCTACGCTTTCGTTAATGAGTTGGGCCCCCACTTCGCGTTCGCTCAGCGGCTTGTCACGCATCAGGTGCTCCAGCTTGCTCACATCTTTGTGCGAATAATAAAGCAGGCATTTTCCTTCCAGCCCATCGCGGCCGGCACGGCCGGTTTCCTGGTAATAATTTTCAATGCTCTTGGGAATGTTGTAGTGAATCACAAAGCGGATGTCCGGTTTGTCTATACCCATGCCAAAGGCGATGGTGGCTACAATCACCTGTACGTCTTCGTTCAGGAACTGGTCTTGCCGGTCGGCCCGCAGCCGGGCGTCCAGGCCGGCGTGGTAGGCCACGGCTTTTATGCCGTTTGCCATCAGCATATCGGCCAGTTCTTCGGTGGTCTTTCTGTTTAAGGTGTAAATAATGCCACTTTTTCCCTTGTTCTGCACAATGAACTTCGTCATGCTCTTCAGCGTCTGGTCTTTTTTAACCTTCGGCAGAATTTCATAATACAGGTTGGGCCGGTTAAACGAGGAGATGAAAATGTTCGGGTCACGCAGGCCCAGGTTCTTCACAATATCGCTTTGTACCTTGGGCGTGGCGGTAGCCGTCAGCGCCACTACCGGCGAGCCGGGGCTGATCTGGTCCATCATTTCCCGCAGGCGGCGGTATTCGGGGCGAAAATCGTGTCCCCACTCCGAGATACAGTGCGCCTCGTCCACGGCAAAAAACGAAATCCGGAGGTCGGAGAAAAAGTCCAGGTTGTCCTGCTTGGTCAGTGTTTCCGGCGCTACATACAGCATCTTGGTGCGGCCCGACTTCAGGTCGTCGTGCACTTCCTTGATTTCTTTTTTCGAAAGCGTGGAATTCAGAAAATGCGCCACATCGTCCTGGCTGCTGTAGCCCCGCACCAGGTCCACCTGGTTTTTCATCAGGGCAATCAGCGGGCTGACCACAATGGCCACACCCGGAGAAATCATGGCCGGCAACTGGTAGCAAAGACTTTTGCCGCCGCCGGTGGGCATAATCACAAACGTGTCTTTGCCCGAAAGCAGCGACCGGATGGCCGCTTCTTGCTGGCCTTTAAAATCTTTAAAACCGAAATATTCTAAAAGGGGGGCTCGTAAATCAATTCCGCTTTCCGCTTTGGTTGTTTTGGCGGTTTTGGTTGTCTTTGATTGGTTTTTCTTTACCGTAGGCATCGTCGTAAAAATTTTTTAAGCTTCAAGAAGCTTTCCTGCTAACACAAATTCTTTCAACAGCAAGTGCAACCGGCGGGCTTTCGCCATTTTCTCAAAAAGATACGGCTTTAGAAGGAAATTGGAAAAACCCCCGATACGGGCTGTTTAAAGGATAGCGAATTTAATCCACGGAAAGTTTACAGGAAATAGAAAATAGTTAAAATGACAACTATTAGCCACCGTTGCGGGCCAGGGAGAGATGGAGGAGCCGGATAATTCCCGGAGCCGGCGAACATTTTTTTTGTGAGGGCAGCAGTGCTATTGCTGCATGGGCAGGCCGACTCTTTCCCACGCCTTTGCCCTAACCGAAAAAGCGGTTTAGTAAGAAAGTGAGGCGGCCGGCAAAAAATGCCGGAAATCCCGTCCTTGGGCGTCACAAGTTCCGCGGTTATTTTTGCCGCCTTGAAAACAACCGGCACCATACGGCAAACGGCGCTCCGCACCATAAAAATGGAAGCGGCGGCCATCCAGGGCCTGGCGAACCGGCTGAACGACAGTTTCGACGGGGCCATTGCCTGCCTGGCTGCCTGCAAAGGCCGCATTGTCATCAGCGGTATTGGCAAAAGCGCCATCATTGCCCAAAAAATTGTGGCCACCCTCAACTCCACCGGATCGCCGGCTATTTTTCTGCATGCAGCCGATGCTATTCACGGCGACCTGGGCATGGTGCAGCAGGAAGACGTGGTTATTATTATCAGCAAGAGTGGTGAAAGTCCCGAGATAAAGATATTGGTGCCGCTGGTGAAGAACTTTGGCAATGGTCTGGTAGCCATCACCGGCAATACCAGTTCTTACCTGGCCAAAAAAGCCGACTATGTTTTGGACACCACGGTGGAGCAGGAAGCCTGTCCCAACAACCTGGCGCCCACTACCAGCACCACGGCCCAACTGGTGATGGGCGATGCTCTGGCGGTGTGCCTCATGGAGCAAAAAGGCTTTAAGGTAGAAGACTTTGCCAAGCTGCATCCCGGTGGCACATTGGGCAAAAAGCTTTACCTAAGGGTGGCCGACCTGTACACCGACAATGAAAAGCCGGAGGTAAAAGCCGGCCAGTCGGTAAAAGAAGTAATTGTGGAAATGACACGCACCCGCCTGGGCGTGACGGCAGTTACCGGCACCGATGGTGAGCTGCTGGGTATTATTACCGACGGCGACATTCGCCGCATGCTGCAAAAAAGCGATAGCATCAGCCACGTGCTGGCCCGCGACATCATGACGCAAAACCCCAAAACAATCCGGCCCGCCGAGATGGCTGTGAACGCCCTGGACCTTATGCGCCAGGCTGAGATCACGCAATTAGTAGTTGCCGAAAATGATCATTACCTTGGCATCCTTCATTTGCACGACCTGGTGAAGGAAGGGTTGATTTAGGTGGTTGGTTAGTTGATTGGTTTGCGGAAAGGGGTGTGTGAAAAAATGTAAACGTCAAAACAGAAAATAAGTTTTCAGAAGTTGGCCTGCCGGCTCAAAAGCGCAGTCCCGAAAAAAGTGCATTCCAGCCACAGATTATGAGTATTACAGCAAACAAAAACACCTATGTGGCCATCATGGCCGGCGGTATTGGCAGCCGGTTTTGGCCGGTGAGCCGTGTGGGCCATCCAAAGCAGTTTCTTGATATTTTGGGCGTAGGCCGCACGTTGATCCAGCAAACCTTCGACCGCTTTGCCCGGATGGTGCCCGCCGAAAATATTTATATCGTCACGGCCAACGAGTACCTCGACATCAGCAAAGAGCAACTGCCGCAGCTACCGCCCGAAAATATCATTGGCGAACCCTTTCGGAAAAACACAGCGCCCTGTATTGCCTACATTTCCTTTAAGCTGCAGCAGCGCAACCCCGAGGCTTCGCTGATCATTGCCCCGGCCGATCATCTTATTTTGCAGGAAGATAAATTCCTGGAGGTTTGCGGCGAGGCTTTGCAGTTTGTCAACCAGCAGCCGGCGCTGCTTACCATCGGCATTAAGCCCACCTATCCCAACACCGGCTACGGCTACATTCAGCACGAAGACACCGAGGTGGCCACCGGCGTGTACAAGGTGAAGACCTTTACCGAAAAGCCCAACCTGGAGCTGGCCAAAACCTTTCTGGCCTCCGGCGATTTTTTATGGAACTCCGGCATTTTTATCTGGAAAGTGGCGAACGGGCTCGATGCCTTTCAGCAATACATGCCCGAAATGTTCGAGCTGTTTTCGGCCGATGCGGAAAAGATGAACACCGGCGATGAAAAGGCCGCCATCGAAGCCATTTACCCGCAATGCCCCAATACCTCTATTGACTTTGGCGTGATGGAGAAAGCCAACAACGTCTTTGTTATTCCGTCGTCGTTTGGCTGGAGCGACCTGGGTACCTGGAACAGCGCCTGGGAAAATATGGACAAAGATTATTTCGACAACGCGGTGGCCGGCGACAAAGTGATCGTGTTCGACAGCAACAAATGTGTGGTGCATGTGCCCGACGAAAAGCTGGTAGTGCTGCAGGGCCTCGAAGATTTTATTGTGGCCGACACCAAAGACGTACTGCTGATTTGCCGCAAGGAAAAAGAGCAGGCCATTAAAGAATACGTAGCCGAAGTAAAACGGAATATGGGCGAGAAGTTTTTGTAAAACCCCCAACCCCCTGAAGGGGCTTGCCAACACGCAACGGCCCACTTTGCGACGATAATAACAAAACCTCCGTCAGTTTTCTGATGGAGGCTTTTCTTTTTGTTACCAGCGATAGAATATAGATTGGTCTTCCGTTGTGTCACTCACTTTTACGTTCGGTAATTCTGTTGGGCTTTTTTTGGAACACAACGAACGCAAAGGAAACACGACGGACACAACGTAGCGCACTTCGGGGCGCTTTGTGCCCTTGGTATTCCTTTTCACTTTCTCAGTCAAACTGCCTGCAAAGAAGAGTGACCCGCGACAGGCGAGGGCTGTGCGTTGGGTCCCTCCCGCAGCGGGGGAGCCGGAGGGGGCCTCAGGAGGGTTTGGGGGTTTGCCGCCCTCCGGCCCTTCTTTTGCCTACCTTTAAAGCTTCAAATTTTTTACCGCATGGAATACAGACGAATGGGAAAAACGGGACTTCAACTGAGTGTGCTTTCCTTTGGCAGTTGGGTCACTTTTCACAAGCAAATTGATGATACGATCTCCGACGAACTGATGGGCATTGCTTACGACAGCGGCATTAATTTTTTCGACAACGCCGAAGTATATGCCCTGGGCGAAAGCGAAAAAATGATGGGCCGTGTATTAAAGCAAAAAAGCTGGGACCGAACCTCCTACACCGTTAGCAGCAAAGCCTTTTTTGGCTGGCGCGGAAAAGAAAACAAACCCAACCAAACAGGCCTTAGCCGCAAGCACCTCACCGAAGCCTGCCACGAAGCCCTCCAACGCCTGCAAACCGATTATCTTGATCTTTTCTTTTGCCACCGGCCCGACAAAGGCGTGCCCATAGAAGAAGTGGTGTGGACGATGAACATTCTTATTCAGCAGGGCAAAATTTTGTACTGGGGCACCTCTGAGTGGAGCGCTGCCGAGATCATGGAAGCCCACCGCGTGGCGGCTGATCTGAAGCTGATCGGCCCTTCGGTGGAACAGCCGCAGTACAACCTGTTTGAACGCACCCGGATGGAAAAGGACTATGCCGATATTTTCCGTACCGTGGGCATGGGCACCACCATCTGGAGCCCGTTGGCCGCCGGCTTGCTTACCGGCAAGTACAACGAGGGCATACCCGAAGACAGCCGCTTTGCCCTGCAGGGTTTCGACTGGCTGAAAGACCGCTGGATGGCGGAAGACAAGTTGGCCCGCGTGAAGAGCCTCACAGCACTGGCGGGTGAACTTGGTACATCGGTCAGTGCGCTTTCTATAGCCTGGACGGTCCGCAACCCCAATGTTACCACGGCAATCCTCGGCGCCACGAAGATGGAACAGCTGACACAAAACCTGCAGGCGCTTGACGTGCTGCCAAAACTGACACCGGAGGTGTTGCAGCAGATTGACGAGATCATGGGTACCAAACCTCAGCTGCCGGAATATTGATGCGTGTTTTACCTCCCGCAGGTAAAACACGGGTTTATCTCTTGAGTTGATTTGTAGCGGCCCATAGCCAAAAGGCCGGTCTTTCACTTGAAATAGCCAAGCACCTACACGATGCAAAAAGAAAAAAGCACAAACACTGTCCAAAGTTCTTTCACCGGGGCACAGCGGGCCGCCCTTATCACCGGCGGCAGCCGGGGTATTGGCAAAGCCATTGCCCTGCGGCTGGCCAAAGAAGGCTACAACATTGCCATTGCCGCCAAAACCGCCGAGCCGCATCCAAAGCTGGAAGGCACGATCTACACCGCGGCAAAAGAAATTGAAGCCCTTGGCGTAAAATGTCTGCCACTGCAATGCGATATCCGTTTTGAAGAGGGGATTGAAAAGGCCGTGGCCGAAACGGTGGCCGCACTCGGGGGGCTCGACATTTTGGTGAACAATGCCAGCGCCATCAGCCTTACGCCAACGGAGCATACCGATGCCAAGCGTTTTGACCTGATGATGGATATCGAGGTCCGCGGTACCTTCTTCATGTGTAAGACCTGTATTCCGCACCTGCGAAGGAGCAGTCATGCGCATATCCTCAATCTTTCGCCACCACTGAACATGAACCCGAAATGGTTTGCCCAGCACCTGGCCTATACCATTGCCAAATACGGCATGAGCATGATTGTGCTGGGGCTGGCGGAAGAATTAAAAAAAGACAAAATTGGCGTGAATGCCTTGTGGCCGAAAACCACCATTGCCACGGCTGCGGTGCAGAACCTTTTGGGCGGCGAAACGCTGATGCGGATGAGCCGCACACCGGAGATTGTGGCTGATGCAGCCTGGGCGATCTTTTCAAAAAATCCCGCTGGTTGTACGGGCAACTTTTTTATTGATGAAGAGGTGTTGAAAGAGGAAGGCATTACGGATTTCAGCGGTTATGCGGTGGACGCTTCGCAGGGACTGATGAAAGATATTTTTCTGGATTGAGCCGGTTGCCGGAAGCAAAATGAAAACTAATCCTTTTCTTGTTCGGTTGGATAAACAACGATTGTTCATCCACTTGTCATAGAAAGAAAGGTGTTTCTCACCACCGAAAAATTTCGGCATAAATGTATAGCATAGGGATACCCGACAGAAAACCTGTTTTGTAAAGCACCATTCTTAACATGCAGGATACAGTTTGGTTTAAGGTTATTCCCCAGCCTTCTCTAATGCCAGCCGGTAAATCTTATCCGACAACCTAAACTTCAGGTTTTGAAGCAAATCATCAAGTAATGGTTTTACAAGCGGTATAAAGCCTTTTATTTTTGCTTCGATCAAAACGCCAAAAACGCCTTTGCAGGAAAGACCGGCCGTGCGGACAATTTCTGTACCCAGTTTCTCATCTATCAGTAAAAGGTCGGCATTCAGCTCTGTTGCCAGCACAATAGCTTCGGCCTCACCACTGTCAAGCTGCCGGCCCAATTGCTGAACCCTGGCTGTATCGCTGGCCGCCATTATTACAAAAGCATCGGAAGAAGAAAAGAAGGCTGTGTCGTACCCAAATGCAACAAGGGTTTGAAGTTCGGAAGCCACAGCAGCCGGCAGATAAACAGTGCCTTACAATGCCGTGAGCAGCGGTACCTGGCGTACATGCGGCAGGGCTGTCAAGGGAGACGTATCGGCCACAACTACCATCTGTTACAATAAAGTTTCGTCATAATGCAGCGAAATCTGACGCTGGTCAAGTTCTTTCATAAAGACCAGCCAGTGCAAACCAGCCAGGCAGGCCGCCTTACGCAGCGATAACCGTTCTTTTTCAAACAGCATCACCGCTACCTCAAGCCGCAATTCGGCCTCTGTGTAGCCGGTGGCGTTCAACAAGGATTCGTCAAGGACCAACATAAACCTGTTTTTGTGCTAAAGGTAAAAAATAACAAAGGGCAAAAAGCAGAAGCCCCGTCTGTCCGGAAACGGGCACAAACCAATTTGCCTTTTTCTCTTTTTCTCGTTTGTCCTCTTTGCCTACATTGCAACCAGCCAAAACAAACTGGTCACAATAAACGATGCCCCTGTTCCAAACCAACGTTGTCAAAAAATACCTTGCCGACCTGCCGAAAGACGCCCTGGCCAACGCCTGGACAACCTTTACGCAGCATTTTCACCACCCGCAGATACAGGAGAACATCCGTGCTGCCAAAGAAGAACAATACCAGGAGGGTTTTTTGCGGGAGCTCTTTGTGGCGGTGCTGGGCTACACACTTAACCCGCAGCCGCAGTTTAACCTCACCACCGAATACAAAAACGAAAAAGACAGTAAAAAGGCCGATGGCGCCGTCATCTTCGACGGGGCCGTACGGGCCGTGGTAGAACTGAAAGGCACCGACACCACCGACCTTTCCAAAATAGAAAAACAAGCCTTTGGTTATCTCAACAACCAGAAAGGCTGCACCTACGTGGTCACCTCCAATTTTGAAAAGCTGCGCTTTTACATTCAGGATGCCACCGAGTTTGAAGAGTTCAATCTGTTTACGCTGACGCAGGAGCGTTTTGCCCTGCTTTTTCTTTGCCTGCACAAAGACAGCCTGCAGCAAAACCTGCCGCTGAAGGTGAAGGAACAAAGCCTGGCCAGGGAGGATGAGGTTACCAAAAAACTGTACGCCGATTACAGCCGCTTCCGGGCGGCGCTGTTTCAAAATTTGGTGGAGCTGAACCCGCAGTATGCTAAACTGGAATTGTTTCAGAAAACGCAAAAGCTGCTCGACCGCTTTTTGTTTATCCTGTTTGCCGAAGACCGGATGCTGCTGCCGCCCAACTTTATCATTCGCATAACAGCCGACTGGAAAGAACTAAAACGGTTGCGCATACAGCAATCTTTGTACAGCCGCTTTCAGCTTTATTTTACCGATCTGCTGAACGGCAATGCGGCCGAAGACATTTTTGCCTACAACGGCGGCCTGTTTGCCCCCGACGCGGTGCTGGACAACCTGCAGGTAAACGACGACCTGCTGCTGAACGGCGTGCTGACGCTGAGCAACTACGACTACAACACCGAGGTGGACGTAAACATCCTGGGCCACATCTTTGAGCACTCCCTGAACGAAATGGAAGCGTTACAGGCCGATGCTGCCGACAAACCGGTGGAGAAAACAACAAGGCGCAAAAAAGAAGGCGTGTTTTATACACCCCGCTACATTACCAAGTACATTGTAGAAAGCACCATTGGCGCCCTTTGCGCCGAAAAAAAGGCGGCCCTGGAAATACAGGAAGAAGACTATGCCCCGGCTACCAAAAAAACAAAAGGCGGCGACGCCAAACGAAAAGAAGCCAACGAAAAGCTGGACGCCTACCGGGCCTGGCTGCTGGGCCTTACCATCTGCGACCCGGCCTGCGGCTCCGGCGCTTTCCTGAACGCGGCCCTTGAATTTTTAATAGCCGAACACCGGTACGTGGACGAACTGACCAATAAGCTGACGGGCAGCGGCACGCTGGAATTTAAGTGGACACCCAACGACATTCTGGAGCACAACCTGTACGGCGTTGACATTAACGAGGAAGCCGTGGAAATTGCCCGTCTTTCGCTTTGGCTGCGCACCGCCCAAAAAGGCCGCAAGCTGTCTAACCTGAGCAGCAACGTTAAAGTGGGCAATAGCCTGATTGACGATAAGTCAGTGGCGGGGGAAAAAGCGTTTAACTGGAAAGAAGAATTTGCGGAGGTGTTTGAAAAGGGTGGGTTTGATGTGGTGATGGGGAATCCGCCCTATGGAGTACTATTCAATGAAAGTGAAAAGCAGTTTATTCAATCTACTTTTCAGACTTATAAATACCGATTCGAAAGCTATGTGTATTTCATTGAAAAAGGTATCAATACTTTAAACTGCTCGGGTTATCTCGGTTATATAACGCCAGAATTGTGGCTATCCTTAGAGAATTGTTTGCCCTTAAGAAATTTCATTGCAAAAAATTCAAGCCTTCTCTCAATAAATGTCGTTGGAGAAAATGTTTTCCCAGATGCCGTTGTTAATACTATTGTCTTTGTTGCTTCTCGAAGAATGGGTGCAGAGAAGCTGATTGTACTTAGGGAAGATCATCGATGGGAAGTTGAGAACAACAAATGGATGTTGTCAATATCTAAAACTATTGATTATCGCATAAGGCCAAAACAAGCGTCAATTTTAGAAAAGATCGAAGAGAAAAGTATGGTCTTATCCAAAATTGGCGAATCGATTCAAGGTATCACGCCATACGATAAATATCGAGGCCAAGATCCAGAGTTAATTAAACGGAGGGGATATCATTTCGCTTACAAACACGATGATTTTTGTGGCAAATGGCTGAATGGTGAGGACGTGAATAGGTACGCGATTTCTTGGGGTGGTGAATGGCTTTGTTATGGCCCTTGGCTGGCTGCGCCACGAGAAAAGAAATTTTTTGAAGGCCCACGGCTTTTATTCAGAGAGATACCAGGCAAAAGTCGAAGGATACAAGCAATGTTTGTTGAAGAAGTTTACTACTACGGCCATAGCGTAACGCCATTCATTCTCCTGGATAAGTTGGACGTTCGAAGTTTGAAATTTATCTTAACCATTGTCAACTCCAAGCTTCTGAGCTTTTATGGAAACATTAAGCTGCCTAATTTCGGTAAGGAAATTTTTCCAAAATTAAATCCGCAAGATATTAAGCTATTACCGGTAGCTAAGAGTAGAACAAAAGATCAACAACCCTTCATCGCCAAAGCCGACATCATGCTTTCCAAAAACAAAGAACTGCATGATCTCAAAACCGGCCTGCTTACGTTGTTGCGGTCGAAGTGGGAAGGCCTCGCCGTTTCCAAAAAACTGGCCGACTGGCCGGCGCTTTCGTTCAAAGAATTTTTGAAGGAGCTGGAAAAAAGCAAAATAAAACTGTCCCTGCCCGAGCAAAAAGAATGGCTGGATTATTTTGAAAGCGAGAAAGAAAAAGCCGCTGCGCTGCAAACGCTATTGACCCAAACCGATAAAGAAATAGACCGGATGGTGTATCAGTTGTATGGGTTGACGGAGGAAGAGATTGAAATCGTGGAGGGTACATAAAATCATTTTATATGAAAATTGATAAAATAGTTGAGGAGTTTATTCTTGGTTCACAGAAATTTTATCCCCGATTAGAATTTTCTGAACGTCGCTCAATGTACAGTGGCGATGAACCCGCCTCGTGTACTTTTGAGTTTGGTCTGCGGTCAAAAAATCTAACTCAAACGGCCTACGACACAACTGGATTAAAGTATTTGATACACTACACACCAAGCATTCAAAACGTAGTGGAAGTTCTTAACAGCGGGGTGTTTCGCCTTAGCAATCTTACTTCAATGAATGACCCACAAGAAGTCGTGTTTGCAAATAACTATTTGGAAAATGCTTTTTCGAAAGAGCAGATGAACGAATTTAAAGCAAATTACTTCTCTGCTTCTTTTTGTTCAGTTGAAAACAATTCCAATGGAGAGGAATTTTCAATGTGGCGATTATAAGGTAATGACGGGTTTGGCGCAGCGATAACCTTTGAAATTTTGAATACAGAAGCTGATTGGACCAATTTTTTATTAGCGAAAGTTCAGTATGGAGAGGAATCCGAGGGAATTAAGAAGTTTAAGGCCTATTTCCACTGGTTCAACGGTTTTCAAGAAAAATACCAAAAGGCTATCGAAAATCATCCCAATGCTATAATAGCATTAATGGCTCTTCATAAAAATTTAATCTGGTCTCATGAAAACGAAGTACGGTTACTTACATACCGTTCGTTTGATAAATGCAATTTAGAAGAAGCAAACCCTTCTTTTTTCCCTTTAAAGCACGGGATAACAAGATCAGGCAGCCAATATTCTTATGTAGAGTTACCCATCTATCGCAGCACTGTTTATCGGGATTTAGAAGCAAGATTTGATCGTCTTGGTGAATCGGAATATCTACTTAAATCACAACCTGTGATTAAGTTATCTAACATCATTGTCGGTTATAGAAATTCGAAATCGCTGGTTAACGAAGTATATAATTTGGCAGACTATTTTTCTGGCCTGTATAAACAAAACATAGCAATTAAGCATTCTTCTCTTCTGAAGTTCATGCAATGAAATGTATCGAAAAAGCCAAACCTAAACCAAATTGCCATGAGCCACACATTCACAGTCAAAACAAGCAAGCCCTTTCCCCTGATTGAAGTTGTGAACGAAATGGCCGAGCTAAGCACGTACCGCCCAATGGCCGGCCGCTTTCACCATCCAACATACTATTTTTACAACTTCAGCAGCTTCCGGGGAGTGGACGTCACCCAGGAACACGACGGCATTGAAGTACGCATGACCGTTCTTTCCAATCACCACGACATTTCTATGGGCGGACACATGCTGCACCTGATTGCGAGGCTTACCGGTGGTGCCATCTTCAACGGCGACGATAAAGAATGTTATCCTTACTTCTACGACGGCAATATCTACGATTACATTAACGATGACCTGGCCGTGGTGCAAGCGCTGCTGAACCAAAGCGAAGAAGAAGTCACGCTGTTTGGCCCGTTTGGCGAATACCCGTTGCGCCAGCCCGAAGTCATGGCTATCTTGTCCGGACCGGGAGATACGCACAGTAAAATGTACCGGTTGGAAAAGCTGCTTAAACAACCGTATGAAGCGTTTTTCGAACGGTTGCGTGACTAATGATTCCGGTAACTCCTGTAGTGAAAACCAGATTTTACATTATTTAAAACAAACTGCCATGAACCGTTCCACTTTTCTAAACCGCCTCATTGGCATTGCCGGCCTGGGCTTTTTCCCCCTCACCGAAGTCGTGGCTAAACGAAAGATCTACCTGCTGCAAACCTTTGTCGCCGGTTTCCGTTTTCACAAAGGCATGCAGCTGCTGCCGCTGATGCAGGAAGGCGACCTGCTGGAGCTGCGCCGCGACCCGAAAAACAGCCACGATGCTTTTGCCGTAGCCCTATTCTGGCAACAGGAAATGATCGGCTACCTGCCCGCCGCCCAAAACGAAGTGCTGGCCCGCATGATGGATGCCGCCGCCCTGCCGCTCATTGCTTCCATCACTCACCTGAACAAAGAGGCCAAGCCCTGGGAAAATGTGGCTATTGCCGTTTACTTTTTGCAGACCGAAAAAACACCGCTGCCGCAACATGCGGGCTACCTTGTCAGCGTGCAGCCACCGGCTTACACCACCGTTCGCAAGCAGCAGGCGCCAAAAGAAGAGCGGATTCCCCATGTGCTGGACTACCACGAGAGGGTAATTGATCTCGACGGCATAGACGATACCGAAGCAAGGGCCTATTTTGAAAAGAGCTACCGCAAATACGCGGTGGATATTGAGGGCGGAAACTTTGTGCAGGTGCCCAACGACGGCATCTATACCTACATGTACAACGTGGACAGCATTGGCTGGGTAACCGATAAAAAAGGCAAACGCTGGCTGGAGTTTGGCTGGTGGCCGGAGTAAGCACACAAAAAAACCAGCGGTTGATCAATATCAGCAGGGGGTCTTCCGGCCTATTGTCCCGGCACTCTTTTCTTCCGCGATGTGTCTACCGCTTTGGTATCTACCACTTATGCAAGCCTCATGCGGGGACGCATCGCTTTCAGCAGTGCCATCACCGGCACTCTTTTGGTTGTATCTTTAAACAAATGAAAAAAATGGAAAACACCTACATCAAGCCGCCCCGAACCTTGATGGAAGTTTTCCAGCAACTTCCCGAAGGCACGCTGGCGCAGTTAATCAACAATCAAATTGTCATGTCTCCCGCACCATCTGATCCGCATCAAAGAACAATAGATAAAATCTACCGGCGCCTGGGCGATTATGTAGAAGTAAACCGTTTAGGTGAAACAAGGGTGGCTCCCTACGACGTTTACCTAAACCGCCGCAATGTCTTTCAGCCGGACATCATTTTTATTGCCAACGAAAATCTCCACCGCATCGAAAACAATGGCCTGCACAGCGCCCCCGACCTGGTGATCGAAATTCTTTCGCCGGGCACCTGGCGGCAGGACAGGGAAGACAAAAAATACGAATACGAACGCAGTGGGGTGAAAGAACACTGGATGATAGACCCCGCCGATAAGAGCACGGAAGGTTTTCAACTGGTGGACGGAGAATTTCAGTCCATCCCCTCAGAAAACGGCACAATCTCCTTCCGCCTTTTTGATTTTATGCTGGCGTTTTAACGGCACCTTAGTTATCCCGTCATGGCCGGCAAGTCTTTTGTCAGGCATTTGCCGCCGCTGGTGTAAAGATTTTTTCCCGGCTCATTTTATCGTCAACCTTTACCGTGTAAACCCACGGTTATGCGACAATTCCTTCTCCCTTTCCTGTTATTCGCCACGCATTGTCATTCCCAATCGGCTACGCCGGTAGTTAGCGACGAAGCCATTACCAAAGCCATTGGCGGCCCCTGCGAAGGCTGCGAGGCGATTTACGAAAGCCCCGTTCCGTTTGAACGGCTGAACGAAGTGGACACGCTTTCGATTTTTGCCGAGAACGGCCCGAAGCTGGTGGTGAGCGGCACGGTCTTTAAACGCGATGGCAAAACACCGGCACCGGGTGTGGTGCTGTACGTTTACCAAACCGACCTGACAGGCCGGTATCGTAAAACCGGTGGCGAAAAAGGCTGGGGTGTAAGGCACGGCAGCATTCGCGGCTGGATGAAAACAAACAGCCGTGGCGAATACCGTTTCTACACCCTACGGCCCGCTGCCTACTCCAAAACAGGCCCTCCGGCCCACATACACATCATTGTGAAAGAGGCAGACAAAAACGAATATTACCTTGACGATTTTCAGTTTGACGACGATCCTTTCCTTACAAAAGAAGAACGAGGCCGCCTGCGCAATCAGGGCGGCGATGGCATTTTGAAGCTCGCGGAAAACAAGGGGATGCTGCACGGCCAACGGGATATTGTACTTGGCCTGAACGTGCCGGATTATCCCGGGGTGAAGCAATAGCAAAACTGTGGTTGGTGAAAGAGCAGTGCGCCTGTTTTAAACGAATTCTCTCTCTTGCCTCCGCGTCTCTGCGAGAAATATGCTCCGCAGCGATCGGAACCCTGAACGGAGCGTCGCAATTGTCGCTCTATAGTAGCAATGCCGCCGGTCAACAAAAAAGCCTCCATCAAAAATGACGGAAGCTTTTTTTATCAATTAAAAACCGAAGGCGAACGCTCCGGTCATTCTTTCACCTTTACCACATCGCCCGTTTCTTCTCCGCCTTCGCCCGCAAATTTCTCCGGCCGCATTTGCGGAAACAGCAGCACATCCTGGATGGAAGGCTGGTTGGTGAGCAGCATGCACAGGCGGTCAATACCGATGCCGATGCCCGCAGTGGGCGGCATGCCATACTCCAGGGCCCGCAAAAAATCATGGTCAATATACATGGCCTCCAGGTCGCCGCGTTCCATGAGCCGCACCTGCTCTTCAAAGCGTTCCCGCTGGTCAATAGGATCATTCAGTTCGCTGTAAGCATTGGCCACTTCCTTGCCATTGATCATGAGCTCAAAACGCTCTACCAGTCCGGGCTTGCTGCGGTGCTTTTTGGTGAGGGGGCTCATTTCTACCGGGTAGTCAATGATGAAGGTGGGCTGTAGGTAATGGCGCTCGCATTTGCCGCCAAAAATTTCATCAACCAGTTTTCCTTTGCCCATCGTGGCGTCCACGTCAATTTTTAGTTGGCGGCACACGTCACGCAGGCCGTCTTCGTCCATGGCACTTACATCAAACCCTGTGTGCTCTTTGATGGCATCGTAGATGGAAATGCGGGCAAAAGGCGCTTTGAACGAAATGGTCTTTTCGCCCACCGGAAGGTCGGTGGTGCCCGATACATCCAGCGCCGCCTTTTGCAGCAGTTGTTCAGTGGTGGCCATCATCCACTCATAATCTTTATACGCGGTATAAAACTCCAGGATGGTAAACTCGGGGTTGTGCGTACGGTCCATGCCTTCGTTGCGAAAGTTGCGGCTGAACTCATACACCCAATCGAAGCCGCCAACGATCAGGCGCTTGAGGTAAAGCTCGTTGGCAATGCGCAGGTAAAACGGTACATCCAGCGCATTGTGATGTGTGACAAACGGGCGGGCCGTGGCGCCACCCGGAATGCTTTGCAGCACCGGTGTGTCCACTTCCAGTGCGCCCTGGTTGTTTAAAAATTCGCGAATGGAGTTAATGAGCTTTGTGCGCTTGACAAACGTTTCTTTCACTGACGGGTTGATCACCAGGTCGGCATACCGCTGCCGGTATTTGAACTCCGGATCGGTAACGGCATCGTAGGCCTGGCCATCGGCTTCTTTTACAATGGGCAGCGGCCGGAGCGATTTGCCCAAAAATGTCAGCTCTTTTACATGCAATGAAATTTCGCCCATCTTGGTGCGAAATACAAAACCTTTCACGCCTATAAAATCACCAAGGTCGGTGAGCTTTTTCCAAACAAGGTCGTAAAGCGACGAATCGCCGTCTTTTGCCAGGTCGTCCTTGCGCACATAAATCTGAATGCGGCCCTGCGAATCCTGCAGCTCGGCAAAGGCAGCCTTGCCCATGTCGCGAATGCTCATGATGCGGCCGGCGAGGCAGACATCGGCAAAGTCGTCTTTGCTTTCGTCGGTAAAAGTGGATTTTATAGCGGTAGAAAAATGCGTTACGGGAAAAGAAGCAGCAGGATAAGGGTCAACGCCGATACGCTGCAATTCGGCCAGCTTGTCGCGGCGCACTTTTTCCTGCTCAGATAAATGGGTTGTCTGCATGCGGTTATTTATGGAAGGGCAAAATTAACCGCAGATTGGGTGGGATAGTTGATGGATTGAAAGGATTGTTTTTGATGGCAGGGGTTGGTTTTATTTAGGAGTGATTGTCTGGGTAAGACAAAAGGAGCCGTTTTTCTCGTCTCTCGCAAATGTCTCTTTACACCAGTTGTCAACTGCCGGCTGCAAACTGCTGATTGACCTTACTCCCAGATAGCGTTGAAAGAAAGTATGCAGGAGCAATCGTCGAAGGCAAACCGGAAGGATTCATCCACGCCTAAAGGCTGGCGATGGTAGCGGTTATTAATCAGTTGGTACACCTCCACTGTTCTTGCATCGGCATCTACCATCAGGTAGTAAGGAATGCCTTCGGCTTCGTACCGCGGAAACTTTACATTACGGTCCTTCATGCCGGTGCCTTTGGAGAGGATTTCTACCACCAGGCTAGCCGGAAAGTCAAGGAATGTTTTGGTGATGGGCTTGCAGACAATCAAAAGGTCCGGTTGAAAAACGGTGTCGTCAGCAAGTTTGTAATCTATCGGCTGATACACTTTACATCCACAGCGATTCCTTTTTAGTTCAGTAATAAAGGCAGACGCCAGCAATGAGGCGACCCATTGATGCTCCGGCGAAGGGGCCGGGCTCATTGCATATGGGATGCCGTTGATGATCTCCCACCGGCCCTCCCACTGCACATAATCATCGTAGGTATAATGGGGTAAATATTGCGGTGCAAGATTCATAAGGTAAAAATAAAAAAGTTCGGCCGCACTGTGTGCATTCAGTGTACAAATCGTAAGGCGCCTATGGTTACAAAGACCGTTATCTTCACCCGCCGGCACCGGCCCAATCCTTTTAATCCTTCCCAAATCCCACCCATCCTGCGGCTATCTTTGCACCACTATGAGCACAGCTTTCCGCAACTTCAAAATGGTTGATTACGTCGTGTATGGCCGCGGCTCGTTCAGCCAGCTCGACGGCATCTTGAAGCCGCACCGCGTGGACGACGAACCGATGATCTTTTTGGTAGATCATTTTTTTGAAGGCAAAGACCTGGTTAATCGCATTCCGCTTCGCGGCAGCGACAAGATCATTTTTGCCGATGTGACCTACGAGCCCAAAACAAGCTACGTGGACGAGCTGTCGGGCAGCCTGAAAGATGAATTTGGAATGGTGAGTGGTGTGATCGGCATCGGCGGCGGGTCAACCATGGACCTGGCAAAAGCCGTTTCGCTCATGATGACCAACCCCGGCTCTTCGGCCGACTACCAGGGCTGGGATCTGGTGAAGAATCCGGGGGTGTATAAAGCCGGCATTCCGACCCTTAGCGGCACCGGCGCCGAAGTAAGCCGTACCACGGTGCTCACCGGCCCCACCCGCAAGTTGGGTATGAACTCGGACTACACACCGTTCAACCAAATTGTACTCGATCCCGAACTGGCGGCCAATGCACCCGCCAACCAGCGTTTTTATACCGGCATGGATTGTTATATCCACTGCATCGAAAGCCTCACCGGTACCTACCTCAACGAGTTTAGCAAAAGCTATGGCGAAAAAGCACTGGACCTTTGCCGTTATATTTTTTTGGAGAAAGATAGCTGGGACGACGAGTGCGACGACAAGCTGATGATGGCCTCGTACGCCGGCGGCATGAGCATCGCTTACTCGCAGGTGGGTGTGGCGCATGCGGTAAGCTATGGCCTCAGCTACCTGCTGGGCACCAAACACGGAGTTGGCAACTGCATTGTAATGCAGCACCTGGAAGAGTACTATCCCGAAGGCGTGGCTGAGTTTAAGCGCATGGTAGCCAAAAACGGCATTCACATCCCGCAGGGCATTTGCAAAGACCTGAGCGAAGATCAGTTTGACACCATGATCAACGTATCGCTGGGCATGAAGCCGCTTTGGGAAAATGCACTGGGCAAAGACTGGGAAACCATCATGACCCGCGAAAAGCTGCGGGAGTTGTACGGGAAGCTTTGATATTGGGATAGTGTATGGGGTAAAAAATATCTGTCCGGCTACATCAATAAATGGCTACAAAAAGGGCCGGCGGTTTACATCCGCCGGCCCTTTTTATGTTCGTTCTCTAACGATTCTGGTCAGAACCTGAAATACTCAATCTCTTACTGCACAATCAACTGCTTCACACACGTCGCTTTCGAGGCCAAATCGGTGATCTTTACCCAGTACATACCGGCGGGCAGCCTGCCAAGTGCCTTGTAGTCGGTGGCGGCCACCTGCAGCTCTTTCGAAAACACCGGCTGGCCTGCTGCACTCGTCACCTGCACCAGCATACGGCCGCCTTTGCCGTTGACAAACTTTATGCCTGCGGCGCCGTTCGACGGGTTAGGATAAAGGCTTACATGATCAAACACCGGGTTAGAAAGATTCACCGTTTTTACCGGTGTAAAGCGCACATACCCGTTTTGCCAGCGCTGCCGTACACGGAAAAAGAACTTGCCCGACTCGCTGCCATTGGCCGCATACGAATACTGGTACGACGGCGAAGCGGTGTATTTCCGGTCAATGGTAGCCACGGTGGTAAACCGTTTGCCGTCGCGGCTGATCTGTACATCATAGGCGTACAGGTATTCGTCGTTCTCTCCGTCCCATTGTATATTGGCCAGTTGCGAACCGGTTTTCGTCACCGTAAAATTTTTCAGGCCAACAGGCAGTGCTACTTTGGAGCAGGCGCAATACTCAAATTTAAAGTTTACGAGGGCTGAGGTAAGCACCATGTTTATACTGCTGCCGCCGGAGATGGAAGCCAACGTAGCCACATCAATCTTGTAATTATAGCTCACGCTGTCTCTGCCGTAAAACTGCGAAATTTCGGTGGAGTCAGTGAGGGTTCTCACCACTGTTTTCCGTAAAACGGTGTCGCGGGGCAGGCCAACAAAGTCCGGCCCTACAAACATGCTGCCATCGAAGCCAAGTACCTGGTAAGAACCATACTGCTTGGAGAAATCATTTGCCAGCGGCGTGGTTAGGCCGGGGCCTTTCATCTCGTCGCTGCGCACGTAATTAAATTTAGCCCATTGCGAGCTGTTCGACAGGTTTTGCATGCCTACCGAATCCACTACGCCAACCATGGTGGTTGTCAGCTTTACGCAGCTCAACATGCCGGTTTCGGGGTCAAACTGCGGAAACTTTACGTCAGTGGCTGTTACGCCTGTTTGAAAAAAGATGGTCGTGTCAAGGATCACCGGTTTGGGATTGCTGCCGTCAACACACTGCGCCTTTGCCGACAAGCCGGCGGTAAGCTGCAGCAGGCAGCTAAATAATAACGGGAGGGTGTAAATTTTTTTCATAGGGTGGTGTTTTAGGGGTTTGGTACGAATAACACTGTAAAAGTAGAATGCCGCAAAACCGGCGTCAAGTGTACTATTGCCCAATTCTGGCCGCCGCAATAAAGTAAAAAAAACAGGCTTGTCATAGGAGTTCTACGGCATTGGCAGTGGGTGCTGTCGCAGGAAAAAATCCGCTGCTTTTCCCTTGCGCACCGATTGGGTAGAGCCTTACTTTCCTTGTTATGCCAAAGGCTGCCTGTCCGTGCCTGTTCTCTTTTTTATTACCTTTTGCGCCAGAAAAATGTGCGAAATGAAATTTTATTTTCTGGCGGCCCTGCCTGCCCTTTCCGGTTTATTGCATGCGCAGTCGGTGGTGGATGTGGACAAATCTGCCGGCGTACCGCCCACCGCTTTTTTTACGGTTAACGGCACTCCGTTTATTAATGTCAAATATGTAAGGGTGGTAGATGGCTCGCCGTATTTCGGCGACCGCTGGATGAATGCGCTGGCCATCGCCGGCAACGGAAGGCGCTATCGCACCAGCAAGGCAAAGCTCGACCTCCTTGATAACTCGGTGCATTTTTTAAACCACAAGGACGATGAGTTTGTTTCCAGCGAGCCACTGCAGCAAATCACCTTCACTGACACCGTGGCCAATGCCAGCTACCAGTTCATTCACTCATCGGCCGTGCCGGCGCTGGCCGGCTCTAAAGCCGGGTGGTACCGACAGCTTGTAGCCGGCAAGGTCTCGCTCTTCCAGCACATTATTAAAAACATTCAGGAGTCAAAGCCCTACAATTCGGCCGTGGCCGAACAGCGCATTCACACATTTGAAGAGTACCTGGTGGTGTACAACGGCCAGGTGCAAAAAGCCCGCAAGCCCAAAGATCTGCCACCTTTGCTGGCCGATGGCAGGGCGGAGCTGGAAGAGTTTTTAAAATCGGGCAGGGCAAACGGAAGCACGGCCGAACAACTCACGGCGCTGGTCAATCATTATAACAGCCTTCAGTAAAGTACCAAACCTCACTTTGCCCAACAGGGCCGGGTGCCTTTGAATGAACCGGCTTCGGTGCGCAACGCATTTGCCGTACCTGCTCCATGCCCGGTAACAAAAGGCCGGCGTATTCCTGCTTTTTTTCTCTTTTCTTTACGAAAACAAATGCGGTTGTGAGAGCAAGACGATACATCCGGTACTTGATTCCTTCGGTGCTGTTTGGCACCCAGCGTACAAAGCAGATTGTAAACGTAAACCCCACCGTGCAAACGCAGCGGCAGGATGCCCGGCGCACCGTGATAACGGTTTTTGATTATGACGAAAAAACCCTGAACGAATACAAGCTGGACAAAGCCGAAGACAGCTTTTCGCTGCTGAATAACCAAGGCATCAGCTGGATCAATATTGACGGCCTTATAAAAGCCGACGTGGAAAAGATTGCTGCCAATTTTGTGATTCACCCGCTGCTGACGGAAGATATCCTGAGCATTGGCCAGCGGCCAAAGATGGATGAAGTGGAGGGCGTCTTCTACTGCCTGCTGAACATGCTTTATTTCAACAAAGAGCATGGCTGCGTGGAAACCGAGCAAATTTCCATTGTGCTGGGTCGCAATTTTGTCATCACGTTTCAGGAAGATCCCGAGCGGGATGTGTTTAATCCCATCCGCGATAAGCTACGCATGCACAACAGCAAATTGCGCCAGCGCGGCGCCGACTACCTCTGTTATGCCATGCTGGACATTATCGTGGACAGCTATTTCCTGGTAATGGAAGACCTGGGCGACCGCATAGAAGAAGTGGAAGAAGAGGTGATCCGCAATACCAATACACTGTCGCTGGCCCGCATTACCCAGTTGCGCAAAGAACTGATCATCCTGAAGCGAAACATTGCCCCGGTCCGCGACCTGGTGGGCAATATCATTCGCAGCGAAAGCGAGCTGCTGGACGAACGCACCACCAAATATTTCAAAGACGTTTACGACCATATCATTCAGGCTTATGACCTTTCTGAAAACTACCGCGACGTGATGGTGAGCATGCAGGACCTTCATATCAACAACGTAAACCTGCGCCTCAACGAAGCCATGAAAGTAATGGCCATTGTGACCTGCCTGCTGGCGCCGGCTACCGTCATCGGCGGCATTTTTGGAATGAACTTTCAAACCCTGCCGTTGTTGCATAATAAATGGGGTTTTATGGTGGCGGTTGGCGCCATGCTGCTCATTCCCATCTGGATGCTGGTTATGTTTAAGCGGCGGGGGTGGTTTTAATCCTGTTGTTTGCGGCCGGCGGGGCGTTACCGCATGTTTGATCGGGCGGGTGCAGTAGGGCTGCGATGCAAAAAGGCTGCTAGCGTATTTTCTATTCGCTGGCCGGCTGCTTATTTCAAACAACTTTTCGGCTTCGCCCGTCAAAAAAAACGGCACCGGTGCCTCCCGGACCCACCGGCGGTTTTAACGGGCGGCCGCAATGGGCGCCGCCAGGGTGAAAGGCAGTTCGGGCGGCATGGGTGAAGGAAAATGATCGGTGCTGTACCTGACCAACAAGCCCACCGGCGCAATTTTAATTTATGATAGAATGGAAAGATGGTGAGATGGCCTTTTATGCACCCGACCGCAAGGCCTGGCGGCGCTGGCTCCAAAAAAACAGCGCAAAAGAAAAGGCCGTTTGGCTGATTCTTTACCGCAAGGCCAGCGCCACCAAAAGTGTGAGCTACGACGAGGCCGTGGAAGAAGCGCTATGCTTCGGCTGGATTGACAGTAAACCAAACAAACGCGACGCGGAAAGCTGGTTTCAGTTTTTTGCGCAGCGAAAACCGGGGAGCAACTGGAGCGCCATCAACAAAGAACGGGTGAAAAAGCTAACAGCACAGGGGCTGATGACCCCACAAGGGATGGCAGCCGTGGAAACCGCAAAAAAGAATGGCGCCTGGACGGCGCTCGACAACGTGGATGCCCTGGTGCTGCCCGATGAGCTGAAGAAAGCACTTACTGCCAACAAAACCGCTGCCGCACATTTTGAAGCCTTTCCGCCGTCGGCAAAAAAAGGCATACTGGAGTGGATCAACAATGCCAAACGCAGCGAAACCCAGGCAAAGCGTATAGCCGAAACGGTGACCTTGGCGGCCAAAAACGAAAGGGCCAATCAATACAAGCCAAAAAATAACGGAGAAGCCCAATAGTCTTTTGGTGCCCCGGTGGCCCCCGTTAAAAAACAGGCGTTGCCGACATTTGCCGGCACCGCCTGTGTACGCTGGTAAAAACCTGCCGCGTCAGTCGGTCTTAAACGACTCCCAAAGCGCCAGGATCTTTTCATCTTCATCGGGCTTGTCGGCCGCATCATGAACAATCACAAGGTTGTTGTCGTTCGTTTGCACCGAAGGAAAAAGCTCGATCAGCCGGCCGGCATAGTGCTTATACAAGCGGTAATAATGGTGCGACAGGTAATCGAGAAAAAGCGGAAGGCGGTAAGCGATCATATGGCTGGGGTTTACAATTGAACAAATGGTGTTTCCTGCATCAGACAACCGGCAGCGCCGGATTGCTGCAACGGCAATCGTTAATAAAAATTTCCCTGCGCCGGTTTAGGATGGTTTTCGTGCAATTCCCGAAGCCGTTGCACCGCTTCTTCAAACTGCAGCTTGTTGAGGGCTTGCTTCAGGTACAGTTCGGGTTCGTTGCGGCCGGCCGGTACCGAGGCAGGATCGGTTGCCGGCTGTTCTATTTCTGCGTTTTTCATGTGGCAAGAATACCCCTGCATTGTTTCCGCAATGTAAAGCCAGCAAGAACAAATGGTAAATTTATTGCACGGCCGGCGGCGCCACGGGTGGTCCGTTGTAAAGCCGACAGGTATGTCTTTGGTATCGCATTTGTAAAAGCTGGTACTATGAAATTTATCCTTGAATTGCTCTTCAATGCAGCCATCTTATTGCTGCTTTCCCGCTACCTCAAAACCGTGCATGTAAAAAGCTACGGCACTGCCGTGCTGGTGGCGCTGGTGGTGGCTGTTCTCAACGCCACTATCGGTGCTATTCTCCGGTTTCCGCTCAACCTTGTCACGCTGTTTTTACTGGGCTTTGTGGTGCGGCTTTTCGTTACTGCCGTGATGATCAAGATCGCCGATGCGTTTTTTAGCGGTTTCCGTGTTGACGGGTTCCGGACGGCCCTCCTCGTAGCGCTGATAATAGCTATTGCCGGCGCCTTGTTTTCTTACCTCATTTATTAGGGCAAACACTGGGGAGTGTACCGGGCCGGCCAGCGGCTTATTTTGCTTGCGGCAAAAACGGTATGGCGCCTTTAAAAAAAAGAGCCGTTAAAAATGGAGTAGCTGGCACCGCCTTTGCTCCCTTCCATCTAATAAACAGAGGTGTATGAAACTAGGGAGTGCGATAGAGGGCGGCCTTGCCGGTGTCACCACACTTTCGCTTTTGGGCGAAACCCTGCGAAAAATTGATGGCAAGCCGAACGGCATTAGCAGCAAACGGGTAAAAAAACGGCTGAAGAAAGCGGGCTCAAAAAAGAAGCCCATGAAAGCTGCACAGCAATACATACAATTAGCCGGCGATGTATTGGGCGCCGCTTCGCTGCTCGGGTTCTCGTCTTTCGGCAAAAAGAAAAATGCCGTGCTGCGGGGGGCCATGTTAGGCGCCGCCGCCGGCCTTGGCGCTGTGCTTTTGAACGATCGCCAGCACGATGACCACACCGACCGGCTGAACGGGCACGAAGGATTCCAATCCACCATGACCGCAACCGATACCACCCTGCAAAAAGCCATGGAAGTGGCCTTGTTTACGCTGGGCGGTATGCTGGCCGGAAAAATGATAAAAGGCGCCGGAAAAAAGAAACGGAAGAAATAGGGGTGAGCCGTGAGCGGCCGGTTGCCAACGATGATTTGTTGCCCGGAAAAACTTTCCCATTGTGGAAACAGGCTGAAGGGGTTCCGGGTTATTTTTTCAATTTTTGCCCGGCTAAAGCCCGCCTGCGCCTTTGCGTTTGCCTGTGCGATAGTTCATCCACTTTCGGGTTGCACTTTTCCAGACCAGGTTTCTTAGGGTTGAAACCGGTTTGCTCAGTGGAGAAAGGCGGCGCCACTTCGCTCATCCCAGCGCTTTCAGCACCTGATGACGGTACAATTTGCCAATGGGTATCTCCATCTTGTTCACCTCTATCAGTTCGCTGGTAAACGATTTGATCTTTTGTACCGATACGATAAACGACCGGTGGGTGCGAAGGAAAGCCTCCTCGGGAAGCATGGCCTCCATGGCCGTGATGGATTGTTTGGTGACGATGGTGCCGCCCGTCGTGAACACCTTGATGTAATCCTTCATGCTCTCCACATATAAAATATCCTGCAGCATGACTTTCACCATTTTGCGGTCGGCGCGGAGGTAGATGTAAGCATCTTTTCTCACTTCGTCGGGCGGGGCGGCGGCTGGCTCCGGTTGTTTGGGTTGTGGATAGGCCCGCCCCACGGCTTTCAAAAAACGTTCGAAGCGGACCGGCTTCAGCAGGTAATCCACAATATCCAGGTCATAGCTTTCCACGGCGTATTCGGAAAAAGCCGTGGTGATGATCACTTTGGGCCGGTTGGCCAGAATCTTCAGCAGGTCAATGCCTTTCAACTGCGGCAGGTGAATGTCGAGAAAAAGAAGGTCCACCGCGTGTTGCTGCAAAAAGCTCATGGCTTCTATGGCATTGGTGCATTCGCCACCACATTGCAGGGTTGGCACCATATCAATGTACCGGCGCAGCACATCGCGGGCCAGCGGTTCATCGTCAACTAACAAACAGTTTATTGGCTTAGGCATAGCTCTTCTTTCTCACGCCCGATCGTTCTTGAAACCGTTTTTTGGAGCTGCAGCTTCAGGTTTACGATAAAAACGTGGTCTTCATTCGTCACTGCCAGCTCGTGCCGGCCGGGGTACAGCAGGGCCAGCCGTTTTTGCACATTGCTAAGACCAATGCCGCTTTGCACCGGGCTTGCCTCTTCGGCCTTCCCGTTCACCAGCTTCATTTTCAGCCAGTCGTTCTCCACTGAAACATGCAGGCTGATCCAGGGCTGTTCCAGCACCTGGCTGGTGCCGTGCTTAAAACAATTTTCCACAAAAGGAAGCAAAAGCAGCGGGGCAATGGCCAGGCCCGTATTGTCGGGCGGAAACGTACAGTTCATGTCCAATGCATCGCCGTACCGGCTTTGCTCAAGCAGCATGTACTGCCGCAGCACGGCCAGCTCACGGTCAAGGGGCACCAGGGGCTGGTTGCCTTCGTACAGCATATACCGCAGCAGTTGCGAAAGGCTCATGAGCATGCCGGCAGCCACCGGCGAGCTCACCTGTGCCGAAGAATAAATATTATTGAGTGTATTAAATAAAAAATGCGGATGCACCTGCGCCTTCAGCAATTGCAGTTGCGAGGCCACATTCTCTTTTTGCAATTGCAGGTTTCGCTGCTCTTTTGCATACCAGTACTTCATCAGCTTAATGGCTGCCGCCAGACCGCCAACCGTAATGGCCCCGCGGAGGCCTGCCAGCAAGCCATAGAAAAAATGAAATTCGTTGAGGTGAAGGGGCGCATTGTAGTAGCGGCCCAACAGCAGTGTACGCACCGGCGCCACCACATACACGCTGATGGCAGACGCTATCCCGCCGGTCAGCACAAAAAGCACACTGACGGCCAGGGCCGCCCCGGTGTACCTCGCCTTTAGCACCAGCCGCGGCACAACAAAGTAGATCAGCGAATAGGCAAGAAACGTGTGCGGCACCAAAAACAGCAGCGACTCCAGCATAGACACCGGCAACCGGCGGAAGTAGCCGGCGCTCAGCAGGCCGGCGGCAAACGAATACAAAAGGCCCTGAGACAGCCACCACAGCAACCAAAAGCAGAGGTGGCGGCGCAGGCGGTGAGGCGGTTCGTTAGAAAAAATAAACGGATAGTTTTTCATACACCGGTACAACTAAGATAAAACAGATGCCTGCAACCTGTGCCCGCCCGTTGCCCGTTGGCGACAGAAAATCATTTTTCGGCGACAAACGGAAAACGGCAGGGAGGAAAGGAGCCGGCCAGGCCTGGTGCCGGCTGCCGTTATTGTTGCAGAAAATCACTTACCAGGTTGGTGCGGCTGGCCCAGGTGCCTTTTTGCTGATTGGCAATAGCCTCTTCCAGGGCGGCCTTCAGGCGGTAAAGTGTTTTCTTTTTGTTGAGCCTGAGCTTTTGGTTTTGGATGGCTTCCTGGTACACCAGCACATGGTCGTTGTTGTAGAAATAAACAGTGGCGTTTTTGGGTGTTTTTTTATTGCTTTCCACCACCCAGTATCCTTTTGCAGAAATCCAGTCGCAGGTGGTTGCCGGCGCCGTTTGCGCCGCCATGGTCAGCGAAAAAAACACCAGGGCAAAGCCGCAGCAGGCCCGGCGGAAAAAAGATTGTGTGTTCATGACAGGTTGTGTTGAATGAATAATTTGTTGGCAGAGGAAAGCTATGCCACCGGCCGGGCGAAAAAACGGAAGATAGACCGGCGGCGGGGGCTCCTCTACAGACATCAACCTGCTGGCGATGAAACACCGTTTGATGCTCCAGGGCATTTTTGTCGTCGAAAACAGGGCTTTTGTCCACACCGTTTTTGGCTATGCTGAACGATTGCCGGCTGCTTTTGTTGATGGATAAAATCGGCCACCAACAGGTATGACCACTGCAAAAAACAACACACCGGCGTTTGCCGGCCGGCAAACGCTTCAAAAACTTCCGGCCAATAGAGGCGGATACTATTATATCGCTGTTGATGCCGCCGTAGCGGCCTCCTTTTCGCGGGGGCACAAAACAAGGCTGCGTTGTGTGCTCAACAACAGCATCCCCCTTTCCTGCGGGCTTAATCCATTGGGAAATGGCCACTATTTTGTCATCATTGCCACAAGGCATGTAAAAGCGCTGAAAAAAAGCGAAGGCGACGAACTGCTTTTTTGCTTAAGCGAAGACGAAAATCCTTTGGGTGTTGCCATTCCGGAAGTGCTGGAGGCGCTGTTGGAACAAGAGGACGAACTAAGGGCGGTGTTTAACGGCATGACTGACGGAAAAAAGCGCAGCCTCATTTTTCTCATCAAAGACATGAAAGATGTGGACCGGCAGGTACAAAAAGCCGTAGCCTTTCTCACCACCGTCAAAGCCGGACGTTCGCCGTACCGGCGCTGAAACACAGCAGGGTAGGAGCGGCCACCGGTTGCGGCCGGCCGGCATCCATTAGGTCAAGGCTTCTTTACCATCTGAAATTCATGAATCGGGCGGCTCCTGGTAGTTTCTCCCTTAACTTGGCTAGCCTGTCTGTTATGAAAAAATACATCCTCTTTTGCGTGTTGACTTTAGCTGTTACCGGTCTTCGTGCGCAGCATAGCCTCCGGATACGAATCAGCGCCAGCCAAACCAACACGCCGCTGCCGGGCGCCACCGCTACCCTTGTATTGCCTGGTAAATCAGCAGCCGCCGACAGTGCCGGCCTGGTCATCTTCACCGGGGTTGCCGAAGGGGCTCATCTTCTCCGAATTACTCATATAGGCTTTACCGACCGGGAACTGACGGTGCAGGTACCGCAACCGGACGGCGCCACCACCGAGGTTTTGTTGGAAGCAGCAGAAGAGGAAGAGGAGGAGGAAGAAGTGGTGGTGGTAGCCACCACCCGTATCAGCCGCACCATCACCAATACGCCTACCCGCGTAGAAATCATTTCGGGCGAAGAACTGGTGGAAAAAGGCAACATGAAACCCGGCGATATTCGTATGTTGCTCAACGAAAGCACCGGCATCCAAACCCAGCAAACATCGGCCACGTCGTTCAATGCCGGCATCCGCATTCAGGGGCTTGAGGGCCGCTACACCCAACTGCTGCGTGACGGCTATCCCCTATACGCAGGTTTTGCCGGCGGCCTTTCTATTTTACAGATAGCGCCGCTGGACCTGCAACAGGTGGAAGTGATCAAAGGCGCTGCCTCGACGCTTTATGGCGGTGGCGCCATTGCCGGCTTAGTGAATCTTGTATCAAAAACACCCCGCAGCAATCGGGAACTTAGCTTTTTGGCCAACGGCACCACGGCGGGCGGGCTGGACCTGAGCGGCTTTTACAGCCAGCGCTATGGCAGCACCGGCCTGACCATTTTTGCTTCCCGCAACAGCAACCAGGCATTCGATCCCGCCGGCATTGGCCTCACGGCTATACCAAAATTTGAGCGGTACACGATTAACCCGCGGTTATTTGCCTATGGCAAAAACACCACGGCCGACGTTGGCCTTACCCTGATCACCGAAGACCGTACCGGCGGCAGCCTGGCTTATATCCGCAACGGCAGCGCCAGCTTTTTTGAGAAAAACAAAACCGGCCGTATCACCACCCAAGCCGGCCTTACGCACAAACTGAACGAAAGCGCCAGCCTGCAGGCAAAAACAAGCTATAGCCGTTTTGATCGTGTTATTACGGTGCCGGATTATGTGTTTGATGCCCTGCAGCAAGCCTCGTTTTCGGAGCTGACCTGGAATAAAAGGGGCGAAAAGCTGCACTGGGTGATTGGTGCCAACCTGATCACCGAAAACCTGAAAGAAAAGGCGCGGACGGCCGGCCCCGTACGGGATTACCGGTACAATACGGTTGGCTTGTTTCTTCAGCAGGCCTGGTCGGCCTCGGAGAAGGTGACGCTGGAAACCGGCCTGCGCGGCGACTACGTCAATGAATTTGGATTTGAGCTGTTGCCGAGAGTATCGGCCCTGATCCGGCTGTCTTCAAAGCTCACTACCCGCATAGGCGGCGGCTTTGGGTATAAAACACCCACCATCTTTACCGAGGAAACCGAACGAAAGCAGTTTCAAAATCTTTTGCCCATTGCCACCAACAACACCCGGAACGAACGCTCAAAAGGCGGCAACTGGGACATCAACTACCGCACCCATATTGGCAAAGTGGGCGTCAGCCTTAATCATTTGTTCTTTTATACCCGGCTAAACCATCCGTTGGTGCTGGCAAATGCAGCCGGCTTCCGGGTACAATTGCAGAACTCGGCTGGCTATCTCGATACAAAAGGCACCGAAACCAACCTGCGCCTGGTTTACGGCCAGTTTAAATTATTTGTGGGCTATACCTACACCGATGCTAACACGCATTTTAGCAACAACAAGGAATGGCTGCCCCTGACGGCCCGCCACCGGCTGAATAACGTGCTGATGTATGAGGTGGAAGACAAACTGAAAATCGGCCTCGAAGCCTACCACTTCAGCCGGCAGCGGCTAAGCGACGGCGCCACCGGCAAGCCGTATTGGATCACCGGCCTGATGGCCGAAAAGTTATGGGAGAAATTTTCCCTGTTTATCAATTTCGAAAACTTTACCGATACCCGGCAAACCCGGTTCGATACCATCTACACCGGCACGGTGGACAACCCTGTGTTCCGCGATATTTATGCACCGGTGGAGGGGTTTGTGGTGAATGGCGGAGTGAAGATCCGGTTGTGACAGCAGGAAAAAGAACGGTGTTGATTTGCGGCAAAAACTCGTTTGGCTCACCTGGTTACTGCCATTGCTATTAAAAAGATAACACAGCCGGCCGCGGCGTGGCATTTGCTTTGAATGGAGTTCTAAAACAATTTTATGGCAGAGTATTATCAGCCAGCCGGAACCGGCGAAAACAGTACCGGCAAATTTGAATCGGATACCCAGAAACTTTCTCGAAAACACATGTTGGACCCCAACCATCAAATCACCGACGAAGAACTGGAGCAGGTAAGAGTGGGCATGTCGCCGGGTGCCGACGAACCAACCCGCCAGGCTGTTACTGAAGCGGAAGAGCGCATTGCCGATACCAAAGCCGACAGTGATGACGATACCCTGCCCGGCGCCCAAAAAATGACGCCCTGGGATACGGTGGAGTGATGGCTTAGGGAGGATTGCCTAGAACTTTGAAAGCATTTCCGTTGGTGCCGGACGGTTGCCGCGGTTGGTTGCGGCGTCCGGGGTATTGATCTTTATTTCACCAGGCTCTCGATAGTACCGGCAATCGCCTGCAGTAATTCGGGGCTGATGTCTTTCGTCAGGGTCTCCGGATCAACCAGCGCCCGGTAGTTCCGTTCCTCATCGGGCTCAAAAAATACGTCCTGACCAAACACATTCACTTTAAAGCGGTGCGAATAACCGGATTGCTGTAATTCGGCAGGAAATAAAATTTCCTGGTCGCGAAAGGTTACCGGAAGCTCAAAGGGTTCGTCCATACTGTATCGCTTTGATGCGAAAATAGTGCTGGAAGAACGGCGGCAGGTGGGCAAAGAAAGTTTGTTGAACAAAGGGTCAGGTAGGCGAATAATGATACGCCGGGTGCTACTATGGCGGTAATAATCAGGGAATAAAACAGTTGATCAATATTATCAGCCCAACAACGATGGCCCCGCCAATAATAAAAACCTTCCTGCCAAACCCCTTTTCATTTACCACTCTGTCTGGTGTGCTTCCTTTGGGCATCCACCGTTCAGGAAACAAAAACATAATTGTCACGCCCATTGCATAAGTTGATATTATTGTGATGAATAAGGTAGTGTTCATTTTGTTTTTAGTGTTCGGTCGAGTATAGAAGAAGTTTTACCCTTTCACAAAAGCCTGTTTACCGAGCCGGAAGGCGATCACGTAGATTGCGATAGCGGTGACCATCATCAGCAGTCCGGCTTCTGAAATCCGTGCAGGTGCATGAAATAAGCTGACGTTCAATAACAAGGAAAGCCCTGGCACAAACAACAAACTGCTTCCGGGTAATCTCTTTTCTGATACTATGGCGGGCATAAGGTGATTTGACTTTAAAACTAACGATTTGTAAGGCTTGTCCCAACGGGTATTTTGCAGGACTTGCGGGGTAATTCAATACGCAGTTCAACGTTGGTCGGCGCTACAAAAGCGATCTTATGGCGGAAACAGCCTGCATCAAAAAAGGTTTTAAATGAAACAGTCACACACTGTTCGCTTTTTAAAGCAGATCCGTCCCTTCAACAAAAGGCGTTCTCCTTAGTCCATCCGGTAACATTGCGGTAACATTCACTTCATTTTTCCGTAACATAGGGCTAACACTGAGGTAACACAAAACGGCGTGCTTTGCGGGCAAATTAAGAGCATGTCTGTGCGAGTTAGTCTGACTACATTTTTTACCCTTTTTTGCTTCACCCTTTTTGCACAAAATATCCGCCTGGGCGGTAAAGTTACCAACGACAAAGCCGAGCCTATTGCCGGCGCTACGGTGAGCGTTACCGGACGCAACGCGGTCTCTACCGGCACCGACGGTACATTTTCTCTTCAACTGCCGGGCGGCAAATACGAAATAACGGTTTCGGCCGTTGGCTACGAAGCAAAGATCGTTGGCGACGTAGAAGTGGCCGCCGGCGTTGTGAACGAACTGAATGTGGTGCTGGCGGTAAAGCCAAAGCAGGAGCAGGGCATTGTGATATCGGCCCGCAGCACCCAGCGCCGCGAGTCGGTCAATGCCATTATTACATTTCAAAAAAACACCAACACCGTTGCTTCGGTGATCTCTGCCGAATCCATTCGCCGCTCGCCCGACCGCAACACCGGCGAAGTGCTGAAGCGGATTCCCGGCGCTTCCATCCAGGATGGCCGCTTTCTGGTGATCCGCGGGTTGGCCGACCGTTACAACCTGGCCATGCTGAACGGGGTGCCGCTGAGCAGCACAGAGCCCGACCGTAAAACCTTTTCGTTCGACCTGATACCTTCGGCGGTGATTGATAATATTGTTATCAACAAAGCCTTCGTGCCCGAAATGCCCGGCGACTGGAGCGGCGGCCTGGTGCAGATCAATACCCGCGATATTCCTGCCAGTAATTTCTTCAACATTCAAATTGGTACCGGCTTCAATACACAAACGGTCTCCAACGATTTTTACACCTACAAAGGCGGCAAGCTCGATTTTTTAGGCATTGAAGATGGAAGCCGTAGCCTGCCTGTTACCTATCGCAACAAAACCACATTCAATGCCGCCAGCCAGGCACAGAAAAATGCAGTGGGATTAACCCTGCCAAATACCTGGGCGGCCAATACCATTGCCACCCCGTTGAACACGAGCTTTCAGGCCAATGGCGGCTTTCGTACCACCCTGCTTGGTAAGCGTCTGGGCGGCACCTTTGGCGTTACCTACAACCGCAACAGCCGCTTTTTGAAGTTGCAAAACAATCAATATGCGTTTTCGTCAAGCGGGCTGGGTGTTGATTTTGAATACGACGACAGCCGCTACAACCAGGATGTGCTGGCGGGTGCCCTCGGCAGTCTCACGCTGGAACTGAACCCGGGTCACCGCATTTCGTACCGCACACTGGTGAATGTCACCAGCAACGACTATGTCATTCGCCGGTACGGCACCGAAAACTTTGGCGAAACCCCGCTTGACAGCGTCCGGGCCCGCGAGCTGGGTTTTCAGCAAAACACATTTTGGAGCAACCAACTCACCGGCGAACATAACCTCAGCTCGCTGAAGTCACGCCTGCGGTGGTATGGTTCCATGAATATTTTGGACGGCTATACCCCCGACCAGCGCCGTGTTTTTTATCGCAAAGGCAACGGCAATCCCAGTTCTACCGGCGGCGAGTACCGTATGCTCATTGGCGATGTGTTGTCGCAACGGAGCGCCAACCGGTTTTACCAAATGCTGAACGAATATGTGTACACCGGTGGCGGCGACCTGTCAAGAACCTTTGATCTTTTTGGCCAGCGCCAAACCATTAAGGGTGGTTACCTGTTGCAGATCCGCGACCGCTTATTTGATGCCAAACCTTTTTCGGTGGCCCTCACCGGGACCAACCCGGCCCTCACCCGCCTGGAAGCTGAACAAGCCTTTGTACCCCAAAACTTCAGCGATACCCGCGAGGCCGGAAAGTTTTATTTCGGTGCCATTGAAGGCAATCGCTTTCGCTACATGGCCAACACCATCCTCAACGCCGGCTTTGTGCAGTTCGACAACCAGTTTGGCAACAACCTGCGCCTGGTGTGGGGCGTAAGAGTGGAAGACTATGACCAACTCGTGGGCAGTCCCAAACAAAGCGACGAGCGCCATGTGAACACCCGCGTACGCGACTGGCTGCCGGGCCTCAACGCCACTTATAAATTAAACACCACCACCAACCTGCGGCTGAGCGCTTCGCAAACCGTGGTGCGTCCGGAGTTCCGGGAGCTGGCACCCTTTGAGTTTTACGATTTTGAACTGAACGCGGCGGTAAAAGGAAACCCGGCGCTGGAGCGCACCAAGGTCACCAACCTTGACCTGCGCTACGAGCTGTACCCGCGGGCCGGCGAAACCTTCAACGTGGGCGCCTTTTATAAATTCTTTAAAAAACCCATTGAGCAACTGTTCTTTCAGGGTGGCGGCGGTGCCTCTTTCTTTCCATTCGAAAACCCCGAAAGCGCTTATTCATTCGGTGGCGAAGTGGAGTTTCGCAAGCGGCTGGACTTTGTCAACGGTCTTCAAAACTTCACGTTTCAAACCAACCTGGCCTATATCTACAGCCGCATCAAAGACGACAGCCTGAAGGCGGCCGGCTTTTCCATTGATCGTCCCATGCAGGGCCAAAGCCCTTATGTGATCAATGCATCGCTGATGTATGACCTGGAAAAAGCAGGGCTGACGGCCACGCTCCTGTTCAACCAGATTGGCCGCCGCATTGCCTTTGTGGGCAATGTGCAGCAGCAGGTGCCCGATGTGTGGGAAGCCTCCCGGCCGCTGCTGGACCTGCAGATTAGCAAAAAGATACTGAAATCAAAAGGCGAGATACGGATGAACGTATCGGATATGCTCAACCGCCGCCTGGTATTTTACCAGAATGGCAACGACAACGCCCGCTACGAGCAAGAAATTGACCCGGTGCGTTTCAGCCGCCGGTTTGGAACCAACTTTTCTTTCACGTTCGGCTATAACTTTTAAAAAAACACAACGCAGAACCTTTAGTTATGAAACGAATACTCCTGTTATCTGTTCTTTTTACAGCTACGCTGTTTAGCTGCCGCAAAATTGAAGTGGACGGTGGCACCACCACCGTGATTACACAGCCCGGCGGCAACAATACCCGGCAAACCATTACCCTGAAAGGCCGCATTGACAGCAGCATGACCCTGACTGCAGCCAACGACTACATCATTGAAGGCATCACCTACATTATGCCAAACCGTACCCTCACCATTCAGCCGGGAGTGACGGTGAAGGCCAGCTTTACCGGCGCCAATGTGGCGGCGCTGGTCATAACCCGCGGCGCCAAGATCGAGGCCAGCGGCAGCGCCACCCAGCCCATCGTTTTCACCTCGGCTAACCCCAACCCCCGCAGCGGCGACTGGGGTGGTATCGTTATCCTGGGCCGTGCCCGTGTTAATACTACCTCCACGGTGGGCGCCGGCACCTTTGTGGTAGAGGGCGGTATTAACACCGCCGACAACCTGGGTGTGGCCGGTGGCACCGATGATACCGACAACAGCGGTACCCTGCGGTATGTGCGTATCGAATACGCCGGTTATGCCTTTCAGCCCGACCAGGAAATCAACTCACTGACCATGGCTGCCGTGGGCCGTGGCACCACCATCGAGTATGTGCAGGTGATGCATGCGAAAGATGATGCGTTTGAGTGGTTTGGCGGCACGGTCAACTGCCGGTACCTGGTGGCGTACAAAACCCAGGACGACGATTTTGATACCGACAACGGCTTTAGCGGTTCGGTGCAGTTTGGCCTTGTTTTCCGCGACTCTACCATTGCCGACATCAGCCGCTCCGAAGCGTTTGAAAGCGACAACGACGCCAGCGGTACGGCCAACACGCCAAAAACAACGGCTGTCTTCAGCAACATAACGGCTATTGGTCCGCGGGCCAATGCCTACAGCACCGGCTTCAACCCCCTGTACCTTGCTGCTGCGCAAATCCGCCGCAACTCCGGCCTTGCTATTTACAACTCCGTATTTATGGGATGGCCGCAGGGTTTGTTGATTGACGACACCCGCGGGCTGGTATCGGACGATATTATGGACAGCACCGTGCGGTTTTCGGGCAACCTGATTGCCGGAACCACCACACCGTTTGCTTATGCCGGCGCTGCCGCCGGTATGTCTTCGGCCGCCATTGATGCGCACTTCCGCAATACTTTTTACCGCAACACCGTACTGGCTAATAATGAGCAGGTGGGTTACACCCGTCCGTTCGATTACAACAATCCCGACTTTTCGCCGTTTGCTTCGGCTAACGTAAATATCCCGGGCTTTCCTTCCGGTCCCAACCCTATTGTGGGCGCCGGCAACGTGAGCTTTACGGAAAGCCGCATTTCCGAACGCAGCTTTATCCAGGCGGTTACTTTCCGGGGTGCCATTGGTGCCAGCGGCGAGGCCAACAACTGGTACAAAGGCTGGACACGTTTCGGCAATTGATTAGCTGATTCGTGATCGAAACCAACTGTAAAAAGCCGCGCCGAAGGGAGCGGCTTTTGTTTTTGAAATTTGTATTCAATAGCCTTTTTTCTGCCTGCTTAAAAGAAAAACTGCGCTATGCCGGTGCAAATAGCATTAAGTGCCTTGTTGTTTTTTGGCTAATCTATTTTTAGGATGTTTTTCTTCGAACGGAACGATATAGGCGGCAATTTTTTTAACTACCGCGTCGGTGTCCTTTTGCACCGCAGCATCTTCGAGGCGCAGAAACCGCAAACCCAACCCTTTTAGCACCTGCTGGCGTTCTTCGTTCCTTATTTTTTGCGGTGCCTCAAAATGATAAGCGCCGTCCACCTCAATTACCAGTTTCAGCGATCTGCAGTAAAAATCCACGATGTATCGTCCAATTGGTTTTGCCGGTTGAATGAATAGCCCATAGGGGCGGCACGGAGTTGTTGCCAGAGCAGAATTTCGCCAAGCGTCGAGTTATTCCGAAGTTGGCGGCACAATAACTTCGATTCGGTTTGGTAGGGAAGCCAATACATAATTTTAAAAAAAACAGTGCAGTGCTCTGTGCAATACGAGAAAGCCGTAGATGCAGGTAAATTCCCCGTGCAGGCAGTCCGAACATTGAACTGCCTGCTAAAATCCCCCTTGCGAGCTCTCCTAATGTCGAACTGCCTGCCATCCCCTTTGAAAAGGGGGATGGTGGTCACTCTGCATAGGTAAGGGTTGTAAGGGGGATTGGTTGCACCAACGGTTGGCCTGCTACTGCGTTAGCGTTTGTTTAACCATTGTCATCGGGTTTGCAGTAACTACACATGCCAAGTCAATAAATCAATATTTTGCCACCAGTTTTATGAGGAGTTCTTTTATTTCTTCAATGTTGTCCATGCTGTCAATAATGATTGCGCTGCTGCTTGCGGAACTTCCATACCAAAATTTTTGGACGGTAGCTGTTAAACTCTTGATATGATGATGGGTGATTTCGTTTCTCGCGGCCATTTCCGAAAGTGGCACTATTAAGGTGATTTTTTTCTTGCTGATTAAAAAGAAAGCAATGTTTTTTTCCTTACGTATGGAGATATAAAGTTTCTTAGGATTAAAAATCAATGAGGGAGCAGCCATGAGCAGATGACTTTTAAGCTCGGTATAAACCTGGCGGGTCAACTCGGAAACGCCTTCTAAGTGATATTCTTCCGTAAACGTTGTGTCTTCTATTTCAGCCGGTGCTGCTTCTTCTATTTCAGCAAACTCAATATTCTCAAAGTCCGGATGCATGGTGTAAATGGCTTCGTCCTTATAACAGAACTTTTTTATTAGTAAAAGCTTCACCATTTTGCCCCAAGTATCGGAATACGTTTCCATAATCTCAGGAAGTTCCTTTTTGTCGCCATCAATGACCAGCAAGATATTCTGGCTTTTTTCAATCGTGTCTTTTATAAACTTGTATATCTCCTTTTCGCCCAGGTATTTTTTAAAAGCTGTTTTAATCTCAAAGTCATTATTTATAAAAGTGAAGATTTTTTCAACAAGGTCGTTCTGGCTTTTGGGGTTCTTATAAAAACCAAAAAACTTAGTTAGCTGTGGAAATATATGGCTGTAGAAATCATGCTTCGCCAGCTCCACCTCTACGATATAAAATTCCGGGTTGTCTTTATCTGATAAATCAAATAAATATCCGTCAGGTATAGAGTTGCCTAAGCTTTTCGCTCCTATCTTCTTTTTCGCATCGATATAAATCGAATGAACACCGAAAAACAGCTTTGAATTTTGTACAATTTCTTTTTCAAAATCAGATTCAAGTTCAAACTGGTAAGGCGTATATACGCTGTTGTTTCTGAATAATTTCATATTGCAAGATTGTGTACATGTTTGCGAAAGTTACTTTCCTTCCATTTCCTGAACGATCCTTACCGTCTCCACACTCACCGTACACACCCGCTTTAATAAATCTATCACCTGCTCTTTGTAATCCTTAAACCGGTAGGTGTTGAACTTTTCGGCAATGGTGGGGTCGCCGGGCTTTTTTTCCTTGTACTGGTCCAGTATCCATTCCAGGGCACTGCGGTTGCCGAGCTTATAGTCCCAGGCTTCCTTTGGAATGTTGCGCAATTCCGCAAAGCCGTCAATATAGATGATGCCTTTCTCTTTGTCGGCTTTAAGCTTTGGCTTTTGCAGGGCGGCCAGCGCATTTTCATTCAATGGCTCGGGTTTGATCGCTACGTCGAGCACCGGGTACGGAGCGGCTTTTTCGTAGTGGAGGTGAAGTTCCATCAGCGCCTTGCCCCAGGCCACCCATTTCGGAAAGTTATCGTACAGCGGTATGCGGGGAAACTCCCGCTTTAAATTGAGCTCGTATTTTTTGCGGTAAGCGGGATGATGCAACACGGCATACACGTAATGAAAAATATCTTCTTTGGTGAGGGCTGTGCCGTAGTGATCACGAAAGGTTTGTAAGGCCCAGTCGGTGATGTTGTCGGTTTGCTTTCCATCTTTACCATAATAATAAAATGGTAGTCCAGTTGTCTTCTCTAAAAAATCAAAGCTAAAGACATCATTTGTAGCATAACTTTGAAATGATTTAGCGTGACTTGAACCCGAAAATGCAATAAAACGATTTTTGTCTACTAGTAATTTCGGAAGGTGCGAAGGCATTTCTATTAAATCACTTGAATGGTATAAATATTTAGCTACAAATGGCCTATAAAAAGCCTTGGTAATCTTTGTGTCGTCAAACTGCAACTTTCTTTGCTTATCAAATTTCTGCTTCAATCCCCTCGTCCACTTAATTGAATTATTATTGACATAGGAATTTTTATTAAGCAGCATGGAATTATAAAATTTGATGAAAAATTCGAGTTTTTTGCTTAAAACCTTGCTATCGAAGTCGTATACCCATTCGTCTCTTGCTGTATTAGTTCCAATCGTGTATTCTTTAAAAAGTGTTTTTGCTGTTTCATTTTTGGATATAGCTGGAATTAAGTTTTCCCAATCGTTATCCGTAATATTCAACCAATTATTGTTCTTATCCGGCGTAACATTCTCAAAGTCTATCTTATCAATATCATGCTCACTAAACCAGGCCCACTTTTCTTCTTTCCGCATAAAATCATCCATTGCCACATAACTAATCTTACACGGATGCGGCTTAACCTGTTTGTGTGTACTCTTCACTAAAAATAAAACCGCCACGCCGGCCTGTATGCCAAACACATTGTGCGTCGTTCCGGCAATCTTGGGGTTGGCCCGCACATCGCTTTTTGTGTCAATGATGTAGGCAAAATCAAAATCCTGCTGCACAATTTTGCGGAAGCCATCAAAGGTTCTGCTGTCAATAAAACTGCGGTTGGTAATAAAGGCAATGATGCCGTTCTCCGTTAACCTGTCCATGGCCCAGCGGTAAAAGCGGCTGTACATGTCGTACATCTTTGTCTTTTGCGCCGTACTTGCTTTTATGTAGGTTTCTTTAATGCGCTTGTCTATTTCCGCATACTCCCGATTCTTGTTATTATCATTCTCGTTTTGCTGGTTGGCATTGTACGGCGGGTTGCCAATAATCACACTGATCTTTCGCTCGTTCTGCCTTTTAATACGGTTAGCATTCTCCGCACTCACGCCAAACAGGTCGCCCTGCTTGCCCACCCAGTGGAAGCCCGTGTTGTCCAGCGTATCTACAAAACAGAGGTTGTCAAACTCCACGTACTGCCCCATCTTTTGCTTGTAGGTGTACTCAATATTAAGGTTGGCAATATAGTAAGGCAGAATGGCCACTTCGTTGGCGTGCAGTTCGTGCTTGTATTTGTGCGCCAGCTTGCTTTTTGGCAGGTAATCTATAATGTCGGTAATAAAGGTGCCCGTACCGGTGGCGGGGTCCAGTATCTCCACGGCCTTGTCGCCCAGGGTTTTTCCAAAATGCCGGTGCAGCAGGTAGTCGGTGCTGCGGATCATAAACTGCACGATCTCGTTGGGCGTGTACACAATACCCAACCGATCGGCGGCCTTGGGGTTGTAGCCCTTGTAAAAGGCCTCGTACACCACTTTTAAAAACTTCTGCTTTTCGTGGTGGTCGGCAATGGAGGCCGCACGGGCATTGATGGTATCGTAATAATGCTTGATGCTGCCCAGGGTTTGGCGGCGTACGGGTCCTGTAAAAAAAGTATCAATGATCTTATTCAGCTCACGGGCCACATTATTTTCCTGGTGAAAATGGGGCTCGTCGAAGATGGTGTTGAAAATGTCGGCACTCAGAATGTGCTGGATCATCATCTCCTTTACATCATCGGCAGTAATATCTGGGTTGATGGAGGCACGGGCAATGTCGAGGAAACGTTTTTTGGCTGCCTGCAATTCAGTATTGGTTTTGTCCTGCGCTTCGATAATGTCGCGGATGGCGGCGGTTACTTTCGGGATGTCCTCCTTAAATTTTTCAATAGCAATGCGAAAGTCCTTTACCTCCGGACGTTCGTACTGCAGGAACTGCGTGAGAATTTTGTGCAGGGCCCCTTCGTCCTGCATGTTCTCTCTTGCCACTTCGGCGCCGTGCTGGAACAATACGGCCGTGCTGGAATCTTCAAACAGGATGTTATCGGACGGATAACCTTTGGCAAATTTCTTTTTGATTTCCTCGTTAATGTCGTCGGCTTCGTCCTTGCTTTCCCAGTAGCCCCAGTCGTTGCGGATGCTGTCTTTCAACGTGCCGTCGGGGGTAATGATCTTGCCCTGCTTGTTTTTGGTAGAAATCTCAGTGATCAGCAGCAGGTCCTTGGCCTGTGCGTATTCGTTCAACAGATTGTAAAACGCATTGCGGATGGCGGTTTCTTTTTTGCTGCCGCCGTAGTGAATGATCTTTTCTAATTCTTTGTGGTACTGGTTGATAGCGTAGAGGCTCATGATTGTTTTGGTTGGCTTGCAATGTAAGGAAAAACAAGCTGTTTGGAGAAAGTGGGGTTTGTTCCGCCAGTCTGTGAAATGCGCCTCATAGACTCTCCGCTTTGCTAAGTGACTGCACTCCTCCTTTTGACGGGTGATGGCAGGCTTGTCGCTAATCGGCAGCACCGCAAGGGGGATTCGTCAACACCTGCCGCAATCATTCTACTAACAAAGTCTATCCTTCCCCTCAATTCCCACACAGCGGCACCACCACCTCCACCCGGCAGCCCTGCCCCGGCGTGCTGGCTACCGCAAAGGTGCCACTCAGGTTTTCGGCCCGCGTTTGCATGTTCATCAGGCCAATGCCGCCTTTGCTTTTTTGGAGCGTAAAGCCCTTGCCATTGTCGGTAATGGAAAGGCGGATATGGTCTTCGGCCCTCTCCAGCCGAACCACAACTTCCGACGCTTCGGCGTGCTTCAGCACATTGTTTAGCTGCTCCTGCAAAATGCGGTAAATGCCCAGGTGCAGGTCTTTTTGCAACTGCTCATTTTCCAGGCCGGAAATATAGCGGGTGATCTTTACTTTGCTGGCGAGGTTGATGGACTCGATAAGGTCGTCCACCGATTCTTCCAGGCTGATTTTGCCCAGCGTGGGCGCCGACAATCTTCGGGACAGGCTCCTGATTTCGTTGATACAGTTTTGCAGGTACTGGATGGCACGGGGCAGAATAATTTTCGCATCGCCAATGCCCTGCAGCAGCATTTCATTGTGCAGCTTCACGGTGGTCAGCACCTGGCCTACATTGTCGTGCAGCTCCAGCCCTATCAGCGACCGTTCGTTTTCCTGCGCCTGAATAACGGCTTCGGTTATGCGCTTGTGCTGCTGCCTGGCCTCGGCCTCCCGCGCCGCCTTTTGCTCCTGTATTTCTTCGTTCAGCGCCAGCGACTGTGCCAGGCTTTTTTTGCTGCGCCGGTAGTTTACATACACCAGGTAAATGATCACCAGCGTCATGGCGGAAAAAACAATGGTCACCCACAGCGAGATGAGGGTTATGTGCTGGTCTTTTTTTAATACGGCAATCTGAAGATCCTGTTCATTTTCCTGCATCTGCCGGGCAACATCGGCCGCCGTCAGCCTTTTTTGTTCCTCGGCCAGCGAATCTTTCAGGGCATGATAGCCTTTCAGGTAGTGCATGGCCGAATCGGTTTGCGCCAGCCGCCCATAATAACCGCCCATCAGGCGAAGCCACTCCAGCCGCTGAGGAGTGGTGGCCTGCCCCATGGCCGGCCGCAGCCGGTAAAGGCTCTGCTGCATGGAGCCGAGGGCTCCCTGCCGGTTGAAGATTTCGGCCAGTTGCAGCTTTATGCCCAGGGCATGTTCCTGCTCATAGCCTTCGCGGTCGTTCAGCACAATGCTTTTCCGCGAAAGGGCCTCCGCCTCGCTCAGGCGCCCCCTGGCCAGGGCCACCTGTGCCATGTGGCCAAACACAACTCCCCGTATGCGGCCCACGAAAACCGGCCCCAGTGAATCTTTGTACCGTTCGGCTATCAGCAGGGCGTTGTTGAAGTGGTGGCCGGCACTGTCGAAGTTCCGGAGCTGTATGTGGCAAAGCCCGATATTGCTCTGTATCTCCTGCTGCTGCAAAATCATCGCCGACGTTTGCGGCGAACAGGTTTCCTGCAGGGCATAGGCCTGGGTAAAAAAGTATTTCGACCGGCGGAAGTTCTGCTGCCGGAAAAGCACCATGGCAATGTTGTAATGGAAGGCCGTTCGTTCGCAGGGGGTCAGGTGTGCATCGGCCAGTTTTTTTGCGCTGAAATAATAGTCATTGGCTTTATCGTATTGCAGCAGCCGGTAGGCTATCTGGCCGCCAAACAGCAGCAGGCCAACATAGGTGTGCGCATAGTGGTTTTGCAGCTCCGGCGTGTTGAACAAGGCCAGCGCCGAATCAATCATGCGGGCCGTGCCCTGGTTGTTGTTGGAGAAAAAGTAATGGTAATTGGCCAGCATGTCGTAGCGAATGGCCCGCGGATACAAGGCGTCCTGGCCGTACGATTGAAAAGCGGCATCGAAGTGCCGCAGGGCCCTTGTTGTATCCTTATCGTGGTAAAGCAGGGAGTAGGCCGAATCAACAAAACGCGATTTCCAAAGCCTTGCTTCTTCGGCTTCGGTTTTTGCCGGCTGGCGGCAGAAAGCAAGGGCCAGCGGAAGCAGCAGCAAGGTGGCGCAGTGAGCCTTTGTGAGCATAGGTTAGTTTTTTCAAAGGATTGGTCCTGACAAATGTAGCAGGCAAAACCAGTTCCTGCAAGTTTATCGGCAGGCGCCCGTCATTTTGCATTAAAGAGAGATGATTTGCCCCGAAAAAGGATGGGCCTGCGCCAACGGAATGTGCCCGGCGCCGTCTTTACCGGGCCGCGGGCCGGTAGGCAAAAGCCACCTGGTAGGGCTGTTTTTTCAGTTCGGGCAAAAGCTGGCCAACCTGCAGGTCTATCTTTTGGGGACTGGGTTCGCAAACCGTGTATTTTATTCCTTCGTGCTCAATGGTTTTACCGTAAGGTTTGTCAAATTCCACGGCCACGGTTACATGTTTTGGGTAGGTCAGCACCAGCATGGGCAGGTTATAAATTTCTTTTACCAAAAAGAAAAAAAGCGCCGCCCGGTCTTCGCAATCGCTGAACTCGTACAAAAGCGTTTGTTCCGGCGTGAGGCGTTTTTCGGCGCCAAAGGCTTCGGTATCGGGCTTAAAAAGAAAAGCATACCGGGTAAACCGCATCAAAAACGCCACCCCGTCTTTTTGGCTGAGCCTTTTCAGCTCTTTCTTCAATGAAGGGATCAACGATTCGTAGGTAGGCCTGCTTAGCGGCATGTTGAACTGCAGGTCGTAGTCCACCACCGGGTAGTTGGTAAAAATGGATTTTACCTGCGGATTAATTTTTATGCGAAACGAATACTGATCGAGGCCGTTGGTAAACTGTACTTCCTTTTCGGCGTAATCGGCCGGGTTGAAATCGGGCAGTTGATGCACTTTGTACGAAAACGGCTGCAATGCACCGGGGGCCGCCGGCGTAACATCCTCGAAGCGGTGCCGGTCAAAATCAATGGTGCCATAATCGTGATAATTGAGGCAGACAAACTGCCGGCCGTCCACCTGCCGCGAGGGAATGTTGTAAATAACCTCATCGCTCTGCACATAAAACAGCAGGTAGTTGCCGGAAATCAGCAGCCGGGCATGGTAGCCCGATTGCGTAAGCAGCCACCATTTGTAAAATGTATAGCGATAATAATTGTCGGCTTTAGGGCTGATGTGCTGCGCCACTTTTCGCACCAGTTGGTAATACAACCAGTCGTCGGGACGGAATTGTTCTTTGTAGCGCATCAGGGCCTGCAGGCAGGTTTGCAGCCCCGCGTTGTCCATAGTGCCAATAAACTGCTGAACCGATGCTTTTGACAGGGGGGCATCGGAGCCGCCGTGCAGTGCGGGCCGTGGCAGCGCAATGGAAACCCCAAAAAAATCCACGGTGCCGGTGCCCGGCTGGGCGCTGCTTTTTTGCGGCGCCAGGCAAAGCAGCAGCAGGCTGTAGGCTATCGTGGTTAGCGTTTTCACGTTCTCTAAAGTTAACGCAGGAATTAACAAAAACGTAATATAGAAAAGACGGATTTTCGAAAGCGCCTGTTGGGAGCCGTTTTTGGAGCGGTAAGCGCCACCGCCGTGTTGCAGCCGGATGGTTATTTTTATGACATAGAACCCCTGATTTTGAATTCTCCGCCGGAAACGCAGTTCACCAACGATGAGCCCTTTGCCTTTTAGCGTCGCCAAAAAAGAATGGCAAATAGAGCGAAACAAACAAGGTCAACTTATCATTATGCCACCAACGGGCACGTTCTCGGGCCATTACGATTTTACAGTTAATGTCCTGTTTGGGCAATGGCTATAAACAACCGGCACCTAAGCGTTGGCTTCGACTCCTCAACGGGGTTTCGCCTTCCCAACGGTGCTGTTCGTACGCCTGGTTCGGCCTGGATTAAGCAGGAACGATGGGAACAAGTTTCGCCCCGGCAGCGTGAAAAATTTGCACCGCTAACACCCGACTTTGTGGTGGAAGTGCGGTCGCCGGGCGATAGCCTCAAAGAATTGCAAACGAAAATGCAGGAATGGATCGAGAACGGCTGCTGCCTGGCCTGGCTTATTGATCCCTACCTCGCAAAAAGCTTACGTTTATGAAGCAGCCGGCCTTACAAAAATTGCTGAAACATTTGATGAAACGCTGAGTGGCGGTGAGGTACTGCCGGAATTTAGCCTGGACCTTTCCCTACTAAAATAACTGCCGCTACTTAATGCCAATGGCACAAGCCGCCCTCCGGCTTTTTTTTGGCTTTCACCAGTCGAACATTTTTTGGCATTGTTTTTCTTTTCATAAAGAGAAGAAAAACGACAGGCTATGAAACAGCGTGGAATCAGGGGAAAGAGGGTGCCATTGCGCCAGATAAACAGCTTCATAGCTTGTGCAGCCTCGCTGGTGCTGACGGGTGTGCCGCCGTTGGTGTGCGAGTCGGTGCTGGACGAGGTGGTTTGCTCGGTGCGCAAATCCATTGTGCGGATCATGGGCTGACGCGACACTCCTGTTCCAGTGTGCCACTTTATTTCCCAAAGCCATTCTCGCCTTGCTCACTATACGCAAACAATTCGCGGCAAAAAACCGGTTGGACAATGATGTTTGAAAATCCGGTAATCTTGTTCCCGATCTGCCGCTATGCTTCCTGTTTTCCCTTTTACAAAAACCCGGATTGCGCCTACGCCCAGCGGCTTTCTGCATGCCGGCAATGCCCTTAATTTTTTGCTGGCGGCCGCGCTGGCCAAACGGTTTGGCGCCGGTCTTTTACTTCGTATTGATGATCTGGACAAGCCACGGATTCGGCCGGAATACATTGACGATATTTTTGAAACGCTTCAGTTTTTAGGCATCCGCTGCAATGAAGGACCACAAGACAGCGCCGGCCTGGCCGCCGCCTGGTCGCAGCAGCACCGGATGCCGCTTTATACCGATGCGCTGGCTGTGCTGAAGGCAAGGGGTCGTGTTTTTGCCTGCACCTGCTCCCGCACTCAACAAGCAGCATGCACTTGCCGTCAAAAGGCCCTGCCGCTGGAAGCACCCAACACAAGCTGGCGCCTGCTGACCACCGAAGAGCCCATGGCGGTAAAACAGGCCGATGGCCGTTTTTTAACGGCTGCGCTGCCGCCACAAATGAAAGATTTTATGGTACGCCGCAAAGACGGCCTACCGGCTTACCAACTAGCGTCGGTGGTGGACGACCTGCATTTTGGTATTGACTTTATCGTTCGGGGCGAGGACCTGTGGCCGTCAACCCTGGCGCAACTACAGTTGGCGCAAATGTTGGAAAAACCGGCCTTCGGGAATATTGCGTTTCATCACCACCGGTTATTGAAAAACGATCAGGGGGAGAAATTATCAAAATCGGCAGGAGCCGCTTCGGTGCGGCATTGGCGCGGGGACGGAAGAAGCGTTGCAGAATTTGTGGCCTATCTGGGAGCGCTATTGCAGGTGGCCCGGCCGGCAACAAGCAGCGAAGACCTTTTGGCGACGCTGGATGTATAGGGACGCCTTTGTAAAAGATGCAGACGGACAACCCTTATTCGTCTTTGTACCCATTTGGTTTGAATGTCGCCACCCGCTGACGTTAGCCCTTTTCAGGATAAAAAGCGGCTTTCTTCTTAAAAAGCAAACAGTGGTTTGTTATGATCGTCGCTGTTAAAATAAATGATCAAAAAGCAGGCGGAAGGGTGATTTTATAGCGGACGGGCAAGGGCTACAGGGTCAGGGTTGAAAACCGTAAATTTAGCGCCTTATGCTTTTTCAATGCTGCTGAACCACCTGAACGAAAAACAACAGGAGGCCGTATTGGCCCAAGACCGGCGGGTGCTGGTACTGGCCGGCGCCGGTTCGGGCAAAACCAAAACGCTGATTCAAAAGCTGCTCTATCTGCTGAGCGAAAAAGGCACCCGCCCTTCCGCCCTTCTGGCCATCACCTTTACCAAAAACGCCACCAACGAAATGGTGGACCGCCTGATTATGGCCGGCGACGACAGCCGGAAGTACGAAACATTTATCGGCGACAAATACATCAGCCGGGAGCAAAAAGAAGCCGAGCGCCGCCGGCAGGTACGCAGCCGTCCCTGGATTGCCGGGCTTACTGTACGCACCTTTCATTCGCTTTGCTACGGCATGCTCAAAAACAGCGGTGGCGCCCAGTTCGACAATAAGTTTCGCCTGCTGATAGACGAGCAGGCCGACGAACTGCGGGAAGACAGCCACCAGGTATTGGCCCCCGAAAAAGCGGCCGACATCCTGGAAAAAGTACTGTTGCTGGCCTGCAAAGACGATGGCTACCTGCTGAAGCTGAAACGGTATATTCTTGACTTTTACGTGGACCGGGCCCACATTGAAAAAGAAATGCAGGGCCGCAGCTATCCCCACACCATTTTGTACACCACGTTGCGGGGCGAAAAAGTAAAGTCCAAATCAGAAAGAGATATTGCCGACTGGCTGTACCGGCACAATCTCAACTACCAGTACGAACCGGTTGTGCAGTTCAGGGACTTTCCGTTTCGTCCGGATTTTTACATACCACAGGCCGGGCTTTACCTTGAGCATGTCAGCGACCGCAGTGCCGGCGTAAAGAAAAAAGAAGAACAGTTTGACGCGGCCGGAAAGCTTTGCGTGAAAACCTATGAAGCGCAGATGCAGGACTCCACGCTGTTTAACCTGGCCATGGAGCGCATTGTCATGGGCCGCGTAACGGAAAATATTTCGATGCGGGTGGCGCTCAATTATGAGGAAGAGTTCCGCACCCATGGCGACAAAATCAAGGACTTCCTTCGCACCGTGACCCGTACCTTGTCCATGCTTAAATCCGATGCGGTGTCGCCGGATGAAGTGCTGCAAAAAGTTGCCCTTCATCCACACGAAAGGGTACGGGTGTTTTACGAGCTGGCAGTGCCGCTAATGAATGCCTATGTGGCCTACTGCCGCAACAAATCCTACCTTGATTTTGACGACCTGGTGATACAGGCCATTCGCCTGCTGGAGCAGCACCCAGAAATCAGGCAGGGCTGGCAGGAGCGCTTTCGCTATGTGCTGGTGGATGAGTTTCAGGACGTCAACAGCCTGCAGGTGAAATTGCTGGACCTGCTGCTGACACCCGACACGCAATTGTTTTGCGTGGGCGACGACTGGCAAAGCATTTACGGCTTCCGCGGTTCGGAGGTGGAGTATATCGTGAACTTCGGAAAACACTATCCCGGCGCAAGGGTGATTACCCTGGACGTCAACTACCGCAGCACGCAAACTATCGTGGGCGCCAGCACGGAGGTTATCCGCCGTAATAAATTTCAAATTGACAAAGCCATCCGTGCCCACAAAAAAACGCCGAGCAAGATTCAGATTTACCGGGCCAAAAAAGCCGAAGAAGACGGTGCCAACTACATGGCCGAAAAAGTGCGGGACCTGCTTGATGGCGGCACGCCGCCCGAAGAGATTCTGGTGCTCTACCGCCGCAGCAAAATGTGGTGGCCCTTTCGCGACCGCCTCAAGGCCGAAGGCCTCAAAGTGACGGCCCGCACCATTCATGCAGCCAAAGGGCTGGAAGCGAGTGTGGTCTTTATTATAGGCCTTACCGATGGCAGTGGGGGCTTTCCCGACATTTGGCTCGACGATGCCATTTTTCGGGTGGTAAAGGATGTCAAGCTCGACCGGCTGATGGAAGAAGAGAGGCGCCTGTTTTATGTGGCTCTTACCCGTGCCAAAGACGAAGTTTTTCTGCTTACCGAACTGGGCGCCGAAAGCCGGTTTTTGGATGAGATACCGGCGGAGTTTTATGCGGTGAACAAAACGGAGTTCCGCAACGTGGTAAGCCCGGTGGAGGTTTGTGTGCAGTGCGGCACGGAATTGAAGGAGGGGTTTCGGTTTTGCCCAACGTGCGGGGTGGGGGTGTGAGGGAACCACTTGTTTTCTGCACGTTCATCCGGGTGTCAAACCACCGGTTTAATCTGCAAAGATGTTGACATACTTTCGATACACGTAAGTCTTTCCGTATTTTACCGACTCTTCCTTTTGCTCCAGAATCTTTAATTGCACAAACCGGTCAATCAACTTTAAAGCGCCGGCCCTGCTGAAGCCCATGGTGCCAGCTACGATTCCTGATGTGACAACAGGTGTTTTGTACAATTGCATCAGAAAACGCACTCCGCTGTCGGCCTCTCGTTTACCAAGTGCCTGAATGGTACGCATATCTTTTTCCCGCAGGGCCAAGATGTTTTTTGAAAGTTCTATGCTCTGGGTCGCCGTTTCAATGACGCCGTCGAGAAAAAAATGTAACCAGGCCATGATATTGTTATTGTGGTAATCATTTAGCCGGGTGTAGTAAAGCTGCTGGTGCTTTTTGAAATAACTGCTAAGGAATAAAACCGGCTTTTCAAGTATGGCCCGCTCGTACAGAAACAAGGTTATCATAAGCCGGCCGGTGCGGCCGTTCCCGTCTAAAAAAGGGTGAATGGTTTCAAACTGGGCATGCAACAAACCCGCATGGATAATGGGCATCAGCTTGTCGGAGTTAATAAACTCCTCTAGGTCATTAAGGGCCTTGTGCATTTCCTCCACCGGTGGCGGCACATACACCGCATTGGCCGGGCTGGTGCCGCTAATCCAGTTTTGCGACCGACGGAACTCACCTGGATCCGAGAAGTGCGAAGACCTTGCCCCTTCCATTAACTGCTGGTGCAGTTCCCTGATAAAGCGTAAAGAGAAGGGAAAATTCCGAATCCGCTCAATGCCATAGTTCAGGGCTTTTATATAATAGAGAATATCCGAGGCATCGGTTTCTACAAGATTGACACCCATTTTCAGCTCCAAGGCATCCATCATTGTAGCCCTTGTGCCTTCTATTTGAGACGAATGTGTGGCGTCTTTCACTATGTACATGGACAGGAAAAAGTCAGCGTCGGGCAGGTTATGGGTCACGCCATCCAATTTTCCAATTAGCCGTTCGGCTTTTGCCGCTTTGGCAAGAATTTCAGGCGGGAAGTCAAATTTTTTCTTAACAAGTTGAGCCTCAGGAATAAAAGCTTCGTATCCCTGCGGCTGCCTGATTTTCTTACCGATAATCATCCTGTGTTTTCGTTTACAACTATGTTTCAAAAGTAAACTAAAATCGTATTTAGTTTACTTTGGTTGGTCAGATGTAAACTAATTCACAGAATGTGGGAAAAGAAGCGATGATGTTTATGGGTGGCCACATAGGCCTGATGATTTCCTTTACTCTAAAGCCTGCAGGATTCCTCAATAGATACATTTCAAGGCTAAATAAAACGAGTCAAAGAAATTTTTTCCGGCATAGGCCTCCCTTTGACATATGCTGTATTTTGCCGTCTTTCGTCGCCAACTGCTTTGCTAGTGGAACAAGCAAAAATCACCATCTCTCAACTCGAAAATTTCCTACTCACCGGCTGCGATGTTCTTCGCACTAAGATTGACGCGTCAGCGTTCAACTGGTTTTTGACCACTAAATTGAAGAGGGCTTTTATCTTAAAGAAGTTCGCCACCGTTCAACTATAAACTCATAGGTGAAGAAGAATGAGGCCGACCATTTGGCAACAGGACTCAATTGTGTTGAGACCCACCCTCCCTGGCCCAATCTTTTTATCCCTTTTTCGTCATGGAAAATACCCTCACCCTCTACGTTGCCTCGCTCCACGAGCATTGGGATATGCCCGATAACCTGGCCTTGAAATGGACTGAATATGAAAAAGAGCACCCCATTGATGGCGGTCACCACAACGCCGACCAGGTTCACACCGCCTGGTTCGATACGCTGACGCCGGAAGAGCAACAGCAAATTACCCGTAAAAAAGCCGAAGACTGAATCCGGTTTCTGCACCCGACGCAGCGATAGGTGTTTTTTGTTTTCTTTTTTTAACCAAACAAAACGGTTCATCCGAAAAAGGACGAACCGTTTTGTTTTTGACGTTTGGTATAATTCCAGATGTCTGCCCCCGGTTGCTAATCAGCCGGCATTGGGCCGCAGACTCCGAAAGAGAATCCACTTATTTTTTGCCGCTTCTTTTAGATGGTATTGATTTCTTCTTTGGATTTACCAGATTTTCCTTGAATTCCGTCAGGGCATCGGCCAGCTCCTGCAACTCGGGGTCCAGGCCGGGTGCAAACTCTTCGGGCCGCTCGGGCATAACTGGTATCGGGTAACTTTCTCTCGGTTCTTTCATGGCCACCAGTTCAGTGCCATCGTTCATGGGTGCGGTGCCACCGAAGATTTTGTCCATTTCCGAACTGTCGAGGCGGAAGTGGTACTGCTCGCGGTGAATACCGGCGTCGAGCAGCTTTTTCACTTCGGGAAATTTGGACGAATCGAATTTTGGTACCGGCAAAACTTTGTTCCAATCCACCCCTAGCGTTTCCAGGGCTTTGGCAAAGGCTGCCTGGTGGGCTTCATCCCGTACAATCAAAAACGAAACCGTGGCCCGCAGGGTCTTATTCGACGACATTTGGTAAATGCGGCATTTTTGCAACCGGCCGGTGGCTTCCAGCACCAGGTTGTCCATCAGGTTCAACACCAGGTTGCCATGGTCATGCACCCAGGAGCCGTTCCAGGGATTGCCCGCTGCATCTACCGGCAGGGCGGCCTGCGCACCCACAATAAAATGATGTGGGTTTTGCTGCTCTTTGGCCATGTCCATTACCGGCTTGCCGCCTTTGCCCGGAGTTTCAAATTTGTTTCCGTTGTAACCGGGAGCGCCGTCCAGCAGTTGCGAAATGGTTTTCGATATCAGCTCCACATGGCTGATTTCTTCCACGCCCACACTCTGAATCAGGTCGCGGTAAGGAGCCGCATTGCCCCGGAAGTTGAAGCTCTGGAAAAGATATTGCATCATGGTGCGCATTTCGCCAAACTGGCCGCCCAGGCCTTCCTGCAGGGCATTGGCTGCCGACGGATCAGGTTCGTCGGGAACAATAGGACTGATTAGCGACTGTACATGATAAAACATAACAACTTTTTTTAGGTGAGCCTTAGCTATTAAAATTGTTATGCCAAAAAACGAAGGTCGTCAATAGCTGTCACGGGTGTACTACGCTACTGTTGAGGTTATCTAGAGGGACTTCACCAATGTTTTTGTGTATGGTGAATGAGCTGCCTCCCTACCCGCCACTGACTATTTGCGAAGCAGCCTATTATTTAAAGAGAGTACTTGTAGAATCACCCAGCACCTTCCTTCCTGCCGCTGAGGGTAAACCCAATCGTTGTTCCCACATCTTCTTTACTCCGCACATGAATGGTATGGCCATGCGCCTCTACAATGTGTTTGCAAATGGCCAGTCCCAGCCCGCTGCCCTTTACATCTTTGCTGCGGCCGCCGCTGGTGCGGTAAAAACGCTCAAAAATGCGGTTGAGGTATTTTTCCGGAATGCCAATGCCGTTATCGCTGATCTCTACCAATACGTTTTTATCATCGGTATTGTACACGCTGGCAACAATGTGCCCACCGGCTTTGCCATATTTAATGCCGTTATCAATAAGGTTGCAAACAACCTGCTGAATCTTTTCCTTATCGGCCCATACCACCATTGGCTTTTCGCACCCTTTTTTAAAAGAGAAATCAATGTCTGCCCCTTCGGCTTTGATGGATAAGCTTTCGAAAGCCTCACGGATCACCTGCTGAATAATGAAATGCTGTTTCGACAATTTCAGCTCGCCCCGCTCCAGCTTCGAAATAGCGTCGAGGTCCTGAATGAGGTTGGCCAGGCGTTCGGCGTTCTTACCTGCCTTCTCCAAAAACCGGCGGTTTACCTCCGGGTTTTCCAGGGCGCCGCTTAGCAGCGTATCAATATAACCTTGTATGGCAAACACCGGCGTTTTAAACTCATGCGACAGGTTTTGCAAAAACTCCCGCCGGTAGGTTTCGTTGCGCTTGAGCACATTCATCTCGCGGCTTTGCTGGCGGGCCCATTCTTCCACATCTTCCCGCACTTCGTCAATGCTTTTTTGCGGAAGTATGTATTTGTAATAGGTTTCTTCGCGGCGGGTGGCCTTTGTTTGGTTGATGAATTTGTAAATAAGCTTGATCTTCCGGTAAATAAAATTTTGGATGATGGTGAAGATGAGCCCGTAGCTGCCCAGAAAGATGAGTCCAAACGAAATCAACCCCACCTTCCATTTTCCTTCGAGCAGGTAAATGCCAAGGCTAATGGGCACCGAAAGGATCAGTGCTGTGAGGGCGGCTAGCTTTCGCGGCGATAAATTTTTGGTTTGAAACATGAGGGAGAGGCTGTTAGCTATTGGCTGCTAGCCGTTAGCTTGTTCCGGTAGGCGAAGATAGTTCGGTTTCTGCAGGCGGTTAATGACTATAAGCGAATGGCTAAAAGCTATTCCTACAACTCAAACTTATACCCCACGCCCTTTACTGTAGTAATGCAGTCTATGCCCAGCTTTTGGCGAATTTTGCGGATGTGTACGTCTATGGTGCGGTCGCCCACTATCACATCGTTGCCCCAGACCTGGCTCAGAATTTCGTTGCGCAGATACACACGGCCGGGGCGGGAGGCCAGCAGGTACAGCAGCTCAAATTCTTTTTTAGCCAGCACAATATCTTTTCCTTCAAAGCTCACCAGGAATTTTTCGGGGTCAATCTGCAGCGAGCCGAGGGTGAGTGTTTTACTCTCGGATGGCTTCAGGCGGCGGAAAAGAGCGTTGACTTTGCTGACAAATACCGATGTGCTTACCGGCTTGCTCACATAGTCGTCGGCGCCGGTGTCGAAGCCTTTCAATTGCGTGGTTTCATCATTAAGGGCTGTCAGGAACATGATAAGCGTTTCGCTAAATTGGCTTTGGGCCCGCAGCAATTCGCACACTTCCATGCCGTTTTTTTTCGGCATCATCATGTCCAGCACAATCAGGTCCGGCGAGGTCAGTTTTGCTTTGTGCAGGGCCTCGTCGCCATCTTTGGCCGTCACCACTTCGTAGCCCTCTTTTTCCAGGTTGTACTTCAAAATCTCCGTAATGTCCGGCTCATCATCCGCAATCAGCACCTTCCGGTTTTTGGGTTCCATCAATCAACTGGTTTGCGGCAAACCTACACGAAAAGCCATTATGCGGGCCGGACGCCATTTTGGCCCGGGCAGACTTAATAATTTTTTAATACCGGCTTCACGGCTTTGTTACATTCGCACCTCATTATCCAATGCAAAAGCCGGCCTTAGCCGGCAGGGCTATTAGGAAGTCCTTAACCCTGCTTTCGGTGTCCGGGTATTAAATTTGTTTTATGTGGCGCATGTCCTATCCCAATCGAATCCTTCTTGCCAGCCTGTTGTCCCTTTTTAGTTCGGTGCTGGCTGCCCAAACCGCCGCAAAGGCCACTACCGGCTGCCGGGTGCCCATCAGCCGGCAAATGTGGCACGACAATGTGGACAAAGCCCAGATTACAGCCCTGAAAGCCGGATTTGCCAAAGGCGAAAACGATGATGTGGTGCATTTTGTGAACCAGTCGCTGCTGCAGCAGATTGATGCCCTGCAATGTAAAATAGAGCAGGACAGCATGGGCCAGCAGCGCAAAGTGGCCTACCTGCAGGGCATTGATCGTATGCTGCGAAAAGCAGCGGCCGATTTTCGCAGAAAACAGTTCACTCCGTCCAACCTGCCCGTACTGGTCAGCGCTTACGAAGCAGCCATTCAGCTCGATAAAAAAGTTCTCTCCATTGCCCCGGTGGTGGCCCGGCAGGAATACGAAGTGGCCAACCTGCTGATCATGTCGGATGCATTTGCCGGAAACCCGGGCCTGCGGGAAGCCGAAAGCGGGGTGGTGCTGAAGTTTGCGACCCTTTATCCCGAAAAAGTTTTTGCCACGCTGAAAGACAAGCCAAAACTGCCGTTTCGCGATAGCCTGATAAAGATTGCCGGTTACCGTCATCCCCGCCAGCTTTACGACTATGCGGCGGCCGATAACGAGCTCGGTTATGCCATCCGCGCCATTGACGATCCTTTTATCCGGACCATTTCCCGCATGGCCAAAAGCACCAGCGGCCAGTTGTATTTTCCGTTTTTAGATAACCTGCTGAAGGGGCACCAAACGCTGGAGGCCATTGATTCGGTAAAAGACGATCCGGTACAATATTACAAGCTGTTGGTGCGAACAAAGCTCGACTATGTGCAGCGCCAGCTCGAAGGAGAAAAAGTGCTGGAGATGAAGGCCCTGTCGGCCATGCTGGAGAAAAAAGCCAACGAAAATTTTATTAAGCCCATCAACGACCTGCACGACCTGGAGAACCTGAACGTGCGTTTTGCCGCCCTCAATCCGCTGACGGCCGAGGAGCTTTATTACCTGGTAATTGCCGGCGAACGGGACCTGTACACGTCGAGCTATGTAAAAGGCGTTTACCCGCGAATGATGCAGAAGATCGGCAACCGCGGCGACTCGCTGCTGATGAGCGTGGGTTTCGATCATTTTAAAAAGTTCATTAAAATGGCGGCCGGCTACAACATGCTGCAAACCTTCCTTAGCTCATTTACGGAGCAGGATAAGGCGCAGGTGCTGATGACGGCTTTTGTCAATAATCTCGACAAATCGGAAGGCCTGGAAGACGGCGTGGACGTGGCCGACTCTTATGCCAGCATTGCCGAAACCATGAAGCCGGTGGCCGACCAGATGCTGGTAAATGTGAAGCGCAACTATGAGCTGGCGGCCCGGGCCAATAACAAACGCGGCATGGTGATGTACGATCTGCTGTACAAGTTGTTCCAGTCATCCGCCGACTCGACCATTGACCTGTCCAGGGAGTTTAATATCCCCCCGGTGTACAGCGTCAACTACAAATCACTGGCCGGTGGCACCGACTCGGGCCGGGTAGTGATACAGGTATTTTTTTACGGCGACAAGGACGGCCGCGGCAACTATGCCAACTTTGTTCCGCAGTTCCCGCCAAGCCTTTGGCGCCGCGATGAAAACCGGCAGTGGATCAGCTTCACGGCCATCAAAGGTCGCCCCATCACCATCTACGCCAACAAGCCGCTCGACGAGGCCTCCGGTGAAGTGGACCGGGCCCAGGAAGCGCTGTGCAGCTATCTCACCGAAAAAGAGCTGAACCCAACGGTGGTCATTCATCGCGGCCACAGCTATTATGCGCCCTATACCATAGAGCAACTGGCGCCTACGGCAAAAGTTGTGTTTCTAGGCTCCTGCGGCGGCTATCATCTAATTCATGATGTGCTTTCGCATGCCACCGACGCACACATCATCGCCTCCAAGCAGATTGGTAAAATGGTTTTTAACCAGCCACTGATTGATATGATGATGGAGAACCTGCGCACCGGCAAAAACCTCGACTGGATACCATTTTGGCGGGAGTTTGAAAAAAAATACAGCAAGCTGGAAGGGTTTGGCGACTATATCCCGCCGCACAAAAACCTGGGTGCCATTTTTATCAAAGCCTATAAGAATGCCATGGGCGGTGAGGAAGAAGACGTGCGGGGAATTTAGTTTTGCAGATCAAAAGTTTTCCGTTTGCAGTTTTCGGTTTACCGTTTAGAGACCATTAACTGTAAGCCGTGAGCGGTAAACTGTAAACGTAAAAGATGAGTAAAACCGCCGGAAAGAAGTCATTTTTCGACATTTCACAACTGCGAAGGGTACTGCAATTCACCAACCCGTACAAAGGCCGGTTTATCGGGTCAATTGTGTTGGCCATTGTACTTGCTGCCTTCACGCCGGTACGTCCCTTCCTTATTCAGCTAACGGTTGACGGATACATCGCCAGGGCCGATCGTACCCTGGCGGAAAAAGCGGTGGAAGCGCTGGTTTGGATCATTGTGCTGCAAATTGGCTTTACCATTGTGGAAACCATTCTCCGCTTTTATTTTTCGTACACCACCGCCTGGCTGGGGCAGGCCGTAGTAAAAGATATGCGGGTAAAAGTGTTTGGCAAGGTGCTGAACCTGAACCTCCGCCAGTTCGACCGCACGCCGATTGGTACGCTTACCACCCGAACGGTGGATGACATTGAGCGGATCAACGACATTTTTGCCGATGGCCTTATCCCCATCATCGCCGACTTGTTGTCCATTCTTTGCGTGCTGGGTATCATGCTCTGGACCGACTGGCAGCTGACGCTGATTGCCCTGATTCCCTTTCCCATCATTATTGTCAGTACGTATTATTTCAAAGAAAGCGTCAACAAGTCTTTTCACCGGGTGCGAAATGCCGTCTCTAACCTGAATGCCTTTGTACAGGAGCACATCACCGGCATGTACATTGTGCAGGCCTTTGCCGCCGAAGGCCGCGAAGGCGAAAAATTTGATGCCATCAACCGCGAACACCGCGATGCCAACATTAACGCCATTTTTGCCTACTCGGTTTTTTTCCCGCTGGTAGAAATTGTGCTGGCGCTGTCCATGGGCCTGGTGGTGTATTGGGTGGCCCGGGAGTCCATTGCACTGCAGGCCGGCCAGGAAGGAAAGATCACCGCCTTCATTTTATACCTCAACCTGATCTTTCGCCCCTTGCGGGTAATTGCCGATAAGTTCAATGTGCTGCAAATGGGCATGATTGCCAGCGAGCGGGTATTTAAAGTACTGGACAATGAGGACGAACTGCCGGCGCCGGCGGCCGATGCTTTTGCTCCGGCATCGGTGCAGGGCAAAATTGAGTTTGCCAACGTGTGGTTTGGCTACAAAGAAGAACAGCCCGTGCTGAAAGACATTTCCTTTACCATAAAGCCCGGGCAAACAGTGGCCATTGTGGGCCATACCGGCAGTGGCAAAACCACCATTATCTCGCTGCTCAACCGGCTGTACCAAATTCAACGCGGCACCATCCGGATTGATGATGTGCCGATTGACCAATACCATACGGATGTGCTGCGCCGCAATATTGGCGTAGTGCTGCAGGATGTTTTCCTGTTTCCGGGATCGGTGCTGGATAATATTACACTGATGAACCCGGCCATTCCGCGGGAAAGGGTAGAGGCGGCTGCCCGGCTGATTGGCATGCACGATTTTATCCGGCAGCTTCCGGGCGGCTACGAGTACAACGTGATGGAACGCGGCGCCACCCTTTCGCTGGGGCAGCGGCAACTGCTTTCATTCATCAGGGCCCTTCTTTACAATCCGGCTATTCTTATTCTCGACGAGGCCACCTCTTCCATTGATACCGAAAGCGAGCTGCTGATTGAGCGGGCCATTAACCGGTTGGTGGCCGGTCGCACCTCTATTGTTATTGCCCACCGGCTTTCTACCATTCAACGGGCCGATAAAATTATTGTATTGGATAAAGGTGAACTGAAGGAAGCCGGCACCCACCAGGAGTTATTGGCAAAGGGTGGGTTTTACAGTAAATTGCATAGAATGCAGTTTGAAAAGAAAACGGAGTTTGCCGGATGAGCAACCATTTATCACAAGAACAAAAAAAACAGGCTGAAAGAGCCGGCATACGATTCTACTCTTCTCCCGAAGAGAAAGAGATGGCTTATCTGCGTGAAGGCTTGGCCCGTACCGACAAAGAGAGGCTGCACTACCTGCTATACCTGATGCACCTTCAAAAGCAAATGCAACGGGCAAAATTTCAATAAAATTTAGCTGGTATGGATATCAACGACAGCGCCTTCATTCAGTTGTGGCAAATGCTGAATGAACACGGGGTCCGGTATATCCTGGTGGGCGGGTTTGCTACCAACCTTCATGGGTATCAAAGATTTACCGGAGATGTTAACATCTACCTCGAAGACAAACTCGAAAACCGGAAAGCGATGCGACGTGCCTACTTTGCTTACAGTGGTATCGATTTCCAAAGTTTTGAGACCATTCAATTCGTACCCGGTTGGATAGAGTTTCCGTTAAACGATGGAACACGACTTGACATCATAACAAAAATGGTCGGAATAGATGTTTCTTTTGACGAGTGTCTGGCGATGGCAAAAAAAGCAGACTTTGGAACCGTTCAGGTGCCCGTTCTCCATATTCAGCATTTAATCGCTAACAAAAAAGCGGTTGGACGGCCAAAAGACCTGCTCGACGTGGAGAACTTGGAACGTATTAAGAAAGAAATAGGGGAATAAAATCGTCCGGGCGAAATACCATTTTTGGATTGTTGCTGAATAAAATAGCTACATGGTTCACTCAATTTCCGCTGTCGTCATAACCGCCGAAAAGGAAGGTTAAGAAACTTCCCCTAACGTTCTTCTAATTCGGCGCTCCGCCTTATCTTTGCGCAAAATTTCAGAATACGTGATGGCTTCCTTCCGGTTCAAATCCTTATCTGTAGCGGCTTTCAGCTTATTGTTGACGGTTTTTTCTTATTCTTCCTTTGCGCAGGAGGCCCCTGACCGGAACCTGCAGCAAGAAGACCGGGAACACCATGCTTCGGATGAGAAAGGCGGCGATGGTCATGGCAAGAAAAAGTCCTTTGATGCCAACGAGGTGATTTTTGGTCACGTGATGGACGCCCACGAATTTCACTTTTTCTCCTGGAGCGACGGGGAGGGAATTCAGCATCACGCCACCATTCCGCTGCCTATTTTGCTGTACGAACCCGGCCGTGGCCTCTCGTTTTTCAGCTCTTCCAAGTTTCACCACGGCGAGGAAGCTTACAATGGCTACCGCATCATTACCGCTCACTACAAAGAACAGTTGAAAGAAGAAGGCGCCACCGAAGACGAAATTCGCCTGCTGAGCGACGAGCAGATTGTAGCCGTGGACAACGATGGCCGGATTTTGCAGGATAAAAAAGTGTATGATTTTTCGCTTACCCGCAATGTGGTGCAGATGTTTATTGCCCTGGCACTGCTGGTGTGGATCATGACTTCCGTGGCCCGGCGCTACCGCTCCGGCCAGGGACTGACCTCGGCTCCCAAAGGCCTGCAAAACGCCATTGAGCCGGTGATTCAGTTTGTACGCGACGAGGTGGCTAAGCCAAACCTCGGCCATCAGTACAAAAAGTTTATGCCGCTGCTGCTGACGATCTTCTTCTTTATTCTCATTAATAACATTTTCGGTCTTATTCCTGGCTCGGCCAACGTAACTGGCAACATCGCTTTTACCGCCGTTCTGGGTCTAATTTCTTTCCTGGTCATTCTTTTCAGCGCCAACAAACATTTTTGGAGCCACATCTTCTGGCCGCCGGTCCCTCATGGTATCAAGCTGATCATGATACCGGTCGAAATTCTCGGCATTTTCACTAAGCCCTTCGCCCTCATCATTCGTCTTTTTGCCAACATGCTGGCGGGCCACATCATTATCATCTGTCTGATTTCGTTGATCTTCATATTTGGTAACATGAGCGCCGGCATCGGGATTGGCTTTTCGCCCATCTCCATTGCGTTTGCCGTTTTTATTTATGTGATTGAAGTGCTGGTGGCATTCATCCAGGCCTTCATCTTTACCAACCTGACGGCGGTATTCGTGGGTCAGGCTATTGAAGACACGCATCACACAACCGAAGAAGCACACGAGGGCAAACCGGCAACCGAGCCGGTGATTATCTAAGCTATAAGCCACGAGCTTTGAGCTGTGAGCAAAAAGCTCGAAGCTCACGGCTCATAGCTCAAAGCTGTTCCAACGTGATTTTTTAATCATCATAAACAAAACAAACATGGATCTTTTATTCACCTTGTTGAGCGAAGTGCCCTGGGCAAATGCCGGTGGTGCTATTGGTGCCGGTTTAGCGGCCATTGGTGCTGGTATCGGTATTGGCCAGATTGGCCGTGGTGCGGTAGAATCAATTGCCCGCCAACCAGAAGCTTCCAACGACATCCGCGCAAACATGATCCTTACAGCCGCCTTCATTGAAGGTGTGGCCCTGTTTGCGGTTATTGCCGGTATCCTGGCGATGTTCGTTTAAAAAACAAAACGGCACCTTAAGCACAGGGCGGCGGGTGCCGTTTTAATTAGCTAATTAGCCAGCGTGCTAATTCGATAATGAGCAAAACCGAAAAAAGGTACGATTTCATTATCAACGTATCGAATCATCTAATTATCACATTTCGAATATGAGACTACTCACACCCGAATTAGGCCTGTTGTTCTGGACCTTGCTGGCCTTTTTGATTGTATTTTTTGTACTGCGCAAGTTTGCCTGGAAGCCCATCTTGTCATCGCTCGATCAGCGGGAAAAAAGCATCGCCGGTTCGCTGGAAACAGCCGAAAGGGTGAAGCGGGAAATGGCCCAACTGAAAAGCGAGAACGAGGACCTGATGGCCCGTGCCCGTGAAGAAAGATCGGCAATGCTGAAAGAGGCCCGCGACACAAAAGACAGGATCGTGAACGAGGCGAAAGAGCAGGCAAAAGTGGAGGCAAACAAAATCATCCTTGATGCCCAGCAGCAGATCAATGCCCAGAAAATGGCGGCCCTTACCGAAGTGAAAAACGAGGTGGGCAAGCTGGTGGTGGAAGTAACCGAGAAAGTACTTCGCAGGCAACTGGCTTCGCGGGAAGCGCAGGAGCAGCACATCCAGGGCCTGATCAACGATATTAAACTGAGTTAGAAGAAATAGCTGCGAGCAGTGAGCCATGAGCCTTTAGCCCTGAAGCGGCGTGGCTCGCAGCTCACGGCTCACACCTCAAAGCTTAATTAAAGATGCTGAACACAAGAGTTGCTTCGCGGTACGCAAAATCCCTCCTGGACCTGGCCGAAGAAAAAGGCCAGTTGGAGCAGGTATATGCTGACATGCTGTACCTGCAGGAGCTTGTCAAAAAAAGCCCCGAGTTTCAAAGCGTGCTGCGCAGCCCCGTCATTAACGCCGATGCCAAAATCCGGGCGGTGGAAGCAGTGACGAAAGACAAAGTCTCGCCCCTTACCACCACCTTTAACCGGCTGATGATAAACAAAACCCGGGAAGCAGTTTTGCCGGAGATCATTACCGCTTTTATAAAGCAGTACAAGGATAAAAACGGCATCCACGTAGTAAAGCTCACAACTGCCACACCTGTTAGCGACAGCGTAAGACAGGCAATCATTGCGCAGGTGAAAAAAACAAGCGATATAGAAAACCTGGAGCTGCAGGAAGTGGTGGACCCAAACATCATTGGTGGCTTTGTGCTGCAGGCCGGCGATAAATTGGTGGATGCCAGCATTTCGTACGATTTGCAGCAGATTTCCCGCCAGTTTGAAAACAACGACTTTATTTACAAAGTGAAATAGATGAATGGTGAGTAGCGAATGGTGAGCGATAAGACACAGTACTCGCCACTGACCACTCACCCATCACAAAACAACCATTCAAAAACAGTAAAATTTTAAATCTGCTATATGCCAGAAATAAAACCAGATGAAATAAGTGCCATTTTGCGCCAGCAGCTCAGTGGCTTCAACGCCGGCGCCGACCTCGAAGAAGTAGGGACCGTATTGCAAATGGGCGACGGTATTGCCCGTGTTTACGGCCTGGGTAATGTGCGGGCCGGTGAACTGGTAGAGTTTGAGAACGGTGTTCAGGGTATTGCCCTCAACCTGGAAGAAGATAACGTGGGTGCGGTATTGATGGGTGAGATGGGAAGCCTGCAGGAAGGTTCGAAAGTGCGCCGCACGGGCCAGATTGCCTCTATTAAAGTAGGCGAAGGCATGGTGGGCCGCGTGGTCAATACCCTTGGCGAAGCCATTGACGGTAAAGGCCCCATCACCGGCGACCGCTACGAAATGCCCCTGGAGCGCAAAGCCCCGGGTGTAATTTTCCGTGAGCCGGTAAAAGAACCCCTGCAAACCGGTATCAAGGCAATTGACGCCATGATCCCCATTGGCCGCGGCCAGCGGGAACTGGTTATTGGCGACCGCCAAACGGGTAAAACCGCCATTTGCCTCGATACCATCATCAACCAAAAAGAATTTTACGACGCAGGCAAGCCGGTGTATTGCATTTACGTGGCCATTGGCCAGAAGGCCTCTACCATTGCCGGTGTTATGAAGACCCTGCAGGATGCCGGTGCCATGGCATACACCATCATCGTGGCCGCTTCGGCTTCTGATCCGGCGCCGCTGCAGTTCTACGCTCCGTTTGCCGGTGCTGCCATTGGCGAGTTTTTCCGCGATACCGGACGTCCGGCCCTGATCATCTACGATGACCTGTCGAAGCAGGCCGTGGCCTACCGCGAAGTGTCGCTGCTGCTGCGCCGCCCGCCGGGCCGCGAGGCTTATCCTGGTGATGTATTCTACCTGCACAGCCGCCTGCTGGAACGTGCCGCGAAAGTAATTGCCAACGACCAGGTGGCCAGCCAAATGAACGATCTTCCGGAAAGCATCCGTCACCTGGTAAAAGGCGGCGGTTCATTGACGGCCCTGCCGATCATTGAAACACAGGCGGGTGACGTATCGGCTTATATCCCCACAAACGTCATCTCCATCACCGATGGCCAGATCTTCCTCGAATCGAACCTGTTCAACGCCGGCATCCGTCCTGCCATTAACGTGGGTATCTCGGTGAGCCGCGTGGGTGGTTCGGCCCAAACAAAGGCCATGAAAAAAGTGGCCGGTACGCTGAAGCTCGACCAGGCGCTTTACCGCGAGATGGAAGCCTTTTCTAAATTTGGCGGCGACCTGGACCCGGCCACCAAGCTGGTACTGGACAAAGGTGCCCGCAACGTGGAAATCCTGAAGCAGCCGCAGTACTCGCCCATGCCGGTGGAAAAGCAGGTAGCCATCATTTACCTGGGTACACAGGGTTTGCTGCGTGAAGTGCCGGTGAACAAAGTGAAGGAGTTTGAAGAGCAGTTCCTGATGGAATTGGAAAGCAAGCACCCGGATGTGCTGCAGCAGTTCAAAAAAGGCGCCTTGCCCGAAGACGGCATTGCAAAAATGACCGAACTGGCCAAGGGTATCATGGCACAATACAAAAAATAATTTCTGCCATCGAAATAAAAGAGGCTGTCTCAAAAGGCCGGGACAGCCTCTTTTTTTATGGGCCATTGCAAAAACGGGGAGCGTTGAGTGATGTGAATGACAGATGACGGATGACAGATGACGGATGGCAGATGACGGGGGCGAAGCGGTACGGAGGCGCCGAAAGCTGAAGGCAGGGAGCCGCGCCACTTGTTGAACAACACAACGCCGGCTTGCCGTGAAGGAATGGCCGCCGCAGGTAGCTACCAGGGGCGGTGGCGGAAAGCCGGTTTGCCTTCACCAAAAAATTAATGCGCAAAAGCTTGCATTTTTAAAAGCGGCTGCTTTTCTTTGACCTCTCAAGCGATCTCCAACTCCTGCAGCAAAAGCCCTCTCCAGAATCCGCGAAAACAGTATCGGCCCTTGAAAACAATCTGCAATTGAAGTAATGCATATCAGCAATTGCTTCTTCGATGTTCCGGCGGAACTTCGGCTTTAGCAAATTTTTTTTGGGGCGGTTAAAAAATCAGGTACTTCCTTACGCTGTACCGCCAATTCCTTTCGAAAGAACAGCATTATCCAGGCTCCTGAAAGGCTTAAACAAATTATCGAACAACTTAATGCTGTCTCCATGAAACTCTTTTGCTACCCTGTGGCGGCCCTTCTGCTGTCCCTTTCTTCGCTTGCTGCAATTGCACAAACCGAACTCGTATTTAAAAACCCAGTTTTGATCTCCGGTACCGACAAACGCACCGGCGCTATCTACCGGTTCCAGAACGTGCGTTCCGGCACCGATGCCCTGCTGACGATTGCCGCTGCCAGCGAAACCGGCCAGCTCGTCAACAACATTGACGTAACCGAACATGGCTGGGGCAAGGCCTTTCAGCCCGAAATTGGCAAAAGCGCCAGCGTAGCTGCTAACCAGCAATGGTGGGTACGGTTCAACCTGAAGTTTGTACACGCAGGTACCACCACCAAACGCAAGATTGATAAGTTTTACGCCACCACTATTGACCTGGACGGCGACAACTCAGTAACACAGGAATTCTTCCAGATATACAAGGCCGACTCGATGCAATGCAGCAGTCCCAGCGACCTGGTGTCGAAAACACCGCTAGCGGCCGGCCTGACAACCGACAGCAAAACATCGTTTATGCAGGGTCCGGTAAAAAACTACTTGAATATTGACACCGCCGCTACCCGGACGATGGTGACCTATACGTTTTTAAGCACCGATGAGCTCAATTTTGTGTATGGTGCCAAGGTGGGCAATGCAGTGACCAACGCCGGCTTGCGGTTAAACTCGCTTTGGTTCAAAGCCTTTGACCTGAAGGTGAATCTTACCCTGCCGGTGCGGGCCAAATCGTTTCTGGCTACGGCCGACAACCGCCATGTGTCGCTGCAATGGAGCGTGACCACCACTGCCGATCTAAGCGCCTTTGAATTGGAGCGCAGCAGCGACGGCATTCATTTTCAGCCGGTGCAAAAAATAAATGCCGTTGAAGGCCGCACGGATTATCAATACACCGACATCAGCGCCTCTTCGGTGGCCGGCCAGTTGTACTATCGCCTTCTTTACATTGAAACCAATGGCGAAAACAGCTATTCGGCCGTAAAATTGATCCGCTTTGCCAATCGTCCGGAGCAAGCGATAACAGTATCGCCTAACCCTGTAAGGAACAACGCCAACATTACGCTGCCTGCCAGTTGGCAAAATCAGGCTGTAACGCTGACCGTTGTAAACAGCGCCGGCATACAGGTGCAGGCCAAAGCCATTCAGCAGGCCAGCCAAACCGAGGGGCTTAGCTTCGGCAATTATCCCAGGGGAATATACGTGGTAAAAGCACACTGCAACGGCCAGTGGTTAGAGCAAAAAGTGCTGCGGGATTAAGAAGAACTGCTTATAAGAACAGCGCCAGGCCCCAAAGGGTCTGGCGTTTTTTTTTGGAAAAAATTTTTTTACCCTAAGTAGTTGATACTAACGCCGCATGTGGATTTTACGCAAAGGATAGGGTAAATATTCCTGTCCTGAACTTGTATTTTCCGAATTAGTATATTTCCTTTGACCTGTTGCTGAGCGGTCACCAGCCACCGGCAATAAAGAATCCGAAAACTTTCAACCCTGTCGAAAACTAAATTGGTCCTACTATGAAACGTTTGTACACACGTACACAAAGAATCTTCTCCTTTCTTTCACCCAATCAGCATCTCGCATCTGGTGTAAAAGGCTTGTATAACCTACCGGCAGCCGCCAGCATTGCTATGCCCCGGGCAAACGCTTCTTTTGCTCACCAATCCCGTTTTCAGCAGCAGTTATCCGGATCTTTTCAGGAAACCCTGGTTCGCCTTATCCTGTAAAAAATCAGTTTGTCGCAAAAAAATCCAGCGTCTTTTTAAAGCCGCCATTCACAATTTTCAACCCTATTAAAACAACAGTCATGAAACAAACTGTACACGATTTTTTTCGTAAGTGCTCCGGCACTTCAGCCTGCGCCGGCTCTCCGTCGCAACCGGAATTCCGGCTGGCAAAAAGCTTTTTCCTTGCTGCCTTCGCCGTGCTGGCATCGCTGGCCGGCCAGTCGCAAACCTACACCACCAAGGCCAGTGGCGCCTGGAACAGCGCCGCCACCTGGGAAAACGGGTCCATGCCCGGCACCACCATCGGTTCTGGTAAAACGGTGATTGTAAAACACAAGGTAACCTTTACCCAGGCCAGTGACCTTAACATCTCCGGTACCTTACGCATCGAAGGCGACACGCTGGTATTTCCGTCCACCTACGACAAAAAGTTGATCGTTGGCAGCAGCGGTACCATCAGCGTAAAAAACGGTGGTGTTGTGCAAACCATTACGTCCAATAAATGTGATATGGAAATTTCGGGGCGCCTTATTTTGGACAATGCCTATTTCAGTATTTCCAAAGATGTAAAAGCCATGGCCGGCGCCAAACGTACTTACCGCAACAGTGTCGTGCGCATTGGTGAGATGTATGAGTTGGACGGGACTTCTTCTAAACGAACGATTGACACGATCATTAATTCGCAGGTAGAAGTAGCCATTCTACGCGACAATTTTGACATAAAAGACTATTGCGATGTATATGTTGCCAATGCCACGGTTATTGTAGGCAAAGGAAAGTTTGTGCTCCATTCCAACTCCACCATTAAGGTACTGCCCAGTGCTGCCGGAAACTTTGGTTTTGACTACCTGAAGACAGAAGATGACCTGGAAAACAAAGGAGCATGGGATGCCCGGATAGATGCCTATTGCGTGAACCGCGATGTGAAGGACGACATGACGGGTGCCAATGCCATTGACTTTACCCGTGCCGAGGACTGTACGCCCATTATGCAGACCGGAGAGCTCCCGGAAGTGGCTTTCTCCAACGCCGTGCTGAAGTCGGGCGAGGCCAACAAGCAGGGCGCCGTTTACCGCTTTGCCGGCGTAACCACTGGCGTTGATGCGGAAATTGTCCTCAAAAAGTTTTCCCGTTCCGATATTGTCATGAAAAACTTCGACAACCAGGACCTGGGTTGGGCCAAAGCGTTTCAGCCTGAATTCGGACTGTCCGGCCTTGTTCTGCCTTTTCAAAACTGGTATGTTGATTTTGAATTGAATTTTTACAAAGCAGGAACCAACACCCCGCAGAAAGTTAGCAAAATTGTTTTCACCGTGCTTGATCTGGATGGCGATGGCAACTCGATCGCCGAATATGCGACTTTTGCCAACCCCAGCCGCGCCGACTATTCGCCGGTGACGATGCTTGCCAATGGTGAAATTGATATCCTGGATCCCATTGCCAATGCCGGACTGCTCAACACCGTTGTTGGCCCGGTTCAAAACTTTTTGAACATTGATACGGGAGCAACACAGGTGATGTCAACCTTTACTTACCTGAATAAAGACAAGATAACCTTCCGCTATGGTGCCACCTCCAGCGCCAGAAGCAGCAATGGCTCTGGTGTTCGGATGAATTCTTTGTGGGCGAAACCCTTTTCGCTGGAACCCTGGAGAACCTTGCCGGTAAAATTTGAAAAGTTTACGGTGGTTTATAAAAAAGGCGATGCTGAACTGGCCTGGTCGGCTTCTACCGACGCTAAACTGAGCCACTTCCTGGTGCAGCGCAGCACCGATGGTGTCAACTTCACGTCTATTGCTACGGTATTTGACGGCAGCTCAGCGGGCTATTCCTACACCGATAAAACTGTTTCTTCGGCTTCGGGTGTGCTGTATTACCGTGTTGTGAGTGTGGGCCATGCAAAAGAAACGCTGGCCACCAATGTAAAGATGATACGGCTGGGCAAAGAAAACGGGCTGGCGCTGACCACCTATCCCAACCCTGTGGTAAATGAGCTGCGCCTGACCCTGCCGGCCGCCTGGCAAGGTAAACCGGTGATGGTGAACCTGTATGCCGCCAATGGCGCCATTGCTAAAAGCATGCAACTTGGCAGTGCCGGCCAAACTGAAACGGTGGGTGTGAATGAGCTGGTGAAGGGTGTTTACATCGTTAGCGCCGTTTGCGGCGCCGAATCGGCCCAACAGCGAATTGTAAAAAACTAAGGTGAATAACGGCAGTGGTTTCCTACAGAAACCCGGGTGGCAACACTCGGGTTTCTCTTTAAGGTAAAACGGCCACACCCTGTTTTCAACAAAGGGCAAAGCCGCTGCAGGTGGATTAAAATCAGGTACTACTACGCACCGGCAGGGCTTGCAAGCGCCAATTATTCGCCTACTTTTGTTCTGATTTAAAGCCCGACATCGTCACTTTAAAGAAAACGAAAATCTGTACCAATGAAAAAGATGCAGCACCCGGCGTTCCGGCCTGTTCCTCTCTTTTGTTGCGCCAACAGTTTCCGACACTTTTCTGACACAGTAAGCTGACCTTGCCGGCTGAAAATCCGCTACCCATGAAGGCATTCTGGACCTTATACATTGTCCTTTGCTGGCAGGTTATTGCCCGTGGGCAGGATTTACCCAATCCTGCTGCCAACCTGCAGGTGCTGCCGCAGGACAGCTACGTCATTGCCATGGACAATACCTGGCAGGCCACCACGGGCCCCAACCCGTCTTTCCGCCATTTCAATCTGAAAGCATACGGCCTGGTTGTGTTTCTGCTCAACAACAACATCCGCGTAAAAAGAGTCATCCGCGCCGGCAAAGCCAAAGACGCCGTTGACTTCGGCGTCAGCAGCCGGCAGGTAAAGCCGGTGGCAGAGCCGTTACCGCTGTACCGCGATTTCCGGGCCGGCCCATTTGTGGTTTCGGGCGCCGACCTGATTCGCTCGAACATTGACCAGTTAATTGATTTTTACAACAGTAATGTCAACGGCATTTCGGGCATCACTAACGACACGGCCAAAGTACGGGTGTACAAAACCGTAGCCGACGCCGTGGTGGATGTGCGGTACGACATGACCGGCTTTAAACCCAAGGCTGCCATCCTTACCGATGGCGGCAATGCACCGGTGCACCTGGCCTATTTCAATCTGGCAGGCGTGCCGGCTACCAACTATTCCGTTGGTAGCGCCAACGACCTCGATATAAGCTGCTACACCTTTGCATCGGAGCCGCACAATGCCCTGCAAAACGCCACAGTGGCTAACGACATCCGCAGCTTTGTACTGTCCGGCGGCAATTTTTTGGCGCAATGCGCCACCACCATCACTTACGAATCGCTGGTGCGGTTTCAATCTACCAACGGTATTCAGAACGTGCCGCCGCCCGCCACACCGCCGCCAACATTCTTCCAGCACACCGATCTTAACATGGTTCAGTTTGAGGGGCCGTGCAACATAGGCCAGAGTGGTTACCGCCACTGGCGGTACAACGGCAGCGCACCGGCAAACAATGCCCATTTTTTTCTCATCAATACGCCATCGTATATCAACGGCAGCTCGCTGATTGGCGCCAGCGCGGCCAAGCTGACCTCGCCTTCGCTGCCGGGCGGCATGGTTTATTATCTTGGCAATCACTCTTACGAGCGCCTGGACGATTACAACCACATCAACGGCATGCGCATGTACCTGAATGCCTTTCTTACGCCGGCAAACGTGAAAAACATGTTAGCCTATTCGTACGATGCCGATTGCAATGCCGGCGCCATGCGGGTGGCTTCGTACAACGGGCCTGCGCTGGCTTACCCCGTAAGTTTTTATTTGTACGAAGACAAAGGAACGGTGATGGGCTCTGTGGATCCGGGCGATCCGTTCGTTGGTGCCGCCACGGTGACCTCGCCGGGTATGCAGGCCATGATTCCGCTGGCCAACAGCGACCCGAAGGCCGACTATGTGATGAACGTGGTGCCCAACGCCAGTTGCTACAAACCCGAACAGGTGTCGCCCACACCCTGCCGCCTGGTGACGTTGCCGGCGCAGTTAAAAAACTTTACCGCCCGGCGCAATGGCAAACAAGCCTTGCTGCGCTGGCAAACCGTAGCCGAACAGGGCAACGACGGCTTTTACATACAGCGCCTGTTGAGCAACCAGTGGCTCGACGCCGGCTTTGTGGCTTCGGCGGCGCCGGGTGGCAGCAGCCATACGCTGGACTACCAGTTTGTTGCCGACCTTTCTTTCAGCGGCGCCAGCTATTTCCGCCTTCGCCTGCAGGGCCGCAACGGCGCCAGTCAATACAGCGCCATCCGCATGATACAGGCCGAAGGCGACAACACGCAGTTCGCCATTTATCCCAACCCTTCCTCCACCGGCAGTGCCGATTTGGTTTTTGCCGGCGCAGGCCTTCGTACCGTGTCGGTGTACGATATGGCCGGAAGACTGGTGCAGCGGCACACTAAAATCGCCGATGCTTCCTTCCACCTTACCCTTCGCCGGCCGGGTATGTACCTGGTAAAAGTAACCGGTGCCCACGGCTCCGAGCAGGTGCAGAAGATGGTGGTGGAGTAGGGGAGTTGGATTATAGGAGATTTGATCCCGGCTATTTCAGGTTGCTTATTATTTTCTTTGTCTTTCCGGATGGGATGCTCTTGCCTTTCCTTTTGCCCATTGCCTATTGCTCCTTGCTTATTTTCTTCTCCCCGCCTCCCTTACATTTGCCGCATGCAGGAGTTAGTGAATGCAGTATCGCAGCTATACAAAAGCTGGAGCGGCCGGGAGCCGGCGCAGGTTGACGTATTGCCTCAATCGGGAAGCGAACGGCGGTATTTCCGCCTGCACAACCACCAGGGCGAAACGGTGATTGCCACACACGGCCTGAACATTGCCGAGAATGAAACCTTTATTTATTTCGCCGACCGTTTTAGGGAAAAAAACCTTCCGGTGCCCGAGGTGATTGCCGTGAGCTATGACAAGTCTATCTACCTGCAACAGGACCTGGGCGATGTATCGTTGCTGAACATTCTGGAACAGAAAGGCTTTCAACCGGAGGTGTACGACCTGTTTAAAGAAAGCCTGTACCAACTGGCCTGTTTGCAGATCAAAGGCGATGAAGGGCTCAATTACACCAAATGCCTCACCAACGAGGAGTTTGGCAAGCAGGCCATCATGGCCGACCTCCTTTACTTTAAATATTATTTTCTGGATGCTTTGCGCAAGCCCTACGACAAGCAAAAGCTGATGGATGATTTTGAGGCCCTGAGCACCTATCTTACCCATACCGAGTACAAGTATTTTATGTTCCGCGATTTTCAGAGCCGGAATATTATGATCACCTCACTCCCAACCGCTGGGCCCCTCCCGGCCTCTCCGCCTGAGGCGGAAGGCAACCAGCCACACAACACCTCGCTTGTGGGCGAAACTGTACAAAACGCAGCCCCGCCGCAAAGCAAGGCCAGTGCGGCAGATCACTCCGCCAACGGGGGAGCCGGAGGGGGCCGGGGCACCGTGAGGTTCATTGACTTTCAGGGCGGCATGAAAGGTGCTCCGCAATACGATGTGGCCAGCCTGCTGTGGCAGGCCCGCGCCAACCTGCCCGACGAATGGAAAACATCACTGCTGGACGAATACATGGACCATTTTGAAAGCATCATCGGCAACGGCATTGACCGCGATGTGTTTCGCAGCCAATACAACGGGTATGTGCTCATACGCTTGCTGCAGGTGCTGGGCGCTTATGGCTTCAGGGGCTTGTTCGAACGCAAAGCGCAGTTTTTGACAGCCATTCCGCAGGCCCTGCGCAACCTGAAATGGTTTGTGGAGAACAACAGCCTGGGTATTGTGGTGCCGGAGTTTCGAAAAACCTTGCAGTTGTGCATTGACGAAGAAGTGATCCAAAAATTTACGCCGGTGCAGGCCACAGCCGATACACCGTTAGTGGTAAAGGTCTGTTCTTTCTCCTACCGCAAAGGCATACCCGAAGACAGCAGCATCCACGGCGGCGGTTTTGTGTTCGACTGTCGCGGTATTGATAATCCCGGCCGCCATCAGCAGTACAAAGAAATACATGGTCGCGACCGGCCGGTGATGGAATACCTGGAGCGCCAGACGAAAATGCAGGATTTTCTCAACAGCGTGTTCGACATTGTGGACATTTCGGTGGAAGAATATATCAAGCGTGGCTTTAATTCGCTCAGCGTAAATTTTGGCTGCACCGGCGGGCAGCACCGCAGCGTATATGCCGCCGATGCGCTGGTGCGGCATTTGCGAAACAAATACAAAGTGGCCGTGGAACTCTGCCACCGCGAACAGGAAGCAAAAGGGTGGAAGAATCCGCTGCCAGGCCCCCTGTCAGCCGGTGGGGGAACTTAGGGGCATCAACCTTTGTTCTATTCTCAATAATTCTTTACACAAGTTTTTAGTTACCCGCGCCAGAATAGCAAGTAACCTTCTGTTGCAGCCTCTCCCGCCCCAGGCGGCATCGCACTTTTGTACATTCAGTAATTCTATTCAGCAAAACAAATGCTTAACCTACGATATGGCTGAGAAAAAAAACAGTAGCAATGACCTGAGTTCACCCACCGGGGCACAGGGAACCGGAACCGCAATGATCTTCGCCGCCGGCCTCGGCACCCGCTTTAAACCCTGGACCGATAAGCATCCGAAAGCGCTGGCGGTGGTGAATGGTAAGTCACTTTTGCAGCGCAACGTAGAGTACCTGCAGCAATACGGCTTTACCAGGGTTGTTGTCAATGTTCATCATTTTGCCGATCAGATCATTGATGCCATTGAAAGAAATAAAGGGTGGGGAAGCCAGGTCATTATTTCCGACGAGCGGGACGAAGTGCTGGAAACCGGTGGCGGGCTGCTGAAAGCAAAAGAGCATCTTAAGGGCGGCACGTTTCTTACGATCAATGTTGACATTCTGACGGATCTTAACCTGAAGGCATTCCTGACTTTTCACCAGCAGGAGGCGGCCGCCATTTCGCTGGCCGTTACGGGCCGCGAAACCACCCGTTATCTTCTCTTTAATGAATACAACCGGCTTTGCGGCTGGCGCAATACGGCTCCTTTCCGCGAACGAATTGCCGTGCAAGCCGACAATTACCTGCAAAAAGGCTACAGCGGCATTGCGCTTTTTCAGCCCACTGTTTTCGACGCCATCACGCAAAGCGGCAAGTTCTCGCTCATTGATGTTTATCTCTCCTTGGCTGCCGAACACAAAATCGCCGGCTTCGATCATACGCAAAACAAGGTCATTGATGTAGGCAAACCAGAGAGTGTGGCCCTGGCCGAATCAATGTTTCCTTAAATTCCGGTGCCGCTCATTAACCAGGTATCGGGGCGCAATGAAATAGCCTAATTTCATTGCCCATAATTGATACCATGAAGAAAACGAGTCTGGCCCTGCTGGCAAATTTCTTTTTGCTGGTGGCGTTTGCACAAACGTCGAAGTTTAACCCCCGCGAACTGTTTGCCCTCAATTTTTACCCTTATCCGGGCAATGACATGCGTTCGGCCAACGGTGCTCCCGGTGCCCGGTATTGGCAGAATCATGCCGACTATAAAATAGCCGCAACGCTGGATACGCTGGCGCATAAAATTACCGGCACCGTGGATATTACCTACACCAACAACAGCCCCGACGAGCTGCGATATTTATGGCTGCAGCTCGATCAGAACATTTACCGCAACGACTCCCGCTCCACCGGCACCTCAGCGCCTTCGGGTGGCCGCTTCGCCAACCGGGCATACACACAGGGACAAGTCATCAAGACCATTGCCGTGGAGGTGGACGGCAAAAAATATACGCCGAAATATTTGGTGAACGATACCCGCATGCAGGTTTGGCTGCCCGAGAGTTTAAAAGCCGCAGGCAACAAAACAAAGCTTTCCATGCAGTTTGAGTTTGCCATACCCGAATACGGCACCGACCGCATGGGCCGCCTGCAAACAAAGAACGGTTGGGTGTACACCATTGCACAATGGTACCCGCGGATGTGTGTGTACGACGATCAGCAGGGATGGAACACGCTGCCCTACCTGGGGCAGGGCGAGTTTTACCTGGAATACGGCGACTTCGATTACACCATCACCGCACCGGCAAACCTGATCATTGTGGGTTCGGGCGAACTGCTCAACGAAAAAGAGGTGTACACGCCAGCGCAGCTTAACCGCCTGGAGCAGGCCCGGGCCAGCGACAAAACGGTTGCTATTCGTTCGGCCGGCGAAATCACCGATGCCCGCAGCCGTCCCTCGGGCGCACCGCTGACCTGGCGCTTCCGCATTCAGAATGCCAGAGATGTGGCCTGGGGTGCCTCGCGGGCTTTTGTGCTGGATGCCGCACGGATCAATTTGCCCAGCGGAAAAAAATCACTGGCCATGAGCGCCTACCCGGTGGAAAGCATTAAGCAGGATGGCTGGCAGCGCAGCACCGAGTTTGTAAAAGGTTCCATTGAACATTACTCCAAACAGTGGTTTGAATATCCGTATGCCACCGCGGTGAACGTGGCCGGCATTGTTGGTGGCATGGAATATCCGGGCATTGTTTTTTGCAGCTATATGGCCACCGGCGCCGACCTCTGGGGTGTGACGGATCATGAGTTTGGCCACATCTGGTTTCCCATGATCGTGGGCACCAACGAACGGAAGTATGCCTGGATGGATGAAGGCTTCAATACGTTCATCAATGATTTATCAACAAAGGCCTTCAACAACGGGGAGTATTCGATGCCTGCGATGGGGTCTGGCGACGAAATGGTGAAGTTTACCTTTAACGATAAAATGGACCCGCTTTACACCCGCCCTGACCAGATAGTGGGTTTTAACCTGGGCACCGCCGCTTACGACAAACCGGCAAAAATGCTGACGGCACTTCGTGAAGTGGTGCTGGGCCCCGAACGTTTTGATGCGGCCTTTCGCGAATACATCCGTGCCTGGGCGTACAAGCATCCAACACCCTGGGATTTTTTCCGCAGCATGGAGAATGCTGCCGGCGAAGACCTCTCCTGGTTTTGGCGCGGCTGGGTGCTGAACAATTACAAATTTGATGTGGCGCTGCAAAGCGTAACGCCCACCAGCACCCGGCCCGAACACGGCGTAGCCATCACCCTTCAAAACCTGGAAGGGATGGTAATGCCTGTGCCGGTGCTGATTAAAGAAGCCAATGGAAAAACGCAAACCCTTACGGTGCCGGCCGAATCGTGGATGCGTGGCAGCGACGCCACGTTTTATGTGTATCCTTCCAGTAAGATCACCGAGGTAATTATTGACCCGGAAAAAAAGCTTCCGGACGTGAACCGGAAAAACAATGCGTGGAAGCCGGCGATGTAAGAGACGTGGAGAAATATCGAACAGACGAACAAGGAATGATGATTGTAGAAGGGGTGTGCGCCGTTTAGCTCTTTCCACTACCAAGAAGCTGTCCGCGGGTTGAGATAGCAGCCGCACTCATCCTTCCACATTCTGCCTTCCTTTGTCATCTGTTCATTTGTTCTACCGGGTTCATGGCCTGCAGCATGCTTTCCATTTCGGCGGCACGGGCCATGCCGGTTTTTAATTTACGGGCGGCTTCGGCCATTTCTTCAAAATCAGCGTTGAGCCCTTCCAGCAATTGCACCTTGCGGAGCAGTTGCTGGTGGTGCAGTCCCAGGCTGGCAAGCCTGGTTTCCAGCTCGTGGCAGGTATGGCGAAGGCGGTTATTTTCCAGTGCCAGGGTTTGCAACTTTTCCTCCTTTTGCGCCAGCACCGCTTCCAGTTGGTTATGGGTCAGCGCATCCTGCTCAAGCTGTGCACGCAGCTCCGCCGCTTGCCGGGTATGGCGCTCCATGTGCCGCATTTTTTCCTGTATATTGTCAAAGGCAAGCTGCACATCCTCGAACTGCTGCTGCAGCTTTTGCGAGTAGGCTTCCTGTTGCCGCAGTTGCTGCACCTCGGTTTCTTTAGCGGCCAGCCGGGCCTGCAGGTCCTGCAGCTGTTGCTCCGCCTGGCGGGGCAGTGTGGCCGTTGGCGCCGGTTGCGGCAGCAATTGCCCACCCGCCGTAAGCGCTTGCCACACCTGTGTTAAATCGCGTTGCTGATGTTGTAGTTGGCGGCGCAGCTCGGCCAGTTCGTCGGTTGGCTGGTTGAACGCCGGCGAGGGCAGCGGAGTGGTGTACCGGGGAGGGCGTTTTGTTTCCTCATTTGCGGCCGGCACTAAAAACCCGCTACGGTCAAAGTCAAAGGAAAACAGCCGGCGGGTGCTGCGCAGTGCCGGAAAGGCCTCATTGAGCCGGCGGCGGCTGTCGTTAAAAAACCGCACGGCCGCCACAAAGGCTGCTACCGCACACAAAAAAATAAGAATCTCCAGAAATCCGGCAGGGGAGGAAATAATAGCCATTCAGTTTTGTCCAGCAGTTTGCGGCGACAAACTAACGCTTTTATTCCGAGAAAACAGACGTAGAAACCACTCGTAAATTTACGATCAGGCCGAAACAAGAGTGCCTACTTTTTCGCCCGTGACCACCCGGCGCAGGTTGCCTGGTTTGTTCATGTCAAACACTACAATCGGCAGGTTGTTTTCCATGCATAGCGTAAAGGCGGTCATGTCCATCACGTTCAGCTTTTGCGAAATACATTCCTGAAAAGTGATTTTTCCATACCTCGTGGCGGACGGATCCTTTTCAGGGTCGGCCGTGTAGATGCCATCCACGCGGGTGCCTTTCATAATCACATCGGCCTTGATTTCGATGGCACGAAGCGAGCCGGCTGTATCGGTGGTGAAATAAGGATTGCCAGTGCCGGCGCCAAAGATCACCACGCGGCCTTTTTCCACATGGCGGATGGCACGGCGGCGAATGTAGGGCTCGGCAATTTGCTCCATTTTGATGGCGCTTTGCAAACGCGTATAGATGCCTATTTTTTCCAATGCCGCCTGCAGGGCCATACCATTGATCACCGTTGCCAGCATACCCATGTAATCGCCGTGCGCCCGCTCAATACCCGACTCGGCCTCGTTCATGCCGCGGTAAATGTTGCCGCCGCCAATGACGATGGCCACCTGTACACCCAACTCGGTGATGGATTTTATGTCTTCGGCATATTGGCCGAGCACCGACGTGTCGAAGCCAAAGCTTTTATCGCCCATCAATGATTCACCGGAAAGTTTCAGCAGAATGCGTTTGTATTTGGGAAGCATATTTTTTTCTTAGCGGTGCGAAGATAAGGGGGTTTGATAGTTTGTGGTTGGCGGTTTGTGGTTTGTGGTTTGTGATCAATTTTTGGTGTTTGTGTCGGGTTATTGTGGGCAGCGGCAAACAAAAAACGAAGTCGTGAATTGCCTGTATTTTTCTTAGCAATTTGTGTTGCTATAAGTTAAAACGAGCCATTTGCGGGCGAAGCAACCTCCAACCACCAACCACTAACTCTTCCTTGTGAACTCTCCCCGGTTTCAACTGTTGACAAGGCATGGGAAAAGTTTTTTCGCTGTATGGCCGGCAAAGGGTGCCGGCCAGCCTCGATGACGTATGGGCGTTTTTTTCTGATGCCCGAAATTTACTGGAGGTCACGCCACCGCACCTGAACCTGAAGGTCACCAACGAGGTATATGGCGATGGCGTGTACGCCGGCCAGGTGATGACCTACGATGTAAAGCCTTTGCTGGGCATTCCGCTTTCGTGGATGACGGAGATTACTCATGTGGCAGACAAAAAATACTTCGTGGACGAACAAAGGAAAGGGCCGTACAAGCTTTGGCATCACCAGCATCATTTTAAAGCCATTGATGGCGGTGTGGAAATGACAGACCTGGTGCATTACCGACTGCCCCTTGGATTTCTGGGCTCGCTGGCTAACAGCCTGCTGGTAAAAAAAGAACTCGAAAAAATTTTTGCGTACCGGTACCATAAAATTGTGGATCGGTTTGGCGCCTGGAAAGGCGAAACCTTGACGCTACGCATCAGTTAAGCGGTTGGCCTGTTGCCGCAAGGTGGCTGCTGTGTCGGCAGGGCTGTTGCCGGTCCATCAGCCGGTGTCCTATTGCCGAATTGCATTGTATTTATTCGCTATGATCGCTACAAACATTTGCGTTATTTAATTCCTTTCCTTATTTTCCCCATGCCATTCCTTACCTGCCGGAAACACGCTGCCAGCGATCTGCTCCCCCTGAAGCCTGACGGGCGATAGCGCCACTTCCTCCCTTTAAAGCCTGTATGATTTTGTGGCAACGACAACCTGCTATTCGTCTTTTTCACCTCCAAAAAAATACACTGTTATGGCAACGACGAAAACCCGCACAGCAACCAAGGCAAAAGCGCCCAGGCGCATCAGCGAAAACAAGCTGCCCGCTAATTTGAGATCGAAGCTGGATTCGGTTGTAAAAGATTCCGATTCGTTATCGAAAGAAGAAGTGCTGCAGGCCCTGCAAAACACGGTAAAGTCTTTTGAAGATGCCGCCTTTGAAACGGCTAACATCTCTACCAACCTCACCTCTGAGCTCAACAACATTGACTTCCGCAAAATGATCGGCGGGCCGTTGCAGGCGGCGGTGGACGCCCAGGTGGCCTCCTCGCTGGCTACCGTTAATTTCATAAACGCCGTTGGCTTTCAGGAAGCGCAGGGCGGCGGCCCCCGCGAGCTGGTGATGGTTGATTTTACGCATAAGCGCAGTGATGTGAACGATGACGGAACGCCGAAGGAAACAACCATTAATGTCAAGGTTCCCCTGCTGGCCATGCTGCCCATCCCAAGCCTGCGCATTGAGCATGTGATCATTGACTTTAACGTAAAGCTGAACTCTGTGCAAACCTCTACGGTTTCTACCTCCATTGGCGTAGATGCATCGGTGCAGGGCGGCTGGGGGCCGGTGAACTTTAAAGTGTCGGCTTCGTTTCAGCGCAAGGCAACTACCGGCGTGGAAGTGAAAAAAGAATATGCCCTCAATGTGAACGTAAAAGCCGTGCAGGACGAGATACCGGCCGGTCTGGAGAAGATCCTCGGTATGCTGGCGGCCTAAGCCCTGCACAAGCACTCGTATGTTGACAGGTTGATACGTTGAAGAGTAGGGATGCAACATTACCTCAGTTGCAACACACCTTGTTATTTTAACTGGCATCGTCGCGTGCCATTTTATCAACCTGTCAACTTTTCAACCAATCAACTCCCACTACCCCTGTATGGCAGAAATTACGCTATCCGACTATGTCGGCTATATTTTCACCGAAGTGGTAAAAGCAAGGGCCATTGCCGACGATGAGTCGCGCCGCATGGCGCTTCTTTATGCCCAGGACGCAGTAATGCAGCATTTTTCGGTGCCCCGGTTTAAGATTCCGGAAATGGAGCTCACCATACCGGTGCTGATCTCAGGCGCCCGCTTTACCACCACGTTCCGGTTTGTATTACCAAAAGAAGAGTTTGTCAACTTCATTGAAAGCAAATTGAAAAATGTCATTCTCAGCATTCAGCTGAAACAGCGGCAGATTTTCAATGTTAAGGACAAAATGCCGCGTCCGCCGGGGCCCATAGTGGCGCCAAAACGCAGTGCTGGTGTGTCGGCTGCCGCCGCCTCAAGCCGCGAGGAGATAGAAGAATTTTACGAGCAACTGGTAAAAGAGGCGAATCAGCCCGAGAACGTGATCCAGGGAAGATGGTACGAGATCTTTTGGCGGCGGATTGAGGAGAACAAGCTGGTGGAAGAGTATAAAAAGCATTACCCCGACAACTCCCTGTTTAAGCAAACACTGACGGAAGTAATGGACAAGATAAAGCAGAACACAGCCGTATCGGACACCAAAATCCAGAACCTGCTGGTGAGCCCCGAAACCAATGTGATCAAGTCGGGCAGCGACGAAAAATCGGTGTTTGTGGTAAAGGCAAAAATCATGGAAGAAGGCATTTTCATTAAGTCCATCCGGGACGAAAAAACAGGGCAGGAAAAACCGGTAGTGGAATTTGAATAAACGGCGCTTATGCAAACCTTTTATGCGGGTGAACAACAACGGCTGAACGGATTGCTGCAGGGACTAAGCGGCGTCATTGAAAAATACAACCGGAAAGACATAGACGTTTTGCCTGCCCTGTTTCAGTGGCTCGATGGCTGCATAGCCCAGTATAAAAAAGGAGGGCATATAGAAAAAGAAAGCCAGTTTGCCACCCTGAAAGCAGAACTGGTGACGGCACAGCGCGGTGTGCATCCGGTAACGTTGGAGAAAATTACCCTGCGGCGCCATGAGTTTCAGATGACCATTGCGTGGAAAGTGCTGCAGGCAGCCGAAGCCCGACTTCGTTTAGATTTGATGGCGGTGCAGGATAAGCTGAAAGAAGCCGCCCAACTGCTTGGGCAGGTGATTGTGGCCGGGTTGCAGGCTGGCCTGCTGACAAAGGAAAAGATCATAGATGCGAAAGCGCAGGAACAGATCAAGGCGCTATGGACCATGCTGGCCACCGATGCCAACATCGCAATAGGCCAGACAAGGGCCCTGCTGATGGTAAGCGAATTTGATATCATCATTCTGCTGGGCGACCTGTTTGCCAGCATCAAATGAGGCAATGTCGGATAGAGACCCATTAAAAAAAGGCACAGGGCGGAAAAGAAAAGCGGCAAAACATTTAGAAGGTTTTGCCGCTTTTTTCATTAGTCGTTGCCTTGGGCGCTAACCCGGTATGCGGGAAATGTATTTTTCGATTTGTTTGATTTGGTCCACGATCTGCGGCGTGGTAGGCTTCAAGGCCTTGGCCTTACGAAAAAAATCTTTAGCTGCACGGAACTCCCGTTTGTTCATCATAATGGAACACATTTGAAGGTAGGCCGCGGCATTGTTTTCCTTGTCGGGCAGCCCTTTGCGCAAGGCCTGGCGAATATAGCTTTCGCCCTGCTTCAGGTCGTTTTTCTGCAGGGCCAGCATGCCCATCTGTAGCAGCGAGGCACCTTCGGCTTCTTTCATGGGCATGCCCAGGTCGAGGCCTTTGCGCATATTTTTTTCGGCTCCTTCAAAGTCCTGTTTCATCATAGCCAGGTTGCCTTTAAGGGTGTAGTAAACCGAACGAATGGGCTTATAAAGCAGATTGGGATATTGAATGGAATTGACGATTTTTTCCGCTTCGTCCATATTGCCTTCTTCCATATGTACCTGGATAAGGCGCAACGGCCCAAAGAAAAAATGGCCGGCAATAAGCACGGCGCCAACGAGGTAAAGGGGAAAAACAGGCCAGAAGCCACTCACGGTAAGGTTTAAAGCCAACCCGGCAAGGATCAGAAACACCCCGAGATACAGCCTGTATTTGATCAACCAGTTATAAAATTTCATAGAAAATCTTAACGGAGGGCAAAGATAAGACGGCAAGTGTACAATTCTTTGTTATTTTGCGTGCCGCTAAAGCGTTGACTGTTTGTGCTTTCTGGTTGGTTATGTTCATCGTTTTGCACACCAACTGCCGGTGATTGCCAGCCTAACGCCGGCCCCGTAGTTCAATGGATAGAATAGGAGTTTCCTAAACTTTAGATACAGGTTCGATTCCTGTCGGGGCTACCTTACGGGACAACTCTAAGTTTTGAAAGAGTTGTCCCGTTTCTTTTTTGTGGAAAGCCTTGTCTGTGGCGCAGATCAAAAGAACGGCTTCATTGATTTTTGGGGTTCGACTTTCTTTTTTTGAAAGAGCGGTCTTTTCGGGAAGGATCAAACTCACCACTTCCCTCTTCACCCCAATGCTGCTTTTCTGGTAAATTTCCGGCAGGTTTTCCAACACGTGAATGCCGATTTTTAAAAACTTCTGAAACGCACTTTGGGTAGAGTCCTGCTGGTCCCGTTCTGTTTGCAGCTTCGATAGTTCTGTTGTGTACCGGGCTTCTGTTTTTGCATATGTGCCGGCGTCAATGATCTTGTCCAAAAGGCTGTATGCGCCGGTGAAAGGGGGTGTGTCTTGTCCTGAAAAAACCTTACACTTTTTTAAGTTTAATTCTAATTTCACTGACACTGCAATGTACTTCTATTGCCATCATTTAGCTTCTAAGGTGGTATCTATATTAATATTTTCATCGTCTTTGCATTACTTTTAAGAACTGGGAGAAACGGACGTGGGCTCTGCTGAGGAGCAACCCGCCAGGGATTTTCCAGTCAGATGAGTATAGGTCCGGTCATGGATTATCGTCCATCACCGGACTTTTTTAATGCAGATGCTTTTCTGTAGCCCCTCAAAAAACCTATGCTTCCACCTCTTGGGTGTCTGATGGCTTTGCTGCCTGCTTTTTATATTTTTTCCATCGCTTCGGAATCGCACCTTGCCTTTCATGCGCCTGCTCCGGAATAAAATAGTCGAGGCTACCGTGTGGCCATTTTTGATTATAGACCCTGATTGCCCTTTGGATGGATTTCCGCGCTTCTTGCTGGTTATCATAGATCAGATCGCAGCAGAACTCATGTTTCAGTATCCCGTTGATCCTTTCGGCCAGGGCATTCTCATAAGGGCTGCCATTTTGTGTCATGCTAATAGAAATGTTCTCTTCCATCAACAACTCAATGTATTCTGCACAGCAGTATTGGACACCCCGATCCGAATGGTGAATGAGCGAAGCGGCGGAAGGTGCCATGCTTTGCCGTTGGCTGATTGCCATGCTGAGGGCATCTAAACAGCCCGTGGCCTCCAGGGTTTCGTGTAGTGCATAACCCATGACCTTTCGAGAGTAAGCATCGGTAATGAGACTCAGATAGCTAAAGCCCTCTTTAGTTCTGATATAGGTGATGTCGCTCACCCAAAGCTGTTCTGCTTCGGTCGGCACCAACTCCACTGTCAGGTTAGGGTACTTCTTCAGCCAGTGATGCGAGTTGGCGGTCTTGATAACACGCCGGCGTCTGCGCATGAGCAGTCCATGGAAGTGGAGCAGATCAAAGAGCTGGTCCCGGCCCATTTTGATACCATGCTTTTTTAGTTCCGGAGTAAGCAGAAACAGCAACTTGCGTGTGCCCAACATTGGCATGTTAGACCGGAGTTCCTTTACTAGTGTGAGCACGATCATGTGCGCAATGGAAGTTTTCTTTTTATCGTTGTAGGCTTCGTAATAGGCCTGCCGTGCTACATCAAACAGCCCGCATAGCTTCTCCAGGCCAATGAAGGGATACGCTTGCTTTATTCTTTTGACCGTTTGGTACCAGGCTTTTTTCTGATCTTGATTTGAAGGTCTTCTTCCCTTACTTTGATCATTGTTTCAAGCCCAAGTATCTTTAACCTGGCATACGCCAGCGCTTTTTCCAATTGCCGGATCTGCTGTTGGTATTCTTGGGCTTTTTTATCATCTTCTTTGCTAGACAACACTGTGTGGGTTTTGTCTGCCAAACTTCCGACTTGCAAACGAGTGATCCAAAGTTTTAACGTGTTGCGGTTAATGCCGTGTTTCTTACAGGCGCCCAAAATGGAAATCGCCCCTGATTGGATTTGTCCAATGATTCGCGCCATTTCTTCTTTGCTGCGACGCCTCCATGGAACCCTACTTAAAGGGCTCGGTTTGCTTTTTTGCTTCTTCTTTTCAGTCATCCTAAGTTGGATTGCTGTAAAGCTATTCTAAGACGAGTCCCGTTATTCGGGAGGAGGTCATCAGTGTCGGTATTTTTGATTTGCAGCCAGCGCAAAAAAGGCTTTCCTGGCCAGGAGATAGGCTATGATATGAGAAGGAAGGTCAGGATGAGAAAGCGCACATTGCTTTGGCTTTCCTTTCAAAAAAATTAGCTTCAGTTTTCTAAATTAACGCGAAAGTCAGTAGTCAAGATCATTATAGATTTAAGGTCGTTATCTTATCCCCTTCGAAAAAATGTAAGTTTTCTGTTTGCTAGTACTTCTGGTGGTCTATAGGAAAAAACATATTATTTTGGAATATAAATTTTAGATTTATATTAGTTGACGTTTAGTTGTAAAGATTTCGTGATAACCAGTATTGACGTTTCCGAAATGAATACCTTTTTTCCCGATTATAAAAAATGGCATGTGATTGTATCCCATACAATACACTATAAAAAGGCTGCTGCTACATTAGAGAAGTTAGGGCTATCTTTTTATCTGCCGTTGCAGCGACAGTTGCATAAATGGAGCGATCGCAAAAAGTGGGTGAACGTGCCGATTTTCTCCCCTTATATTTTTTTGTTTACGAATAATACTGAGCGAAAGTTGCTTTTTCAAAGCTGTAATTTCTTTAGCTTTTTAAGCTGCGAGGGCAATCCCGTCACGGTGAAGCTGGAGGAAGTAGAAAAAGTAAAATTTCTTTGCGATTATTCGTCCGACATGAAAATGGAACAATCGTCTGCTAAAAAAGGCGATAAAGTGGAAGTGATCAAAGGCCCTTTTCTGGGTATGACCGGCTACGCCCTGCAGGAACACGGAAAACATCGTTTCATGGTGTTGCTGACGGGCCTGGGACAGTTTGCCAGCGTTGATGTTGAAAGCTCCTGGCTTCGGGTTTGTTAGGCAGGTTTGAGCATTTCTGGTAGTTTTTGAAGCAAACATGTGACTTCATTTGGCGAAGCCGTATAAAGACTTCATCATTTACGATTCCCTTTCAATTCGCTGACCTTTCACGTAAGCTTTACGTACATCTTTCACTTCTTCATTCAACCTAAATCAAATTTATTATGCCAGTACAAACATCTTACCCAGGTGTGTATGTTCAGGAAGTTCCCAGTGGCGTGCGGACCATCACAGGCGTCAGCACATCGGTGACCGTCTTTTTAGCGCAGGCAAAATGGGGACCGATCATGCAGCCGGTGCTTTGCCTGAATTACAGCGATTTCGAACGCACGTTTACGGCTGATTCATCTGCCGGAAACCTGGCCCGTGAAGTGCGTTTGTTTTTCCTGAATGGCGGCTCCAAATGTTATGTGATGCGGATAGCCAGAAGAGGTGATGCAACGGTTGCGAACAATGCTGCTGTTGCCAGGGTAACGTTGAATGATGCTACCGGCACGCCGGCACCGACCCTTGTCATCCAGGCAAAAAACGAAGGCGCACTCGGAAACAGCATTAGAGCCATTGTTGAACATCCGGCCGGGTCAACGGACTTGTTCGATCTGACGCTGTTTCGGCTGGTCACCAACAGCGCAGGGCAACCGGTACAAACCGAAATCGCCACATTCAGGGGCCTGAGCATGAACACGACCCATCCTCGCTATGCCGTAAACTATGTTGATTTTCCCTGGGCTACGCTTTTGGCACCAGCCACGCCAAACAACAATCGTCCTGCGGCAACGGCAGCCGGACCTCCGCCGGTGCCGGCGCCATTAACAGGTGGCACCGATGGTGCTGCGTTGGCTGCTACCGATTACGATGCCGCTTATACCATTCTTGACAAAGAAGTTGATCTTCTTAACCTGATGGTACTGCCCAAAAATGCAGCCGGTGTTGCCGTTAACACGTTGTATGGCAACGCCAGTGTTTTTTGCCGGAAGAAGCGTGCCTTTTTGCTGATGGACCCACTCGAAACATGGACTACCGTGCAACAGGCAACTGACAATACAACCGGCGTTAATTCGTTACGCACAGGCCTGGTGAAGGACTACAGCGCTGTTTTTTTTCCGCAACTGACAGTGACCGAAGCAGATCAAAGCATACAGGTTGGTCCCAGTGGCGCCGTAGCGGGTTTGATGGCCAGGATCGATGCCAGCCGCGGAGTATGGAAAGCTCCGGCCGGAACAGAGGCCGACCTACGTGGTGTTATCGGTTTGCAATACCGGTTGTCCGATGATGAAAATGGTGTACTGAATCCAAGAGGTGTCAACACCATCCGCATTTTTCCAAACGGTATTGTCAACTGGGGTGCCCGTACCATGGATGGCGACGATGATTTTGCATCCGAATGGAAATACATTCCCGTTCGCCGCACGGCCCTGTTCATCGAAGAAAGCCTTTACCGTGGGCTGAAGTGGGTGGTATTTGAACCCAACGATGAACCGTTGTGGTCGCAGGTTCGGCTGAATGTGGGTGCATTTATGCATGACCTGTTCCGGCAGGGTGCATTCCAAGGCCGAACGAAGCAGGAAGCTTATTTTGTGAAATGCGATTCAGAGACTACGACCCAGAATGATATTAATCTTGGTCGCGTAAACATCTGGGTCGGCTTTGCACCGTTAAAGCCCGCCGAATTCGTGATTCTTTATCTCCAACAAATGACTGGACAAATCCAGGTATAAAAATCAAGCATTATGGCAATCCCGCAATTTGTGGTCAACGCGTACCGCTTTGACCCTTACAAAAATTTTAAGTTCCGGGTGAAATGGGATGGGCGTTATGTGGCTGGCGTCAGCAAAGTCAGCGCATTGAAACAATCCACCGAACCGGTTACGCACAGGGAAGGCGGCGACCCCAGCACCCAGAGGGTGACGCCTAGCTCCTGGAAATTTGAGCCGATCACGCTGGAACGGGGCGTGACGCACGATCCCGAGTTTGAGAACTGGGCAAAGAAAGTCTGGAATGTGGAAGGCGATGCCGTGATTTCGCTGAAAGATTTCCGGAAGGACATTATCATTGAACTGCTGAACGAACAGGGTGTGGTGGCAAAAGCGTATCGTGTTTATCGTTGCTGGGTTTCTACCTACCAGGCCCTTCCTGAACTGGATGCCAATGCACACGTAGTGGCCATTGAGCAGTTGGTGCTGCAAAACGAAGGCTGGGAACGCGACGTAGAAGTACCGGAGCCAACACAAAGCTGATGGACCTGATGCGATTTGTATGAGAAGCCTGAAAGTGCCGTTGGCCGTTACGCCGGGTATCACCGACGTGTATCTGAAAGCCATTACCGGAGCAAATGAAATTGCTGTGGAAGATGCATCCTCCCGATCGGCACTCCTGTTGCTCGATGGTTTATTGTGTGAAAGCAGCAACCAACCGCTGGATGGCGATACGGTAGCCAGGATTGTCACCGCCGACCGCGACCGGTTATTAGCCCATCTTTACCTTTCCATTTACGGAAATAAAGTAAACGGCACAGTCACCTGCACCCATTGCAAAGAGCCCTTTGACATTGATTTTTCCTTGTTAAAATTGTTGCAGCATTATACCATCCGGGCACCTTTGCCTTCGCCCGATGGTACCTACCATCTGGAACCATCGGTGCATTTCCGCTTACCAACCGGAGAAGATGAAATTCTCATTGCGGCACTACCGGCACAGCATGCAGAAAAAATGTTAATAGAGAACTGCATTGTCAGCGACACGCCCGAGGCATTTGCAGAAACTGTACAAAGGCGAATGATTGAATTGGCCCCCCTGTTGAATGTTGAGATGGAATCGGTTTGCCCCGAATGTGGCCACAGCGAACCCATTTTATTTGACATGCAGTCTTTCTTGCTGCAGAAGCTTTTGCAGGAGCGTCCGAGGCTATTGCGGGAAATTCACCTGATCGCTTCACAATATCACTGGCCGCAGCAGGAAATACTTCACCTGCCGCGGAAGATGCGTAAACAATATGCTGCTATGATCGACGCGGAGACCGAAAGCTGGTAATTTTTTATGCGAACTTATTTTTCACAGGTGGCTTCCCGTGCTGCTGAGGCAGGAAACATCGGCCTGCAACCATTGGTAAATGATAGCATTGCACAGCAAGGTGCTGACGGTGGAAAGGCAGGTGCAGCAGAAGATATTATCTACCCAACTTTATCGCTGGATGAAGCCTCGCCCGAGCTGATTGTTCCGGCATTGTTGCAGTCAGCCAGTGGTCTTGAAAATTCAGCTGATCCTTTCGGGGGTAACCCTCCGCCGAAAAGGCGGGCGGAAGGTTCTTTCACTGGCGCCGCTTATTTTTCAACGCATGCCGAACGTTCTGTGGAAGTGATCAAACAGCAAGTGGTACAACCACCGTCAACAACCCCATTTGCTGAGAAGCAGCCGGCGGAAGCGTTGCGGGCTGCCAATGACGAAGCACTTTATCAGCCTGCAAACGAAGAAGTACAATTGCGGCCTACACAAGCCTTGCCGGCCCCGGAAGAAACGCATCTGCAGAAGAATAAAAGGCTGGAGCCTCCTGCTGAAAAAGCACACCATCATCAACCCAAACCGAAAGATAAATCCACTCTTTTACACCCTTCTCCTTCCTTAGCCGAAAGCCTGGCCACAGGGAACAAAAAAGCCAATAAGCAGGGTGCTAAACTGGTGATTGGTAAAATTACCGTAGAAGTGTTGCCGGCTGAAAAACCCGCCAGTCCTAAGATAGTCACACGGGTGTTGCAGGGTACGCCGGCTTCTCAAAGTTCAAAACACAGCAAGCTTGGTTTTGGCCTAGGCCAATTGTAGTCATGGATTATACATCGTTGAACGAAGTGACCGAAACAATCATTGCCCTGATGCAGCAGGCAGTGGATGACATCGGCTTATGGCCAACGCTGAAGGTGCAGCCCGAACTGCTGAAGAACAGTAATGAAGGCATTGGCTTTTACTTGTACCATGTGCAGGAAAGCAGTCATTATAAAAACTTTCCGCCACCGGGTAAAGATGTTCCGCCGGTCAGGTACACGCCCATGGCGCTGAACCTTTTTTACCAGCTATCGCCCAATAAAAGAAAAGCCAGCGAAGACGATAAAGTAGATGCCCTTGATGAACAACACCTGATGAGCGTGGCCATGAAAGCCCTTCACGACAATCCTGTCATCACCCGGACCATCCCTCCGGTCGGTCTTACATCATCAAAAGACATCAACATCAAGATCACGCTGCAAACATTGTCACCCAGTGAATCGGTTCAATACTGGGCCGCGGCCGAGTCGCCGGTGCGGCTTTCTGCATATTACGAGGTGTCGGTTGTTTTCCTGGAGCCTGAAAGGCCACGGTCTTATGCAGGAAGAGTGCTCACGTACAACAACTTTATCTTTATACAGGGCGCTCCCCGCATCACGGCCAGTGAAAATACAGTAACCTACACGGTGCCCGGCGACCTGACCGTGAGGGAAGTAACCATACAGCCGGCACAGGCTCCGCCGGCGAGTGGCCTGCCCGCACCTAAATCTAGCGTCGTTCGTTTTTCCGGAAACGGCTTTGAAGGCGGCACATTGGATCTTTTGCTTGTTCACTCCCGCAAAGCGGTTCCCCTGATAGCCGATGCCGGCTGGGCGTTCAGCCGGGTTTCGGGTACACAACTGACCGTATCGGTACGTGAAACAGCCCTGCGTCAGGACAATCTGGCCCCTGCGGCTATTCTGCCGGGATTATACGCGGCCCAAATCAGCCGGACAGAACTACGCACACTGACCGATGGTACCACCAAAGAGTTCCGCCATGTATCCAACCAGTTTCCCTTCTCCGTGATGCCGCGGATAGATACGGTAACAGACAATGGCGGTGGCGCATTTACCATAACCGGTTACCTTTTTCAACATGCTGACCTTGATCCCGAAGAGGTTCAGATCTACATTGGCGAAAACCGTTTGGATAGCAGCACGACTGCGCCACCCGGTGCCAACGCCTTTTTTATCGCCAATGCCAGTACGATCAACTTTCAGTTGCCCGCTGGCCTGCCTGCCGGAAGCCTTCCCCTAAGGGTAATGGTCAACGGCATTGAATCACCACCACGGTGGATAACTCTGCCCTGATGAATTTGATAACTGATTTTTCGTGATTGACCTGAACGAACCTACTGTAATGACTGATGCTAAAAAAGCAGGAAGAACTGCCAGCGATTTTCATGACCTGGTATTGCGGCGTGTACGTTTGCTGTCGCAACGCCGTGTGGCCTGGCTGCGCAAAATATGGACAGAAATATCAGCTCTGAAAAATGAATCTTTTGACGTGCATACCGAGGTGGATGGCTACTTGTATGATCTGGACCTTCCTTCCGCAGAACAAGCGTGGATCACCAGCGAACCTTCGTTGAAGCAGATTAACAAAGATCTTGAAAAAGCAAATCGCCTTTTAGATAATGATCACGGGTCCCGCCTTTCCATACTAGTGCAAACATTTGGGCTAAACCGGGTGGAAACCGACATCCTTCAGGCCTGCCTTTCGCTCGCCATTGAACCCAACCTGGCAAGAGTGTTTGCCTATCAGCAGGACAATGCAGCCCGTGGCTATGTTACCGAACCGTTGGTGGCAAGGCTGTTCGGCCACGGTGCGTTTATTTTGCTGGATGCCGAATCGCCACTTAAAAAATGGAGTTTGGTAAAAGAAACAGCCTTTGCTTCAAGCGAACCGTCGCGGATAGAATGCGATCCGTTTATCCGCTACTGGCTATTGGGGCAGGATGGTGTGGATGAAACGCTGAGCCCTTATTTAAAACTGCAACAGGTGAACGAGCCGTTGCCGAACTGGCCGGTGCAAAAAGCTGTGACCTTCATCCGGCGGATGGTAAACAACGATGGGCAAAACAGGATACGGCTTTTTATAGCCGGTGCCGAAACGGCCGGGCGGAGAAGTTTTGCTGCTGCTGTATGCCGCAATATTGACTTGCCGCTGTACGCACTAAACCTCGACCGGATAGCCGACGACGCCTGGCCGCAAGTGTACATGAAAGCAAACCGCCTGGCGTTTTTGACCAACGCTGCCCTTGCCTGGCACGGAACCAATCTTCAGGACCGCTTCTGGCCGGTCCATATCCAGCCTTTTCCCATTCAGTTTGTCATTGGCGAAGTGGATGATTTTTTGCAGCCGGCCGATGGCCTTACCGACCTGCGGATCGAGGTGCCGGCGATACCGGCTGCAGATCGTCTTCGGATCTGGCAACAGGTAGTGCTGTCCTCCGCAGACTGGAAGAAATCTGACCTGAAAGACCTGGCGCTCCGGCATGAGGCTACGATCGGGCAGATCGTTTCCATCGGCCAAAAAAAAGTGGCAACCATCCAGGAAGCTTATGAAGCCTTGCGGGAACAAACCGGCCATCGCCTGGGCAAACTCGCCCAGCCTATGTACAACAAATTTACCTGGAATGACCTGGTGGTACCTGAGCAAGTGAAAAAGGCATTGGAAGATTTTGCCTTTGAAGCCACCGAAAGAGTGCGCTTTTGGGAACAGCCGGCTGCCCGGCGCCTGTTTCCGCAGGGGCGCAGCCTGATTGCGCTTTTTACCGGGAGTCCCGGCACAGGCAAAACCATGGCAGCACAGGTGATTGCCGCTTCGTTGAAGCTCGATCTTTTCCGGATCGATCTTTCTTCGGTAGTGAGCAAATACATTGGCGAGAGCTCTAAGAACATTGACCGCATTTTGGCAAGGGCAAAGAGCATGAATGTCGTGTTGTTTTTTGACGAAGCCGATTCGCTTTTTGGAAAGCGTACCGAGATAAAAGATGCCCACGACCGCTATGCCAATACCGAAACTAATTACCTGCTCCAGGCCATTGAAGAATATCCGGGGATCATTATTTTGGCCAGCAACAAAAAGACAAACATTGATTCGGGATTTATGCGCAGGCTGCGGTACGTAGTGGACTTTTTAAAACCAGACGGAGCGCAACGCTTCCAGCTTTGGCGAAGGCTGGTAGGTGAGCTGACCGGTGAAAAAAACGCGAAAGAACTGGATGCCGACCTGGTGCGTTTTTCGGACACCATTGAACTTACCGGGGCACAGATAAAGCAGGCCATTTTATCGGCCCTGTTTATGGCCCGCAGGGAAAATAGCAGCTTAAAAACGGCGCATCTAATGCGTGGACTCGAAAGGGAGCTGATGAAAGAAGGAAAAGGGCTGGGAAAGCAAATTCAACAGTTTTTCAATTCATAAGGCATGACAGAGATTAACGAATTGATCATCCGGGTGCCGGGCAGCACCAATGAAGAAAGCAATCAGTCCTTGGGCAGGGAAGTAGCACAACGGATAGCAGAAGCATGGCCCGGGGATACAAGAGGGAAACAGGTACCGGAGCTGAATATTCGGCTTACAGCACCTGCCGGCATGAGCACCACGGCTATGGCCGATGCCATAGCCGATCAAATTGTGAGGCAGTTAAGGGAACTAAATTTCTGAAGCATGAATAACCTACTGCTGCAGCCGTCCATTTCACCGCATTTATTGAAAGGCAAGGCAAAAGCTGTGCAGCCAAAATTGCAGGTTAATAGTCCCGGAGATCAGTACGAGCAGGAAGCCGATGCGATGGCGGAAAAAGTGATGCAACATGCCAACATTTCTGAAAGACCGGTTACAGGATTGATTGGTGCATCGGTGCAACGAAAATGTGCGCATTGTGAGGAAGAGGCAAAGAAAAAAATGATGCGGAAAGAAACTGGAAACAGTAATGCCTTGGCTGTCAGTCCCGCGGCGTCAACGCTACATCTTTCTGCGAGTGCAGGGACTGAATTACCAAAGGCAACAAGGCATTTTATGGAGAATGCGTTTAGCACAGACTTCGCTGCCGTAAGGGTACATACCGATAGACCAGCAGCCGAGATGAGCACACGAATTCAAGCCAGGGCCTTCACCTTCGGCAAGGACATTTATTTTAACAGCGGTGAGTATTCGCCGGAAAGCATCCAGGGGCAAAGGCTTCTAGCGCATGAACTGACGCATGTTGTTCAGCAGAATCAAAATGTCGTTGCACGGCAAATGATCCAACGGCAGATAAATCCGCGAAGCATTTATTGTGCACTGCACGCAGCTGTATGTCTGGGGTTATCTGAAAATCCACCGGCAGCCGCTTTGTGCTGGCTCAATTTTTCACAACGATGTGCCGGTGCAATGGCATCTGCAGAACAGCCGGGCGGAGAGCAAATGGCATAACCGGTGTAAGAAAGATCATGAACGTAGGTTTTCACATGCACGATCAGCCGATGAAATACGGAATGTCTTCTGGTAAAGCAAAGGTAAAACTTCAGCCGAAGTTGCAAATCAACCAGCCGGGAGACCGATACGAGCAGGAGGCTGATGCGATGGCCGACAGGGTAATGCGCATGTCTTCAAATAGTGTGATACAACCTGTCACCGGCTTAATTGGCAGGTCTGTACAGCGGAAATGCGCAGCTTGTAAAGAAGAGGAAAAGAAAATGCAACTGATGCGAAAGGAAGAGGATTCGTTACCGGGAGAAATAGAAGCTTCCCCTTCGCTTATTTCTTCGCTCAATGCTTCAAAAGGCAACGGTTTGCCTTTGCAGGAAAAAACACAAAATTTCATGGAGAATTCTTTTAGCGCTGATTTTTCTAATGTTCGAATTCATGCAGACAGGGAGGCGAGTGACATGAGTAGAAGCATTCACGCCAAGGCATTCACGTATGGAAATGATATCTTTTTCAATAGCGGGCAATACCAACCTGAATCCAATGAAGGGAAGTTTTTGTTAGCGCATGAATTAGCACACGTTGTTCAGCAAAGCGGGGTAAAGAAAGCTGCCATTGAAAGGAAAATTTTTCGCACAGCGTGCAGTCACGATAAAGCCCAAGGCTCGGGCTGTGGACGGATCGTGGGTGCCAATCCGGCAGGCGACGAAGTACAGTTTCCGGCCGATCGGCTCATTGCCGAGTCTTTAAGTAAAAACCTGTCATCAGGCACATGGATATCACAAGTTTATTCTCCGCCTAATCTGGCAAAAGGTGGAAAAATTCGCGGCAGCATGGATGCCGTCAAAGTAATTGAAGGGAGCGACCTGACCTTGGAAGTGCTTGAAATAAAATCACGGAACAATGCAGTACAGGATTTTGGGGGTATAACTGGTGGATGTGATTTGGCCGAAAAAGAAACACAAGGGTACGTGGCTGCGCTGAAACCGCTCGGTCCTAAAATGGCGTCTATTTCAGCCGGACTTGAAGCCATAGGCGGACTAATAATTTCAGATTGCCGTGATATCACTAAAGACACTAAGGCAAAACTGGAAAAGGCTGGTGTCAATACCGCTGACAAAGCCGATATGGATGCATGGTGTGTTCTCAATGGCATTCAAAACCGGCTTGGTAAAAAATTCACGAAAAAGTTTGCATCCGTCATAATAAAAGCCAACGAGGACGGAACAATCGCTAAGGACTATACACCCTTTTTATTCCCGATAACCTGTCCTGATAAAAAGCCGGGTTATCAGCTCATGATCTTTCAGGTAAACAAAAAAGGTGGTCTGAGCTACCGTTGTGAAAAGGTCTGTACTGAAAAAAGACGCGAAGAACTGCAGAAGGAACTGCAGATGGAAAAGGCCAGGGAACTTGACGTGCAAACCCAGGCCGGGAAAGAGAAATTTATTTACAGCGATGTGATAGGAGATGAAGATATCAGCGAAGATCAAAGAGTAGAGATAGCACCTGAAGGAATTGATACAACCGATATTGCAATTTGGGGAACCGGTGCCGTAGCGGCCATGGCAGCTTTGCATATTGCCATGCAAAAAGCAAAAACAAAAGCTGAAAGGGAACTGATTCGAAAAGCAGCCGAAAAAGTAACTAATGAATTAGCTCGTCGTGGTGCAACAGAAGTTGCAAAGCAACTCGACTCAGTAAACATTTCCAAGTTGGGAACAAAAGCGTATGAAGAGGTGCTTGAAAAAGCCGAAAAGAAGGTCGCAGATAGGCTTGCCCATGCAGGAGAGGAAAAACTTGCTAAAAAACTGGCGGAAAAAGGCTTGAAGAAAGGCGCGAAGACGGCCGCAAAAAACCTGCTGAAAAAAGGAGCGAAAGCCATTCCCTACATTGGGGCAATCATCACTGCAGTAGAGTTGCTGGGTGCCGCTGACGCCTATGCAAAGGGTGCAGAAATTTCGTTTGGTATAGAAGGCGGCGATGTTGATCTCGGTGGCGATACAAAACTTGATATCAAAGGAGAAAAACCAAAAGATACGCCTACAACAGATGCGAAACTTGAAGATACACAAGTGGACATTGAACTCGAAAAGGCGCCTGATATGACAGGCTCGCTGGAAATAGAGGCAAAGAAGGTGACCATCAAAGGAAAGGTTGGTCCAGATGACTCTAGCATTCTTGTGAACATGAAGCTTAAGTTGGAAAACACCACCATCATCTACAAGAATGCTGGACGGTTCAAAGGCGGGAAAGTCGTAATAGATGGTGCATTGGATATAAAAGATTCAACTATCGAAATTGACCTTCCAAAAGATGCGGTATTAGACCCGGCTGATTCGTCGGGCGTCCGCGAGATTAAGGGAGCAAAAATAAAAATTACAAAAGTGCCAACCGGCACTGGGCCCCAGAAAGGTGAAGGACCTGTTGATAAGCAGAAGGGTGGTGAAGCAGGGGGCACTGGCAGCCAGGACGTCCCGAAACCAGAAGAAGGGAAACTGTTGGGCGAAATAACAAAAGACGAGAAACTGAAAAAGATCTATGATGTTGTTTTTGGCCCCAAAGGAATAAAAGCCGACAAGGCAACACTTGAACGGTTCTTGGCATTAAAGGCAAAACTGGATGCACATCCTGAACTTGTTGAGGTGATCATTAAGAGCATTAAGCCGGGAGAAATTACCGATCCTATCAAACAGCTCATAGAGCCGATGGAGCAAATTATCGCCGACAAAGAAAAGAAAGTCGAGCAAAAAACTGACACAAAGCCCGGTGATACGCCGGCACCTGCCACGTCACCGGAAGCAAAGCCGGAGCAAAAGAAAGATGACCAAAAGGGAACAACAGCAGCCGGACCGACGGATGCCGAAAAAGCGGCCGCAACTCAACTTGAATTTTGGAAGATGTTTGATGCAAAGGCTCTTACAATTAGTAATATAGACTTAGGTGACGAAGCTCCCGATTCACCTACCCCGACTGCAGCTTTTTGGGTGAAGCTTTCCGGAAAAACAAAAAAGGGCGATCGCCATTATAACTTTTCTGTTCACGGAACACTAGAAAAAGTACTCCCAAATACAGATAAAGGCAAATGGCTCTGGCTTGGCAGATACAAGTTTAGCCCACCGGCTTCATTAATAAAGTCCACGGTTGGCGACGAGCCTATTAATTTCACCGACACAGCCACTGCTCGTTCGTTAGAATGGGGGGCCATTAAAGCGCCCAAAAAAGCAAAAGCCGGTCGCAAGCCAAAAAAATAATTCCTCGTTGAGACAAACCAGTTGAATAAAACAAGTACTCAATAAATAGATTGAACTCTTTTAAATGGAGGCGAAACACTTGTTGTTGTCCAATCATGACGGTATAACTAAATAGACCTATGCCCTCCTTCTCCCGCTCTCCCAAACTTCTTAAAGGCGCTCTTATCGAGTTCTCCGAACGCTTTATTGGGCCTATCCCCAATGTCATCGTATTCCAATACAACCCGGAGAAAATGACACGGGCACTGGAAGTCTGGAACCCGGGCGGTGCTTCCGGAGGCGAATCATCAGCTAGCAACGAAGCCTCCATCACTGCCCAGCCCTTTGATCCGCCGGAGAGCTTTACACTGGAGCTGGAACTGGATGCGGCCGACGCACTCGAAACACCCGAAAGCCACCCGGTTGCTTTTATCTCCGGCGTAGCCGACCGCATTGCCGCTATGGAAATGTTACTGTACCCGCAGGCCGATAGTTTGTTAGGCGGCTTATTGGGCTCTGTCACCGGTTCGCTGAGTGTCGGTGCCAGTGTGGCCGGCGGCAGCATTGGCGGCGCGGTAAGTGGTGCGTTGGGTGGCGCTGGAGGGGTGCAGCCCGTGCCACGTGGCACCGTGCCGGTGGTGCTTTTTGTCTGGGGGCCGGGACGTATTGTGCCGGTTAGGCTGACTTCTTTTTCTGTGGATGAACAGGCTTATTCGCCCTTATTGTATCCGATCAGGGCAAAAGTGAGTATCGGCCTGAAGATCCTTACGCCCAAAGATTTTCCACCCTGCAACCGTAAGTTCAGCGAGGACCTTGCCATCACGGCCTTCAAGTTTACCCGCAAACAAAAAGAAGTGTTGGCGGCCGCCAATATGGCCAACAGCGTGGAATCTATTTTAGGCATGCTGCCGTTTTAATCCATTCATCCGCCAACCCCTTTTTCATTTTTCGAATACGATACTATGTTCGACGATAACAGCCGCTACAAAGACGTACAGCAATACACCCTGCAAGATCATCGCGGCCGCAAGGTAACAGTCGTTGGTGTTCCTAATGGGCCGGTGCAAAACCTTCTTGGTTATCACCTACTGAAGCAAGGGCAGCGCACCGATCACCTGGCCGCACGATACCTGAACAATGCTGCCGGCTTCTGGAAGATTGCCGAAGCCAACGATGCCATGCTGCCGGAAGCCCTGAGTGAAAGGACCGAGATCGCTATTCCAGCCAAACGCTGACGATGGGACTGAACATTCTGATCTGCGTGAACGATGTCGCTAACGAAAGCCTTACCCAGGAAGTAAGCAAGGTGGAGGTTTATGAAAAAATAGACCAGAACACGACTTACAAACTAGCCTTCATGGTAGATGTTTGCAGCGATGATATTGCCCTTTCGCTCGACCGCGATACCGATCCCGGAACAATCCTCAGCGTGGTAGTGCAAACCGACGAGGGCCGAACCTGTTTGGTAAAAGGACCTGTCACGCAAAAAGAAGCCCACCTGCAACACGGCGGCGCCGGGTCGTGGATTCATGTAGAGGGCGAGGACACCGGCTACAACATGGACCAGTCCACCACCTTCAGGGTAACTCCCTCCGGCACAGATGCAGAAATAGCAAGCCAGTTGATTGGCCGGAACGATAACATGACCCCCGACGTGGAAGACACACCTGAGTCGGCACACGAAGAAGAAAATCACAGCCTTGTGCAGCGGGAGCCCGACCTCAGTTTTATCCGCGGCCTGGCCCGCCGCAATGGTTATCATTTTTGGATCACCTACACAGAAGCCGGACTTGCCACCGGCCATTTCCGCTCACGGACATTGGCAGGCGAAGCGGCCGCCAACCTTGTTGTCAACCACGAAAATTACAACATCGAATCGCTGCGTATCAGTGCCGATACCCGTCGCCCAACGCAGACGGTAGGCCGGCAATTGAATCTTAGAAACAAGGCCGTCATCGGCGATACGGTTTCGCTCGATGATACATCGCTGGGCGCACAAAGCATTTCTGCTGCGGCCGGGAGCAATGCACAAACGATGCACCTGGCGCCAACAGTGGACGATGCCGGTGCCATGCAGGCAAGAAGCCGCGGCGCCCTGCGGGATGCGCAGTGGTTCATCAATGCCACCTGCCGCACAAGCCTGGGCCGGTTATGTAAGATCGTCCGCAACCATACCGTCGTGACTGTACAGGGTGCCGGAAGCCGGCACAGCGGACGGTATTATGTTAATGGCGTAAAACACACCATTGATGCGGCAGCCCACACGATGGAACTGGAACTGGCAAGGAATGCCTGGGGCAGTGAGTAAGTCGAAAGCCTTTTTGCAAATATTTCGGACCTGTATAAGCGGTTCGTCCCAATCTCCAAAAATCAACTGAACAACGCACAAAGCATTTTCAGCCATCGGCAAATAAATGTAAATGGAAAACGGCCTTCTTGAACAATTGGCGCAGCATGTACGAAGCCGCTATTATGGCAAGTACCGCGGGTTGGTGACGGACAACAATGATTCCACCCATCGCGGACGGGTAAAAGTAAGAGTACCGGCGGTGTTGGATGAACTCGAAATTTGGGCAATGCCTTGTTTGCCCTATGCCGGCAACAACGTTGGCTTGTATGCCGTGCCGGAGCCGGATGCCGGCGTGTGGGTGGAGTTTGAAGGCGGAGATCCGTCTTTTCCTATCTGGGTGGGTGGTTTTTGGGCCGACAACGAATTGCCGAAAGACGAAAGCGGCAACGAAGCCTCGCCGTCGCTGCGCATGTTCCGCACAGAAAAAGGCATTCAGATCTCCTTCAACGATAGCGATGAAAAAATAACGCTGAGCGACAGCGACGGCAGCAATTTTTTGACCATTGAGGTGCAGCAGGGCAAAATAAAACTGCAGGCCACGGCGAAGGTGGTAGTAGAGGCGCCGCAGATAGAACTGGTGGAGAATGCCACACACCCCCTGGTCTTTGGCGACGACCTTTTGCAATATCTTAATCAGTTAGTGCAGTTGTATAACACGCACATGCATCCCGGCGAACTGGCGCTGGGCGTACTTCCCGTTACACCCATTACGCCACAACCCATGATGCCGCCGGCTACGCCCAGTTTGCTGTCGGTGAAAGTCAAAACCGGATAAATTTTTATATGGCATTAAAAGCAGGTTCTGTTAATGATTTCAGCAACAGCATGGCAAACAAAATGGCCGAAGCTTTTGCGCAGCAATGGTTGGTTGCCATGAATAATCAACCCTTTCCCGGCATCAACAACCAAACCCAGTTGCTGTTTGCCGCCATTGCACAAGGCGTTGTCAATTACCTCAAGGAAAATCCTGACGCGTTTAAAGTAGCCGTTACAGGACCGGTGCCCGGAACTTTTACCGGAGCCGTGACACAAATTCAATAAGTCTTTTCAATGAACCAGCCCATTCGCAGCATCCGCTATCCCTTTGGCCTTGACAAAGGCCTGGGAAGGCTTGCCGAAGAACCGGATTACAGCCGGCACGTGGAGCAGCTGATCCGGCAGGTACTGTTTACCAATCCCGGTGAACGCATCAACCGGCCGGACTTTGGTTGCGGCCTGCGGCGTATGGTGTTTGCGCCCAACAGCGATGTCAGCGCCAACCTTACCCAGGTCATGATCGTGCAGGCACTCCAACGATGGCTTGGCACCCTCATCGAAGTGATAGACGTAAAAGCAACAGCCATCAATGAAAGGCTGGAAGTGAAGATTGTCTATTTGTTAACGGCCCGGCAGGAACGCCGGTACTTAAATCTTGAGGTCACTATATGAATACGGCCGACGATCGGATCAAGTCCCTGGAAGCGCAAAGCAATGTTACCGGCATTGACTTTATCTATGTGCACCCCAACCAGACAACACTGGATGTGTATTTCCTGCAGTCGGGTCTGTCGCTGCCGATTGCGTTAGCATCTGACGATATTGAAATTTACAGTAGCGAAGCCAGTTTGCCCACCATCAACGTTGCTGGCCTTAGTTGGATCCTTGTTGATGGAAGGGACGTTTTGCACCTGGTCACAACACAGCCCGGCGACTTTTCTGTTTACAAGTTTAAGATCAATGACCTCCGCCTTGATCCGTTTTACAACGATGTTCCCTTCAGCTTTAAAGCGGCCTGCCCCAGCGATCTGGACTGCCAGCCACCAGAACACGAATGTGCGCCCGACGAAGAAGTGGATTTTCCCATCAACTACCTGGCCCGTGACTTCTGGAGCTACCGGCGGGCACTGTTAGACTTTGCGTCGCAGCGTTATCCGGCCTGGACCGACCGGCTGGAAGCGGATGCTGGTGTGATGATGGTAGAAGTGCTGAGTGCCCTGGCCGATGAAATGGCCTATTACCAGGACCGGATCAGCCGCGAAGCCTACCTGGAAACAGCTACGCAGCGCCGTTCCATTCGCCGTCATGCCAGGCTGGTCGATTATTCCATTCATGATGGTTTAGGCGCCACCGTGTGGCTGGACGTAACTGTGAAGCCGGGAAATGGCGGTGTGCTCAATCCGGAAATTGCTGCCGGTGCAGATGTTTTTGCGGCCAGCGACAACGGCACACAAATCAACTTTGAAGTAGGGCAGGGCATAGAAGAAGTGCTGCAAACCAAAATGTACCGTATAGCTGCAGAAAGCAACGAATTTCTTCCGCATTTATGGGACGAAGACCAGACCTGTCTGGCCCCCGGCACAACCTCGCTTTATCTGCAGGGACACCACGATGCCAATCTGGCCCTGCTGGATCAGCCACCCGGCCAGAAGAGGGGCAAATGGGTGTTGCTGAAAACAGTGCCGACCAACCCTTCGCAACCGGCCCGCTTGCAGATGGTTCGCCTCATCAGGGTCACCGAAGATCACGACCCCGTGTTCAACCAGGACATTACGCTCATTGAATGGGAAGAAGAACAGGCACTTCGTTTTGAGTTTGACCTGACCATTCTTTCGGTACGAGGCAACATGGTGCCCGCTTCCGCCGGAAAAACATTTACCGCTTACTTTCTTGTTGACAGCACGACAGATGCCTTAACGGTGCCGCAGTTGAACGCCTTCCGCCCTTTCTCCTTTGATACCGCCGTTGAAAGAGCAGGACACGACAATACCTTCTCTCCACGCTTTACCTTGCCGGGCTCACAAAATGCGGCGCTGGTTTATCTGGGGAAAGAGGCATCTCTGGCAAAGCCGGAGATTGCCTTGCGGGAAGTGGTGTTTAGCGGGGCATCATGGACACCCAACGGAACCTTCTGGCAGGCGAAGCGTAGCTTACTCGGCGTCAATTCTTCCGGCCCGGATGACGAGCACTTTACCCTCGACGACGGTTCGTGGCAAAGGGTTGTCGGTTATCAGCGCATCGGCGAAGAATTTCAGCACCGAGATTATGCCATGAACAGCGGGGCCACCATTCTTTTCGGCGATGGCGAGTTTGGCCGGATACCCGAAAGAGGAGACGTTTTCCGGGCCGACTACCGTCTTGGCGGCGGGCGGCAGAGCAATGTCGCGGCCGGTAGCCTCAAGGCTTCCGAAACTGCACTGGGTGCTTTTCCTTTTATTCAATCCTTCACCAATCCCTTGCCAGCTACAACCGGTGTTGATGCAGAAGCGCCGGCTGAGATACGGCAACTGGCACCGGAAGCTTTCAAAGCCATCACCTACCGGGCGGTGCGCCCAGAAGATTATGCCGAAGCAGCCGAACGGCTGCCATGGGTACAAAAAGCGGGTGCTGTTTTCCGGTGGACGGGCAGCTGGCTTACTGCCTTTGTTACACCTGATCCAAAAGGGACTGTGGTGCTGGAAGAGAAGTACCGCCTGGCGCTGACACAACAGATGGACCGCTTCCGGCAGGCCGGCCGCGAAGTGCATGTCAGAAATCCGGAATACGCCAACATTGACCTAAAGATTCATATCTGTGTTTCTGCCGATGGGTATGCCGGCGAGGTTAAAGAAAGAGTGCTCCAGGCTTTGTTGGGCAAAAAAGGCCTGCTGGCAAAAGAAGGTTACTTCTCTCCCAACCGGTTTACGTTCGGCACCCTGCTGCAACGCTCAACACTTGAAGCAGCGATACAGGCCGTGCCTGGCGTAAAAGCGGTGGAACAAATCTTTTTCCGGCGGCGCGGATGGTTTGGCTGGCAGGCCTTCACCGGCCTTTCGTACAATCCCGGCAGCAATGTTATTATCCGGGTCGAAAACGACGCCCTGCACCCTGACCGGGGAAGCTTAAAACTTTATACACACGGCGGTTTATGAGTTGCCTTGCATGTGCTGCAAAGAATAAAGAAAGCGGGATTATCTTTCCTTGCCCCTGCGACAATTTTGTGCATCCGCTTCCGCTTGCCATTGGCGCCGGTTTGCAAAGCCTGCCCCGGCAGATAGCCATTTTTCCGCAATACCGCCGTGCTATGCTTTCGGCATTGCGGGCCGAAAAGGTGCAGTTGATTGATATGGCTAATCAACTGGTGGAGCGGGAGCCACTTGCTTCGTGGCGGGCCACCGGCAAGGACGACCTGGGCCTGATGCTTCTGGAGATGTGGGCTTATCTCTGCGATTCAGTTTCATTTTACGACGAAGTATTGGCAAACGAGGCGTACCTGCGCACCAGTAACCTGCGGTCGCACCTGCGGCAGTCTGTGGCCTTGTTAAGTTACCTGCCACGGCCGGCCGTGGGATCGGTGGTTTACCTGGCTGCTTTTGCCGATGGAAGACTGCCGGTGCAACTGCCACCCGGTACAGCGTTTCTGTCGGGTGCTTTCAACGGAAATCCGCCGCAGGTTTTTGAACTGGATGATACCGCACAGATTCATCCGCTCACTAACCGCTGGCAGATTTTGCCGCCGCACGAAGGAGAAGTTTTAGCAGCAAACCCGGATTCGCTTCTTGTGTTACCGCGTGGAGAAATAAAAGAAGATGACAGGCTGTTGTTGATAGAACAACGGGAAAGAACCCGGATGTCGAAACAAAAAAACAGAAAGCAAAATGCAATCATCCAAAACCAGGCTGTCATTGTTAAAACCGTAGAAAAATACACCGGGCAAGATCAACAACATTATACCCGCATTTTGCTGACCCGGCCGACAAAACTGGCAGCCGGTACGCAGCTTAAAGGCCTGCGGCTGCTAAGGCCAACACAATCGGCTTTGGTGGGAGAGGTTGGTACCAATTCCATCTCGTTTAACACGCTTTTGCCGGAGATAAAACCGGGCGACTACATCCTGCTTTCGTCGGCAACCGAAGGGCGGTGGTTCCGTGTGCAAGCCGTTTCCGAGGTCAATAAGCAAGCCACCCAATCCAGCACCATGACCATCAACGGCAATGCCTTCAACCTACCAGGCGTTACCATCAGGGTCACACAATTGACGCTCGATACAGCCATTAATTCTCCCGCCCGCAAAGCGTCAACGTCACCGGTTTGGGCCACCTCCTGGAGCAGCCGCCTTACCGTGCATTATGGTATGCAACCGGCAGCCGTGGTGGTAGATGAAGCTAAAATTTTTTTAACGCATTCCGATCTCCTGCAACTTGCCGGCACCGTAGAACCGCCAATTCCGGAAACTTCGCCAGAGCAGTTTTTATTGCAGGATAAAAACACAGTTGGCGCCAAAGTACGCGGCAGGATAGACTACGGGGAGAAACAAATCTTTTTAGGCGATGGGGTCCATTGGCAACCGGCACTGGTCAATCCTGTTGAGGCCTTCGGAAATGTGGTCCAGGCCTCCCGGGGCGAATCAGTGAAAGCCGAAATACTGGGGAGCGGCGACGCTTCCGTCGCCAGCCAGATTTTTAAACTAAAGAAAAAGCCATTGACCTACCAGCTTTCGCCAACAGCCGAAAACAGCACTGGTTTAAAAAGCACTCTGTCGGTTTATGTCAACAATTTCCGTTGGAGCGAAGTGGAAAGCTTTTTTGGAAAAAAGGAATACGACAAGGTTTACATCATCCGCCAGAATGATGCCGGAGAATCGGAGGTGATTTTTGGCGATGGCATCAGGGGTGAAAGAGTGCCAACGGGTACCAACAACGTGGTGGCGAATTACCGCTTTGGCGCCGAAGCCGCTGTGCCGCCGGCGGGGGCTGTCAATCAGATTTCAAAGCCGGCGAAAGGGCTGCAAAGCGTGAAAAACGTGTTGCCGGCATTTGGTGGCGAGGATGCCGAACCCATCGAAACTATGCGGGCCTATGCGCCCCGGTCGGCGCTGGTGTTGGGGAGGGTGGTTTCGCTGCAGGACATGGAAGCACTGGCCGGAAGTTTTCCGGGAGTGAGAGCAGTGAAAACCGAGTGGCGATGGAACGAAGCACTGCTGACGGCTGCTGCGCATGTTTTTTATATCGGCGCAGCCGGTATTGCCGAATCGCTCACCCGCCGTCTCCGCAACATGGCCGATCCTTCGATGCTGATCGTTGTGGTCAATGCACAGGCGGTTCCGACGACGATTAGTCTCAACGTTCAAATCAATCCAAACTATTTGCCGGAAGACGTCCTCAAACGTTTGCGTCCCGCCCTGTTAGACAAACAATCCGGCCTGCTGGCACCGGAAAACATCGGCATTGGCCAGCCCCTGTTCAGAAGCAGGATTTTCGGCGCCATCTTAAGCGTGGAAGGCACAGCGTCGGTAGAAGGCATCTCCGTCAACGGCCGCGGTTTTCATTCCTATGGTATCAGTCCCGGTGCCGGACGTTATTACGACGTGGAGGCCGGTAACCTTATCATCAATGGTATAGCAACGTAAACAAATGGCAGAAGCAAGAGATCTTTTTGAGCGCTATTATGCGGAAAAGCTCTGGGAAACCATTCCGGAAATTTACCGCCACGAGGATGGGCTGGCCGAAGAACCCGGTGTGCTGCGGGCAATGGTACAAGTGTTGGCAAAGCAAGCTGCCATTCTGCGCCGCAGCCAGGACCGGTTGTGGGAAGACCAATTTATTGAAACCTGCGATGAATGGGCCGTTCCGTACATCGGCGACCTTGTTGCCACGCGGTTGTTATCGGCGCTGAACAAGCGGGGGCGACGCATTGACGTAGCAAAAACAATCTATTACCGCCGGCGAAAAGGCACACCGCGAGTGCTGGAAGAGCTGATCAGCGACATCAGCGGATGGGACGGCAAACTGGTGGAGAAGTTTCAAAAGCTGGGACGGTCGAGGCATGGGCTGGATCCGTTTCCCCAAACACTCGCCGGACGGTACTCCGGTACCTTGCCGGGCGGTTGGGCCGATTTGCGCAATCCCCGCATAAGCGAACTGGCCGATGGTCCGTTTGAAGAATATTTTCACACACCGGATGTGCGAAGGCACCGTGGATTAAGCGGACGTTTTGCGATTCCGAAACTTGCTTTTTACCTGTACCGCCTGCGGGCTTTCCAGGCTATCAATATTACACCCTTTAGAATCAACGATAACGAGTTCACCTTCGATCCTTCGGGACGGGATATACCGCTATTCAGCCAGCGGCTGCGCTCCAGCGACTGGGACGAATGGCATTCGGCCTTTGAATGGGAATTGCCGGCTCCAATTCCCTGCCGGTTGCTGGCCCATGCCGAATACAGGTTAAACGAAGCCATCATTCAGCAACTGATAATCGGCCATGGCCTGAGCACGGCTGCCGCAGCAGCGTTGAGAACCGTCACCAACCTGCGGTTCAAAAGCGAAAGCAGTCTGTTGAACGTCATCAGTACATTCGCTGAAGAGGCAGAAATAAAAAATCCTGCTATTTTTTTACCGCTGCTTTCACTTTCGTTACTGCCCGACTGCGGCAAACAAGCCTTGCTGCCCGATGCCGGCACCATCGCAAGCAGCCCATTAGAAGAAGCTTCCATCATCGTTCATCTTTTACCGCCGGTGGACCGTATTGTTAGTGTTGAAAATACCATCGCCGCCAACTTGTTAAGCGGCAGCATTACTACAAACAAAGAGCTGGCGATCGATGCGGAAAACGGGCGTTTCCGTTTCACCGCGGCATTGGATCCGGAGCAGGTAGTGTCGGTGTCGTATCATTACGGTTTGGCCGGCCCGGTTGGTGCCGGCACCTATCACCGGCGAGTGTCCGATGCGGTGGCCGACAGGCTGCTGACCGGGGGCGGTGACATCACGGCGGCACGGCTGGTAGCCGATGGCCTTGTACGCATCACCGACAGCAAAACTTATATCCCGGTCGTCAGCCAGACAAACATCGTCAACGAAACAATTGAAGCGGCCAGCGGTGAAAGACCGTATGTACAATTGCAGCAAAACTGGCTCCTCAGCTCCGGTACCAATAAAAATTCGGTGCTGGTACTGGATGGCTTATGGATTGGCGTTGCCGGAAACACAGATATAGGTATAATAATTCGCGGCAATTTTGAATGCATCATCATCCGGAATTGCACCTTCGACCCTGGCGGCAGTAGCACCGCCCTTGGCGATCCTATATTCCCGGTGCTACTCGCTATACAAGGCTTTGTTGAAAACCTTTGCGTCGAAAACAGCATCCTTGGCCCGGTGCGGATTGAAGACCTGGGTACGGTGGAAGAACTGTCGTTTACCGACAGCATCATACAAGCCGGTTCGGGCCTTGCCCTCGATCTGCGGGAAGGGAGAACATTGCTGAACCGGACCACTGTCTTTGGACCGGTAAAGGTGCATCGCCTGGAGGCCTCTGAAGCCATCATCACCGGAAAGGCAGAGGTGACTGATACGCAGCACGGGTGTTTCCGGTTTAGTGCCGCCCCTGCGGCCAGCCGCCTCCCACGACCTTACGAGTCGTTGCTTTTTCCCAGGCTTGCCGAACACTGGTTTACTTCCCGTCTTTTTGGCCATCCTGGCTATGCGCAGCTAAGCGACACAGCACCTCCGGCAATTGCACGGGGCGCCGAAAACGGCGCTGAAATGGGTGCGTTCTGTCGTTTGCTGAATCCGGTAAAGATGGACGGCCTCAAAGCCAAGATTGATGAATATATGCCTTTCGGACTCATCCCGATTTTTATCAACAAAACATAAAAAGAGCTTATGGGAACCTTTGACATATCGCGGGTAAATTTTGATCCGCGTAAGCATTACGCCAGTGTGCGTATGCAGCAGGGCCGTGTGCTGATGGATGATGATTGGAACGAGAACGAACGCATTGACAAAGAAGAACAGCGCCGTACGCAGGTGGACGTGGTTGGCGGCTATGGCATTCCGGACGATGGTTTCCGGATCAGCGGTGTATCCACTGCCGGCGGCGCCATTGACTTTACCATAAAGGCAGGAACGGCTTACCTCGGCGGAATCCGTTTCCAAATGGATGAGGATGAAACTTTCCGGCTGCAAAAAGACTGGCTGCAAAAAGAAGACAGCACTGACCCAATACCCGGCGAAGGGGACGGAGACGATCTGCCTTTTAGCGGCGAACGCTTTGACCTTGTTTACCTCGAAGGGTGGCAGCAGGCCGTCAGTGCTGTCGAAGACAGCTCGCTGCTGGAAGCGGCGCTTGGCGGTCCCGATACCACCACCCGTGTCCGCAACATGCGGCGGGTAAAGCTTTTCAAAGACGTTGATACGACTGAATGTGCCATTGCCTGGAAGCGGTTGCGGACCGAATGGGTGGCTCAGCAGTTGGGACAGGTAAATGCCGCTTACGAACGGGAATCAGACATGCGGATGACCGTTTCTTTTATAGATGCGGAACCGGAAGACAATCTTTGCTCACCGGTAGTTGCCGGCGGCTATCTTGGCGCCGAAAACCAGGCGATCAGGGTACAGCTTACGGGACCGAACAGGTTTACCTGGGGATTTGACAACGCCGCCCCGTTGTACCGTGTGCAACTGTCTGCCGATGGCCGCACCGTAACCATGCTAACAAGGCCAAAAGACCAGTACCACTGGCCGCTGACGGACCAGGTCATCGAAATTCTGCCCTGGTCGGCCGCCCTTCAGGACCTTCCAACCATACCAGCCGAAAGTGAAAAGGTTGCGGAGTTGAATGGCTTCCTGGCGAAGGTTGATGCTTCCTTCAACCCCGATGCAGGAACGTTTACGCTGGCGTCCGCCCTTCCTGTCAATTTTGGAACCCAATGGACCAACCGGAGTGACAAAGCTGACCTTGAACACCCGGCTGTGTTTTATTACATGCGGGTTTGGAACAGGGGAGGCGATCTTGCATCGCCGGTTGAACTTTCATACACCGCCGGCAGTGCTGTCGCCCTGGGTAATACGGGACTGGAAGTAAGCTTCACCGGCAACAACTGGGTTACCGGCGATTTTTGGGTCATTGCCGCAAGGCCCGAAACGCCTGACCGCGTGGTGCCCTGGGAACTGGAAACAGGTTTGCCGCCACACGGCCTGCGGCGTTTTTTTGCACCGCTTGCCATTATTCGCTGGGCCTTTGTCAATGACCAGCTAACCGGGCAGGTCGTTCACGACTGCCGCAGGAAGTTCAGGCCCCTGACCGAACAGGAATGCTGCTGCACCTTTACAGTGGGCGATGGCATCAGCAGTAAAGGAGACTTTGACTCGTTGCAGGAAGCGGTGGACAACCTACCCGAAGACGGCGGAAAAATCTGCCTGCTGCCTGGCTTTCATAATGCCAACGTGGTAATTGAGCAGCGCCGGCAGATTACCATCAGTGGCTGCGGTGAGCAGTCGGTGTTGCGGCCGGAGGAAGATCGTGGCACCGTTCCCATTATCCGTATTCTGCATTCGCAAAAAATTTGCATTGAACAGGTCAGCTTCTTTACCGTAGATGGTACCGCCATTGAAGTGGAAGACCAGGACCGTGAGGCTGATTCATCGGAGCATATCACTATCCGTTACAATCAGGTGCTGGCAGGCATACATGCTGTGTTTGTTCACTTGCTGGCCGACAAGGCAGGAAACAATATGATCCGGATCCAGTACAACAAGATTGGCCTGTTTGATAAACGGGAAGGCCTGGCGGCGATCTTTTCACTGGCCGATGGTGTGCTGATTGAACGTAACCGGATCGTGATGATTCCTCCGCCCGTTAATGAACCCGGTGATCCGCGTGGCGATAACCCGCCCGGCGATGTGTTTGATCCTTGCCGCAAGCTGAAAAAAATCTATGAAGACCGGCGCCGATTCAGGCTGTTGCTGCGCCTGTCGCTGAAATATTTGATCGCTTATATCCCGGCTGGCAACACCATCAATTACCTGGCGCAGGGCGGCATTCAAATAGGCTGTGCTTCGGATGGCGTCACGGTGCTTCAAAATGAGGTTATCGGCGGCAGGAGCATTGGAATTTTACTCGGAAACCGTCAGCAGAACCAAACGAACGAACGGTTTTATTTCCCGGCTATCCGAAAGGTCCGCATAGAAGAAAATCACATTCAGCAAATGGGCGGCTCGGGCATTGGCGTGTTGCTGCTTACCGGCGAAAGAGAAACGCTGGCGGAGATCCACCTGAACGACCTGACCATTTACCGCAACCGGATAGAAGCCTGTGCCCTGCAAATTCCCACCCAAAGAGATTTTACGACGGTGGCCTTTGGCGGCATTGTACTGGCATTTTGTGAAAGTGCAATGATTGGCGAAAACCGCATTGAAAATAACGGGCGCAGCTTTTTTGAACCGGTCTGCGGCATTTTCATCTTGCAGGGCGAAAAGCTGGACATCTCCGGCAATCATATCATCAACAACGGTCCACGAACCGGCAACACCGATCAGGAGGTCCAGCGGGGCTTCCGGGGCGGTATTATTGTGCGAATGGCTTTGCAATCGTTGCGCACCTCTTCTTTCAAGGGACGAGATGCAAGCGGCGCCATCACCGACCTGCTTTCGTTTGATGCCGAACCGGCCATTAAACTTCATGACAACGTTGTTACCCAGCCCCTGGGCAATGCCGTTTTGCTCATTGCATTAGGACCGGTTTCGGTGGTCAGTAACCAGTTCACCTCGCAGGGCATAGACCGCCGCAGCGTTTATTCGTTACTGGCAGGGTCGGTACTTATTTTTAACCTGGGCATATCCAAAGACCTGCTGGCAGTGGCCTATGCCACCAAGGGGCAGAACAGTTCACTGGCCGTGACCAGCCTTTCCTCTGCGCAGCAAACAACATCGCCTTTCCAGTCAAGGCTGTACCAGTTCTGGCCTTCCGGCAAAGTGATGTACACCGCCAATCAATCGCTGCTCGACCTCCGAAGCAACGAACGAAGCGTGGCCGTCAGTTCGCAGATGATCGTGTCGCTCGACGATATTGCCTGCAACAACAACCAGTCGGAGTGTGCGGCTTTTCTTCAGGCCGGTACCACGCCAGAAGCATCCACCTTTGATGTTGTGTTTTTAAATACTTTTCTCACCGGCATTTCGGTCAGGAGCAACGACAACCGCTTCACCGATGGCCTGACCTTTACGCTCTTCTCGCTTTTCTCGCTTGGCTTTATGAATACCGCCACCGGTAACCAGGCAACCCATTGCCTGGTAGTAGTGGGGTCGCCGGGTTTAGAACACGAAGCCCACAACAGCGTATTATTTTCGGCAACCTGCCGCAACGAGGCAGGGCGGGTAGGAACGGCCTACGGTAAACGGGTCAATGCCACGGCACCTGTATAACCGTTCACGTACGCTGCACAGAACGCCTGTTCTTTTAACGTCTTAAAGCATATAATGGAAAACAAAAAATCTTCTCAGCAGGATGCGATGCAAACGATCAAGGCATCCATGGACGAACTGGAAGCACTGCGAACAGCTGAATTGCAGCAGGCAGGAAATTTTTTACAGCAAAAGCAGCAGCATCTCCAGAGAGAGCGAAAGCGCCTTGCGGCAAAATACGGCGAACAATATCCCGACGTGCAACAGATAGATGCCCGGCTCCGGTTTGAGGATGAAAGAACAAAGACAGTACACGACGAAGCCGAACGGTCCACAGTTAAAACAGAGCCATTCTCCATAACCTCCTGGCGGGTGAACGGGATGGTGCTTGATAAAACCGGTAAGGGGTTGCAGGGTGTTACCGTGTTTCTCGCCAATGAAAGTCAGCAACCGGTAGAGGGTGCACCGCATGCCTGCTCGGATGAAAAAGGCTTTTATGCCATCACACTGGACAAAGCAATAATAGAGCGGCTGAAAGGCAAGCCTTTGTTTCTGGCGGCTGTTTTAAAAGACCAGCAAAAACCTTTTTTTACAACTGAAGCTTTGCAGGCAACTGTGGGCATAATTGAGTACAGGGACATTTTGTTGGCAGAAAAAGAGTGCGATGCGCCTCCCAGTTCACCTGATACAAAACCAAAATCTCCCGACACAAAACCAAACCTTAAATAGTGTTTCGGAAAATTTAGAAGGAGCTGCATATGATTTCACGGTGAGCAAGTTTATTGGCTTTAAAACGAAAAGCAAATGATGGAGCGGTGACAATTTTTTCCGATTACTTCCTTTTGGCAGCCTGCAAGGCTGCTTTTTTTTTAGGGTTCTATTTACATCGGTTCTACCGGGCATTGCAAGGGATTGACTGATCTTGAAACTTACCAGGTGGATCCTGAAGGATTTAAACTACTCACACCTGTTTATCCATCAAGGACTTACATCAGTGGCAAAATCGAGCGCTTCGACTTTTGTCGTATCATAGGTGCAGTTTAAAATTTGATGGTGTTTTCAGGGTCGGGCAAGTGGAACGAATATTCTAATCTACTTTTATAAAGCAGCTGATACCGTAATTATGAAATCTGCCGGAACAATTATCGAGGTCTCTAACGAGAAGATTACTATTCAAGCAATTTGCTGCTTATCAGGTATTTAGCTGTGAAAATCTCATCAAATCTTCCCAAAAGGAGTTCGATAATTGTTCCGTCACCTCTACCAGTGTCCGTTTTGGGAAGAGATGGGAAGGTTTAAGCAGTTTTGGGACGGTAAGGGAGAAAGGGTAAATATTACAACCCATGGAGCTACGATTATCAAATGCCGAACGAATCCGTTCGGCATTTGATCAAAAGCCAATTGTCTCTCGCGATGCTTTAGCCTGCTATTGAACCCGTCAGCAACTTAACTGTTATACCAGTTCATCCCGAACGCATGCCGCAAACAGAGAGCCTGAAAAGTCAGCACAAACTATTATTCAAAGAAGACCTGGTGCTTCTTAACATAGTTGGTGAGGTGGATCTGCCGCCACTACATTCCACCAACAATGTTTTTCACGACCTGATGTCCTGCATCATTGAACAACAGATTCACTACCGGAGCTCCAAATACATCTTTCAGCACCTGATGGCGGAAGCAGGTTTGGAAGAGTTGAACGTTGCCAATTTTCATTTGTTGGAACCTTGTCTTTCCAACGTGCGTCTTTCCGCGGCGAAGTATGAAGCGATAGCACAAACGGTGGACTTCTTTCAGCGGAACAATCTTCCCTGGCAGGAGCTAAGCGACGAGGAAGTGCGGATTGCGTTGGCAAATATTCGCGGCATTGGCCGTTGGACAGTAGATATGATCCTGCTTTACACTTTGCGGCGACCAGACATTTTTCCTCCCGATGATTACCATCTTGGCCAGATCATGCCGAAGCTGTACGGGCTCGCTTCCGAGCAAAAGCTATCCGAAAAAATGTTGGCCATTGCAGACCGCTGGGCCGGTCACCGGTCTTTGGCCGTCCTTTATCTGCTTGCCTGGAAAAACCAAAACCTGAAAAAAGAAAGCGGTAAAAAAAGCCATCCTAAAAACTTCATTTAGTTAACTGTAAGGTTTCGTTCCTTCCTGCGTCTTTGTATAAGAAAGCTCGATACAACAGAAAGCTTTCGACTGTATCGCTTTTCAAAAGCAAATCTTTTAGCCACATAAACGCAAACAAAATGAACGCAACAACATCTCGCACCTACACGGTGCCCGCAAGAGACCAGGTTAGTGAGACCAACCAACAACTTTTCGACGGGCTTCAGAAAAATCTTGGCTTTGTGCCGAACCTGTACGCCTATTTTGCCAACAGTCAAACAGCCCTTGGCGATTACCTGGCCTTGCAGAACCGCAAGTCCAGCCTTCGTTTAAAAGAAAGAGAAGTGATTAACCTGGTGACCAGTCAAATTAACGGTTGCCGCTACTGCCAAAGTGCACATACGGTAATTGGCAAGATGAATGGTTTTACCGACGAGCAAATCCTCGAAATCCGTGGCGGCAGCGCTTCGTTCGATCCAAAGCTGGATGCGCTGGCAAAATTCACCGCAGCCGTTGTAAAAGGAAAGGGTCGTGTAGCCGAAGAAGTGAAAGATGCCTTTTTCGATGCCGGTTACAATGAAGCAAGTTTGGTTGATGTGGTGATCGTCATCGGCGACAAGATCATCAGCAACTACATCCACAACCTCACTGGCTTCGAAATTGATTTCCCGGTTGCGCAGGAATTGGTGTAAGGAAATCAGCATCGGTACGTCTCCACAAAAAAACAATATGCTTCTCCGCTCCTCTTTCCTCCTTTTGCTTTTGTTGTCGCTCATGGCGGATGCACAGCAAGACAAACGGCAAAAGACGTTTAATTTATCCGGTAAAGGAGTGGCCATCAATGGCTACGATCCGGTGGCCTATTTCACGCAAAACAAAGCGGTGGAAGGAAGTAAGAGCAATGCTGTGGTGCATGATGGTGTGACGTATTACTTCTCTTCGCTGCAAAACAAAGAAGCCTTCAAAGCATCGCCGGCAAAATACGAACCGCAGTATGGTGGCTGGTGTGCTTATGCCATGGGAGCCACCGGTGAAAAAGTAGATGTGGACCCGAAAACGTTCAAAATCGTTAACGGCAAGCTGTTTTTGTTTTACAATAAGTTCTTTACAAACACGCTGAAGAGTTGGAACAAAGCCGAGAAGAATTTGAATGCAAATGCGGACCTTAACTGGGCCAAACTCTTTCAATCATAAATGCATGAAAACATTTCTTCCCATCCTCATCGTGTTGTTGGTTGCTACTAGTAATGCAACAGCGCAAGGCTGCAGCGATGCCGGTTTTTGCACCATCGGCGGTTTAGCCCATCAAACAAAAACCGATGAAAAAAAATCAGCCAATAGTTTGCGCCTCTTGCTGCCGGTTGGCTTAGGAGATGAAGGTGTTTTTGTAGTCACGCCAGGCATTGAGTACACCCATGTCCGCAACCGCTGGCAATGGCAAGGAAAAATAACGGGCAATTACGCCTCAGGTAATTTGGGATCCGCAGTTGGTGCCGGTGATGTTTTTCTTTCTGCCACGTATTCACTACCGGCAAAAAAAGCGCTGTCATCCGCCTTCACGTTGGGAACCAAATTGCCTCTCAACCAGGGCAATTTAAAAGAAGATGGCCGGTCGTTGCCCATGCAGTATCAAAGCAGTTTGGGAACGGTGGATTTAATTGTAGGATTTGCTGTTGCCTCTGCCCGATGGAAATGGGCGGCGGGCTGGCAGCAACCGCTCAGTGGCCGCAACCGGAATAATTTTTTACCGGTTTATTGGAATGATGCTAAAGCGGCTGCTTACCCGCCTACCAACGACTTCAACCGCAAGGGCGATGTATTGTTGCGGACAACTTATGCGGTCGTCAACAGAAAATCTTTCCGGCTGGAAGGCGGCTTGTTAGGTATTTATCATTTGGGCGAGGATACTTATGTTGATTTCAATACAAGTACAAGGCCAATTGCCCTTGCCGGTTCGCAGGGTTTAACGCTGAACCTGACGGCCGCAGCCGATGTGCAACTGAACCAAAAATGGTCGCTCGGTTTCACTGGCGGTGTGCCGCTGGTGGTGCGGGATGTTCGTCCCGATGGATTGACCCGGAGTTTTGTTTTCGCTCCGCAACTCACCTATCATTTTTAAATCAAAGTTTATGCGTCTGCCTGTTTTATTCTCAGCCTTACTGATACTTGCTTCCTGCAAAAAAGAAGCAGCGGAAGATACCTTGACCGAAATGCCGTCGGCTTCTGCGCAACTGGTTGCTTCCGGCCGTTTTCAGGATGGTCCGTACGGGCGGGTGAGCGGTTTGGGACAAGTGTGGAAGACGGCATCAAATACTTATGAAGTGGTGCTGGACAGTTTTCAGACGAACAATGGCCCGGACTTGTACGTGTATTTGTCAAAAGAGATGATGCCGGTAAATTTTATTGAAGCCGGCAAGCTAAAATCCACTAATGGAAAACAGGTGTATCCATTAACCAATATGCCTGATCTCTCGCAATACAAATACGTTGCTATTCATTGCAAGGCTTTTAATCACCTGTTTGGCTATGCATCTCTCCCTTAAGTTTTAAACAACAAATACAATGAAAGTTTTACTCATTGCTGCGGTGTTTGCACTGGCAGCCTGCGGCACGCCGTCGCAAAAAGCCGAAGTATTTCAAAAGAACGGCGCTGCCATTGGCGGATACGATGCCGTTGCGTTTTTCCGCCAGCAAAAACCGGTCACTGGTTCGGCTACCTACACTACCGAATGGAAAGATGCCACCTGGCGGTTTGCCAGCCAGGAAAATCTCGATTCATTCACCAAATCGCCGGAAACTTACGCACCACAGTACGGCGGCTATTGCGCTTACGGCACGGCCGATGGACACAAGGCCCCGACCGAAGCGGATACCTGGACGATTGTTGATGGTAAACTCTATTTCAACTACAACCAGGATGTAAAACAAACCTGGAACAAAGACATTCCCGGTTACATTGTAAAGGCAGATGCGGCCTGGCCAAACATCAAAGACAAAGAATAACGCAACGGTATTTTTAACTTTACCAAAACTTCGGTTGTGGTTTTGTGGTTAACCGGAAGAACGACAGACTTATGGAATTGACAATGCAAACGGTGGGCAAAGAACAGCAGTTTCGCGGGTGGGTGGAAGAACATTCCGGCCTGCTGTACCGCTATAGCCTGAAACATTCACTGGATGATGAGTTGGCCAAGGATTTTGTGCAGGAAACTTTTTTAGCCGCCTGGCGAAACATGGAAGCCTACAAAGGCGAGGCCTCGGTAAAGAACTGGCTGATGGTGATTTTACGGAGCAAGATCACCGATCATTTTCGCAAGAGCAGCACCAAACAGGAAGTGGAGCTCATGCACAGTGACTATAAGGAATCGGCATTCTTTGAAGAAGATGGGCATTGGCGCACAGGTTTGTATCCGCGGCAGTGGAGTGTTGATTTCAGCAATACCGCCGAAACAAAAGAGTTTTACCAGGCCTTTCAATCCTGCGGTAAGAAGCTGAAAGAAATTCAGAACAGTGTGTTTGTAATGAAGTATGTAGATGGTATGAAAAGTGAAGAAATTTGTAAGGAGCTGGGCCTTACGGCGTCTAACTATTGGGTGTTGATTCACCGCGCCAAGGTGCAGTTGAGGGCCTGCCTCGAAAAGAACTGGATGCAAAAATAAAACGGTATGAACGCGAACATTTCGTGCAAGCAAGCAGTGGATTATATTTCGAAGAAGGAGGAAGGAAAGCTTTCAGCGACGCAGCGTTTTCGTTTGTGGAAGCACCTGGCAAGCTGCAGTTTGTGCCGCGTCTTTTCGGTGCAGAACAAAGTGATTGCAAAAGCCTACCAGTTGCAGGAAGACGAGCAAAAACAATTGACGGCAACCGAAAAGCAAACGATGATTAATGCGGTGCTGAAAGAGAAGTGACGAATAGTCTCAGGCAATCTTGTTCATGTACTCCTTGTTCTCCTTAAAAAGTTTGATGCCTTCATCCACCGATAAATACACTCCTTTCTTCAGCCGCTTGTTTTGCCGGCTGACACGGTACAAAATCCGCAGGTGACGAATGATTTCCTTCCACGCAAAGAGCAAGGAATGCTTCGGATCGTAAATGTGGGCCGGTTCGCTTCCGGCACCATTCAATTCAATGATGGAAAAATTTTTACCCCCGCATAGGTCCTCCCAGTTATCATATTTGATATCTAACCGGCCAAAATAAAAACCGGGCACCGCACGGCACAACAAATTGACTGTTTCGTACAACGGTGGTGTGAGTTGATGCGTGATATCTAAAAACTTCGCACCGCGACTGTGGTTGCCATAAGGTACAATCACCCGTTCTTCGCCTTGCGGCAAAACTTCTGATAGCCCGGCGCCATATTGCTTTCGCAGCGACGGTAATTGTAAAAAGAAGCGCTGCTCCTTCCGCAGCAATTCTTCCACTGTATCAACACCATTCCCCTTTATCGAAAGCAATTCTTTGCCAACCATGCCGGTGATTACGCCTTCTTTCTTGCCGGGAAAACGATAGTAGAACACACCCACTTCTTTCGTGTAGGGCACAAAGGCTTGCAGGAGATAATCAACCTTACTTTCCTGGTGATAGGCCTGCAAGTCTTCAACAGAAAAAATCTTCTTCACACCAATGCCGCGAAGGCCAATATCAGGTTTGGCGATGAGGGGGAACTGAAGCTGGTATTGCTCTACCAACTCTTGCAATTCATTCTCAGGAGTTAAGCCTTTTTCAACCAGGGCCGTGGCAGGATAGGTGCCTTTTGGCAACAGGTCGTAAATATCTTTTTTGCTCTCCATCAAAAAACCACCGTGACGGATGGTAGGATTGGCCGCATTGAAAAAGAAAAAAGAGCGGGCCTTGAGGCTAAGCCAGAAATAGTAAACGTAAATCGGCAGATAGACGATGTGAAACGGCCAGTATTCCCAGTTAAGGAGACGAATGGAAAAGCGTTTCCAGTATTCGTTGTTGATGAAGGACCGGCTTTGGCCTGCTGGCAATGATTGGCGATAACGCTTTTGCTCCAGAAGGTCGTAGTAGCGCATCGTTGTTCCCTTACCGTTCAAGTGCACCGAGGTAATACTCACAGTTTTCGTTTCGCCGTCGCGGTTTATCACGAGGTCATTCATTGTATCACCATCGCCGGTGAAGCGATGAAACGAAACAACAGCTTCTGTATCTGGTCTAGGGTTTTCTCGGAGCCATTCGTCAAACCACCGCTTTCGTTTTTGCATCACCTCTTTGGAGTAAAGCGTGGCCGACGCCCAGATATGCGGTTGCGTAGCCGGTAGTTCCAGCACGGTTTTCAGCTTTCCATCCCAACGGCATTCGTGGAGCTTGTTGTTTTGATAGATGATTAACGTAAATGGTTCTGTTCTGTCGAGGTACAACTGCGTAAACGCCAGCGCAGCATCTTTCTCCATCAAAACTTTCGGTATCACTCTCCCCCGACTGCTGGAGTATTTACCGTCCGGCAAATGCGGTTGCAGCGCACCGTTGAGCAGCACGGCCGCCGCACCTTTGGTGTTCACACCAATCCAGGTGCCGCCTTTTTCTCCGTCTTTTGGAAACAGCAGTTGAACGTTGTCTTCTTCATACACATGCGGCGGCACGGCGGCCTTGCGGCGGGCCTTTTCATCGCGGTTGCTGGTAATCAGCACACCGTTGGAAAGAGGAACTAAGGTTACCGTGCACATGCCGTATGGGCTCTTTGCGTGGAGGCGGCTACGCCGAAATTATGTGGTAATTGAACGTTGTGGAATGAGAACAGTCCGGTTTTGATTAAAGCCATGTGATGGACAGTGTGCTCGATGTTATAAGCCCACTCCCGGTAATAGTTGGTTGCAATTGTTTCGGTGTGCGACGGTTCAGCGTCATAGCACATTTCCAAAAAAAGAACCTTGTTCTCCTTTTTTACACTTGAAAGAATGCACAGTAATTTTTCCGTCGCAATTGTTTTGTCTTGTTCTACAACGGCTTCTCGCTGCCGGTTGTCGTAATTGATGGTGCCGGATGCATAACCCTTGTTCAGCTCTTCGAAAAACTCAATTATGTGACGCAGGTGTTGTCCAGCGGTGCTACCGTGCAACGCTGGTAATTTTTCCGTGTATTGCGCCGGCGTTAGTTGTTCCAGCAGGTATTGCAATTGTGCAAACAGCGTTTCGGTGTGTGAGAAGAAATGCATACGGGTTTAGCAAATTAAATGCGTGAGAGTTTACCGGGAATGAATTTCGCAGGAAGAAACGGCAGCAATTGGCGCCAGTTCCAAACCAATAAAACAGCAGCAGAAATAAAAACCGCAACGCCGTAGAAAAACAGTTGGCCGCCGTCGCCCTGCACCGAAATACCGAGGAAAAACAGGTGCGAAAGAATGGCGCCACCCATGATGCCAAGGGCCAGCAACGCACCGACAGCGGTGGTTCGGGGAATGAGAATCAGGACCGAGGCAATTAATTCCATCACACCTGTGCCGATGCGGCCCCAGGGCTCAATGCCCAATTGCGAAAAAATGTACACCGATTCTTCTGCGCCGGTGAATTTAAAGAACAGGGTTTGAAGCATGATAACGGCGGCAACGCCTTTAAAAATCCAGGTGAGGATGCTTTTTGTGCGGGAGGTCATGAGAATATTTTCTTGGATAGACGCCATATCACTAATTTCCTTACAAAAGGAAAGATAAAATATGATTGGTCTTTTCTGCCAAGAACATTCGCTGGTTGTTTTAAAATTTACAAGGTGCCGTGCAAATAAATTTTACCCGTGCAGCCACTTCCCCTACATGGACAGCGTAAACCCAAAACGGCTTCCTTCTCCAGGCTTACTGCTTACCCAGATTCTTCCACCCATCGCTTCCACAAATTCTTTGCAAATCGCCAGGCCAATCCCCGAACCTTTTTTGTCCGACCGGCCGGGCACCTGGTAATAGCGTTCAAAAATGCGGGACTGATAGGATTCGTCAATGCCCTGGCCCCGGTCGGTTACGGAGAAGGCCATTTCGTTGCCCTCTTTTTTTACGGCAATCACCACCACGCTTTTTTCCGGCGAATACCGGATGGCATTTGTCAGGAAATTGTTCAGCACCCACACCATCTTGTCGGCATCGGCTTTTACCGGCGGAAGCCCAGCCTCAACCGTTTCTTCAATGCTGATGTTTTTTTCCTTCGCCGCTGCGGCAACAGCCGAAACGGAATCGGCCACCACCTTGCCAATATCTACCGGCCGGATGCTTAACTGAATTTTACCAGCTTCCACCTGCGACAGGTTAAGCAGCTCACTCAAAATGCGCAGCATACGTTGGTTGTCGGCTTTGAGGCTTTGCACCAGTTCCTGTTGCTCTGTGGTTAAGGTTCCCACTCGCTGGTCTTCCAGCAAACGAATGCTGAAATCCGACGCCGCCAGTGGCGTCTTTAACTCATGCGAAACCGTGGCGATGAAGTTGGTTTTGGCAACGTCCAGTTCTTTAAACGAGGTAATATTTTTCAATACAATCACCCGGCTGCCGTCGGTGGCGGCGCCCATATCAATGGTTTCCTTCACAAAATAATTTTCCTTGTTGTCCACCACTATCTTGAAAGGCGTGGTGGCCTTTTCCTCCAGCAGGTAGCAGAACAAATCGTTGCGGTCGCTGACGTCGGCGGTTTTCATTCCAACAATTTCTTTTGCGGATAGTCCCAGTAATTGCAAAGCCTGGCCATTGGCAAAAAGAACGGTCTCATTCTTATCAATGCCAATGCTGGCATCTTTTAAACTGTTGATGACGGCTTCCGCTCTCCTTTTTTCAAACAAAATTTTATTCAGGTTGCTGCTTTCGAAAAACTCCAGCTGCTCCGCCATTTTGTTGAACGATGCCGCTAATTGTCCGAATTCGTCTTTTGATTGCAAGTGGATGCGGTGACGGTAGTTTTTCTGACCAATCTCTTTAATGAGCCGCTTGCCTTTGTAAAACACTTCCCGCATGGGGATGACGGGTAAATCTTCCACCAGCGCCGCTGTTTCCTTGCGGCCATGTGTTTCCACATAGCCAATGCGCACATCCACGCCGCCACGCAACAACTGGTGGGCCTCCTGCAGCATGCGGTAGGTTTTGCCCACGCCTGCGCTCATGCCCAGGTAAATTTTCAGCTTTCCTTTTTCGCTGTGCGGACCGCCAATTTTTTGCAGCCATTCTTCGGGAGTGTGTTGTTGTCCGTTGCTCATTCAGGGGTGGTGAACAATAAACAGTGAACGGTGAGCTTGAAAAAAGCGGGCTTGTTTTCTCACTGCCCACTATTCACCGTTCACTAATGTTAAAATCCTATTGCGGTTGAAAACGTCACAGCGGAATTGTTATCCCGTGCACGGCCATCCTTTTCAAATATGTTATCCTTGCTGTTCAGGTGACGAAACTCCAAACGCAAGGCCACGTTGATTTGCGGGAGGTAATCCACGTTGATAGAGGCGCCAATGGTTTCAAAACCGTTTGTTGTTCCTGTGCTGATGATGACACTGTTCTCGTCGCTGAAATATTCGCCACGCAACGCTACCGCCCATTTGCTGTTTGGTGTGATGCGCAGAATGCCTACCGGAGTAAACCATTTGTTCAGTTCATCGCTGCTCGGGGCTTTTTGCTCCAGACCGTAATCAATGTTGGCAATAAAACCGACTTTGTCAGAAATCTGGAACACGCCATACAGATTGTTGTGGTAACGCCACAGTCTTGCGCTGTCCGGTTTGTCAGTACCCAGGAAAGTGCTGTAGTTCAGGGTTACTTTGCTGGTTGGCTTGTACGTAACCTGTGTTCCGTAGCTCATGAGCGAATTTCCTTCTACCCGTGTAATCCGCTGCCAGCCGTTCAAAGCCAGTGCTGCAAACGACCATTTGCCATCGTTTGTTGCATACGATATCCGGGCACCGCTTTCAAAATACGGTGTGTTCTCGGCCACCAAACTTCTTGTTAGCGTAAAGTTGTCTTTGCCGATGGCGCTTTCAAAACCAATGTGCGAAGGCAGGATGCCGATGTCGAACCACAGGTTGCTGTTTTGGACCAGTTTGTAACCGGCGTTGGCTTCAAAAATATTTTTCAGCACACCCGGTTCAGCAGCGTAGTTGGCATTCATGTAGGTGCCCACGCCCACCGCCAGGTTGGCCCTTGTGCGTTCGGTGGCGTAGGCCGCCTTCACAAAACCGAGGTTCACATTAAATTCATTGTGCCGGTTAAAATTGTACAGAAAGTCCGGACGGCTGTTGCGCTGCGGCTTATTAAAATCGTAGCTGTAATAACCTTCTACATAACCACTGATGGTAAGCGGGTTCGGCGTTGTCGTTGCTACTGTGTCTTGCGCCTGGGCAGCTAAAGTCATCATCATGGCTGCCGTCAAAATTGTCTTTTTCATTTTATGTTATGGTTTTGAGTGACCGGCAGCAGGGCTACAATTTAGCTTCTGTTGTGTCACTCACTTGTACGGTTGGTAATTCTATTCAGCCGTTTGGAACTACAAAGACACCAAAACACCAAGGTTCACAAAGTCTTTGTGCTTCTTTGTGCCTTCGTGTCTTAGCGGTTCAACTATTACTTCAAATTGTCCAGTGCCACATTCAGCTTCAGCACATGCACTACATCCGGGCCAATCGGGTTTGTTTCCACATGGCCGTCCACTAATGCTTTTACTTTGGCTTCATCCAATCCTCTGGTTTTGGCCACTCTTGCTACTTGCAGGTAAGCCGAAGCGGGAGAAATGTTCGGGTCCAAGCCGCTACCGGAAGCCATTACCAGCTCCGCCGGAATTTGCTCCTTAGTTACACCGGGATTGTGTACCAAAAAAGAATCAATTCTTTCCTGCACCACTTTCAGATAATCCGGATTGGACGGCCCTTTGTTGCTGCCAGCCGAACCGGCGGCGTTGTAATCAACTGCCGAAGGGCGGCCCCAGAAATAACGGTCGTCGGTGAAGTTTTGGCCCACTCGTTCCTAGCCCACGACTTTACCGTTGACTTTAATCGTTTCGCCACCGCCACCACGGGGTGCGGCTTTACCAATAAGTGAAACCATGCCGAAATAAATGACGCAGCAAAGCACCAGCATCACAAGGGTCATTTTTATGGAAGGGAGAAAATACTTTTTCATTTGTTAGAATTAAATTTGAGAAAATTGATGTATATGGAAACTTTTGTGAAACTTAGGATTAGTGAACTTGATAACTCGTTCATCGAAAGAATAAAAGCTTTGTATGCAGGTAAAGAAGATACTGTGCTTACGATTGCTATCGGAGACAGTGCTGAATCATATTGGGACATTCTTAACCGCTCCAAAGATGACCTTGAGAACAAGCGTAATTTAATCTCATTCACAATGGAAGAGTTGGAGGCATACGCACAAAGTAAAAAGCCGTGAGAAAAATCACATTTACGACTGACGGCTTCAAGGAATTTAACCGGCTGCTTGAAGAGGACTTTAGCCTGATGCAAAAAATACAACTTCTTATCCGCGACATTCAGGAAAATCCATTTAAAGGTTTGGGCAAACCCGAACCGCTTAAAGGCAATTTTTCCGGTTATTGGAGCAGACGCATCACGCAGGAACATCGGCTGGTTTACCGTGTAACAAATGAGGCTATTGAGATTATAAAGTGTCATGGCCATTACAATGATTAAATAAATAGCCCCTCCAATAAATCAATCACTTTTATTCCGATAAACGGTACAACCACACCGCCAACCCCGTAAATCAACAGGTTCCGACGCAACAAAGCGGATGCACCAATCGGTTTGTAGGCCACACCACGCAAGGCCAGCGGAATCAAAATTGGGATGATGATGGCGTTGAAAATGATAGCTGAAAGGATAGCACTCTCCGGGCTTTTCAGATTCATGATGTTTAACGCCTGCAACGATCGAATGGCTGCCACAAACAAGGCCGGAACAATAGCAAAGTATTTTGCCAAGTCGTTCGCAATAGAGAAGGTTGTCAACGTACCACGGGTAATCAGCAATTGCTTGCCAATCTCCACTACTTCAATCAGCTTCGTAGGGTCGTTATCCAAATCCACCATGTTCCCGGCTTCTTTGGCGGCCTGTGTGCCGCTGTTCATCGCTACGCCAACATCGGCTTGCGCTAATGCAGGGGCATCGTTGGTACCATCGCCCATCATCGCTACCAGTTTGCCTTTGCCCTGCTCGGCCTTAATGTAGTTCATCTTGTCCTCGGGTTTGGCTTCGGCAATAAAATCATCCACGCCGGCTTTTTCGGCAATGTATTTTGCGGTCAGCGGGTTGTCGCCGGTCACTATTACGGTCTTTACACCCATTTTACGAAGCCGTTCAAAACGGTCCTGCATGCCGGGCTTCATGATGTCCTGCAGCTCAATCACGCCACGTACTTTGTAGTTTTCCGTTACCACCAGCGGGGTGCCGCCGTTTTCCGCAATGGCTTTTACCCTTGATGCCACTTCAGCCGGGATGGAGCCGCCGGCTTTTTCTACCAGGCCGCGAATGCTGTCCTGTGCGCCTTTACGAATCTTTGTGCCGTCACCCAGGTTGACACCGCTGCTGCGGGTTTCGGCTGTAAAGCCAATGAATTCCATGCCGGGTTTGCGGCGCAGGCTCACGCCTCTTTGCCCCGCCAACTCAATGATGGATTTTCCTTCCGGTGTGTCATCGGCGATGGAACTAGGCGCCGCGATTTCCATGAAAGTTTTTCGTCCCTGCCGACTCGCCATCATTCTTTGTCGGCGCTACTGGAACCAACCTAGTTTGTAATAGGCAACCCAGGAAAGAGCCATCAACAGGGCAAACACCAACACCACCAGCAAAAAATCTTTCAGCGTTGGTGCGCTATGAATTGACTATTCCCGTTTGGCCTCCTGCGGCCTGAAACTTGTCTTCCGGATGCCTTCGGTATTCTTCCGGTTGATGGCTTTTTCTTCGTTGAACTGTGTCATGGTGTACAGGGTGCTATAGAAGAGATTTGATGAGTAAGGAAACCAACGTGACGAGACCGAGGGAGCCATACAACAAGTGGATGGGCCGCATTCTCCGTCTAATGAATCGCAAATAAGTTTTCATTGTTTTTTTTGTTTGGAATAATTAGCCAAACAGAGTACCGGTTTGCAAATGCATTGAATGGAATAGGATAACGGTCTGATTGTAAGAAACTTACTGTCGTTTGTCTGCCGGCATGGTCAAGGGTCTGACACAAAAAACCCTCTCATTTTGAGAGGGCTGCTTATCACTTTGAAAGTCTATTTCGGAAGGTTGTATTCTTCGAGCTTGCGATATAATGTAGCCAGACCAATTTGCAGTAAGCCTGCCGTTCTTGTTTTGTTGCCGCCGGTATGCAACAGGATTTTTTGAATGTGTGCCTTTTCCACTTCGGCCAGCGAAAGGTTGGAGGCTGTGGAGTGCGGGTGTTGTATATCGGAGGGCAGGTCGGCTAACTGAATGAAAGCCCCGTCAGAAAGAATGACGGCTCTTTCCATCACGTTGCGAAGCTCCCGGATGTTGCCTTTCCAGGAGTGTGCTTCAAGTGCCTGCAGCGCATCGGGTGAAATTCCGCTGAGGCTTTTCCCTTCCCGTTGCGAGAATGTTTTTAAAAAATAGCTTGCCAGTTCTTTAATGTCTTCTTTTCGTTCACGCAACGGTGGTAAGGAAAGGGTGAAGGTGTTGAGCCGGTAGAACAAATCTTCGCGAAAATGACCTTCCGTTACCTCTTTTTGCAAATCCCTGTTGGTAGCGGCAATAATGCGCACCGAAACCCTGGTGACTTTTGTATCGCCCAGTTTTATAAACTCTCCACTCTCTACTACTCGAAGCAGCTTTGCCTGCAGGTCCAAATTCATTTCACAGATTTCATCCTGGAACAGGGTTCCGCCATCGGCTGTTTCAATCAATCCTTTTTTATCGTTTGTAGCGCCGGTGTAAGCACCGGCCTTGTGACCAAATAATTCCCCTTCCAGTAAATCTTTGGTAAATGCACTGCAATTGATGGCAACGAATGGTCCATCTTTCCGGTTGCTTCCGTTGTGAATCGCTTTGGCAAAGACCTCTTTTCCGGTACCCGTTTCTCCCAGCAACAATACCGTAGAAGATGTGGGTGCAATCTTTTGCGCCAGCGTAATGGTTTGCTGGATGATTTTACTCCTTCCAATGATGGAAGAAAAAGACGTGGTTGTTTCAGCCGATACCTTTGCCGCTTTTTCCTTTTGTACCGAAACTTTCTCCACCGCCTGCGCCAGCAGCGGAAGAAGGCGGTCGTTGTCGTTGCCTTTGGTGAGATAATCAAAGGCGCCGTTTTTGATGGCCTGTACCCCATCGGGGATATTACCGTATGCCGTGAGAAGAATGACTTCTGAAGATGGTTGTTTCGCTTTTATTTCTTTAACAAAGTCCACCCCGTTTCCATCGGGAAGTTTCACATCGCAGAGTACGACGTCAAAAAGTTTTCGCTTTAAAAAATGCTGTGCCGCTTTCAGGGTTGGTGCTTCTTCTACTATGTAGCCTTCCAGCCGGATGATGCGGCCCATAAGCTTGCGCAGGCCTTCTTCATCATCAATCAAAAGAATATTCTTGTTCACCACCCGCTTCGTCTTACCTATTGAAGAAAACCTTCTTTAGAAAATTAGCCCATCCTTTTCAACCGCACAGCCGAAACCGGCGAAACAATCAGCGGAAACTTCTCCACTGTCACGCTGCTGGGATCTAATCCAAAGCCGCGTTCTTCGGAAAGGCTGACGTCCTTCAGCCAAAAATGCAGCTTCATAATCAGCCGTTCGATAATTGGTAGATCATTGTCCTGGCTTAGGTATTTCTCCAGCACCACAAACTGAAAGTCGCCTTTGGCGTTTGTCCTGGTAAGGCTTTCATAGCGGCTGGCAACATTCACCTCGCGGTTAGCCACTAAATCTTCCACCACTTTCTGAAACAGGAGATTAATGCGGGGCTGCACCCGGAAACCAAGCCGGAATTCCACGCGGATAATGTCGTTCGGAATCACATGCTCCACGGTGTATTCCGCGGTGTACGGCGTGTCCACCGTGTCCACATGCACAAACCAATAGATGTCCGCACGTTTTGGCTTGCGGTTTAAAATTGAATAGATGATTTTGTGTTCAATCTCCTTTGGATTATCTGCACTCGTCAGATAGACCAGGTGCGTGGCGTACTTTGGCACCGAACGGTCGTTGCTCAACTCCTGTATCTTGGGAACGTAATCTTCCAGCCGAACAAATTCCACGTAACGGTTTTTAATTTTTCTTGCCTTGAACCAGTCATACATTACCAGAAAAAGCAGGCCGCCGACTATCAACGCCACATAGCCGCCGTGCGAAAACTTTTCCATGTTGGCATACAAAAAGCTGAACTCGATGGCCAGAAAAACCACCAGGTAGAGATAAATCAGCGCCGGCTTATTTCGTCGCAACACCAGGTAGTTGGCAAACAAAATAGACGTCGCGATCATACATAGCGTAATGGCCAGCCCGTAGGCCGCTTCCATGTTGGCCGCTTTCCGGAAATACAGCACTATACCAATGCAGCCGGCGAACAGCAGCAGGTTAATAGCCGGGATAAACAATTGCCCTTTGGCTTCGGTGGGATAAACAATCTTAAACTTCGGCCATAAGTTTAACCGCATGGCTTCGCTAATTAAAGTGAACGAACCGGAGATGAGTGCCTGGCTGGCAATGATGGCCGCCGCGGTGGCAATGGCTACGCCGAAATACAAAAACCATTCGGGCATCAAACCGAAAAAGGGATTGAAGCCGGCATCAATCATTTCCGGTGTAATGGGCTGGCCGTTGTAATGGCTCATCAACCAGGCACCTTGCCCGAGATAGTTTAAGATCAAACAGGCTTTTACAAAAATCCAGGAGTAGCGGATGTTCCATTTGCCGCAGTGGCCCAAATCGGAGTACAGGGCTTCGGCCCCGGTGGTGCACAAAAACACACCGCCCAAAATGTAAAACCCTCTCGGGTAGGTGGCCAAAAGCTCGATGCCATAGTAGGGGTTGAATGCTCTAAACACACTCCAGTCATCGGCAAAATGCACCACGCCGAGGGTGGCCAGCATCAGAAACCAAACGGTCATGACAGGCCCGAAAAACCGGCCGATGAGGGCCGTACCAAATTGCTGGATGAAGAACAAAACGCTAATTATACCGATGACGATATAAATCACTGTTTGCTGGCTGATGGCGCCAATAGCGGGCACCACTTTTAATCCTTCAATGGCCGATGTGACCGTGATGGGCGGTGTAATCATGCCGTCGGCAAGCAGGGCGGCACCGCCAATCATGGCCGGAATAATGAGCCATCTTTTCCGTCGCCTTACTAAGGCAAACAGCGAGAAGATTCCGCCTTCGCCCCGGTTGTCGGCCTGCAGCGTGAGTATCACATATTTGATGGTTGTCTGCAGCGTCAGCGTCCAGATGATGAGGGAAAGAGAGCCAATCACCAGGTTGGGCGAAATGGTTTTTCCGTTGGTGATGGCGTTGAGAACGTACAGCGGCGAGGTGCCGATGTCGCCGTAAATGATTCCAAGGGCAATGAGCAAACCGGCTACGGATACTTTGTTGTGCGAAGACATGATAAAACAATTTCTGGGCACCAAAAGTAGAATGGGCACAAAGGGCTGTCGCCTGCCGGCCCGAAATCTTTATAAAATCTTTATGCGCCGGCCGGCTGCGGCTGAGGAGGGCATGATACCATAGTTTTGCTTAGTTTGGTTGCGGTATGGGAGCGTTTTTCGTCAGGCAGGTCAGCACAAAAAAGCAATATGTTTATGGGGTTGCGGCCATCGTGCTAACGGCCGCCGCTTGCTTCTTTTTTTCTGCATGGATGGGTTACCGGGTGGTGGCCTTTATCCTTCTGTTAGTGGTGTCTATCCTGGCCGTTACCTTCGATATATTGCCGGTGTTGTTGTGCGCAGCCCTAAGTGCCTTTATCTGGGATTATTTTTTTATTCCGCCACGGTTTACCATTCATGTTAATACTACGGAAGATACCATTCTGCTGACGATGTATTTTGTGATTGCCCTCATCAACGGTATCCTTACGTATAAAATCCGGCAGATTGAAAAAGGGGCCCGCTTGAAAGAAGAAAAAGCCAACAGCGTAAAATTGTACAACACCATTCTCAACTCCCTTTCGCACGAACTGCGTACACCCATTGCCGCCATCATCGGCGCCACGGATAACCTGCAAACAAACACGCATCTTTCCATTGCAGACAAAGAGCAGCTCATTGAAGAAATATCCAAAGCGGGGCTGCGGTTAAACCAACAGGTAGAAAACCTGTTGAATTTATCCCGCCTGGAGTCGGGCCATATTCAGCCCAAGAATGATTGGTGCGATGTGCAGGAACTGATTTACGAAGTAGTGAAAAAAGTGGAAGAAGACAACCCCCAACGGAAGATAGGCATCAGCATCAGCCAAAACGTTCCGCTATGCTGGCTGGACAACGTCATGCTGGAGCAAATCGTTTACAATTTGCTGAACAATGCGGCCATTCATACAAAGCCTTCCGCCAGGATTGATGTCACCGCCATGTGTCATGCCGATTTGCTGCAGGTGGTGGTGGAAGATACCGGAGAGGGGTTTCGTGATGTTCCGGTGGAAGACGTGTTTCATAAATTTTCCCGTAGCAGGGCTCAGAAAGGTGACCACCATGGGCTGGGATTGTCTATTGTAAAAGGGTTTACAGAAGCCATTGGCGGTAAAATAGAAGTGATGAATAAAAAATCGGGCGGCGCCTTGTTTACCATTTTCTTACCGGTAAAAACCAGTTCACTCAAATTTGGCGAAGCATGAACAAGGCAGAACTATTGGTCATTGACGACGAACCGCAAATGAGGAAACTGTTACAGATTACGCTGGAAACAAACGGTTACCTGTTTAAGTCGGCGGGTTCCGCCAAAGAAGGGCTGTTGATGGCCGCCAATCATCCGCCGGCGCTGATTTTGTTGGATCTGGGACTGCCCGATGAAAGCGGCCACGCCGTGCTGCAGAAGCTGCGCAAGTGGTACACGGCGCCGGTAATTATATTATCGGTGCAAAAAGCAGAAGAAGACATTATCAGGGCACTCGACAACGGCGCCAACGACTACCTCACCAAGCCTTTTCGCACCGGCGAGCTGCTGGCCCGCATCCGCTCCGCCCTGCGGCAGGCGGTGGCGGAGGAAGAGCAGGGGCCGCAAACCTTTGGCGACCTGCAAATTGATTTGCTGGCCCGGACTGTTCGCAAAGGGGGCGAATTACTCAAACTCACCTCCACCGAATACAGCCTCCTGGCCCTGCTGATAAAGAACGAAGGAAAAGTGCTGACGCATCAATTTTTGCTTCGGGCTATCTGGGGACCGGGCTACATTGACCAATCGCAATACTTGCGTGTGTTTATGGCACAACTACGGAAGAAGATTGAAGAAGATGCCAATCATCCGAAACATCTGCTGACAGAATCGGGTGTCGGGTACCGGTTTGTGTCCTGATGCCGGTATCATATGCCTGAAAACCCGGACTTTTTACGGATCATGGTTACCTGGCAATAGCTACAATGGGTGTAGGTGCTGCAACTCCTGTAGCAAAATGACCAGTTTTTGAATCCCAGGGCTACTCGGCCGCGGTCCCTGAAGACCACTTCTGCTATTCCGGTTTTGCTTGGGTGAAAAGGGAATTGTCCTGGCAACGAGCACGCCTTTTTGCCGACCGTACCAAACAAATGCAAACTGGGTGGCAGTTTCTACCTGATCAATAGCGGTAAAAGAAAAGCCTGGTTTTTACAACCTGTTGCAAAAATTAAAACATTCCTAATTTTCGCCCGGTGAAGAAAAAAGCAATCATCAAAAAGCAATGGATTGCAGGCTGTCTTCTGATGGTCTTTTTGTTCATTACTGTTGCCAAACTTTCACACTCTCACGAAACGCTGGACAGCAGTGGCCCTTCCTCTTCTATTGATCAAGTGCAAAAGAGCACTGATTGCTCCATTTGCGATTATCATTTCACCAAAGACGCTGATCCGACTTTTGAATCATTCCCGGAATCAAGGTTGGCAGCTACTTCGATGGGTTTGTTCTTTTATCAAAGCCTTGGTGTAGCCAGGGAAGATTAACAAACCGGTTTGATCACTACTTCACTTCGATTGGCTTATAATCCACGTATTCAAGCATCCGTTTTTTACCAGTACAATTCGTTTCACCAGCGCGGAAGATGGAGTGTGCGGGGAAGCTGGGAGTTTGCACCGCTTTCGTTTTTGTACGTGGTGTTTAACGAAACGTCTTTTCTAAATAGTCCAATCAGGCATCAGTCGGTTATCAACAACATTACCTGCCTCAAACAGTTTTAAAAGCCTTCAACCCAGGATGTGCTGATTATCCGCGGCCGTTATGCGGGGCTGCCTGCTGCCACCTTCCAAAATACAACCGTGCCCGGGTGTAGGCCGGCGGCAATAATTCGGCGATGATGCGGTCGGTTGCCAGCGCCGTTGATGGCGGCAACCCTACAGGTGCCATGGTCAATAAAGAGTTGATGGATAAAGATTTTTAGTGCAAACAGGCTCCAAAACCGGAACAGACCCAGTAGTGACAATGCAAACGGCAGGTTAATCAATTGGGAAGAAACATTGCCGACTGAAAGTATTTCGTTTATTTTGCAACACCGTTACAATTGAAGAACCCTCCTACGATACAACGTGTACTGGCCCTGGTGTTCTTGCTGTTATTTACCTTCAGCATGGCACCCAAAAAATACCTGCATGATCTGGTGGCAGACCACACGGACTTCTATGGCTATTCGAACGGGGACAACGAAACAACCGTGAGCAAGGCCGGCTTTAATTGCGATTGTGAAGAACTGGTGGTGACGGCGCCTTTTGTTCCGGCCTCTTTTTCAGCCGATTTTGCCCTGCCAACGCAGCACAACAGCTTTGTCATTTCCTTTCACCGGCAGTTTAACCTTATTACACAATACACAAAAGATTTACGCGGACCGCCCAGTGTAGCCTGACAAGCTAACCTGTTTCTCCTATCGTTCCACAAAAGTCTTTTGTTGTGAAAAAAGCTGTTTATTCTCTATTTCTGTTCCTGTTCCTGTTTGCCTGCACCCTTCTGTTTGGGCAGGAATGTTCATTTCGCCTGTCGGGCCATGTGCACAGTACGGTGGCGCATGAAAACCTGATCGGGGCGGTGGTTTCGCTGAATGGCAGACCCATCGTCACCGATGCCAACGGCGATTTTCGTTTCGACAGCCTTTGCGCGGGGGATTACGAGCTGGTCATCACGCATACAAATTTTGACTCGGTGGCCCGCACGGTGCAACTGGCCCGGAACACCCATCTCGACTTTGACCTTTTGCCGCTGGAGAATGTGTTGAACGAGGTGACGATCACAGGCACCAAAGCACCGGCTTTTACCGGAATGCAAAAGCAGCTTTCCGGCCGCGAGCTGGAGGAGGCCAAAGGTGGATCGCTGGCCGAGGCACTGAGCAAACTGAACGGAGTGACGATGTTGCAAACCGGTTCAACCATTTCGAAACCCATCATCCACGGGCTGCACAGCAACCGCATCCTCACCATCAACAACGGCGTGCGGCAGGAAGGGCAACAGTGGGGCAACGAACACGCCCCCGAGATTGATCCTTTTATCGCCAATCGTTTAACAGTGGTCAAAGGCGTAGATGAATTGCGCTACGGTTCCGACGCCATCGGAGGCGTGATACTGGTAGAGCCGAAACCCCTGCGGCAAACACCAGGCTACAACGCCGAATTCAACACCCTGTATTTTTCCAATAACCGCCAGTATGTAGCATCGGGTATTTTTGAGCAGCAGGTAAAAAAGCTTCCCGCTTTTACCTACCGGGTGCAAGGTACGTTTCGCAAAGGTGCTAACGTTGCCATGCCGGCCTACCGGGTAAACAATACAGCACTGGAAGAAAAGAATTTTTCGCTGACCGCCGGCTGGCGAAAAGAGCACTTCCAAACCGAACTGTATTACAGCCTTTTCAATACGCAGATCGGCATCTTTACCGGTTCGCACATTGGCAATTTATCGGACTTGCAACAGGCCATTGCCTCAAAAAGACCCGATCCGGTTTTTACCGGCGACAACACGTACAAAATTGATCGCCCCAGCCAGGATATTACGCATCACCTGTTGAAATCAAAAACAAGCTTCGATGTGGGCAACAGCCGTTTCAACATCACGCTGGCCGGGCAGTACAACAACCGGCGGGAGTTTGACGTGGTTCGCAACGCCGCTGCCAGAGGGGCACAGATTGATTTGTCAATTCTTACCTTATCGGAAGAAATTGCCTGGGAACAGCCGAAAAGCGGAAACCGCAGCGGCACGATTGGCCTGGTAGCCATGCAGCAGGATAATTCTTATTCGGGCCGCTATCTCATTCCCAATTATACATCGGCTTCCTACGGCGTTTTCGCTATTGAAAAATGGTCGAAAGGACCGTGGGATGCACACGCCGGCCTGCGTTTCGATTACAAGAATATTGCTACAAGGCGGCTTCGGGCCGGCACGCAAACCTTGTCTGCCTACAATTTTGATTTTTCTACCCTGGCCTCCTCCGCCAACCTTGGTTACCGGATACTCCCGGAATGGAAGGCCAATGTGACGGCCTCGCTTTCCACGAGGGCGCCGCATGTGAACGAACTGCTGGTGGATGGCATACACCACGGCACCGGAACTTACGAGCGGGGCAACATTGACCTGCGGCCGGAGCGTTCTTTTAACCTTTCGCTCACCACCAGCTACGCCAGTAAAAACAAGGCCTGGCAGGCCGACCTGACCTTGTATCGAAACAACATTCGAAACTATATCTACCAGCAGCCGCGTCCGGACGATCCGGTACTCACCATCCGGGGCGCTTTTCCGCTGATTGAATACACAGCAACCGACGCCCTGCTGCAGGGTGTTGACTTTACGTCCACCTTCCGCCCGGTTGCCTCATTGAGCCACACCTTCCGCTATTCGCTTTTGCGGGCGAAAAATTTACGTACAAACGACTGGCTGATCTGGATGCCATCGGACCGGGTAGGAAACGAGCTGACTTATTCGTTTAAAAACGGTAAAAAATTTTCCGATACTTACTTTTCTCTTGAACTGCAAAATACAATGCGGCAAAGCCGGGTGCCGGACGAAAAAAACGGCAAACAGGATTATAAAGAACCGCCGCCCGGCTATACGTTGCTGAATGCTGATTTTTCCACCTCGTTCAAACTCCGAGGACTTCGGCTGACCGTTGGCATCAGCGGGCGCAACCTGTTCAATACGGTTTACCGCGAATACCTGAACACGTTCCGGTATTATACCGATGAAAGAGGAAGGAATATTGGCCTGCGCCTGAAAATTAACCTGCAGCACTTTTATTAACATACAAAATCAAACACCATGATGACAAGAGAGCTAATGAAGTTTGGGCTATTACTGTTCAGCGCTTCCGCATTGTTGCTGACCTCGTGCGAAAAAGACGGGGATGAAGAGGAGAATGAAGAAGAGGTAATGACTACCATGCGGTTGACGTTTGTGCCCGTTGGTGGCGGAGCCACGGTGAGCTACCAATTTGACGATCCGGACGGCGACGGCGGTGCGGCCCCAACAAAAGACGAGATTGTTTTGCAGCCCAACAAGTCGTATAATGTAGCCCTGCAACTGCTGAACAAAACCAAAAACCCGGTTGGTGATATTACAGCCGAAGTGGCAGCAGAAGCAGACGCCCATCGGTTTTACTATGAGCCTTCGGGTGGTAGCAACATTACCGTATCGGGATTGAACGCCGATGGTAACGGGGTGCCGCTCGGAATCACCAGCCAGTGGGCAACCGGTGCGGCGGCTACCGGAACGGTAAAGATCACGTTGCGTCACTATGCGGGCAATCCGCCCGGCAAAGCAGCCGCCGATCCGGTCAACAGCTCAAAATCCTCTACCGACATTGAAGTGGATTTTGCTACCCGTATTCAGTAAGAAATGTTTCGCTCCAGGAGTGTAGTTTTATTAGCAGGCCCTCTTACAGGGCCTGTTTTCCTTGAACAATACGTATAGCCTGCCATCCGGTGGAGCGAAGGGGTACAGTTAAATCCGTGTTTTCGTGGTGCCATACACATCTCCTGCATCAGCCCGGTCAGCGGCGAAAAAAGCCTGCCGGTTGCCAATGCCAAACAACGTTCATAGCGTACCGGATCCGCTTTTTCCCCGAAGGAAAAAGAACGGAGACCATGTTGGCATTCGGGGTAAATTGCTTGTTAGTAACCTTTTTATGCCACCAACCTTTTTTGTGGCACAACTGTTTTACCATTATTTACCCGAAACACATACCAATGAACGAGCATTATTATAACGCCAAAGACCTGGCGAAGTTTGGAAACGTAGGTGATTTTCAAAAAGAAATGGCCGACAAGTTTTTTTCGTACTACGGAGAGGTATTTAAAGACAGCGAACTGACCGCAAGGGAAAAATCTCTTATTGCACTGGCAGTGGCGCATGCGGTGCAATGTCCGTATTGCATTGATGCCTACAGCACCGATGCGTTTGAAAAAGGCTGGAGCGAGGGCCAGATGATGGAGGCGGTACATGTGGCCTGCGCCATTCGCGGGGGCGCCTCTCTGGTGCATGGCGTGCAGATGATGAACAAGGTGAAGGAAATAGCGATGTGATGAAATCTCTAAAGGCACAACAGAACATTCTTGCCGATGCCGGCGCACAGCTTCAGATCATAGAAGGTGAACAAACGCCGGATTATGCCCTTGTTCCTTTTCAGCAAAAGCTGGAAGCATCGCATCTTTTTCCGTTGCGGCCCACGGCAGCGCAGATTTTTCAGGTGAACATTGGGAAGATGTGCAACCAGGTGTGCAGGCACTGCCACGTAGATGCCGGGCCCGACAGAAAAGAGATCATGACCCGGGAAACAATGCAGCAATGCCTGGATGTTTTGCAGCGCCATCCCGGTTTCACAACGGTTGACATCACAGGTGGTGCGCCGGAGATGAACCCGGATTTTTTGTGGTTTGTCGAAGCACTTGCAAAGCTGAACCGCCACATCATCGTCCGTTGCAACCTTACCATTATCCTGGCCAATAAAAGATACTATCACCTGCCGGAGTTTTATAAAAAACACGGTGTTGAAGTGGTGTCGTCGCTGCCATTTTACACACAGGACAGAACCGACCGGCAACGGGGCAACGGCGTGTTTGACGACAGCATTGCCGCGCTGAAAATGTTAAACGCTGTCGGCTACGGCAAAGACGGAACCGGGTTGCAATTGAGCCTGGTGTACAATCCGGCCGGCGCTTTCCTTCCACCGGCGCAGCAGTCGCTGGAAAAAGAATACAAACAGGCATTGCAACAGCGGTTTGATATCTCGTTCAACAACCTGTATGTGATCACCAACATGCCCATCAGCCGCTACCTCGATTACCTGCTGACCAGCGGTAATTACGAAGGCTACATGGAAAAGCTGGTGAATGCCTACAACCCGGCGGCGGCCGCCAATGTCATGTGCCGAAACACCATCTCCGTTGGCTGGGACGGCTTTTTGTATGATTGCGATTTCAACCAAATGCTGGAACTTAAGGTGGCCTGCCACAGCCGGCATATCAACGATTTCGACAAAGCCGATCTGGCAAACCGGGAAATTGTAATTGGCCAGCATTGTTACGGCTGCACCGCCGGTTCCGGCTCAAGCTGCGGCGGGGCTGTTGCATAAAATTTTCGTATGGAAGAACTCATTAAGGCAATAGATTATTTACACGAAAGGGGCATTACGCAACCAACAATAGGAGTTGTGCTGGGAACCGGTTTGCACCGTTTGCTCGACCAGGTAGCGGTGGAACTGACCATTCCCTATGCCGACATACCCGGCTTCCCGGTAGCAACGGTTGAATTTCACAAAGGAAACCTTGTTTATGGCAGCCTGGCCGGAAAAAACATCCTGCTTATGCAGGGGCGTTTTCATGCCTATGAGGGATACAGCCTGCAGCAACTGGTCTTTCCTATCCGTGTAATGAAACTGCTGGGAATAAAAACATTGTTCCTGTCGAACGCGGCCGGCGGTATCAACCCCGGTTTTAAAAAAGGCGACCTGGTGCTGGTGGATGACCATATTAACCTGCTTGGAGGCAGTCCGTTGATTGGCAAAAATTTCGATGCGTTAGGCGACCGCTTCCCCGACATGAGTGAGCCTTATGACCCTGGCCTCCGGAAGCTCCTGCAAACAAAAGCAGCGCAACTGGACCTCCCCTTAAAGAACGGCGTATATGCTGCGGTGCACGGTCCTAACTTGGAAACAAAGGCCGAGTACCGGTACCTTAGAATTATTGGTGCCGACATGGTGGGTATGTCAACAGTGCCGGAAGTGATTGCGGCCGCACACATGCAGCTTCCCTGCCTGGCGGTTTCGGTCATCACCGATGAATGTGATCCCGACAACCTGAAACCGGTGAACATCCGGGAGATCATTGAAGTAGCGGGAAAAGCCGATCACAAGCTTTCGCAATTATTGGCAGATGCCATCCGGGATGTATGAAAAAGCGGGCACTCCTCATCATTACCAAAAACGCCGAAGCCGGCAGGGTAAAAACAAGGCTGGCGGCCACTATCGGCAACGAAGCCGCGTTGGCGGTATTTCATCAATTGCAGCGCCACACGGTTCTGGTCACCGCATCGCTGCCGGTTGAAAAGTTTGTTTTTTACAGCCGCTTTATTGAGACAGATGATGAATGGCCCGCCGCCCATTTCGGCAAGCAGCTACAGCAGGGCGATGACCTGGGCCAGCGAATGAAAAATGCGTTTGCCTTTGTGTGGGAAAAAGGATATGCCGAAGCCGTGATCATCGGAACGGATTGTCCCGGCATTAGCGCCGGTATTATTATGGATGCTTTTGCCGCACTCGGGGCGCCTGATGTGGTCATTGGTCCGGCGGAAGACGGCGGCTATTACCTGTTGGGGATGACGAAGGCGCATTCATTCCTGTTTGATGACATACCGTGGAGCACCGGCACTGTGCTTAACAGCACTATCCAAAAATGCATGGAGGCAAATTTGCAGCATGTATTGTTGCCGGTTTTGAGCGATGTGGATACAGCAGACGATTGGAAAGCGGTAAAATGGAAATGGCAATGAACGGGCAATTGATTTTTGTGTACAAGGCAAATGCTGACCTGTTCAGCACCGTCACTGATTTTGCGCACAAGATCTTATCACCTTCTACATATGATTGTAAACTGTGTGCCCTGACCTATGGAAATTTTTCGATGAAGAAAGACTGGAAAATCTTTGTGGAAGCCTTGCCGGTAAGTGCCACTTTTGTCCATAAAAACGAATTTGAAAAAAAGCACGGGCAGCCACATCCTTTGCCGGCCATCTTTCTATTGCAGCAAAACACCCTGAACGAATTGGTGTCGGCAGAGGAAATCCATTGCTGTACATCGCTGGATGAATTAAAAGCATTGGTCACAGAAAAATTAAGCGGGCATGCTCAGCATCATCATTCCAACCTACCATGAAGCGGAGGTGATTGCGCAAACGATCAGCGGCGTGCTGGCTGCCACGGAGAAGTATGAAGTGGAGATCATTGTAGTAGATGGCGGGAGCCATGACAACACGGTGGCGATAGCCGGGCAATGCGGGGCAAGGGTGGTAAAGAGCGAAAAAAAAGGAAGGGCGGCGCAGATGAACAAGGGGGCTTCGGTAGCCCGGTACGGGCTGCTCTATTTTTTACATGCCGACAGCACGCCGCCGCATGGTTTCATGACAATGATCATCGGCGCCATTCAACGAGGTGCCACCGCCGGCTGCTTTCAATTGCGGTTCGATTACGACCATTGGTTCCTGCGCCTCAACTGCTGGTTTACCAGGTTCAATGTGGATGCCTTTCATTACGGCGATCAAAGTCTTTTTGTAGCAAAAACCGATTTTGTAACAGCAGGCGGATTTTCGGAAGACCATGTCATTTTCGAAGATTACCAGATGATAAAAAAGCTAAAGAAGCAGGGCCGGTTTGTTATCATGAAACAGCCGGTTGTTACCTCGGCCCGCAAATACCGGCAAAACGGGATTTTTAGGATGCAGGGCATCTTTTACCTCATGTACTTCCTGTACAAGCTGGGCTTTTCGCAGCAAAAACTAGTGGGTACGTACAGGCGGCTGATCACCCAGGATAAGATTTAAACATACCAGCATGAAACCAAATGATGAAAACGCAAAATTGCCTCCTGCCCAACGTCCTTTCCGGGTATTGATCATTTCCGGGTCGAACAGGCGGCAGTACAATTGCCCCGGCGTGGACAGCAAGTCAAGGGCCCTGATGCTGCAGATGGCAGACAAGCTGCCGCAAGACTGGGAGATTGATTACGAGGACCTGGGAAACGTGTATGCCCGCGAACACATTCAAAGCTGCAATGCCTGCGTATCTACCTCCATGGCGCTTTGCGTGTGGCCCTGCAATTGTTACGAAAAAAACAGCAAAAAAGAACCCGACCTGATGTGGAACCTGGACCTCTATGCAAGACTCGACATGGCCGATGCCTGGGCCATAATTGGCCCCATCAACTGGTACGCCCCTTCCAGCAACCTGAAGCTGATGTTCGACCGGCTGGTGTGTATGAACGGTGGCAATCCCGATGAAAATACCATTGATCATAAAAATCCGGAGAAGGCCATGGCGCTGGAGCACAGTGAGGAATGGACCAAAATGAGCGTTAATCACCTGGAAGGGCGAACCGCCGCCTTTTTTTGCTACGGCGATGAAGGCGGCGACGAGATGGATGAAAACAACCGGCCGAAGATCCTGCGCCACAAACACTATTTCGACGGCGATGCCGAGCCGTTCCAAAACGAACGCGATGCCTACCTGCCCCTGGTTTGGCAATGCCGCTACGGCGGGGTGGAGGTGCCCGATCATCTTTGGGCGCATGCTACGACGGGCAAAGGCAAAAAATACAGCGACAACCAGTCGGAGGATATGATACACGAAAAGGCATTCATGGCTGCCTTTGACAAATGGGTGGCAAACTTTGAAGCCTTTGTTCGGCAAAAGGGTAAGGTGCCGCCCAACCAGTACCGGGCATACGGCTATACGCCGCCGCCGCAAATATGGGCTCATGTGGAAGACGGCATCCGTTATTTCAGGCTCATGGTGGGCAAGGCTCCCAAAGGTTCTTCGCCCCGCATACAGGAAGAGCTGGGCCTTAACCGCGATGCCACCTGGCAAACGAAAAAAGGCGAGGGTGAAAAATTGCGTGACGATGATTAACGGTGTTTTCGATGCCTATGGGGTGCCGGTGCTGGTGCTTGGTTTTGTTGCCCTGTTTTTACTCGAAGGCAAAAGGCAGCTCCGCAAACGGGTACAGTCGCGGTGGAAGCGGATCATCATCAACTTTATTCTTTCATTGCCGGCCTTTGCGCTGCTCCGGTTGCTGTTTATTCCGGCCATGGTGTGGCTGGCGGTACAAAACCAATCCTGGCAGTTTGGTGTTGCTTACTGGCTCCAGGTACCGGCGTGGGCCAAAGCCGGTATCGGTTTTTTGCTATTGGACTACAGTACCTATCGCTGGCATATTCTCTTGCACAAGCTACCCATCCTCTGGCGCTTTCATCTGGTGCATCATACCGACCTTGACCTGGACATCACCACGGCCTTTCGTTTTCATTTCGGGGAGATGATTGGTTCCCTGTTCTTCCGCGGCGCGGCGGTATTGCTGTTCGGTGCTTCACCGCTCCTGGTTTTGGTGTACGAAATTGTTTTTGAAGCGGCCACGCAGTTTCACCACAGCAATTGGCGCCTTCCCTTTCGGCTGGAGAAGGCGCTGAACTACCTGGTGGTGACACCGCGTATGCACGGCATTCACCACTCTATGGTCAAAACAGAAACCGACAGTAATTATTCCAGTGTATTGTCGGTATGGGACCGGCTGCACCGGACGGCCCGGCTGAATGTGCACCAGCAGGACGTTGTTATTGGTGTGCCGGCCTATGCCCAGGAACAGGAACTAACAATTGGAAAATTATGGAAGCTGCCTTTCACGGCCATCAAACCATGGCCCGAAACGGAACGGCCAGCAAGCGGAAAAGGCAGCCGGTTAAAACCATAGCCAGGAGTAAGTACGGCAGTGAGAAAGCGTTTGTGAAAAAGCAGAAGCATTGCTGGCCGATGGAACGTTTCACTACCTCGATTTTCCACGCAACGAGAGGGAACCCATGACCATATACTAACGGCGGGTTTTGGCTGTGGGGCGATTATAACAATAAAGTGGAATTTGATAATGCGGATGGAAAGGTTCGACGTGTATTTCTGCAGCGCCAAATGAGTACAAAGGAGAAAATGGAATATGCAGTTTACACTTTACATTTTGGGCAATAGGGGAGAAAAGCTGTTAAGCTTTTGTATTGTTTGTTTGGGCTGAACGGTGCAATCTTATCCATTACCGGGTTTGCCTTGTGGTGGCGAAAAAAACGGACACAAACTATGATGAGCCGAAAGTAAATGAACGATCGCGAGGGAAAGCCAGACCTTCCTCCGCAACAGGGCTTTGCAGTTTTAGATGCCGGGAAGATAATGGTAACCTGCGTGCCGGCCCCGTGTTCTATGCCACTGTAACACAAGGTTCCGTCGGCGTTGATAGCCGCTGTACCCATCCATCTTCTATAAACACGAGGCCCCTGATGGAACTTATGGGTCCATCGGCTATACGATTCCATTCTGCTTACGTGATAATGGTATATGACAATGATTTCCCTTCCTCACTGGAGCGTTTTGTTCTTCGTGGAGCAGCCGGGAAACGTTCTGTAGGAAAAGCCAACTCAAATTTTGTTGGTTTCACTAATTGGGTTCCTGTGGTTTGCTACCGCATTCCTGCCGCCCACCCGGTGGCTTCCTACCAGAGTTTTTTCGCGGCTGTAAGGTTTCCCTGTTCTACTCTTCAAAAACCCGAAGCGTAGTGCCAGATTGAAAAAAATACCTGGCTACTGCCTTTCCTTAGCGGTTTTTCGATATCGTTATTTTACAAACGGCCGGCCTGCAGGCCGGCCGTCACACGCTGCCGGTTTTGTCAACGTCCCGGTGGTTCTTTGGACATGAATTTTAACGAGGCCCGGCGCTTTCGCCGGCTTTGTCTGGCAAAAAGCAATGCTCATAAATTCACCACTACCCCCAGCCTCACATTATAATAATCCTTTTTGGCGGCATCCATGATCTGGTATAGCGCCGGCTTGTTGTCGAGCGGATAGTTTTGAATATAAGTGCCTTCTACAAAAAACTTGTCAAACGTAAACCGTGCCCGGTAGTAAGGGTACTCCACGGTGCTGATCGAAGGCTTTTCCATGCCGGCGCCAAGCTGAATATAGCTGTCAGTTTCGTCGGATGTTTCCAGCATCAGAAAGCCGCCGTAGCTCAGGTAATTATAGGCAATATTGGCCGTGGTAATTAGCTGGTCGTTGGTGGTATAACCGCTGTTGGCCATCACCGCGTCGCCGTCGCGTTCGTAGCTGCCCATGCGCTCGCCGTACTGCACCTGTGCGCCAATCTTGAATTTGCCGCCAAGCTTTATTCCTGCGGTGCCGCCGTATTCAATGTAATCGCCAATCACCCCATCGGTCATTTGCATGCCGTAGGTGGCAAAGGGCTTGGCAAACAGCTCCACCACCCGTATGGGCCGCAGGCCAAAATACAAGCCTCCGCTGCCGCCCACGTAATTGATGTTGTCGTGGCTGCTCCACCGCATGCGGGCATCGCGGCCTTCGGTGTTGGATATGGCGGGGATGTTGTCAATGCCCAGCGCCAGCTCGCCCTTTACATAAAACGTGGCATCGGTTTTATCGTTGTCGGTATCGCCCATGGCCAGCCCGGCCACGCCGGTGGCAATACCTGCCAGGGCGGCCTTTTCTTTGTTGTCCTGCTCGGCTATGCGCTCAAGGCGTTGGGTGCGGTCTTCTTCTATCTGCTTCAGGCTGTCCTGGTAACGCACCTGCCGCATCGAGTCCTGATAGCGTTCGTAGGCCCGCTGTTTTTCCTCCCGGTCGGCCTGCTCCTTTTCCTTTTCCTGCCTTGCCTGCTCCTCAGCTTCTTTCTGCTGGCGGGCCTTTTCTTCCCGCTGGCGGGCTTCCTCTTCCCGTTTTTGTTTCGCCTCTTGTTCGGCCTGTTCCCTGGCCCGTTCTTTCTGGCTTACATTAATCACCTGCAGGTTCTCGTAGCCAACGCGGCTAATGCGGTTTGGAAAATGGTTGCAATCTTCTTTCCATACCTGGGTATCAAGCGTAATGTCGTCGCCAAAGAAAGTGCCGCCGCCTTTAAATTCGCCCGGCTTTAAATCTACGCTGGCGCTGTTGCGCAAAACCTTGCCGCAGGAGGTGGTCACCACTTTGGTGAAACGTACATCCAGCTTATCGCCGGTATTGTTGCGCACACCATACAGTACCGTTTGCGCACCCAGGCTTACTTCTTTTGCCAGGCAGGCATACATGGTTACGCCGCTGTTGGTGCTCCAGGTAAAAAGCTGTGAGTTGTTAGGGCATTTTTGTGCAGAGGCCTGCACCGCGGCAATAAGACAAAAAGAGAGAATAAGTTGTTTCATGATCAGACCTGTTTTGTGTGATGAAAATTGGTTGGCTGCCGTTGCCGACGATGCGCTGTTTCCGTGCACAAATGCACCGGAGGCAAGCTCGTTGGTACAGCCCCTTGTACAAAAGGGCCGGTAGGCAGGCCGGTTGTTTCGGCAGGATGCGTTGGCTTTTTTGCAATGTGTCAGGTCTGTTGTTGTTTTTCCGTTGGCCGCAACCGGCTGTTGGTCTGCTTCGCAAAAATGATGGTTCAGGCCCCGCCGGAAAACGGGAAATACATCAGTTAGCGCCCGGGTTTTTCACGTATTTCCGAAAAAAGGTTTTTGCCGGTGCGTTCCTGCCAGGCACGAGTCCATTACCCGCTTGTCAGTATTCTTTTGGCTAATGCAGTGATGCCCGCCGTAATAAAACCGGCCGGGTATGCACGCCGCCGCTAAAAGCAACAGCAACCCTCCGCTGCCTGTACCATGATGATAAAGCGGCTCCAATAGGTCCGGCACCGAAGCAGACAGGAACGGTTTGCAATGGCTGCCGGTAACCAGGCCGGGAGATAAGCGCTGCGGCGCAAAGGCTGTCCACGGCGCCCCGTGTTTTTCCCGTTCCAAATCGGTATATAATCCCCTTTTTTTCTGCCCGGGCAAAAGGGAAGTTTGTGCTGTTGTTCTGTTTTTGTTTTTCCTGTACACTGCCTGCCCGCATCGGCTGATGGGCGGCCACGGACAGCTTCTTTTGCTGCCGCGGCCATCTGCCCGCTTTTTCTTCAACACCAAAAAAATAGCTAATGAAAAAGAGTTTACACGGGCTGTCGCTGGGTAATCTGTACACCTGCCGCGTTGGCCCGGCCCTGCCGCTGCTGCTGGTTTTTAGTTGGGTAAACGGTGCCGTGGCGCAAAGTTCCAATCCCTGCAACCTGCAGTGGGGCTCTCTGCAAACGGCGCTCAGCCATAGCTGGGGAAATGTGTATGTGCAAGTACAAAGCTCCACCTGCAGCCGGTACGGCGGCGTTTGCGGCTGGCCCAAAATTGCCCTGGAACATTCGTTTGCCGACAACGCCAGCCTGTCGGTAAAGCTGCGCGGCTACGACTGTGAAAACAAGGTGGTGGAAAGCAGCTTCAGCACCGGTGGCAATAAAATCGAAGGCAACTACCTCTACAAAAGCAGCGGCAACTGGCACACCTTTAAGCAGGTGGAAAAAGTGCTGCGGGTGGAGGTGTGGCTCGACCGCGATGGCGATAAATACCAGATTCTGCTCGATGTGGAAAGAGGCATCAACCGCGTGATGAGAAACGGCCGTCCGGTGGCTTTTCTGCAGGGCGCCGAACCACCTCTGTCGTTGCCGATGATACCTCAACCGGCAGTGGTGGCTGCAGCGCCGGCAAAAGCCGGCGCCAGCGATCAGCACCTGCATACGGCGGGCTGGCTGTCATCCTCGCGGCCATCGGCTGCCCTACGGCGTAAAAAGAACGGCACCGCCGCCGGCTAAGGATTTCTCCCCGGTTCAGCAGGCAGCACCGTCTTAGGCCAGCGCACCCGGCCTGCCGCCACCAATTCTGGCCAATGCCGCCAGCACAAAATGGTTCCCAGCCGGTTTCCATAAAACGGTACAACCATTCCTTTCTCTACCAACCCTTCAATTAACCCCTTGGAATCGGGGCGAAACAGCGGCGTTCTTTCGCTTGTTCTGTTAGCCCCTGGTTCCGCAAAATCTTTTTTATGAAAAAAACCTTTGTTCACCTGCCCCTTTTCCTGTTGGCCTGCATAAGCCTTTTTTGCGGCTGCCGCAAAGAAGAACCCGAAACACCAGCGCCCAAAACCGGCCAAGTTGTTTTCTGGACGGCCTCCGATCTTGGCTGTGGTAACATCACTGTCACCATCAACGGGAAGGCGGAAGTGATTACAGGCTACCACCCCAGTGCGCCCGGCTGCGGGGCCAACAATGCCGCCACCTTTGACCTGCCGGAAGGCAACTACTCCTACACGGCCCAGTGTACGGGGAAAACCTGGAGCGGCCAGGTTACCTTCACTGCCGGCCAGTGTTTTAAACTACAGCTTACCGGTGGCAGCGGGCCAGGCACCACCACCGGACAGGCCACGTTTTGGACGGCCTCCGACCTTGCCTGCGGCAACATTACCGTCAACGTCAGCGGCATTACCCGTACCATCAGCAGCTACTATAGCAGCAGTACCCCCTCGTGCGGTGCCAGCGGCACCGCTACGTTTGATCTGGCCCCCGGCAATTATTCTTACACTGCACAATGCAGCGGCAAAACCTGGTCGGGCACTGTGGCGGTAACAGCAGGAGGCTGTGCCCGCGTACAACTCACGGGTGGCGCTACCACTCCCAGCACCGGCAAGGCTACCTTCTGGATCGCTTCGGACCTTGGTTGCGGCAACATCACGGTCAATGTGAGTGGTATTACCCGTACCATCAGCAGTTTTTACAGTAGCGGCACACCTGCCTGCGGCGCCAGCGGCACCGCCACCTTCGACCTGGCGCCAGGCACCTACTCCTATTCGGCGCAGTGCAGCGGCAAAACCTGGTCGGGTACGGTGGCGGTAACGGCAAACGGTTGCTCCCGCATACAGCTTACGGGCGGCGCCACCACGCCAAGCAGCGGGCAGGGCATGGTGTGGATAGCCTCCGACTTTGGCTGCGGCAATATCACCGTTACCTGCAATGGCGTCACCCGCACCATCAGCTCTTATTACAGCACCGGGGTGCCAGCCTGCGGTGCATCGGGCTGTGCCACGTTCAGCTTTAGTCCCGGCACCTATTCGTTCAGCGCCAAATGTTCCAATAAAAGCTGGAGCGGTTCGCTCACGATTACGGCAAACGGCTGCAGCCGGGTGCAGTTGACGCGGTAGCATTTGCAGCCCTTATCAGGTATGTTCTTCTGTTGCCATTCGCCTTCTTTTGGTCGTTAGCCGGCCGAAAGAAGGCGAATTTTTTCGGTGGTTTTTTGGGCAAATGCAGATGCCTGGCAGCGGTTGAACAATCATGAACATTACCAAACCGGTGTCACTTGGTGGGCACGATCGGATGCTGTACGACTTCCCGCTGAGGCGGGACAGGTTCTAATGTAGTCGGGTTTACGCTATCATCTCCTTCCAACAGATATTGTACACCTACGGTGTCGGCTAAAACAACGAGTGCACCTTGATGGCGGTTTGGTTTTATACAATTCCGCCTGGCCGATTTTAAAAGTATCAGCAAAAAAAAGCCCCGGATAAAATCCAGGGCAAATGCAAAGAATAAAACCGAAAGCAGCGGCATAGCCTGTATTTTTTATCAGGCTTAGTCAACTAGAGTCGTTCCGTTCGGGGCTTTTAGTCCCAACCTTTTGTTTTTCAAAGGGGAAAAAGGCGGAACAACAAAAAAGCCACCGGTTAGTCAAACCGCACAATGCCATGCTTGATGGCAAACAGCACCAGGCCCACGCGGCTTTTTACCTGCAGCTTTTCAAAAAGCTGTTCGCGGTAGCCGTCAATGGTGCGGGGGCTTAAATACATGCGGTCGGCAATTTCGCGGTAAGTCAGCTCGGTGCTGGCCAGCCGCAAAAATTCCCGTTCTTTTTCGCTCAGCTTCCGTAGCTGGCGGTGCTCGTTGCCGTCGTCGCTGTCGTCGTCTTCGTTTTGCACCGTGTGCAGCAGCTTGCCGGTTACCATGTCGGAATAATAAAATCCCTTGGTCATAACCGCCTGTATGGCCGCCCGCAACTCCATGGGGTTGGTGTCTTTTACAATATACCCTCTTGCGCCGCACTTTAGCATGCCAATCACGGCGTTTTCATCGTCGTACATGCTCAGCGCCAGCACATTCACCAGCGGGTATTCCTGCCGCAACCAGCGGGCGGTGGCAAAGCCGTCCATTTCGGGCATTTTAATGTCGAGAAGAACAACATCGGGAAGCTCATGCCGGCCCATTTTAGCCTGCAGGTCGCGGCCGTTATCCGCTTCGTAAAGCACCTGGTAACCCAGCCGCTCTACCAGGTTGGTGAGGCCATTCCGCAGCAAGATGTGGTCATCAACAAGAACAACTTTGACAGGACTATTCATATAATTTGTGTTTATAAGGCAAAAGAAGTTCGAAGCAAACGAGGTTGTTTTTTTTGCGGTGGGTAACCAGCTTGCCGCCAATCAGCGACACCCGTTCGGTAAAAGAAAGGCCCGCATATTCCGGGGCGGCTTTTTGAATGGTGCCGGCCCCTTCCCATTGCACCGGCTCACCTTCGTACCCCAGCCGTAACGCTACCTGTTTTTTCCGGAACTGCAGCTCCAGCGAAAACGGCTTGCCGGGCTCCTGCTCCCGTATGGCCAGCAGCATTTCCTGCACCAGCCGCAGCAGAATGATCTGCTGCCCGGTTTCGGGCATCACCGGCGTTCCAATGATGTTGATGGCGGGCGTTTCCTGGTCGGGCATCAACAGCCGCAACTCTGTTTGCAGCGCCGTGATAAAGCTGCTGCCCAGCAGTTCGGTTTCGGGCGAAAAAGCCCGGCAAAGATGCCGCAGGTCGGCAATGGCTTTGCCCACCAGCCGTCCGGGTTCCTGAATGTTTTTTTTCAAAGGGTCGTCTTCCATGGACAGCAGGCTCAATTCCACCCGCACCAGCGTCAGCACCTGCCCGATATTATCATAAACCTCCCGTGCCACTTCCCGCAGATAGCGATCGCGAATGGCAAAACGTGCCCACAGAACCTCCCGTTCATAAAGCAAGCGCAAGTATTTTCGTTTCGACACCATTCTGCAATATAAAATTAGCCTTACAGCGCAGGGGGGGTGAAAACACCGTTTTTCGCCCGCCGCTAGGCGCCTCAGCTATCCAGAGTTGTCTGAGTGTGCGACCCGTCGCAATACGGTTTATTTCCCGAAAGCCCGCAGCGGCAAAAAGCTGTAACCCTGCTCTTTTTCACTTGGTTGCCGTTTTGGTCGCGGATGGTCAGGTTGCCGTACACCAGCAGCGGACCGTTGCGCAACACTTCTACTTTCGATTCGGCTTCGGCTATTTTTTCGCCGCCTTCGTTGTAGTAGTAGGTCAGGGCGCCGCTGGGGCATTTGTCCACTTGCTGCACAATCTGCTCAGTGGCGGCGCCGTTGGGCTTTATCCATGGCCTTTCTCTCGGGTTGAATACCTGCGGCAGGCCGGTGGCCTCTTTCCAGCAGATGGTGGAATGGATGCAGGCGGCCGGTTTCCACACCACGGTCACCGTGCCGTTGGTGTAGGTTTTGGTTAAATTGGTTCGATCCATTGCTGTCGGTTTTTTATTCCCGGCTTAGCGGCGAAGCACGTCCTGGTAAGCCGGCGTTTTATCTATTACGCCTTTTGTAAAAGGACAAAGCGGTATCAACCGCAGATTTTTTTCGCGGGCAAATTCCACCGCCCGGTGCACCATCTGCTTTCCAATGCCTTTTCCTTCCAGCGATTCATCCACCTCGGTATGGTCAACAATGATGGTATCGCCGCCGGCCCAGGTGTAGGTCATTTCGGCCAGGCGTTTGCCGTCGTTTTCGGTATAAAAACTGCCTTTCTTTCCGTTATCCTCCTGCTGAATCATCATGGGTGTTTTTTTTTATCGCTGTTTCAATACTGATGCTGCCTTCGAGTATTTTGCTGATGGGGCAAGCCTTTGCTATTTGCTGCAGGCGCAGCAACTGGGCTTCGTCCAGGTTGCCCTCTACTTCAATAGAGCGGCGGAAAGACGTTGTTCGCCGGTCATTTACCGTATCGCTCATCAGGCTGGTGTTTACGGTAATGCTTTGCAGGTCCCAGCCCTTGCGGGCACCATACATTTTTAGCGTAATGGCGGTGCAGCTTCCGAGGCTTGCCAGTAGAGCGGCATACGGATCGTGGCCGGTATTGCCGCCGCCCATATCCAGCGGCTCGTCCATGGTCCACCGGTGCTCACCGTCGCTAACGGTGCAGGCATAGGGCTGCGACCCAAGATGTACTGCCACTGTTTTCATTGGCTAAAAAATAAACCTTACCCTTCTATTTTCAGTTTCGATAGCATTTCGTCGGCCACTTCATCGGAGTAAATGCCGTAGCCGTTTACCAGTACGCCTTTTAAGCCGTATTTGTCCGATGAAATGGCATAAAGAATTGCCAGGTCGGCCGGGTCGGAAGGGCCTTCGAAGCGGTAAAACTGATCCACGGCAAATTCATTATGAAAGATGCGGTACTGCCCGTTGCGGCATTCCAGGCATTGCTGCTGTAGGTTAAAATCTTCGGTATAACCTTTTTCCCGCAGGGCCGCAATGGTTCCCGAAAGAGTAACAGCGCTTTCCATGTTGGCTGGTTTTTGATGGTGAAATAATGGTGGCTTTGCATTTTCACCGGGGCAGATGGGAATGGACTCTGTATGCGGAAGATACGACCTAAAATGGCTTTGTCCTCCGCTCCGGTACCTCAGGTCAGGAAGAGCGTAAAAAAACACGATGGGCGCCACAATCGTGGCAAAGGCCGCCTGCGTAAACTTCACTGGCGGGTACCGGCGTTTTGGCATACCGATCGCTACTGCCCTTTACTCTTCTACTTCTACCACCATCTCCACTTCCACAGCCATGTTTAAAGGCAAAGCGGCCACGCCCAGCGCCGTTCGGGCATGGCGGCCCTTATCGCCAAAAACAGCAATCATCAGGTCCGAAAAACCATTGATGACTTTCGGATGGTCGGTATAATTGCTATCGCTGTTGACAAAGCTCGTGACTTTTACAATGCGCTTTACTTTCGAAAGGCTGCCCAGTGCTTCTTTTAAAACAGCCAGTTGAATAACGCCGGTCAGCCGGGCTGCCTCGTAGCCCTGCGCCGTGGTGAGGCCGGCGCCAAGCTTGCCGGTAATGTATTCGCCGGCGCCCCGCTGTGGGCCTTTGCCGGCCAAAAAAATCAGGTTGCCCGTTTTTACATAATGCACATAACTGGCAATAGGCGCCGGGATAACAGGCAAGGAAAGGCCGAGGGCGGCCAGTTTTTCCTCCGGCGTTTGGGCGTTGCCCGGCGCCATGGCAAGCAGGCCAAAAAGAAAAAAAAGAAAACGCATGGTGCGACGGTTTTTGTTTTTGAACGGGGTGTGGCCACTCAGGCCACGGGAAGCGTCACGATAAAAGTAGCGCCTTCGTTGGGGCGGCCCCTGGCTTCAATCAGCCCGCCATGCCTTTCGGCAATTTTTTTACAAAGGGCCAGTCCCAACCCGGTGCCTTCGTACCGGTCTTTCGGATTCAGGCGGGAAAACGTTTGAAAGATCAGGACAGCGTTTTCCTGCGCAAAGCCAATGCCGTTGTCGGTTACAAAAATGCGGCTATAGGTTTTTTCCGCGTCCAGGCCGCTGGCCGCCACTTCTGCTGCCGTCACCGGCTGCGCCGAAAGGTGTACCAACGGCTTTACCCCCGGCCGTACAAATTTCAGCGAGTTATTCACCAGGTTATAGAAAAGCTGGTAAAGCAGTATGGGAGCGCCGTAAAGCGAAGGAAGGTTCTCGCAGGTAACGGTGGCACCTTTCTCACGAATGAGCACTTCCAGGTCGGTTTCCACATCGCTGATAATTGCTGCCAGGTGCAGCGGTTCAAACGTTTGTTGCAGGGCATTAAATGTAGAGTACATCAATACACCGTCTATCATGGCGTACATGCGGCTGGCCGCCGATTCTATTTTGCCCAGGTAAAGCTTTGCCGTATCGGGTAAAACACTGCCAAACTCGTCGGTCAGGCGGCTGCCGAAGGTGCGGATCTTCCGTACAGGTTCCTTCAGGTCGTGCGAGGCCACATGGGCAAACTGCTGCAGGTCTTCATTGCTTCGCTGCAGCTCCCCGGTGCGTTCGGCCACCAGCTTTTCCAGCTTTTGCGCGGCTGTTTTCTGGTCGTGTATATCGGTAAAGGCGCCAATCCAGCGCACTATCGTTCCCGCTTCGTTGTGCACCGGCTGGCCCTGTACAAAATGCCAGCGGTAGTCGCCGTTGCGGGCCTTCAGCCGGGCTTCGGCCCGGTAAAGCCCGCCGGTTTGGAGGCACTGCTGCCAGGCCACCATCAGCGGCTGCCAATCGTGGGGGTGCACCATCCGCTGCCACGTGTCGTCGCCGGAAGGTTCCAGGCCGGAGTACTCTACCCATTGGTGCGAGGCGTATTCCTGACGCCCCTGCCCATCGGTCATCCACACCAGGTGCGGCAGTGTTTCGGCCAGGGTGCGAAAGCGCTTTTCGCTTTCTGCCAGCGATTCTTCGGCCTTTCGCTGGTGGGTAATATCGGTGTGCACACCCACCCATTCGCGAATGGTGCCACCGGATTGTTTTACGGGGATGGCCCGGACGGAATAGCGGCCCCAGGTACCGTTTTTCCGCCGCAGGCGGTGCTCAAAAACAAAGGTCCGTTGCTCCCGCACCGCCTCGTTCCAGGCGTTTACCGTTGGCTGTGCATCGTCGGGGTGCACGGCAGCCGCCCAGCCGTAGCCCTGGTACTCGTGGTACAACTGGCCAGTGAGGGCTGCCCAGCCGGGTTGTGGACCTTCCATTTTTCCTTCGGCAGTGTTGGTCCATAAAATGCCCTGCACGGCCGCTACGGCGGCGCTGAAGCGTTGTTCGCTTTGGCGCAGCCGCTCTTCCGAGAGCTTCTGATCAGTGATATCCAGGTTAACCCCGGTGACGTAAACCAATTGTCCTTCGGTATCGTAAACCGTTCGGGAGCGGGCCTGCAGCCAGCGGAGCTCACCGTCTTTACGGCGAATGCGAAACTGGTATTCGTAATCGCCGGGCTGGCTGCCGGCAAATTCGCCTTCGGCGTACATGCGCTCCAGGTCTTCGGGCCACACATACTGTTTAAACTCATCTATGCTGCCGGTAAACTCGGTTTCGGTAAGGCCAAACAACTGGCATTGTTCTTTGCTCCAGGTGAGTGTATTGCTTTTTACATCCCAACTCCAGATGCCGATGTTGCCGGCGCTGATGGCCAGCGAAAGCTGGGCCTGTGTTTTTTGCAGCAATTCTTTTTCGGCTTCTTTTTGCTGACGGGCGGTTACCTGCCCGGTTACGTCGGTGATCATTACCATCATCCGGTCCACCCGGCCATCGGGCTCTTTTACCGGCTGATGAATGATGCTCAGGTAAGCGGTTTCTGTTTGACCGTTGCGTTTTATCAGCGTCCGGTGTTCGTTGAGCCGGAAGCATTCGCCGCTTAGCCGGATGCGGGTGAGCAATTCGAAAAAACCCTGCTCGCGGGCCTGCGGCATGGCCTCAAAGGCTGGCTGATTCAGCAGCGCTTCGCGGCTATAACCAAACAGTGAAAAATAGCTGTCGTTGGCAAATTCAATGATAAAATCGGGTCCCCGGAAAATCACCATCGCGACAGGCGCCTGCACCAGCAGGTCATAAAACCGTGTCTCCAGCCCATCGGGTCCCGGCGCGGTTGACCCATTGTTATTCCGTTCAGCCGCAAGTGGTTCATTCATACCGGTAATTGAAGCGATGGGAAAGGTAAAGAAAAAACAGGGAGCCGGGCCAGCCGCGGCACTATGCAAAGGCAGTATTTTTTAGGGAGAAAACAGGGCTATTTTTTGTCAAATTTTCTGGACCGAAAGACGCATTTTTTTGTAACAAAATCATGGCAGTGAAACTAACGGCCAGCCGAAAAGGGCGATCATTAAAAACCGTTGTAAGAACTACAGTGTCGTTCGGGTCCATTGCTCGGTACGGCCCAGCAGCGACACACCAATATAGCCTCTCACTTTCAGCGTTTGCTTGTTTTTTAGTGTGATGTAGCAACTGTAGGTTTTCCCGCTTTCGGGATCATATATCTTGCCATCGTTCCATTCATCATCGCCATCAAAACGAAAGCCGGAAAGTATTTCGGTGCCAACAATGGGCCGCGATTGTCGGGCTTTGTCGGGGTTCTTTTTATCGGTTTTGGCCACGCCATTTTCATTGGGTTCTTTTAGCCAAACGATCTTACCATTATAGCGATCGCCGGTTTTGTATATCTGGATTTTTGCGGGATTCTTCCCCTTCGTTTGCCAGTAGCCAATAATGTCATCGGCCTTTACCTGGCCCCGGGCCGATGCACTAAACAAAACAAGGAATAAACAAATGGCGGCGACTGTTTTCATGAGCATAACAAACCGTATAAGGCACTCAATATACAGCCGCAAAAATGCACGGCAAAACGGGGTTGGCCCGGCGCAACAACCCGGCCCACGACAGTTGAAAAGAAAGCCGCCCGAAGCTGTGTTTTCCTGACCTTTGCAGGCCGGATTTTCAGGAACGACTTATGTTGGAAGAAAACAAAAAAGCAGGCCCCGCCAGCGGCAGTGAGTGGCCGGCCCCGTTGCAATTAACGGCCGAGCAGGAAACGATTCTTGCGGCCACCGGCGACTGCCGCATCAACGCCGTGGCCGGCTCCGGCAAAACCACCACGGTGATTCAGTATGCCGCCACCCGGCCGCCGGGCTCCCGCATACTGTACCTGGCGTACAATCGCTCGGTAAAAGCCGAAGCCACCAAACGTTTTGCAGCCCGTGGCCTGCATAATGTAAGGGTAGAAACAGCCCATTCGCTGGCCTTTCGGCCGGTGGTGGTGGCCAATGGTTATACCGTGCGCCAACAGGAGTATAAAACCTACGAGATCGCTGCGCTGCTGGGTTTATCGGGACAGGGCGAAAAACACGGCGAGTATATTCTGGCCAATCACATCAACAAATTCATGGCCTACTTCTGCAACAGTGCCGTGGCCAAAGTGCAGGACCTCGATTACCGCAACGTGGTGCACGATGCAAAAGCCAAAACCTTTGTACAGAATTTTTATCCGCAGATAGAATACGGCGTACGCCTGCTGCTGGGCAAAATGTATAAAGGTGAAATTGAAGTGACGCACGATTTTTACCTGAAACGTTTTCAGCTATCGAACCCGGTGCTGCCCTACGATTATGTTTTGTTCGATGAAGGACAGGACGCCTCGCCGGCCATGCTCGACATCTTCCTGAAACAAAAAAGCGTAAAGGCGATTGTGGGCGACACGCACCAGCAGATCTATGCCTGGCGATATGCCGTCAACTCACTGGCAAAAGCTGATTTTGCCAATTATCATCTTTCCACTTCGTTTCGCTTTCATCAGGATATTGCCGACCTGGCCATGCAGGTGCTGGACTGGAAAGCTCATTTGCAGGAAGCAGCACCGGTCAGCATCACCGGTAAAGGCAAGGGTGGGCCGGCAAAAACAAAGGCCACGCTGGCCCGCACCAACCTGGGTTTGCTGGTAAGGGCCATTACGTTTATCACCGAGCATCCATCCGCAACGAAGCTGTATTTTGAAGGCAACATTAACTCCTATACTTATGCCGACGACGGCGCCTCGCTTTACGATGTGCTGAATTTATACAACGGCCGTCACGATCTTATCCGCGATCAGTTGATCCGCTCCATGAAAAGCCTGGAAGAGTTGGCGGAGTACATTGAAAAAACCGAAGACGTGCAGTTGGGCATGATGGTGGAAATTGTGGAAGAATACGGCAATGAGATACCATCGCTTATCAGGGAGCTGAAAAACAAGCATGTGGCCGATGCGGAAAAAGACGGGGCGGAAATGATCTTTTCCACCGTGCACCGGGCCAAAGGCATGGAGTACGATGCGGTGCAGCTGGTAGAGGATTTTATTAGCGAAGCCAAACTAATAAAGATGAAGGGCGAAGCCGCCCTGACCAAAGAGCCGCTGAACCTCACTAAGCTGAACGAAGAAATTAACCTGCTGTACGTAGCCATTACCCGCACCAAAGGCCTGCTGCGCATACCGGAAAGTTTGGTGCCGAAAGACTTTCCGGCATCGCCGCATATCCACATCATCAAGGCCAAAAAAGAAGAACAGAAGGAAAATAAAAAGAAGCCCTTTCGACCCTTCAGGGGCGGCTTTGGTAAAAAAGAAGAACCTCCACAGGACTATACAAAGCAGCGGCTGGCGCAGAAAAACAATACGATGCGCTGGACTGCAAAACGGGATGCCGAACTGCGGGAGCTGTACGAAAGAAATGAAGACATTGAAACTATGGCTTACTTTTTCGGCTGCTCAAAGGTGCTGGTAGTGGCCCGCCTGCGAAAGATCGGTTGCCGGGCAGAAGACTAAATCGTTTCACCGGTGCTTGCTGCGTATCTGCAACTAAAAAAGGACAACAGCCGAAAAAGTGTTGTGAAGTATCGCTGCTTCAATTTGGGCCTTTTACTGAACAAAAAAAGGAAAACGCTGTTGTGGTGGGTAGTTATGAAATCCACCTTTTTACTTTGTTTTCTCTTTTGTGTACAAACGGCTGTGGCGCAAACGTCCGCATCGCTAACCGGCAACATCACCGATGTGCAAACGGCAAAGGCTATTGCCGGCGCCACTGTTACTGTGGAGGGAGCCGGAGCCGCTGCCTTATCCGACAGCCTTGGCCGCTATACCATAAATGGTGCAAAACCCGGGTCCTACACCATCACTGCCAGCGCGGTGGGTTATGCCCGGCAAAGCAAGTTCAACATCGTCATCAATTCCGGCAACGTGGCCGAACTTTCGTTTGAGCTGCAGCCCGAAGCCAGAGAGTTGCAGGGCGTAGTGATAGAAACCGGCCGCCGTGCCGTGGCCCGCGTGGCTACGATTGAAACGCCGCTCAGTGTACAACGATTAACAGTAGAGGAAATCAAAAGCAACCCCGGTGGCAACTTCGACATCAGCAAAGTGGTGCAAAGCCTGCCGGGTGTGGGCTCCGGCGCCGGTGGTGGCGGCTTTCGCAACGACATCATTATCCGCGGCGGAGCACCCAACGAAAATGTGTATTACCTCGACGGTATTGAGATACCCACGCTGAACCATTTTGCCACGCAGGGCGCCGGCGGCGGACCGCAGGGCATTCTCAACGTATCGTTCATTGAAGATGTAAAACTGAGCAGCAGCGCTTTTGATGCCCGCTACGATAATGCCTTGAGCAGCGTTTTTGAATTCAAACAAAAAACCGGCAACACCGAACGCCTGCAGGGCAACATACGGCTCAGCGGCACCGAACTGGCGGCCACCTTCGACGGGCCGGCCAGCAGCAATGGTAAGGTTACGTTTCTGGCCTCGGCGCGGCGCAGTTACCTGCAGCTTCTTTTCAGCTTGCTGGACCTGCCCATCCGTCCCAACTTCTGGGATTTTCAGAACAAAGTCACCTGGAAGATCAATGAAAAAAACACGCTCAATTTTATCGGCGTGGCCGCTATTGACGAATTCAGTTTTTCTGCCGTGAACGAGCTGGATCCCGATAAGGTGTACACGCTTAACCGGCAGCCGGTCATCAATCAATGGGCCTACACCACCGGCGTGTCGTGGCGGCGGTCGCTGAACAACGGTGTGCTGAACCTGGCCCTCAGTCGCAATGCCCTAAACAACAACCTGGAGAAGTATGACAACAACGACAACTCGTTGCCCCAAAACCTGCGCCTGCTGACCACTAGCCGCGAAACGGAGAACAAGCTGCGGCTGGATGTGAGCCGGTTTTTCAACGGCTTTAAGCTGGCCTACGGCGCCACGGTGCAATATGCGCAGTACACCAACGACAGCTACATTCGCCTCCGGGCCCAGGTGCAGGATGGACAGGGCAATGTGGTGCAGCCAGCGGTGGTGAATGCTTTCAACAGCGGTCTTTCGTTCTGGAAAGGCGGCGCTTTTGTACAACTGAGCAAACGTTTTCTGGACAACCGCCTTGGACTGAGCGCCGGCCTTCGCACCGATGTCAATTCATTTACCACCGGCGGCGGTAATCCGGTTGCTGCATTATCGCCGCGGGTATCGGCCAGCTATGCGCTCACCGACCGATGGAACCTCAATGCCAGCGTGGGCCGTTATGCCAAACTGCCGCCTTATACCATCCTGGGTTTTCAAAGCAACGATGGACGATTTGCCAACCGTAGCGCCGATTATCTTATTGCCAATCATTATGTGGGCGGACTGGAGTTTTTGCCCAGGGCCACCACCCGGTTTACCGTGGAAGGTTTTTACAAAGCCTACAGCAACGTGCCGGTATCGGTGCGGGACGGCATCAGCCTGAGCAATCTGGGCACCGATTTTGGCGCCATCGGCAACGAGGCCGTGGTGACGAATGGCCGCGGACAGGCGTACGGAGTTGAGTTTTTTGCGCAGCAAAAATTTACCCGCCGCTTTTTTGGCGTGCTGAGTTACACCTGGTTTCACAGCCGCTACAGCGGGGCCGATGATGTTTTGCGCCGCAGTGCCTGGGACAACCGCCACCTGCTGAGTTTTACCGGTGGTTACAAATGGGGCAGGGGCTGGGAGCTGGGTTTGAAATACCGGGTGCAGGGTGGCTCGCCCTACACGCCGTTTAATGACGTGGCCAGCCGCACCAATTTTCTTTCGTTGGGCGAAGGTGTGCTGGATTTCAGCCGCCTGAATACACGGCAGCTTGGCACATTCTCTTCAAGCGATATACGCATAGATAAAAAATGGAATTTCCGGCGGTTCACCCTTGATCTTTACCTCGATGTCACCAACTGGCTGGCGGCACCCACCCGCGAATTGCCACGCTATTCGTTCCGGCGAAACGAAGACAACACCGCCTTCCTTACCACCGACGGCCAGGCTGTGCGGCCGGATGGGTCCAATGCCATTCCATTTTTGCTGCAGGAAGAAAAGCCACAGGTGCTGCCCACCATTGGCTTTATCCTGGAGTTTTAACGCAGGCTTGAAAATAAAAAAGCACGAAGCCATTGATTCAATCCAATGTCTTCGTGCCATTGTTGCCTGGAAAACTTTATGCTGCTGCTTGGCAGAAGGCTGTCGGGCGGTTTGCCTTACTTTTCCAATACTGATTTTAAGGTAGTGAGGCTCGCCAGCATGTCTTTACCCAACACGCCGGGGATAAACAGGTTCATAACATTCAGCGGATAGGGGCTATGGCCGTTCATGGTCCATTTTACTTTTGTTTGATTGGCGCCCACTTCATCGGTCGTGAAAAACATGGTGGCATCGGCTTCGATCGGACGGATAAAATGTACATCAAAATCCACCCGCTGACCATCGGTTATACTTTTTGTTTCCTGCTCGCCCTGGCCGGCGTCTCCGGTGCTATTCCAGGCATAAACAAAGCCCACAGTGCCGTCTGTGCCGCGATAGCTTTTTTCGATCAGCGGGTCCTGCATAATCCACTTGCTGAAATTGTCGTGGTTTTTGGCATACTTCACGTAGTTAAAAACATCGGCTTTTGGCTTGTTCACCACCACCTCTTCTTCTACTATGTAGTCCTTCTTTACAAAAAGGGCGGTGAGCAATAGCAAAGCGATGATGGCAAGTACGCCGACTAAAATGCGCTTTAAAATTTTCATGATGTTGTGGTTTTTGGTTATGCTGTTTTTGTTTCTCTCAATTGGGCATCCAGCGGCTGCAGAAACCGCCGGTAGTTATACCTATCGGCTTTGCGCCGGTTGACAGGGAACCTGAAATTCATCGTTTTTTGAAGCATTAGCATTGGTTTTTGAAAGGGCGCTACAGCGGTACGGCCTTTTTCAAACCGCTCCGCTGTCTTCCTGCAAGATGCCGAAGATATTGTCATCGGGATCGGTAAAAAAGGCTAACCAGCCAACACAGGGAATGGCCCGTTTGGCACGGACGATTTTGCCGCCGGCCCGCTCAATTTCCTTCATCACATTTTCAATATCGGTTACGGAGATGGTGTTGATCACCGGTTGCTGCGGAGCTGCTTCTTTGATCACAGCACCGTTGATGCCTTTTTCGCCATCGGCGCCGGTATGCGCAAACCAATACTCCTGAGCGCCCCACTGGTAAAACTGCCAGCCAAAGGCCTGCTCGTAAAACCGGCGGTTGGTGTCGGGATTGGCCGATGGAATTTCAAAATAAGTAACGCGGTTGCTCATGGTGCTGCATTCGGTAAAAAAGAGTTTGCGGTACAAATTTGCAACGTGTAAACTAAATCCGCCCTGTATCAAAACGGCAAATTCAGGGGTTGATTGCGACAAAAGAAACCGGTAGTTTTAGGGAATGAAACACGTTTCCATTTTGATACCCGAGGGCGAATGCAGCCTGGTGAATATTGAAGGCACCCATCAGATTTTTAATGAAGTGAATTCGGTATTGGCAAGGGCCGGCAAGGCGCCCCTGTTTAAGGTGCAACTGGTGGGACTACGGCCGGAGTCCACCATGCGGCGCGGCTTGTTTCGCATTCACCCCGATGTGCTGATGGAGGATGTGGTACAAACAGACCTGATCATCATCCCGGCCATTCATGGCGAAAAAAACAAGGTGATTGAAGACAACAAGGCTTTTCTGCCCTGGATGGCGCAGCAGTACAACGGTGGTGCGGCCATTGCCACGCTTTGCATTGGCGTGTTTCTGCTGGCCGCCACCGGTTTGCTGAAAAACCGGCGTTGCGCCACCCATTGGGTAGAGGCCGACACCTTTCGACGCATGTTCCCGGATGTCAACCTGGTGCCCGATAAAATCATTACCGACGACAACGGCATCTACACCAGCGGCGGTGCTTATTCCTGGCTCAACCTCATTCTCTACATCATTGAAAAAATGGCCGGCCGCGATATGGCCATTACCTGCTCCAAGCTTTTTGAGATACAGATCGAACGCAACAGCCAATCGGCGTTTATGATCTTCAGCCCGCAAAAGCGCCACGAAGATGACGCAGTGAAGAAAGTACAGGACTTGATTGAACAGAATTATACCGAACCACTTTCGGTGGATCACCTGGCCAGGGAAGCCGGCGTAAGCCGCCGCAACCTGGAGCGCCGTTTTCGCAAGGCTACGTTCAATTCCATTGCCGAATACATTCAGCGGGTGCGCATAGAAGCCGCCAAACAAACACTGGAACAAGAGCGGGAAAATGTGGCTGAAGCGATGTACAAATCGGGCTATAACGACAGCAAGGCTTTTCGCACTACGTTTAAAAAACTGACGGGCTTATCGCCGATGGAGTACCGGAATAAGTATGTGCGGCGGACGGTGATGGAGGCTTAGTTGATAAATAGCCAGTTGCCAGTGACCATCGGTGAGCAAATAATGCCTTACTCCGCCGTGAGTTTCCTGCACAATTCTTTTTACCCCTATTTGCAGGGCCGGCCGTAAAAATGATGACAAGGCACAGTCATTCCGATAGCTATTATTTTCACCACTGAAGCGCCTTGAATAGTATAAACCGTCAGGATAGGGAAAACCTTGAAAGGTCATCTGCACAAGCCTTCATCTTCTCCTGCAACAATTGCCGTTCGGCTAACGATTTTGTCAGCGACAACGCTTTTTGATAGTGTTGCCTGGCAAGAGCTGTTTGCTGCAGCTCGAAATAGATTTCACCCACCGCCGTGTGATAGAGATAATAGTTTGATAAGCCTTCTATTTTTTCAAGTTCTTGCAGCGCTTCTTCCTTACTAACAGCGTACGCAGCAGCGATGGCTTTATTCAGCAGCACAAAAGGCGTTGGCTGCTGCTTTGCCAAAAGGCTGTACAGATAATAGATGGCCTTCCAGTCGGTTTTTTCAAACGAGGGGGCAACGGTATGCAGGTAGGCAATGGCAGCTTCGAGGTGGTAAACGGAAAGTTCTTTTTGCGTGGCTTTCTCCAGGAAATAATAGCCCTTTTGAATGAGTGGCCGGTACCACTTGCTGCGATCCTGGTGCTTTAATAAGATGATGTTGCCGCCCTCATCCAGCCTTGCTTTGAGCCGCGAAGCCTGGAAGCAAAACAGCGCCAGGAGAGCATTGGTGCGGGGAAGGTTGGTCAGCGAAGTTTGCGTCAGCAGGTATGCCAGCCGTATGGCCTCTTCACAAAGGTCTTCGCGGATCAACTGTTCGGGGTGCGATGAGTTATAGCCTTCATTGAACAGCAGGTAAAGGCAATGCAAAACCACATCGAGGCGTTTCGGTAACTCATTTGTCAATGGCAGGTCAAGCGCAATGTTTTTTGTCCTGATTTTTTCTTTGGCCCGGTAGATACGTTTGGCAATGGTTTCCTCGTCCTTCAAAAAAGCCCGGGCAATTTCGCCCACGCTAAGTCCGCAGAGCGTTTTCAGGGCCAGCGCCAGCTGCGAGTCCACCGGGATAGCCGGATGACAGCAGGCAAAGATCATCCGCAGTTGGCTGTCGGCAATAGCCTCTTCTTCAAAAAGCTGGGCCACGGCCGTGTACAAGGCGTACTCCGATGACAGCAGGTGCGCCTGTTCCATTTCTTTCCGGCGGCCGAGCTTTTGACGCCGCAGATAGTCAACGGCCCTGTTTTTGGCCACCTTGTACAACCAGGCCCTTGGGTTTTGCGGCAGCCCTTTGATGCGCCAGGTTTGCAGGGCCTGCAGCAGTGTGTCCTGTGCAATGTCCTGCGCTGCCTGCAGGTGTGGCAGGCCCAGGAATTTGGTTAAAACGGCGATCATTGTTCCCGACTCATGCCGGAAAAAATGATCAACCGTTTGCTGAATGGAAGACTGCATGGGATAACAGGTAGGCAATACGCAACAGGCAGCAGCAGACCGATTTCCGGCTGCGTACTGCCTACTGTAAATTACATGTCAAACTTCATCACATGGCGCACCTGCACCTGTCCGCCATACGAGTAGTCGGGGTAGTGCTGACATTCGTCAACGGCTTCCTGCATGCTGGCCGCTTTAATGACAAAATAGCCGCCGACCAGCTCTTTGCCTTCGGTATAGGGACCATCGGTAACTGCAGTTTTTCCGCTGACCAGTTTACCGCCAGGCAACAGTGCTTCGCCCGATACGTATCGTCCTTCTTTTTGCAGCTTTTCCACCCAGGCCATCCACTGGCCCATGTTGGCCTGCAGTTCTTCGGGAGAGGCGTCTTGCTTAATGCCACCATGAAAAATGAGCATGAACTTTTCCATAACAGTTGATTTTTAAAGTTTAGAAAAAAGGTTTTCAGGATGACGTATGGGGAGGACGAAACCGGACAAAAAAAGAAAATTATTTTTTTGAAGGGTAAATTTTGTTCAGGCGTAATGTTCAACGGCTGTTTCGGTGTAGGTATCAAACAGCAAAAAACCCACACGCTTGTCATCCAACTGGCCCACTAATTCGCCTTGCCTGTTCCAGGCCGATGAACGACCAACGCAGGCCATGCCGTCGTTTGCACCGAGGCAGTTGGCCATACCAACCGTCATATAAAAGTCGCTTGCTATCTGCGACAAACGTTTAGCGGCACCATCCACACCCTGCGCCGATTTGGCTACACTGGCAAGGTAAATGCCGGCGCCGGAAGCATGGGCATTTTCGGCATGGGCCGGTACCGAAAGCTCGTAGCAGATGGCAAGGGCAATTTGCGGATGGTCGTTCAGCAAAACCGCTTTGTTTTTGCCGCTCACAAAAAACGGTTCTTCGTCCGGGTGCAGGTACTGTTTGGAATAAATCTGTATTGGGTTTTGCGGATGAAAAAAAAGCAGTGAGATGGTAATGCCGGCATCTGTTTTCACCGGTGCGCCAACGCCGATAATCAGGCCAAAAGAATCGCTGAGCGTTTGCAGCGGCAAAAGACGATTGTCATCAGGATCAATAGCCAAGGTATTTGCAAGCGTGGGCTCGTAGCCGGTAAGCGATAGTTCCGGAAAAAGAATAGTATCGGCACCGGCAGCAGCAGCATCGGAAATAATCTGGCAATGAGCAGCCATGTTGGCGGTAAGGTTGCCGCTGATAGGTTTTGTCTGTACAAGGGCGATTTTCATTGGCCGGTGGTTTTTGGGCTGCTTCGGTAAATAAAATTAGTTTACCCGGTTATACTTCCGCAACACTTCCATCACGGCTTTGTGCGGCAATCCGTAAGCTTTGTTGCCATTGATGCCTTCCATTGTTTCGGCCGCCACCATGGCATTGATGATGGCCTCTTCCACGGCCTGCACCGTGGCTTCAAATAACGGGTTCATCCGGTCGTTCGGCAACAATTCAATTCTGCTTGATCCCGTTCGTTGAAAAGCAGCCGGATTAGCCGTAGAAAACGCCAAAAAAATATCGCCGGAGCCATTTTCACCAAGGCCGCCAACCCGTCCAACGCCGAGGGGAACTCTGGCTGCTAGCCGCTTTAGCTGATGCGGCAGCAGCGGAGCATCGGTGGCCACCACCACAATAATGGACCCATCGCCCGGCTGATACGATGGCGGCGCTTTAAACTCATAATTTAATGTGTCTTTTAATTCCTGACCCACCGGCACACCGGCGATGGTGAGATTCTTTTTTGCGCCGAAATTGGACTGCACCAGCACCCCGATGGTATAAGCGGAGTCGCCGGTTTTCACCACCCTCGATGCCGTACCGGTGCCGCCTTTAAAACCAAGGCACATCATGCCGGTTCCGCCACCTACATTGCCTTCCGGCAGATGACCGGTTTTAGCGCCGTTAAGCGCTTCGTAGGCATGGCTTTCGGTTACATGAAAGCCGTAAATGTCGTTCAGAAAACCATCGTAGGTTTCGGCTACCACCGGATAGGTGTACCAGAAATCTTCTTTGTACCAGCCGGTTTTTACAAACCATTTCAGTACGGCATCTCTCACCACTCCTACACTGTTGGTGTTGGTGATCATCACCGGCGTTTCCAGAAACCCCGACTCGGTGATCCAGGTGGTGCCGGTCATTTCGCCGTTTCCATTCAGGGTGTACCAATTGGCAAAAACAGGATTGTTGTTTCGGCCCCGGGGCAGAATGGCGGTTACGCCGGTTCTCACCGGCCCCCGTCCGCGTTGGTTTTTGCCCTGCCCGGACACGATGGTGCTGAACCCCACTTCCACGCCTTTTACATCCGTAATGGCATTAAATTTTCCGGGATTGCCGCCGAACGGAATGCCGATATCCCGGGCCCGTTGCTTCTGGGCAAAACAAAGCACTGGCAAAAGCAGCAGGAGTGCGGCGATCAATCGTTTTGTCATAACAGTTAAGTTTAGAAAATGCCGGCAGGCGTTAACCGAAACTACGCCATTTGCCGGCGCTTTCCCTATCCTTCACCCCTTCCCCGCCGCTACCTTCGCGCCATGGAATATTTCAAGCGGCTGGGCCAACTGTTGCAGATAGAGAAGGAGGACGACCGCAAACAATACGAGGCACTCACTTCCCGCCTGCCGGTGAATGACCGCCGCGAAAACGGGATGACCTGGTTCCCCATCGCCATCCGCGACACAGAAATAGGTCGTGGCGATTATCTTACCGTGGAAGTGGAACGCACCACCCACCAGGACATCATTCACCAGTTCCGCTTTGGCACCACGGCAGCACTCTTCTCCAATCACAACCCGAAAGAAGACCGTGTGGAAGGCACCGTGACCCACATCAGCGGCAACCGCCTGAAGCTGGCGCTGCGTACCGATGAAATGCCCGACTGGACACGGGCCGGCAAACTGGGTGTGGATGCCGTGTTTGACGAAAACAGCTATGCCGAAATGGAAGCAGCGTTGAAGCTGGCACCGGCCATTGCCGAAAAAAGAGAAGAAGGAGAACTGATCCGTATCCTGACCGGTGCAAAAAAACCAACCTTTCAAACCGGAGACAGACCCGTTACCATTGATCGGCTCAACGAAAGTCAGCAGGCGGCGGTGCAAAAAATACTCGAGGCCAACGAGCTGGCCATTGTGCACGGTCCGCCGGGCACCGGGAAAACCACCACCTTGGTGCGGGCCATTAAGGCATTGCTGCAAAAAGAGCGGCAACGCCTGCTGGTGGTAGCTCCCAGCAATGCCGCTGTGGACCTGCTGAGCGAACGGCTGGCCGACGAAAGCCTCAATGTGGTGCGGGTGGGCAACCCGGCCCGGGTGAATGAAAAGCAATTATCGCTGACACTCGACAGCCGGGTGGCGGCGCATAGCAGCGCCAAAGAAATAAAGCGGCTGAAAAAGCAGGCGGCCGAATACCGCGACATGGCGCAGAAATACAAACGCAGCTTTGGCGCCGCCGAACGGGAACAGCGCAAAGCCTTGTTTGCCGAAGCCCGCAACATAAGTGCTGAAGTAGAGAAAACAGAGCAGTACATTGTTAATGATATTTTGGCCAGGGCCGATGTGATCACGGCCACACTTGTGGGAGCGGCGCACTACACCGTGCGGCAATTCCGCTATCACACCGTGGTGATTGACGAAGCCGGGCAGGCCCTGGAACCAGCCTGCTGGATTCCGATTCTGAAAACAAAAAAGCTGGTTATGGCCGGCGATCATCAGCAGTTGCCGCCCACCATCAAGTCCGGGGCGGCAGCAAAAGAACTAAGCCTTACCCTGATGGAAAAAGCAGTGGCAATTCACCCCGAAGCGGTAGTGCTGCTGGAGGAACAATACCGCATGAACGAGGCCATCGCGGGGTTTTCTTCGGCCGAATTTTACGGCGGCAAACTGAAAGCGGCTCCGGCCGTTGCCACTTGGAAGTTGTTTGATGCCGACGCGCCGCTGGTTTTTATAGACACGGCCGGCACCGGCTTTGAAGAACTGGTGGAAGGTACCCGCATCTCCAACCCCGAAGAGGCCAGTTTTTTGCTGAAGCAGGTAAGGCGCTATGCAGAAGATTTAAAAGCAATATATGCCGGCGATGCGTTTCCTTCCATCGCAGTGATCTCGCCATACCGGCACCAGGTGGAGCTGCTGAAAGAAGGTGTGCTGGCAGATGCCTTGCTGCAGTCAGTTGGACCAGCGCTGTCGGTTAATACCATTGACTCGTTTCAGGGACAGGAGAGAGATGCCGTTTTTATCAGCATGACCCGCAGCAATGCCGATAGCACCATTGGTTTTTTATCCGACATACGCCGCATGAACGTGGCCATGACCAGGGCCCGAAAAAAGTTAGTGGTTGTTGGTGACAGCGCCACGCTGTCGCAGTTTCCATTTTATGCCGATTTTATTCAGTATGCGCAGGCGCATGAGGCTTATCAAAGTGCCTGGGAACTGATGGAGTGAAAGGAGCAGTCGAAAGGCTGACGGGTTGATATGTTAACAGGATAAACGCTCGTCCGCTTGTCAACCTTTCAACATATCAACTTATTTTCAGGGCGTTTAACAAAATCAACGAACATGTCAACACAAAGCCGAAAATCATTTTTAACCACCTCTGCCCTTGTCACCGCCGGTTTTGCCGTCAACACCCTTTCGGCCTTTACCAGTGCTGAGAAAAAGGGTGGCATCATTCACCATGTTTTTTTCTGGCTCAAGAATCCCGGATCGAAAGAGGATGCGGAAAAACTTATTGCGGGTTTGCAAAGCCTGCGCAAGATCAAACAGATCCGCAAGCTGCACGTAGGGGTGCCGGCGGCTACCGAAAAACGCGATGTGGTGGACCACAGCTACCAGGTGTCGGAACTGATGTTCTTCGATAATCTTGCCGATCAGCAATCTTACCAGGACGATCCCATTCACCAGAAGTTTATTGCCGATTGCTCGCATCTGTGGAGCAAGGTGGTGGTGTATGATATGCAGGATCTTTAAACACGGATTTTGGCACCAATTAGTGCTTTAAAGTTTTGTCTAGTACCTGGGTGATATTTTAAAGGTGTTTCCGCAGAAAACGGAACAACCGCTGCCGTATCTCGGGGCTGTCAAACACAGGCCCGTAGTGCGGGGCGCCGGGAACAATGATCAACTCGTTCGGTACGCCGTAAACATTGAGCCATCCGCTCAGCAATCGTGACTGCGTGTTTGGTACCGATTCGTCTTTTTCGCCGTTGACAATAAAAAACGGAGGATCGTTCTTATCTACATACGTCACCGGGCTGGCACGCCGGGCAAGGTCCGGCCGTTCTACAGGTATGGCACCCAGTAATTGCGCCACTGCGCTGCGGGCATTATTCTGCGAGGTGTCGGTGTTCATAGACGCGGCAACCAGATCGGACGGTCCGTAAAAATCCAACACACAACGGACGCCGAACCGCGGCCTTTGGCCATCGGCATAAAACTCTTTTACAAAATTGTTGTGCGAGAGTCCCAGCAGCGAAGCCAGGTGACCGCCGGCCGAAAAGCCGATGAGGGCAATACGGTTTTCATCAATGCCATACTGTGCCGCACGGCGATAAAGAAAGTCCAGTGCCTGATTGCAATCCTGTAGCTGTGCCGGAAAGGCGGCCGAGGTGCTGAAACGGTAATCAATAGACGCCAGGGCATAGCCACTGTCCACCACTTCCTTTACCGTGTTTTTCATGTAGCTCATGTCGGCGTACTTGTCGTTGTGGTTCCAGGCGCCGCCATGTATCCATACCACAAGGGGACGATTGCTGCTTTTGCCCGCCGGCAGGTAAAGGTCCAGCTGGTGCTTTTGCAGCGTATCACCGGCATACGGAATATTGGCGTGAAAAACGGTTCCCTTTGTAAAAAAGGACTGGATGGCCGCGGCATTTTGGGCCTCGGTAGCAGTACCATTTAGTAGCAGGCTAAAAAGCAGCAGGCGGCTGAGAAAAAGGATTTTTTGCATACAAAAGGTGGTTTTTAAAAGTAGGCATTCAGCGGAAAAGCAGCGATAAATTTTGGCAGAACAACAGGTTCTGGCAAAACCGAGGTGCTATACCATTTCTCCCGTTCGAAACCTAACATTTCGATAGCATTTCGCCGCTGCCGTTAAAGAAATTTTCACCCTTTCCGGCTGAAGTTTTGCAGAAGGTGGCACACGAACTATGAAGCATCTATCCATCCTCTTTCTACTGTTATCGCTCTACAGCTTTTCCTGCGGCAAATCTATTCGCGATGTTTTTGGCAAAAAGACGCCGCACGAAGTTTATGCCGAGGAGTTAGACGACCGTAACCTTGACAAAACACCCGAAGGGCGTGCCTGGCTGCAAGCGTCGAAGCTGGCCCTGGAGAATCCCGTAAAGGTGTCGCTGCCTTACCGCCAGGCAGGTGTTTTCCATGCCGATAAACCCCGTGCGCTGGGCTTACAGTTTGCGGCCCGGGCCGGCGAAAAACTAAACTTTACCCTGACAAAAAAGGGCGAAGCGGCATTGCCGGTTTATGCCGATCTTTTTCAGGCCAACAGTACATCGCCGCTGCTGTCCATAGATACGGCCACCACCACCTTCAGCTTCGAACTGGCCGAAGCGGGTACTTACGTGCTACGCCTGCAACCCGAATTGTTTCGCTCGGGCCAATACGCCCTTTCGGTTTCTGTTGGCCCCTCGCTTGACTTTCCGGTGTCGGGCAAAAAAGCCGCGGTGGGCAGCGTGTGGGGCGATCAGCGGGATGGCGGCAAACGCAGCCACGAAGGCATTGACATTTTTGCGCCGAAACTGACACCGGCCGTTGCTGCCGCCGATGGTTTTGTGGTGGGTGTAAGGGAAGGCGGCATTGGTGGCAAAACGGTGTGGCTTCGTCCCGATGGAAAGGCCTATACGCTTTATTATGCGCATCTCGACAAGCAACTGGTGCAGGAAGGACAGCGGGTGAAGAGGGGGGACGTGGTGGGCCTGGTAGGTAATACCGGCAATGCACAATACACGCCGGCGCACCTGCATTTTGGCATTTACACCTTTGGCGGTGCGGTAGATCCATTGCCGTTTGTAAACCGAACCCCGAAAACAGCACCCGCTGTTGCCGATAAAAAACTAACCACACAGCTAAAGCTGCTGAAAGCACAAAAGAGTATCACCGGCCAAACCATTAAAGCCGCTACATGGCTTATTCCGCTGGCGGTAAACGGCAAGGGCTACGTGGCCGAAGCACCCGATGGCAGCATGTGGCAGGTGCCTTTTGCTGCCGTGCAAACTACTAAGGAGCCGGTGCACCGGCAGGATGGGGTAACGGCCCTGCCGGCACCACCGTCGAAAAAATCGTAGGCAGTAAATCCATGCTTTGGTAAATTCGGGAAAAAAAAAAATAGTTTATGCCTGAAAGCCGCCAGCGTCCCGGACATACCTATCAAAAGCCGGCCGATGTACCATCGAGCCAAAGGGTGAAGGGGCGGGTTATCTGGGCCATCTTGTTTGCCATATTCGGTTTGGGTATTGCTTTTTTTGCCGCCGGCGATAACTGGCTGGTGTTGCTGGCCGGGGCACTGGTGGCAGCCGTCATTGGCTATTTTGCCGGTAAAAGCATGGAGCAGGACGCGAGAAGCGGCAAGTAGGCAGTTGGCAGTGCTGGGTGGTGCGAATGATTTTTTCAGTTTTATCCTGTTTCCGGCGGGCCTTTTTCGTTTACCAGCGGCGTTCCTCATCAGGCACATACCACTGCATAATGCCCGGCGTTTTTTCACTTCAGCATTCTTTCGTCCAAGTTTGTTCGTTCATTTGTTCTATCTAAAGCAAATTCCACCGGTTTCGCATTAAAAAGGTGGCGATCATCACCCGCATCAGCTCAATGGAAATGCCCAGCGCATGAGCCGCTACGCCCAGCACTTCGCTTTCCGTTTCTGATAATTCGCCATCGGCGGTGATCAATTCGCAGATCATAGCAAAAAGCGTTTCTTTAAAATTATCGGGGATAAACGGAGCGCTGTAGTCAATCACGTTTTTGGTGCCGTAGGCCGCCAGCAGCGGCATGGCTTTTTCGGCCAGTTGTTCCAGCGAATGTCCTTTGAATTTGGCTGAGAGCGCCATCATGCGGGAAAGGTGCCGGAACTGTGCATCAATCAGCCGCTGGTCCTGCTGGCCGGTCATGCAGCAAAGCACAATGGCAATAGAAGCTTCCTGTTCGTTTTCAATGGCAAGTGGTACTGTCATGGGATCTGTGCTGGAATTTCAAAACCCAATATACAGAACTGCGCCGATGTGCAAAAGCCGGCCAGCAACGCCGGTGGCAAAACGGCCAGCGGTACTGAATTGACAAATCGCCCCACCCAACTTGTCACCCGGCCCTCCGCCAACCGCTTCTTCACTTATTTTTGGCTCAATCTTTTGCACATGAGCATTCGGATTTTCATTACCGGCGGAACCTTTGACAAAGAGTATAACGAGCTGAATGGACAGCTTTACTTCAACGACTCGCACCTGCCCGAAATGCTGGACCTTGGCCGCAACCTGGTGCCGGTAGAAATTCGCACGCTGATGATGGTGGACAGCCTGGAAATGACCGACGAAGACAGGGCCCTGATTGCCGAACACTGCCGCAAAAGCAAAGAAGACAAAATCATCATTACCCACGGCACCGATACCATTGCCGAAACAGCACGCCTGCTGGCAAAAAAGGTAAAAGACAAAACCATTGTGCTTACCGGCGCCATGATTCCGTATAAGTTTGGTTCCTCGGATGGATTGTTCAACCTGGGCAGCGCCATGGCTTTTGTGCAAACCTTACAGCCCGGAGTGTACGTAGCCATGAACGGCCGCTATTTTCATTCAGATAATGTGCGGAAGAATAAAGAAACCGGCGTGTTTGAGGAACTTGAATCACCGGATTGACGTCAATAGTTTGCCGGCGTTTTTACACTAACTAAAAAGCTCAAAAAGCCGGCTTCTAGTTTTGCATTTCATGCAAGGCCGCAGCCTTTATCCCTGGTTATCTTTAGTAACAAATACTTCCACCATGATCTTACTCTTCCTCGGACTGATTGTTCTGTTTGCCGCGTTTACGGTTCAGCGCACACCGCAGTTGGCAGCGGCGGCCCGTGCCGGTAAGCTGATTGGTATAGCCCTTGTGGTTGTTGGCTTTTTGATGAACTGTTTTGTACAGATTGATGCCGGGCAGGTAGGCGTGCAAAAGTTGTTTGGCAAGGTGCAGAGCAACGTGCTGAAAAGCGGGTTGAATTTTGTAAATCCCCTGGTAACCGTTGAGCGGTTGGATGTGCGAACACTCAACTATACCATGAGCGGCATCACCGATGAAGGCCACAAAACCGGCGACGACGCCATTCGTGTGCTCACCGCCGATGGTCTGGAGGTAACCATTGACCTGACGGTTTTGTACCGCGTGAGCCCCAGCGAAGCGCCACGGCTGATACAGGAAACCGGCGCCGATTATGAAAACAAAATCGTTCGCCCTATTGCCCGTACCCGCATTCGTGACAATGCCGTTTATTACGAAGCGATAGCCCTGTATTCCACCAAACGCGACGAGTTTCAGAACCGGATCTTTAAGGGTATCGAAGCGGACTTTCGCAGCCGCGGCCTGCTGCTGGAAAACCTGTTGGTGCGGAACATTACGCTGCCGGCCAATGTAAAAGCAACCATCGAACAGAAAATTCAGGCTGAGCAGGAGTCGCAAAAAATGCAGTTTATCCTGGCCAAAGAACGGCAGGAGGCCGACCGCAAACGGGTAGAGGCGCAGGGCATTGCCGATTACCAGAAGATCATTTCGGAAAGCCTCACCGACCGGCAGCTACAGTTCGAACAAATTAAAGCCACCCTGGAACTGGCCAAATCGCAAAACGCCAAGATCATTATGATGGGTAAAGGCGGTGCACCGGTGATTCTGGATGCGAAGCAATAAGGAATGCGGTATTCAGCTATCTAGGGAGCAGTGAGCAAAAACGCTTCTTGCCGATTACCGGACGGACCCGAAGCAGGTTGTGCCGATTCGTCCTTCAGACGACTTATTTGTAATCTTAAAGCTATGAGAGAGGTGAAACAAGAAATGACTCCGTTAACGGTGGAAGAATACATTCAACTGGAGTTGGGGTCGGAAAGGCGTCATGAATTGGTAGACGGACAACTGATTGAAATGCCGGGAGAACAAGACATCAACAATGAAATTGCCATTTATCTCTGCACTTTTTTGTTGCCGATACTGAAAGCCAAAGGTTTTCAGATTTTTCGTAATAGTGTGAAGGTGAGCACACCCGATAAGGCCAGGTATTATTATCCGGATGTGTTTGTAATCCGTGAACCAAAAGCTGAGGAGAATAGGTACATTAAATACGAGCCGGAGTTAATTATTGAAGTGCTTTCACCCTCAACCTATATCAATGATACCGTCGATAAATACCTCGCCTACACCACGATTCCTTCGCTGAAATATTACCTGCTGGTGCAGCCTGAAATCACCTACGTTACTTTGTTCTCTCGCAACACGGAAGGTGAATGGGAAGCGACTTTCTTTACAAAAGCATCGGATGTAATTCCTATGCCGCTTTTAGAACTAGACTTGCCTCTTTCGGAAATGTACAAATAGAATTTACAGCGCTTTAATCATTGTCAAAAAAGAATCCAGGGCTACGACTTCCAAACACGTAAACCCATGAACCCGTAAATAGGTGTGCTATTCTCACAGCCCAAACCACTTGTTCTTGTGCGCCATCTGTATCACCTGCGCCTTGCTTTGCACATGCAACTTTTCGTAAATGTTGGCAATGTGCTTGCGCACCGTAAGGGTGCTGATGTTAATGGCCGTGGCAATGCGCTTGGCATCCCAGCCGTTGACCGTGTATTGCAGAATTTCCTTTTCCCGTTCGGTAATCGCTGGTGGCAGATGCTCATCAGGTGAGCCGGCCGGCATAGCGGCACCGCTTAGCAGCTTTAGTGCCTTGCGGGCAATAGCAGGACTCATGGGTGCTCCCCCTTGTTCCAGCACATTCACTACGGCTTCGTGCAGTATGGCGGCGGGTTCATGCTTCAGCAGGTAGCCCGAAGCGCCGGCGCGGATGGCTTCAAAAATTTTATCATCATCGTCAAACACAGTGAGCACTAAAAAATGCACCTGTGGGTACAGCGACTTGGCAATCCGGATGGTGTCAATGCCGTTGAGGTGCGGCATTTCCAGGTCCATAAACACTACTTCCGGCAGGCGCCTGTCGGGCAGGCCTTTCAATTCTTCCAGGAACTGGTCGCCGTCTTCGGCCACAAACAACAGGCTGTACTGCGGCAGGCCGCTGATTTTCTGCAGAAAGGTTTTCCGGTTGACGGCGTTGTCCTCGACCAAAGCAATCCGTGTTTGTGGTATTGTCATTTGCGGGGTAATATCCGAAACCGGCAAAGCGGTTCCAATAATTAATTTGTAGTAGGCTCAATCACCACACGGGTGCCGTTGGGCGTGTTGTGCAGCCATTGAATTCGGTAGCCCGATTCGGCCGCCCGCTGTTGCATGTGCAACAGGCCATGGCCCCCTTCGGCTACGGTTGTTCTTTGCACCAGTCCGTTGCCGTTATCCGTTACGCTGAACTTCCACCCATCGGCGGCTTCAATCTGCACGGCAAGCACCGTGCACTGGCTGTGCTTCAGCGCATTGATAACGGCTTCTTTAATGATTTGAAACAGATGAAAAGCCTGTGCCGGCGGCAAGAGGTAATTCGTTTCTATCTCTTCCCACACATCAATGGTCACGGCCGGGTAGCTGGGGGCGATTTTTTGAATAAATAGCTTCAGCCGGTCAGAGATAGAGGTCAGGAACAGGGCGTCTTTTTTTAAGACCCAGATGGTATCATTCAGTTGGGCGACAATGTTGCGGGAATTGCCCCGAAGCTCCTGCAGTACGGCGCTGTTTTTATCCGGCATCTGGCTTTCCAGTTCGTCAATATTGGCGGCAATGGAAGCAGCATACGCACCCAGGCTATCATGCAAATCGGCGGCAATGCGTTTGCGTTCGGCTTCTTCGGCTTCGGTGACGGCCTTTTCGGCCTTTCGGGCCTCTTCTTCCTGCATCAGTTGCAGCGCCAGTTGCTGCTTCCGTTTATCGGCCCGGTATAGGAGGGCGGCACCTGCGGCCAGTATGCCAAAGAGCAGGAGCGACCCATACAACCAGTAATTCTTCTGCACCAGGTCCAGCCGCTGCTGAATAATGATGTTCTCCTTTTTCTGCACATCATATTTGGCCTGAATAGCCGCCAGTGCTTCCGCCGAGTTACCCTGGTACACCGAATCTTTCCAGGCCACCACGGTTTCCATCACCCGGGCATAGTCGGTCAGGTTGCCGGCGGTTTTGTAGTTGGCCGCCAAGGCCCGGTACAGGAAAAACAGCTTGGTGCTGATGTTGTACCGGCGGGCAATGACCAGACCTTCGTTGGCCAGGGTGATGCCTTTTTGCGGCTGCCCGTTGCTGGCGTAGTAAAACGAAAGCTGCGCCATGTCGGATACAATGTAAAACGGGTCGCCGATCAACCGACGGATGCTGATAACTTCTTTCAGCGGCGCTTCGGCCTTGCTGCTTTGGCCGTTGTTGACGTAGAGCTGTCCCTGTATGGCTAGGGAGTTGGAAAGAAAGAAAAGATTTTCGCCCTTGCGGGAATAGGCTACCGCCTTGTCAATAAAATAGAACGCAGAGTCGGGCTTTTTCAGCGCACTGTAGTTGAGGGCCAGGTTGGCAAAGAGAATGCCGTACTGCCGCAAAATGTTTTCGTCATTTGTGGTGTTTAGCGCCGCCAGGTGCCAGCGGAGGGCTTCGGTGGTTTGCCCCATTTCCAGGTAGGCCCAACCCAGGAGCGTTTTGCCTTTCATCTGCAGCAGCACATCGGCGCCCTTTTCTGCATTGGAAATTACCCCGTAGGCCATAGCAATCGCTTCTTTGTACTGGTTTTTGCGCATGTAGCAGCGGCCTTTTTGGTTCAGGATGTTAGCGAGCAGGATAGGGTCATTGAGCGATTTTTTCGCAGCGGCTTCGCACCGTTCGGCCAGCGCCAGCGACGAGTCAATCAGGCCCTTGCTGGTAAGAGCGGACGACCAGTGATACAGCGCTTCTATCTCCGCAGGGCCATTGCCGTTGCGCTTTGCCAGGGCTTCGGCCTGCAGGGCGTAGGCCATCAGCGTATCGGCATGCAGGTTATAGCCTTGCCGGCAAAGGGCCAGCAGGGCCGCTTGTTTTTCTTGCGGCAACCGGGCGGTGTGTACCGCTGTTTTTAATTGCCGGATGGTAGCCGTTTGCGCCGAAGCAAAAAGGCCGGTCGCTAGCGAAAGGTGTAAAAGAATAACCAGGGGCCGCATAAGCAAGAAGGGCTGTGGTGTTTAGGTTGATAGAGCCATTTAAAAATAACGGTTTCCCGCTAAAGCTGGTACTAAGGTTCAGGTTTTGTTGCATGGGTTTGTTTAACCCTGCCTTTTCATCAGCCGGTTTTCCTGCCCGCTGCGAGATAACCATTATGCCGATTAATACCCTTTTTGGTTGGTGGAAACGGTATGTCTGTGGTTGGAAGTTTGCGGTTTCTACGTGCAGAAAGAAGCCAATGGAACTTGTGTGCCTTTTTTCTTTCATCTGCCATTCGTGATCCTCCATCTATACCGTCGCCAGTTTGTGGAAACTGTATTATTTGTCCGTTCAGGCTTGCGTTACGAGGTGCTGAAAGACCTGCTGTGCCGATGCGCTATCCGGAAAATCTGTCTATCGTTTTCAACTCTGCTCCGGAGGAGCCTTGTTTTGTAAAAAAACAGAATTATTCTATAAACACGGAGCTCCTCCGGAGCAAAGTTGGGAAGCGGAAATAGCCCGTCGGTTTGTGACCGTATGGGCCGTGTAGTCATCCGCCGGCCTAAAAATCCAAACAGGTTTGGGTTTTATCCGCGCCAGGAAGGTTGGCTGCTTCCCTGGCATATGGTGTCTGAAGCCCTCATTGCCCCTTTCGCCATCACCTACTATAAATTGAGTATTGAAATCCCGTCTGGCAAACAACACCTTTACCGCTCCGGAGCCTTCACCGTTGTGTCTATACCGAAAGCTGGAGTAAAGCCGAAAGAGGATTTTTTAAAACAGAACAGCACAAAGGCCGTCCCCATTATCCTGCTCAAAGCCGCTTGTTATTTCCTGTTTTAAAAGCACAGTGCATGAAAAAAAGCGTTGCGGTTTTATTGCTGATAGCCATTTGCATAGCGGGTGGGGCTGGCCTTGCCTTTTCACAACAACCATCCGGGCAATGGAACCTCCGGTGGGCCGGCGGAAAACAGTCGAATCCGGCCAAACGCACCGTGCTGCGTACCGCCAACGCCTGCTCGCCCGACAGCCTGGTGCTCACCCGCCAAAGCCAGGTGGACAGCTTTCGCCTTTATTATCCCACTTGCACCACCCTTCGATACCTGGTGATTGACGGCACCGGCGCCACAACTCCCATCACCCGTCTCGACTCGCTGAAATACATCACTGAAATCGAACACCACCTCAACATCAAACGCACCGCCGTGCCCGACCTGTCCGGCTTTTCAGGATTAAAGAAAGTGGGCGGCTGGATTTGGTTTGAACGCGACAGTGCCGTGACGGCCCTCCATCTTACCAGTCTAACGCATTTAGGCCTGCTGGTGCTCGACAGCCTGCCCAACCTCGCCAGCATGGCCGGCATTATGGACAACCTGGAGTCCGCCGGCATGGGCACCATCATTATCAGCAACACAGGCCTTGAAGATTTGGCGGGACTGGCACGCCTGGAATCGGTGCCCAACCTATACATCAACAGCAACCGCCGGTTAAAAAGCCTCAGCGGTTTACAGAATCTGCGCCATTCCGATTATGGCCTTTCCATTTGCTGCCACGATTCGCTCACGGATATTTCAGCGCTATCGGGTTTAACGGAAATCCGTGAAGCCAACCTTGAAATTTTTTACAATCAGGCGCTGGCCAGTTTGCAGGGTGTACACAACATCACCTACATTGGCCGCGGGCTCACTATCCAGGGCAATGGGCAACTCACCAACCTGAACGACCTGCATGAAGACCTGGTGATTGAAAACAAACCCAATGACCAGGGCGAAAAAAACAACCTGAAAATTGAGTGGAACGGCCAGTTGTCGCTTTGCTCGGCGCCGGCCATTTGCCGGTACCTCGGTTCGGGCGAAGAAGCCCTTATCCAGGGCAATGCCGAGGGTTGCAATGACGCGGACCAGATACTGGCCAACTGCACCGAAACCGGCGTGGTGATTTGCGAAAACCGTAGCCTGAAAACCTGGACGGGCAGTGTGAGCGACGATTGGAACGAGGCCAACAACTGGAGCCCGGCGGGTGTGCCGGCGGTATGCGATTCGGTGCTTATTCCGGACTATCCGGCTACGGTTCCGAAGTTGTCGCAAAACACGGCCATTGGTGCCCTTACCATGCAACAGGGTTCGGAACTGCGCATGAATGGTTTTGGCCTGACGGTGCATGGCGACCTGCGCCTTACCATTGCCAGCATCGGCGGCGGCACCTACCTGGCCGTGAGCCGGGCACAGGACATCAGCATCAGCGAATGTATGGTGAACATCAACAGCGTCACCTTACGAAACTATGCCGGCGTAATGGATGTTTATGCCAGCTATTTTAATCCAGATGACCAAGGAACAACGGTGCTTCGCATCAGCGATACGCTTACCCGCAATGGCAGCAGCTATTTAAACCAAAATTATATCAATGGTAACCTGGAGCTGACCGTACGGGCAGCCGAATCCTGGACCACGACCAATCTTGGCGGTAATAGCATTTCCGGGGATGTGAAGCTGGTGGTAAAATCGCCTGGCTACTTTACCGTGGGCGACGAATATGACCCGGTGAAGATCGGCGGCAGCCTGCAGGTGGAAACAGAACTGGTACAACAGCCTAATCTGAACCATGTGGAATTTACCGGCGACAACGATGAAACCATAATCAAAACCGGAGCGCCTGGCCCTTTACAGTTCAACAAGCTTAGTATGCGCAAGGGCGCCGGCTCGGTGCTGACGCTGAATCACCCAACCGAGATTCAGCACGAAATGTATTTTAACGACGGCCGGGTAAAAACCGATTCGGTGAACCTGCTGGTGTTTGCTTCCAATGCCTCGGTGCCCACCTTTGGCAGCGGCAGTTATGTGTGGGGCCCTGCCAAGAAAATGGCGCCGCAAAACTTTACCTTTCCCATTGGCGACGAAACCACCTGGGGACACCTGAACATCCGGGTGCAGGGCGGCACATCCAACAACTATACGGCGCAATATTTCCGTCGCAACCCGGCGACCGATGGCATGGACACGTCGAAGAAGGATGCCACTTTGCAAAGAGTGTCGGGCAAAGAGTACTGGAAAGTAACCGAAGAAATAAACATTGTGCAGCGGCAGGCGGCCAACGATGTTTTTATCACCCTTACGTCGGCGGATAACCGCAGCGAGCCGCTGCGTTCCGTGAACGACCTGAGGGTGGCCCATTGGAGCGGTACCCAATGGAAAGATAAGGGCAACGGCGGCGTGGCCGGCAGCGAGAACCTGGCCGATGTCACATCGGCGAAGCCGGTAACTGAATTTGGCTATTTTACCCTGGGATATACATTTACCCGCATACCAGTGATTACATTGGGCGAAGTGGGCCCGCTGGCCTGTGTGGGGCAAGCGCTGAAAGTGCCCATTTCGCTGGATACGCTGATGTTAAGCAGCAACCAGTTTACGGTACAGTTGTCCGACTCCACCGGTTCGTTTGCCAACCCAACAAACATCGGCACCAAAAACAGTGTCGGCTCCGACACCATCACGGCCTTTATTCCTTTCCACATACGTCCTAAAGTCAGCGGTTACAGGCTCCGGGTGATTGGTTCGGCACCACGCGACACCAGCGTAAATACGAAAGCGGTGACCATTGGTGTGCTGCCGCAAAACTTTGCCGTCACCGGCCCGTTGAGCGTATGCGCCGGTACCGCTTATAAGTATTATGCAACCAAAAAAGAAGCCGGCGTTGCCTACACCTGGAAAATAAGCTGGGGCAGCGCCACCATTGTGAGCAATGGCGATACGGCATTTGTTACACCAACCGCCGCCGGCTCCATCAGTCTCGACCTGTCGGCTGCCAATAGCTGCGGCACCATCACCTCCAGCCTTATTGGCGTGCAGGTATTGCCGCCGCCACCATCGGCCACCCCTTCGCTGAATAACATTGGCCGCTGGCTTTACGCCTCCGCGCCATTGCCGGTTGGTGCAGCCGGCTACCGGTGGTTTCGCAACGATACATTGATCAACGGCGCTGCCGGTTCTTCTTACTACGCCTCCGCCCGGGGCTCGTTCACGGTTCGCTTTTTCAATAGCTGCGGCAACAGCCCGGCGTCCAATGCCGCGGCTTTTGCTGCTGCTTCTGTTCCGCAAACCATTTCGTTTGTGCAGCCGGCAGACAAGCTGTTCTCCGATGCGCCTTTTGCCCTTCAGGTCAGCACTTCGTCGGGCCTGCCGGTGCAACTGGCCATCATCAGCGGACCCGGAACACTCAACGGTAACACCTACACGCTTACCGGCACCGGGCAGGTAACCATCCGGGCTACGCAACTCGGCGATGCCGTGTACGATACAGCCGCACCGGTAATAAGAACCTTCACCGTAAACAAAGGGATGCAAACAATCTCGTTCGCCGCCATTGCCGACCAAACCTACGGTGCGTCTCCCTTTGCCCTCGATGCCACGGCTTCGTCGGGGCTGCCGGTTGGCTACAGCATTTTATCGGGACCGGCCTTCCTGTATGGCAATCTCCTCTACATAACCGGTCCCGGAACTGTTACGGTACAGGCTACACAGGCCGGCAATGGCAATTACTTTGCGGCCACGCCTGTTGACCGCACCTTCTGCGTTACCGTACCCTTTCTCACAAGCCTTACCGGACCACTCCATGTTTGTCCGGGACAATCGGCCACCTACAACACAAGCAATATTTCGGGACTGACGTACAAATGGCGGTTGTCGAACGGCACTTCATTTTCGGCCACTTCTTCATCAGTAAGTATCAATTGGAACACACCCGGTGCCTATACCTTGCAAGTGTCGGCTACGGGTTCTTGTGGCGAACCTACGGCGACGGCGTCGTTGACAGTCAACGTCATCAATGCTATCACGCCGGGTGCTGTTTCCAACATGCTGCCGGTCACTGGCGCCACCGGTTTGGCGTTGCCGCTGCAGCTTTCGTGGCTGCCTGGCAACGAGGCACTGAGCTACGACCTTTTTGTATGGGATGCCGCGGCTGCAAAACCCTCTACACCTTATTTAGCTAACCTTACCGGCTTGTCCTATGTGCTGCCGGCCCACGCTTTGGCGTATAACAAAACGTATAAGTGGCAGGTGATTTCGAAAAATGCCTGCCTGCAAACAGCCGGACCGGTGCAGGAGTTCAGGCTGAAACCCCTGCCCGACCTGGTCGTGAGCAATGTACAAGTTCCGCCATCGGCCAACTCAGGTCAAACGGTTTCTTTTAGCTGGCGGGTGGCTAATATTGGTCCTGGCCATACCACCACCAATCAAAGCTGGACCGACGCAGTTTTTCTCTCGTTCGACTCCGTTCCCAATTTCAACATTCCTCCCAACACCAATCCTGCCGCCTGGAATGCACTGGACTTTCCCGTGAGACCACTGCTGGTGGGCACGAAACCCAATGTAACTTCCCTAGACAGCGGACAGCAATACACCAACACCATCAACTTTACCCTGCCGGTGAATTACAGCCAGCCCCTGTACGTTTATGTGATCACCAACTACCAGCCTGGCGCCAATGCACCGCTCGAAATGACAAGGGCCAACGACACGGCCCGGTCGGCACAGGCTGTTGCTGTTGTGCTTTCACCCACACCTGACCTACGGGTGGACACAGTGTTGTCGCCATTGTCCGTATTCTCGGGCAGCACGGTGAACGTAGCGTACAAAGTGAAGAACTACGGCGTATTAACGCCTGCCGGCAGTGGTTGGTCCGACAGGCTTTATATTTCGCAAACCGCCGCGTTCAATCCCAATACTGCCATACCGTTGAAGCTAAAAAAGGCTAACGGCAGCTATTATCCCAATGCACCGGAAGCGGTTTTGGGTGTGGGCACACAGTTGCAGGCCGACAGCGCTTACAGTCGCAACATGGAGGTGGTGATTCCGAACTTCATTTTCGGTTCCTGGTTTTTACATGTTGTTACCAACCATACGGCTTCGCTGTACGAAGGCGCCCTGGCTACCAACAACACGAACAGTGTACAGGTGCAGGTATTTCTGACCCCCACACCGCAACTCACCGTAACGGCGCTGACCGTGCCGCTGACCACCGCCAGCGTTACCGAAAGAATCGGTATCAACTGGACCGTGTTCAACAAAGGTTTTCACGACAACATTGAAAAAGCGAAAGGACATTATTTTGTCACAAGGGGCGGCTGCACCATTCCCTGCCAGGTCGCCTCTACCAATAGTGCAGCCGTTTGCAACGATCGCCCCGGCATAACGGTGGTGGACAGCATGGGCTTTGGCAGCAGCTATTGGGTGGACAAAGTGTACATCAGTACCGATTCGGGCGGCATCAATGGCAATGCTGTGTTTATTGGCGATGTGCCGCATGGGTCGCCCAACAGTGGCTTGTTCGTGGCCGAAAATCCGCTGGCCAGTAGCTGCGAACCGGTAGGCACCATTGCCGGCGGACGGAACCTGAACACCGCCACAGCTATTCAACCGGGTTCTGCTTTTCAAACGCCTTATCAATTTATGGTACCCGGCCACCTGCCCTCAGGCAAGTATTACGTGTATGTGTTCACCAACGCTACAAAGTCGGTGTACGAGTACCCCGGCACGCCGCAGGTAACCCGCAGTGCATTGCCCATAACCGTGCAGCGGCCCGACCTGGCCCTGACTGCGGTGACCGTGGCGCCCAACAGTGTGGGCGGCCAGCCGGTGACCATCACCTACAACGTAAAAAACGAGGGACCGGGTTCGGTGTTTAATACTTACCGCTACGACCGGATTTATGTAAGCACTTCGCCGGTGTTTGACAACACGGCGCAGGTGCTGACAACGATCAGCCAATCCGGTTCGCTGCCGGCAGGGGCTTCAGCCACCCACAGCTTTACGCATACATTCCCGCCCGGAACCAGTGGGCTGCGGTATTTTTATGTGCAGGTCAACTTCGACAGCACCTACCGCGAAACCACTTATGCCAACAACCGCCTACAGGCTGTTTCCAGCAACTTCAGCACGGCTGTACCGGCCGACCTGATGGTGACAGCCATTCCGCTGGCCGATACGGTGCAAACCATGACGGATCTCCGCATTCGCTACACCGTGCAGAACAAAGGCACCGGACCCACCACGGGCACCTGGACAGACAGTGTGTTTGTGGCATGCCAGCCTCAGTTCGACAAAACCAAAAGCTTTTTTATTGGGTGGCGACGCCAAAGCCGTACCATCGCCGGCAACGAAAGCTATACCGATTCGTTTACAGTGAACCTGCCGCTTAGCAACGAAATGGCTGCCTGCTTTCCTATAGCCGAGAATGCAACGGCTTATTTCTTTGTAAAAACCAATGCCGACAACGGAACATTTGAAGGCGACCAGACGGCCAACAACCTTTTTGGTTCAGGTCCAAAACGACTCGTAAACCCGGTAGTGGATCATGTGGTGACCGCCGTCACGGGTGGGGCCACCGCAGCGGTCGGCCGTTCTTATACGGTAGGATGGACGGTGCAAAACAATGGAGTGAATCCAGGCTTCGCCCGTTACAGCGCCTGGTTCGATGCTGTGTATTTTTCCACCGACTCTGTTTTTGATCAAAAGGCAATACTGGCCAACCATTTTTACGAAACGCAGGTATTGGGCAAAGGACAGGCTTACAGCCGCAATCAGAGCGTGGTGGTGCCGAGGCTGGCCGCCGGCGATTACTATGTGTTTGTTGTCACCAACTATTACAACAGCATTTACGCCGAACAGAACCGGGCAAACAATGCTAACCTGTTGCGCAACGCCAATGGAACGGCCAAAAAAATTGCGGTAAGCCTGCCACCGTTGCCCGACTTGGTTGATACGGTGCTGACCGTGGCGCCAATGGTGGCAGTGGGCCAGCCACTGACCATCATTCACCGGATAAAGAACAACGGCGCGGGCGCCACCTTCCCCGAAAAATGGAGCAACGAAGTTTGGCTGTCGGGTGATTTTATACCCGGCAATGCTGGTGATATACGAATTGCGGCCAAGAATTACAACACCGTTTTGCAGCCCGGTGGGGAACTAACCGACACCCTAACCGCCTTCATTGACCTCAATACTCCTGTCGGAAACTATGTGCTCATTAATGTGGTGGATGCCGGCTGGAACATTGTGGAAACCACCGACGCCAACAACCATGGCCTCGGTTACGTCACCGTGTTCCGTCCGGCCCCTGCCGACCTGCTGGTGCAAAGCATCAGCGCACCCGATACCCTGCTGCTGGGCTACCCGGCCGATGGTGTGCAATGGGTGATTCGCAACAACTCTTCCAACAGTGCCGAAGGGGTAAGCACCGATGGCATTTACTTGTCGAAAGGGGCAGCCCTGGATTCAACAGCGGTGTTGCTGGGCGTTGTGCGCAAGCAGATGGACATTCCGGCCCTTGGCAGCGATACGGTAACGGCGCAACCCGTGGTGAACGGCCTAACAGAAGGGGCGTATAACCTGCTGGTGCGTACCGACCTGCTGAACAACATTGTGGAAACAGACAAGACGAACAATGTAGGCATATCGGTCCGCACCGTGTATGTAAAAGTGAAAGAGCTGTTGCTGGACGTAACGGAAAGCAACACCCTGCACACGGCCCCAAGGTTGTACAAACTAAGCATACCCGATTCGCTGAAAGGAAGCACCATACGGGTGGCGCTGCAAACGCCGGATTCGCTGCGGGTGCGCAACGAACTGTTTGTTGGTTACGGCTATGTACCCACGGCAGCCCGTTTCGACTACCGATTTGGAACGCCTAACTACGGCAATCAACAAATCATCATCACCTCGGTAGCCGGCGGCGATTATTACGTGCTGGTTCGCACGGCAACAGCCAACCCGCCGGTGCAGAATATTAGCTTGAGAGCAACCGTATTGCCTTTTGCCGTGCTGACCGTCCAAAGCAACAGCGGCGGCAACATTGGCAATGTGACGGTCCGGCTCAATGGTTCCCTGTTTACCGAAGGCATGACGGCAAAGCTGACACGGGGAAACACGACTATCCCGGCGACGGCTGTGTACTTTACCAACAGCACGCAGGCCTTTGCCACGTTTAACCTGAAAGGCGCACCGCTGGGTACCTATAGCCTTACCCTGAACCGGCCCGACAACCGCACGGCCTCGCTTCCCAACAGCTTTACGGTGGTACCGGCTAATAATGGCGGCATCATCACCGGTGGCGGCAACAATACCGGCGGTAGCGGCACCGGCAGCGACCCTGGTTGCGACCCGGGAGCGCCAAGCGGTTTGAACTCGCAGTTGGTAACGGAGTTAGTGGCGCCGGAAAAAGTGTTTGCAGGGTGGCCGTTTGTTATCCAGATCAACTATTCCAACCCGTCCAATTTTGATGTGCCGGCGCAGGTACGCATCTTGTACAACGATCACGAGGTGCCTGTGGCCCTGACCCAGGCCGGGCTGGCCGAAGGTAAAACATCGCTCTACCTGGAGCTGACGGAGCCGGGTGGTCCGCCGGGGATCATTCGGGCTGGTGGCAGCGGCATCATCACGGTGTATGGCAAAGCACCGGTGACAACGCCGGGACACACGTTTGTGAAGTTTAGTGTCAAGTAGAGAACCCAAATTGAAAAATGCTGCAATTTTTTCTTATGACAAAAAGACGCGTCAACCACTGTCTAACCATCTTCACTCTTGCCTGGCTGCTGCTACCGCTTTTAGGATTCGGGCAGAACATCAACCGATCAAACAAAAGGGGCCCGATGGGAACGCAGGTAAATACATACAGTGGGAACCTTTTTGTGCCGCGGAGCGATTTTTTTATTTCTTCCAGAGGATTTGATCTGCGTGCCGACTTTTTCTACAACAGTTATAGCTATGCGGAAAACGTTGGGTTTGGCAACGGCTGGCGTTTTTTTTACCACATCCGTTATCGCCATGATACGGCAGGCGCCAAAACCATCATCTGGGGCGACGGAAGAGAAGACCGTTATACAGCAACAGGCGGCGCCTATCAAGCACCAACCGGCCACTTTGCAAAGCTTACCGAGTACCAGCAAGGAAAATTAATGCTGGCCGAACCCGACGGAACAACCTTTTGGTTTGATAACGCCAGCCATAAACGGGTAACGAAAATCAGTGAGCCTAACGGCAACTTTCTGGACTTTCACTACACCGATACGTTACTGGCGTCCATCAGTACCTCGTCTGGGCAAACATTCTCGCTTCAATACGCCGGCGGTAAACTGGCGAAGCTGGTAGATGCAAATACTGCCATACTCCGTTACTGCTCTTTTTTGTATGATGCTGCCGGAAACTTAGCGGAGGTAAGGGATCCCCTCGGCGGTACGATGAAGTATTCCTATCTGGTAAACGGGCCGCTGAAAACAATGGAAGACAAAAATAGAAATGTGCTGAATATTGTTTACTACAACGACTTTTCAGTGAGTGAACTGGTGGGCTGTAATAAACGCATCAGCTTTTCGTACGATACAGCTTCCCTGACAACCTATGTAACCGACCACATAGAAGGCGGAAACAACCAGGTGACCCGTTATGAATACAAGCAACAGAGCGGTCACCAGTGGCTGGCAGCCATCGCCGGCAATTGCTGCGGCTTTGATTTGCAGTTTGAATTTGATGCACAAGGGAATAAGATAAAAGAAACAGATGCCAACGGAAACACTACACGCTATACCTATGATGACAGGGGAAACATCCTGACTGTTACCGATGCTGCGGGTGCAGTGATGAAGTTTACTTACTCCGGAGAATACAATCAGATCACAAGTTTCACCGATAAAAAAGGCTTTTTATCAACCCTCCACTACGACAGCAAGGGAAATCTCATTCGCCTCGTTGATGCTGGCAACCGTGAGTACAAAGCCAGCTATGGCCCCAACGGTGACCTCCTTACCAGTACTAACCCGGCCGGCCAGGTTTTTACCTATGCCTACGATGCGCATGGCAATCCCACCACGGTTAGTGGTCCCGCAGGGCATTACGCGGCTATGATCTACGATGCCAGGGGCAACCTGCTAACGCATACCAATGCCAGGGGTCAACAGCGTAAAATGGGATATGACATCCTTGATCGTTTGACGGAGATAACCAATCCCCCCAATTATACCATTCGGCTTGACTATGATGCGGAAAGCAATCCGGTTGCATTGACCAATTCAAATAATGAAAAAGTAAAACTGGATTATGACGCATCCAACCGTGTAGTTGGCCACACCGACTTGGCCGGTAACAAAACGCATTTGCGCTATACTGAAACCGACAAGTTAAAAACCGTTACAGATGCTCTTGGCCATACCACACGGTTTACGTACGACACCCGTGGCCGGCTCACGGGAATCGTGGATGTGCTGGGAAACACCATCAACGCCAGTTATGATGCAAAACGAAACCTACGATCGCTTAGCCTGCCCGGCGGCGCCATTATCCGTTATGTTTACGACGAGCTGGATCGCCTGCGCTCAGTCAGCGACGAGGAGGGTACGCTTTTGGAATTAAGCCACGATAACAACGGAAACGTGGTAGCCCAAACCAATGGCGCCGGTACAAAACGCACAGCCGAATTCGACAGCCTGAATCGGGTGACAAAATTGATAGATGCTGAAGGCCATGCGATCGTTGTGCGGTACGGCATCCATGGCCGCGTGGCATCGGTCACCGATAAGGCCGGGAATAGCCGGGCCTACACCTACGATGAGGCTGGCCGGGTAAAAACCTATACTGACGAGGGAGGTGGGGTCACTGTGCTGACTTACGATGTAGCAGGAAACGTTGTGTCCCTAAAAGATCAAAATAGTAATGAGACGGCCTATACCTACGATCCGTTGAACCGCGTAACCAGGTCTGCCTTTCCCAATGGCCGTTACAAGGAATACAGCTACAACGCCAAAGGATACCTGATGTCCATGCGCCTGGCGGATGGCACGTCAATCACCTACCGTTATGATACGATTGGCCGGCTGAGGGAGAAGATTTTACCCGACGGCCGGGTTTTTTCGTACACCTACGATGTGCGGGGTAACCTGATCACTGCTGCCAATCCTGCAGGTACGGTGCAGATCACTTACGACGCCCTTGGGCGGGTTGTTTCCGAATCCTTCAACGGCAATGCTGTGGGCTACCGTTACGACGATGAGAGTAGAGCGCAGACAGTGATCTATCCGGATAGCACCCTGGTAGTGCGTCGTTTCGATAGCAGGGGCCGGCTGGTAAATGTTGCCGCAAATAATACCCTTTTGGTTTCCTACGAATACAATTCGCTTAATCAGGTAACAAAGAAAACATTTGCCAATGGTGTGGTGACTACGTTTCAGTACGATCAGTTCAATCGCCTTGTCAATATTTCCACCGGCAACGGCACCATTCAAAACACGGTTTACACCTACGATAAAAAGGGCAATAAAACGTCCGTTAACCGGTTGAACGCACCGTCGCTTTCCGAACGATTCAGCTACGACAGCCGGTACCGCCTTGTCAATCATAAACGGGGGCCGCTTGATGGCGTGCCTGCAACGGAAACGCAATACAGCTACGATGCGGTTGGCAACCGGCAAACGGCAAGCCTGAACGGCATCCTGACAAATTATACCGCCAACAATCTTAATCAGCTCAAAAGCATCAGTGGCAATCAATCTATCGCATTGACCTACGACCATAACGGCAACCGGACCTTCGATGGATTTTTTTACAAGCAGTATGATGCTGAGGGGCGGCTTCTGAAAGACTCGGCTTCGCCTTCTGCAGTGTTTACGTACCAGTACGATGCGCTTGGCAGGCGGGTGCAAAAATCGGGAGGTGGCGCCGTTCGCCGGTACACCTACAGCGGACTTTCCACCGTGGAGGAAAAAGACGGGGTTACGCAGAGCCTGCTGAACCGGAACGTCTTTGCCGGCTTTTTGTCGCCGGTGCTGATTGAAAAGGATGGCAATCGGTTTTATTACCATCAAAACGAGCAGAATTCAGTGGAGGCGATCTCCAGCCATAACGGTAGCCTCACCGAACGGTATCAGTACGATGCCTACGGACAAACGGCTATCTATGATGGCGCCGGCAACCTCCGCTCTGCGTCCGTAGCCGGCAACCGATTTGCCTTTACCGGGCAGGAGTACGACGGTGCTACCCGCAGCTACCGTTTTCATTTCAGAAATTACTCACCGGCAACCGGCACCTTTGACCAACCCGACCCGATGGGTTACGATGACGGTATGGGCCTGTATCAGTATGTACACAATAACCCGGCAAACGGCATTGATTTACTGGGACTGGAAGATTACTCCCGGGTTGACGGATCTTACCTGCGCACCGTTGTTGAAGACGAAGAGGTGGATGTAGAGACCTATTTTGGCAAAGACCCTTGTTATCACGACGAAAACAAGATTAAGCTCATTACACAAAAAATTCTACGGGAAGAAACAAGAAACGCCATTTCCAACGCTAACGAGGCGAAAAACAGCGTTGATAAGATAGGCTTTGGGATAGGGGGCATCAACTACTACACCGGTGCTTCGTGGTATCAATATGGCGTAAACTCCGACAGCAAATTTTACAACGGCAATCTTGCCAACTTGCTGGGCGAGAACAATTACTACTTCAAAGGAAAACAATTAAGAAGCTGGCAATTGAACTATTATTTCACCAATTTCTCGCTGGCCAACGCTGGTTTCGCCGAAGGATCGGCAGCTGGCAATACGCAAATTTGGAACGACGGCAAGGCGTATCTATCAGCTCTCAACCCATTCAATTGGGGAAAGGCTGCCGACCGGCTGAATGAAAGCACGATAAAGCAGGAAATGGTTTCGGAAGCTTACCGAGACTTTGCTAATGGACCCGACAATCAGGTGCCGGATCTGCCGGCCGAGTTGGATTTCAACAACAATGTTGGCGATTTCGGCGCTTTTTTTCCAGTTATCAATCCCCGCACCGGCGAGGTGACCCGGGAGTTTTTTGTTACGCGGAAAATAAAACGCAGCCAATTAGAGGCGCTGAAAAAATTTCTGAAAAAGAACTGCCCTCCTAACGACGACAATGGTGGAACACAAAAACAGCGTCCTTTTTTCCTGCCGGGATACACGGCCACCACCGAAGTTATCTCCGCTTCCGACCCCAACGAAATCATTGGTCCCGATGGTGTAGGTGCCAATAAGTGGGTTTCTGTGGCCGACCGTCTGCCGTACACCATCACCTATGAAAATGAAAAATCGGCGACGGCACCGGCCAAGTTTGTTAAGATCACCACACCCGTTCAGCCAAAGATGGACCCCTCTACGTTTCAATTGGGCACCTTTGGTTTCAACAACCTGACGTTTGCCATCCCGCCCGGCACAGCGTCTTATTATCAGCGGCTCGATGTCCGCGATTCGCTGGAAATGTATGTGGATATCACGGCTGGTTACGATCAACTGACAAACCAGGCCTTTTGGGAATTTCAGTCCATTGATCCGCTTACCTTGCTGCCACCGGCCGATCCGCTCAAGGGCTTTCTCTTGTTGCAAGACAGTGCCAACCGCAGCTACGGGCACGGCTTTGTCAATTTCAGCATCAAGCCCTTAACCAACGCTGCCACCGGCGATACCATCAGCGCCATTGCCGATATCATCTTCGACCAAAACGCGGTCATCTCCACCAATCGCCATAAAAACACCATTGATGCTCTGCCGCCGGCCAGCCAGATGAGTTCGTCGGTTCAGTTCCTGACGCCGAACATTTTCCAGTTAACCTGGACGGCCACCGACGACCCGGGTGGTTCCGGCGTGGCCACGTACTCGGTGTATGTTTCGGTAAACGGAAGGCCTTATACGCTGTACCGGGCCGATATACCCGAACGCCACCTGGCATTTGCGGGCATCAAAGACACGACGTACTGCTTCTATGTAGCCGCAAAAGACAGCACCGGCAATACAGAAGCACTGAAGAATACCTGCGAAGCCTCGGCCATCGTAATGGGCACGGCCCTGCCGCTTACCTGGCTTGACTTTACCGGTGTGCGCCGTGGCGATGATGCCTTGCTGAAATGGATAACCGCCAATGAAGTTCGAACCCAGTCGTTCGTGGTGGAACGGTCGCTGGACGGCGTGCAGTTTAGCGCCATCAGCGTGCTGGGTGCCTTGGGCAGCACGGCTTTGAATCACTATAGCTACACCGACAAAGGCATCGCTGGCCTTGGGGTTCCGGTGTTGTATTACCGTATAAAGCAGGTGGACAATGATGGCAAATTCACCTATTCGAAAATTGCCGTTATCCGGATGGATAAAGAATGGGGCGAACCACTGATTACCGCTTTCCCCAGCCCCTTTGCCCAAACGCTAACGGTGCAGGTGCTGCCTGCCGGACTGCAGGATAAAACCAATACCATTGAACTGTACACTTTGCAGGGCACCTTGATGTACCGCCGGGAAATAGGCCGCACCGGTGCCGTCACCGCCGAACTCACCGACCTGCCCGCCATGGCTTCGGGTGTGTACCTGCTGCGGACCACGGTGAACGGGATTGGATATTCTACCAAAGTGCTGAAAAAATAACCGAACTTCGAAAGACAGCTTGCCAACTGTAAATAGATGAAAGACCAAGCATCCCGCGTCTGCGGGATGTTTTATTTTCTGGTTTGGCGGCGTACCTTTCAGCCTGCATATTCACCAATGCTTATGAGAACACCTTCCGCCATTTTGCTTTTTTGCCGGCTTGCCGGCTTTCTGCTTCCAATGCTTTCGGCAGAATTTGCCACTGCGCAGGTGTACGGTTGCAAAGACCCGGCAGCCACTAATTACAATGCGAACGCCACCGTAAACGATGGGAGTTGCCAGTACACCGTCACGCCCTACACTCCACCCACGCGGCCGGGTGGGCTTTCGCCGGCCCTGAACGAAACCAGCGGGCTGCAATGGGCGGGTAATCACTTGTGGAGCTTTAACGATGGCGGTAATGACCCGGTGCTGTTCCGGATTGACACGGCCTCGGACGCCGTTTTGCAAACCGTGATCCTGGAAGGCGCCACCAATGTGGATTGGGAAGACATCGGCTTTGACGGCACCTCCTTTTACATTGGCGACTTTGGCAACAACTACGGCGACCGCACCGACCTGAAAATTTATAAAATCAACCTAAGCGATATTCCGGACTATCCCGGCAACGCGGTGGTCACCATTCCGGCCGGAAAAATCCGCACTCTCACCTTTACCTATGCTGACCAGAATCCGGTGTTGAAAACAGACCTGAACAAAACAAAATACGACTGTGAGGCCATGCTGGTGGATGGCGCAAAAATTCATTTGTTTACCAAAAACTGGCTGCAGGACAGCACCACGCATTATGTGCTGGCCGATACGGCCGCCGGGCACTACACCGCCGCAAGGCTGGAGGCCATGCCGGTAAGCTACCGCGTTACTGCTGCCGATAAAGCTCACGGTTCCGATGTGGTGATGCTGCTTGGCTACCAACCCAATTTTCCCGGCAATCATTTTTTGCACGTGCTGTCGGACTACAGCGGCGGCTATTATTTCAACGGCAATAAGCGTCGGATTGATTTGTCCAATGCGGGCTACATGGGTCAGGCGGAGGGCATCACTTTCCGCACCGGCACCTACGGCTACATTAGCAGTGAAAAAATCGTGACCCAGGTGTTTGGTTTTGACGTGACGATCAACCAAAAACTTTTTTCGTTCAACACACTCAACTTTACTGCGGCCGCCGTGCTGCCGGTGACGCTGGAGCAATTCGCGGTAAAAACAATCGCCGGGACCCAACAACTGGAGTGGCGTTTTTCGGCGGCGGTGCCGGAACTAACCGTGGAGGTAGCCGAAAACGGTGCCACCTTTCGTACGTTGGCAACCTACCCGCGAACCAAAAGCGGGACGCACCCGGTATCACCAGCTGCCGGAACGGCCAAATACCGGCTGCGCTGGAAGGACGAAAGGGGGAAAACACATTTTTCCAAAACTATATTGGTCAGGGGCGGAACCACCGGCCATCTGGCCAATTTTGTGCTCTCGGCCGGCGGGCAGTTGGCGGTTGTGAACCAGGGAAGCGAGGCGCTTGATTACCGCCTGAAGGTGCTGTCGGTGGACGGCCGTACATTAGCACTGGAAAGTCGAAAATTGCATCCCGGGCTAAATCAAATCAGCTTCGCCAAAAGCTTTACCCGCCACAGCGTGCTGCTGTTGCAGCTATCCAATGAAAAGGAAGAAATTATTCAGAAGCTTTGGGTGAGATAGGGGCTTTTTGACAGCGTTGTTTAACAAAATTGAGGCAGCCTGGAGAAAACAAGATAGAGCAGGGTTGGTTCAGGTGGCTGAAACATATTTACAGGAGCACCGAAAGTCCAAACTGGAAGCCGGAGAGCAAGTCTCCGCCGGAAAGTGTTTGATTAAAGCCTTTCACTTTATCCACCGTCCCGTCGGCACGATAAATCCAGGTGAGTTGTTGGTTGGTAATAATCAGCCAGGCAAGGCGGGCACCGTTTTTTATCCATTGATGCATTTTTTCTTAGGCTGGTCGCAGGTGGGCAGATGCCAAGGAAACTTTTACGAGAAAGTCAGGGGCAAATGGTAGAAACCGTCTTTTTTCTTCCGTCCGACCGTTCCATCTTTCGCCTGCCACCCACGCCACATCAGCGCTTCGCATAGAACCATCCGGAAGGGTAAATCCGGTTGAGCTGTCAAACACTTTTTCCTTGGTCGTTTGCTTATTTCAAAGTGGAAGAGCAAAATTCAACTCCGAGTGCTGACTTCCGGTTTCTCCTCCAGCGGGTGCTCTGATGATAAGTGCATATTTTTCTGTTCTTTCTATTTTCAGGTGCTTATTGGCTGCGCCAATGTCAAAAGCTCTTCGTCAGTGATGTTTTCCCTGAAGCCCAAATAATGAGGAAGCGGATAATCCCTTTCTATCAACATCTCGTACTGCCTTCCTCAAATTTGTTCTTTCCATTCCAATCTGCAGGGCTGCTGGTTGTTGAAACGACTAATGTGCCATTGCACCCTGTAGCAAAAAGCGGCCAGTGCTTCTCTCTATTTCCCCCAAAATATAAATGCCACCCTGCAAAAACAGGATGGCATTTTTTTATCGGAAAAGAAAGCTTAGCCCAGCGCTACACGCTTGAACTCCGTTACTTTCAAATCGCTGTTTATACTCTTCAGGTAGTCCTGCACCGACTTGGACGAATCTTTTACAAACGGCTGCGCCAGCAGAGTGCTTTCTTTAAAGAACGCATTCAGCTTGCCTTCAGCAATCTTCGACAGCATGTCGTCGTTTTTGCCGGCCATTTTCGGGTCCTGGCGCATTTGCTCCATCACGATGTCTCTTTCACGGGTGATGGTTTCGGCCGGAACGGCAGAAGGGTCAACGGCTAGCGGGTTCATAGCGGCAATTTGCATGGCCACATCTTTACCGGCTTCGGGAGCTTCCTGCGTGAGAGCTACCAGCACACCCATACGGTAGGCACCGTGGATGTAAGAGGCGACGTACGGTGCTTCGATACGTTCAAAGCGGCCCACACCGATTTTCTCACCGATAGAGGCCAGTTTGTCGTTGATAAGGTCAGAAACTTTCTGGCCGTTCACACTTACTTCGTTCAGCTCTTCGGCACTTTTTACGTTGTTGGCAACGGCAGCGTCGGCAATGCTCTGGGCAAAGGCTACAAAGTCAGCATTTTTGGAAACAAAGTCGGTTTCGCAAGTGATGGAAACAATAAAGCCAGTTTTGTTATCGGCGGTTGTTTTGGCAATCACCACGCCTTCTTTGGCTTCGCGGTCGCTACGTTTGGCGGCCACCTTTTGGCCTTGCTTGCGCAGCCAGTCAATGGCGGCTTCAAAATCGCCGTTCGTTTCGGTCAGGGCTTTGCGGCAATCCATCATACCGGCGCCGGTAGCCTGACGAAGCTTATTGATATCCTGTGCTGTAATGGTTACAGTTGACATGTTTGTTGAGTTTACAAGTTCACGAGTTCACGGGTTCACGAGTTAATGTGTTCAACATAACTACCCGTATTGTTCATAAAAGTTCTGAACGTTGAAGAGTGCGACGCAACAGAAGTACAATGATTGCACTTCTGCTGGTCACCTAATTTCTCTATTTATTTAAAAGAACTGCTGACAAGAAAAAAGCAGTAAACAGCAACGGTTACAGTCAACCGTCATCTGTCAACTGTCATCTTCTTTTACCTTCTGCCGCCACCCGGTCCGCGTCCGGGACCACGGCTGCCGGCACCGGCACCACCGCCGCGGCGCTGTCCGCCAGGGCCACCGGCACCAGGACCCCGTCCGGGACCACCTTGTCCGCCACGGTTCACACCGCCACGGCCACGGCCACCGGCTTCCTGCTGGGCTTCCGCTTCCAGGCGGGCGGCACGGCGCTCGTTTTCGGCCGCTGTTTCGGCATCTTCACCATCTTCATCTTTTGCCGCTTGGCGCTCGGCCAAACCTTCGGCAATAGCAGCGGTGATGTAGTTGGTGATGATGGCGATTGACTTAGTAGCATCGTCGTTACCGGGGATAGCAAAGTCAACCTTGTTCGGGTCGCAGTTGGTGTCCACCACGCCAAACGTAGTAATGTTGAGGCGCTTGGCTTCGGCCAGGGCAATGTGCTCGTGGCCAATGTCAACGATAAAAAGCGCAGCCGGAACACGTCCCAGGTTGGCGATACCACCCAGCACTTTTTCCATTTTGTCTTTATCGCGGGTGAGGGTCAGGCGCTCTTTTTTAGTGATAGAGTCGAACGAACCGTCGTTCAGCATTTTGTCAATGCTCTGCATCTTCTTCACGCTCTTACGAACGGTGTTGAAGTTGGTGAGCATGCCACCCAGCCAACGCTCGGTGACGTACGGCATCTGTACCCGCTGGGCACATTCGGTCACGATGTCTTTCGCCTGCTTTTTGGTACCAACAAACAGGATTTTTTTTCCGCTACGGGCAATCTGTTTCATTGCGGCAGCCGACTCCTGCAGGTGTTCGGTTGTTTTATTGAGGTCAATGATGTGAATGCCTTTCTTCTCGGCGAAGATGTAGGGCAACATCTTGGGGTTCCACTTCTTTTTCAGGTGACCAAAGTGTACACCTGCTTCGAGGAGCTGCTGTTGCAACGAAGTGTTTTGTTCCATTTGTAGTTTATTAAAGTAGTTGAATGTTTTTGTTAAGCCGTGAGCTTTGAGCCATGAGCAAAAAAAACTCACAGCTCATAGCTCGTAGCTGTTATCTCTTCGAGAACTGGTAGCTCCGGCGGGCTTTCTTCTTACCGAATTTCTTACGCTCTACCGAACGCGGGTCACGCTTCAGCAGGCCGGCGGCTTTCAGGGCCGGACGGAAGTCGGCGTTGATTTCCACCAATCCGCGGGCAATACCCAGCATGGCGGCTTCGGCCTGGCCTTTTACACCACCGCCGGTGGCGTTGATTTTTACATCAAACTTGTCGGCGGCTTCAATGGTTTTCAGCGGACGCTCCACCTGGTTTTGCAGGTACACCAGGGAGAAATATTGTTTGTAGTCTTTGTCATTGACAGTGATGTTGCCCGAGCCTTTGGAAATGAACACCCGTGTAACGGCTTCTTTCCGGCGACCAACACTATTTTTTTGTTTTTCCATTATGAGGAGCTTTTAGCTTTTAGCTGTCGGCTGTTAGCTAATGGCTGATAGCTAACGGCTAACGGCTTAGGTTTTTAGAATTTTAATTCCTTAGGTTGCTGTGCCGTGTGCGGATGTTTGTCGCCGGCGTACACAAATAATTTTTTGTACATCTGGCGGCCGAGGCGATTTTTCGGCAGCATGCCTTTCACCGCTCTTTCAATCAGCACCTCGGGACGGCGCTTCTGCAGGTCTTTGGCCAGCTCTTCTTTGCGGCCACCGGGGTAACCGGTGAAGTGATCATACACCTTTTCGTCCATTTTGTTGCCGGTCAGTACCGCTTTTTCGGCGTTGATCACAATAATGTAATCACCTGTGTCAACGTGAGGCGTATAGTATGCCTTGTTTTTACCGCGGAGGATAGCGGCAATACGGGCACACATACGTCCTACGGTTTGATTGGTACCGTCCACAACATACCAGTTGCGTTGCACGGTAGCCGCATTCGCATGCTTTGTTGTAAAATGTAATTTGCTCATGAGATTGAAATTTGTGCTGCAGCCATCCCCGCAGCAGGATTTTTTAATGAGGCGCAAAGGTAGGGGAGAAGGGTTATACAAGCCAAGGAAAGAACCGATTATTTTAGAAGCAACTTTTGTAAGTCTTTGAAAAACAATAAAAATTTTGACCTGTTTTGGAAAAGGTTAACGAAAAGAATATGCAGTAGGCGGCCAGCAGGTTGGGGCGAAGTGCATCGGTAAGCTTTCCTGGCAGTTGCGTGGGCTGCCGTGTTGGCGGTGTTAATTCTTGTTTTAGTGGATGGTGGTCTCAGACCCTATTTTTGGAAACTTGTTCATCTCGATGCAGGTAAACCCTGCAAATTGTGCCGATTCCCACTTTTTTGCTTTTATGTTCCAACCGGCCAACTTCAGCTATAGCCTGTTTTTCGACTGACCGATCCCGGGGGGAATTTGGTGCCCGGCTTTCCGCAGCCACCGGGGTAGCGCCGGGCATTCCGGCGAAAGGCAAACACCGTTCCCAAAAATATAACAACCAGCTTCGGCAATTAGCGCCTACTTTCACAGACAACTAAGCGCATGAAAATACCGGCTGCCACTCATCCTTCGTTTCTCGAAGGGGATGGTGAAATGAAATCCCTGATCCGGGAGTACAATTGGGCAGCATCGCCCCTTGGCAAACTAAAGTATTGGCCGCAAAGCCTTTGTTTTACACTCGACCTGATGCTTCACTCTGCTTTTCCCATGTTTTTGTTTTGGGGAAAGGAAAATACCTGCTTTTACAATGATGCTTTCCGGCCCCTGCTGGGCGCCGAAGGCAAACATCCGTCGGCACTGGGCGATGCGGGTTTTCGGGTATGGACCGAAATATGGGAAACCGTTGAGCCGCTGGTAGGACAAGCGAAAGAAGGAAAATCCACCCGTCTTTACGAAGACCTCTTACTACCGATCTACCGGAACGGAAAACTCGAAGACGCTTATTGGACGTTCAGCTACAACCCCGTGAAAAATGATACCGGCACCATCGCCGGTGTGCTCTCTATCTGCAACGAAACCACCCGGCAGGTAGTGGCCCGGGAAGCGGCTAACACCGTTCGCCTGCAATTGCACCAGGCCCTGGAAGCCTGCGACCTTGGTACCTGGGACCTGGACCCCGAAACCATGTTTTTTCGCTGCAACGAAAAAACCAAAGAGATTTTCGGGTTGGCGAAAGCTGAGCATGTTGACCTGAAAACAGCGGTGGATGTCATTCATCCCGACGACCGGGCTGCCGTGCGAAGAGCGATTGACGCAGCGTTTTCGGTTTCATCGGGTGGTAAATACGAAGTGGACTATACCGTCATTCATCCCCAAACGGGCGAGCATCATATCATTCGTGCCAAGGGCAAAGCGTATTTTAATGAGCTTAACAAACCCGAAAAATTCACCGGCACGGTGCAGGATATTACCCTGGAGCGAATGGCCAGCCGCCAGCAGGAAAAACTGCAGCAGCTTGTGGAAAATTCGGCCGATTATATGTCAATGGCTACCCTCGATGGCCAAATGACCTATATAAACCCGGCCGGAAGAGTATTGGTTGGTTTGACTGCAGAGGATGATCTGGCCACGCTGCAGATCAAAGATTTTTATCCGGAGGAGCAATTCGATATTGTAAAAACGGTGATCATTCCGGCGCTGGGCGAAAAAGGCCATTGGTCGGGACTGGTAAAAATAAAGCAGCGGCAAACCGGCGAAGAAATTCCCTGCCAGGGCAACTACATGCTGATTAGGGATCCGGCAAGCGGCCAGGTGATTTCGAGAGGACTAACACTGCGAGACCTGCGGCCCGAAATGCAGGCCCGGAAAGAGCTGCACGACAGTGAAAAGCGGTTTCGAAACCTGGTACAGGAAGCCCCGGTGGCCACAGGCATCTACATTGGTGAAGAAATGCGCATACAATGGGCCAACGATGCCATGATTCGTACCTGGGGCAAGGATCAATCGGTCATTGGCAAAACCGTCAGGCATGCTCTGCCGGAGCTGGAGGGCCAGCCTTTTCACGACCTGCTGCGGCAAGTGTACACAACAGGCCAGATGTACCAGGCCACCGAAGACAGGGTAGAGTTGGTGGTGGATGGCCGCTTGCAAACCTTCTTCTTCAATTTCAGCTATAAGCCACTGCGGGATGCCGAAGGAACTATTTACGGCATTCTCAACATGGCGATAGACGTAACCGAACAGGTAAAAACCAAGCGCAAACTACAGGAAAGCGAAACCGCCTTCCGCAACCTGATTATGCAGGCGCCGGTAGGTATTTGCCTGCTTGGCAGCGAAAATTACCGGGTTGAAATTGTAAACGATCAATACCTGTTGTTGGTAGGCCGTGAGCGGGAACGCTTCGAGGGCCAGCCAATTTGGGATGTATTGCCCGAAGCCCGGGCGCAGGGATTTGACGCCCTGCTGAAACAGGTGCAGGAATCGGGGCAGCCCTATTATGGCAACGAACAGCCGGTGGAACTGCTGCGAAACGGCCGCGTGGAAACCGTGCATGTAAACTTCGTGTATGAGCCGCTCTTCGACAACGACGGCAAGGTGCGCAGTATTCTTGTTATTGTTTTTGATATCACCCCGCAGGTAACGGCAAGGCGCTCCATCGAAGAAGCCGAGCAAAGGGCCCGCCTGGCCGTACAATCGGCAAAACTGGGAACCTACGAAGTGAATGTGCTGACGAAAGAAGTCATACCCACACCCCGCTTCTGCGAATTGTTTGACGTGGACGCCAATGCCACCCAGTATGACTATGTGGCCCGTATTCATCCCGACGATTTGCCGGCCCGGCAAAAAGCCCACGAACTGTCCCAGGCAACGGGCAGGCTGGAATACGAATGCCGGATTTTGCGCCGCGACGGAACCACCAACTGGCTGCAGATCTTTGGTCAGCTTTATTTCAATGACCAGCGGCAGCCGTTTAAGATTGTGGGCATTGTGCAGGACATTACCCAGCAAAAAACAATGGAGGAGGAGCGGGAGAAATTCCTGGCGCTGTCGCATTACAGCCGCGATTTTATTGGCATGTGCGACATGAACCTGAAGACATTGTATGTGAACAGGGCCGGTATAACCATGCTCGGTATCGAAGGCGATGGATTGACGGCCAGCCTCTGGGATTGCTTTTACCCGGAAGACCGGGCCTACCTGGCCGATACCTTTTTTCCGCTGGTAAAAAAAGAAGGGTATGGCGAAGTGGAGATCCGATTCCGGCATTTTAAAACCGGGGTGCCTGTATGGGTGATTTATAGTGTTTTCCTTATTCAAAACAGTAAGGGCGAGCCTTCGGTTATGGCGACGGTGAGCCGCGATATTACCGAGCGGAAAACCATGGAAGCCGAACTGGAGCGCCGGGTAAAGGAACGGACAGCCGACCTGCAGCGCCTTAACGACGAACTGCAGCAGTTTACCTACGTATCGAGCCACGACCTGAAAGAGCCGCTTCGGAAAATTCAGGTGTTTGGCCACCTGGCCATGCAGCAGGCCGGCACAACCGATCCCAAACTGTCAACCAGCCTGGTAAAGATTACCCAGGCTGCCAGCCGCATGTCGTCGCTGCTGACAGACCTGATCAATTACTCCACACTCTCCGATCTGGCGACGCCGTTTAGGCCCGTTGACCTTAACCAGGTGCTGGCAGAAGCGGAGGAAGATGCGGAAGTGATGATCAGGGAAAAAAGGGCATTGATCCAAAAAACGCATCTTTCGGTGGTGGATGGCATTCCATTTCAATTGGGCCGCCTTTTTGTGAACCTGCTGCAAAATGCGCTTAAGTTTAGCCGTGCCGACCTGCCACCGAACATTAGCATCACCGGCACTGCCGCGACGGCCCTTGAGCAGCAGCAGTATGCATTGGGTTCGGCCCCGCATTACAAAATCACCTTCAGCGACAATGGCATTGGGTTCAGGCCGGAGTTTGCACAAAAAATATTTGTAGTGTTTCAGCGGCTGAACAACCGCGATCAGTACTCTGGAAACGGTATCGGGCTTTCGCTCTGCAAAAAAATTGTAGAGAATCACAGGGGCCTCATCTTCGCTCAGTCAGAGCCCGATAAAGGTGCTGTGTTCACAGTCTTTTTGCCGTTGGTGCAGTCATCGTCTCATGCTGCGTAAAACAATCGGTTGGTTTCCGCAACTGAATGTATCTTGCCCCGATCGTAGGAGTATGGCAGACGCAATTCAACCCCTTGGCAGAACCACCTTTGGCAAACCCGAAGATGCCGGCAATGTACTGTCGGCAGAAGACGCAACAGCACTTTTAAACGAATGGGTCCAAAATGACCGCCTTCGCCTGCACATGAAGCAGGTGGGCGCCGTAATGAAAGCCTGGGCGATTGAAAGGGAAAACTTACCGGAAGAAGAAGCGCACAAATGGTGGCTGGCCGGCTTGCTGCATGATGCCGATTGGGAAAAGCATCCCACCGAACATTGCCGGGTGATTGTAGAAGAACTCGAGCGCCGCCGCGTTGATCCTGCTATCATCCGCTGTATAGCCTCGCACGGGCCACGCCATTTTGGGGTGGAGCCCGAAAGCGTTATGGATAAGATGATCTATGTGTTCGACGAGCTTTCGGGCTTTATTCATGCAGCAGCGCTCATCCGTCCGGCACGCTATGATGGCATGGACGTCAAAAGCATTCAAAAGAAGTTAAAAACGCCCTCGTTTGCCGCCCAGGTAAGCCGGGAGGATATCCAGGATGCGATCTCCCGCATAACAACACCGTTGGACGAAATCATTGATTTTGTGATTCAACATCAAAAAGACGTGGCCTGATGCTAAAGGCCGAAGGCAATTGTAAATACGCAGTAAGCAAATAGCAGTGGCCAGGAAGGCAAAAGGCCGGTTACAATTCGTAACCGGCCTTTTTAGTGATGATCATTTTTTTGCCGGGTATTGAAGGGGGCAACTTCTTATCATCCCGATCCCGGCTGTTTTCCGCTAACTTTCTTTTATACCGTAAAACTGACCCGCCGGCACTTTAAACACCCGGTTGCGCTGAAACGCGATAAACTTTTTATAGGTGTCGGCATTGGTTCTTGTCCACAGGTCAAATGCCGCCAGGTTGTCAACCGGTCCAAACAGCCACTGGTTATAGGCTTCAAACATGCCTTCGCGGATCAACTGCCGCTGGTAATCGAAAAGCTGGTAAGGGTGCTTTTCGGCATATTTGGCAAACCAGTCGAGTATAAATCTGGTACGGATCATTGTTAGCGTTTCAATTGTCAGTCCTTTGCCGGTGAGGCCTTCCTGCTTCATTAGTGTTTCAAAAACGGCGGTGGCGAAAGGGCTGTTTTTTCTGCCCGTCTCGGCTTCTTTGTTCAAAAACAGTTTCTCCTTGTACGCACTGAGCAGCAGCTTTTTTACTTCGGTGGCCCGTTCGGTCAGGTACTCCATGTTGACAAAGATTTCGCCGTAGATGAGCGACCAGATCTTGTCCTTGGTGTAATGGTAGTAGGTGGCCGCATGGTAATAATTGCCGGCATACGATGGTGCCATTTCAATTCCCTTTTCCCATTGCTTTATGGCCGACTCATCGTTCTTGCTCCAAAGCATCTCACCGTACTCGCTGTACAAAACGCCGCTGGCCGGATGTTTTTTCAGCGCCTGCCGGTAAATTTTTTCCGCCTCTTTGGTTTCTTCCAGCGCCCGGTACACGGTGCCGGCAATCTGGTACGATGTTACATCCAGGTCGTTGAGATCGGTTAACCGCTTGGCATAAACACGGGCCTGGGCAAAATCTTTCTTGTAGTAATAGGCCAGTGCCAGGTCTTGCAGCAGTTGTTCGCTCGATGGCTCCGACTGAATGGCTTTCGTCAGCACCAGAATGGCGTTGTCGTGGTCGCCGGAGCGCATAAAGCTATAGGCCGTTTCGTGCGGCGTTTGTGCAAAACAAGCCGCGGCCGAAAACAGGGCAAAGCAAAAGAAGAGGTGTTTCATCTGTCAAAGTAAATGATAAGGAAACGTTGCAGGGCTTTAAAACCTGCAGCGCCTCGCAGAGTTTAAGACTTTCTAAACGATTCAACGGTTGCTTTCAGATGCGGTGCGTCAGCAAGCCGTCGCGCAGTTTCGGCTCAAACCAGGTGCTTTTCGGCGGCATTACCTGTCCGCCATCGGCAATGTCGAATAGTTGCTGGATGCTTAACGGGTGCAAGCTGAAGGCGACGGCGGCGCTGCCCTCTTTCACCCGTTTTTCCAGTTCGCTCAGGCCGCGGATGCCGCCAACAAAATCAACGCGGTTGTCGGTCCGTGGGTCTTTAATGCCAAGAATATTGTCGAGCACCGCTTCCTGAAGAATGGTTACATCCAGCACGCCAATAGGGTCCTGGCGATAGCTGCCCTCTTTTGCCTTAAGCTTGTACCATTGATTGTTCAGGAACATGCCAAACTGGTGAAGGCCTTCGGGCCGCACAGCCTCATCGGACCGGCTGACATCGAACGTTTCCTGCAACCGTTGCAAAAATTCCTCTTCGCTTAAGCTGTTCAGGTCTTTGGCAATACGGTTGTAATCGAGAATGGCCAATTGATTGGCCGGAAAGATAGTGGTGAGAAAAAACCGGGCATCCTCACTGTCGGGCAGGTCTTTGCTCACTTTGGCTGCCGATGCCGCCCGGTGATGGCCGTCGGCAATGTAGGTAGCCGGTACTTTTTCTTTAAACAAATGGGTAATGATATCAATAGTGGCGGCAGCATCTACCACCCAAATGGCATGGGTTACGCCATCGTCGGCCGTGAAGGAGTAGGTGGCGTTCTGATGCGCCTTCCAATGGTTAAAAACATCGTCCAGTTCTTTCAGGTCTTTGCAGGCCAGAAACACATTGCCGGTTTGTGCCCGGATGGTGCGCATGTGGTCAATGCGGTCTTTTTCTTTTTCGGGCCGGGTGA
>CBDUBQ010000004.1:0-198507 GCA_965365435.1 uncultured Flavisolibacter sp.
CCCCAAAGACAACAACAAAACCCCAATCCCCCAAAAAATGTTACTGATCCCTTTTTGTTTTAGAGAAGAAAGAAAATTGAGGCGGTCGTTTTGCTTTTTCACCGCATCCATAATGGCTTTCACCTGTGGTGGTGCACCCGGCGCAAGGTCAAAAAAACGGTCTTGGTGAGTTGCGGTGGCTAGCGATTCTGCTACCGGTTCAGCCGATTTACGGCAGGAGAAAAAAGACAGGAAGGCAAAAAGCGCAAAGAAAAAGCATCTTCTCATGGCAGTTCCGTTTTGGCGTGCCATAAAGAAAATAAAATCTACACAAATAGCAAATGGTCCAAAGAAAAAATTTCGCTTCCTAACAGTGTATTATTGATTCTTCCTCGGAGTTTCAATGATCAGCTCTTTTACTTTTTCCGTTTTGTAATCAACGCTCTTCCGAATGGCTTCCACCGTTGGCAGGGCCGGCACTTCCGGCGCCACGCCGCCACCTTTTACTTCGGCTTTATCTATCACCAGGCGGAAAAGCGGCAGCCGGAAACGCACTTTTGTATTGGGCAGCGTTACATCGGGTATCAGCCAGGCCGTGTTGCCGTAGGCGCCGCCACCTGTTTCTTCGCCCACCACTATCACATCGTCCTGCTGCCTCAATGATTTAGTCACCAGCGTGGCTGCCGAAAAGGTGTTACCGCCGGTAAGAATATACGTCGTGCCGTTGAAGTTATTTTTTGTTTTGGGCTTGAATTTTTTGCCCTCGTACAAACTAAAGTGGTAATAGCCGTCTGCCTTCTTTTTGGTAAGAAACCGCAGAAAAAGCCAGTTGAAAAAGCGGCCGTTGCGGTAGCGGCCGTACTGGCTGCCCCGTTTCAGCGCATAGAGCGAATCGGCAATCACAAATGGTTTGTCGGCAATGTATTTTGTCAGCAGGTTCGACAGCACTACGTTGCCGCCGCCATTGCCCCGAAGGTCCACCACCAGGTTTGGAATTTTTTTTTCGCTGATTTCGCGGAAAGAGCGACGGAAAAAACTTCGCAGCTTATAGCCTTTGCCAAAACTGTTTACTTCCAGAAAAGCCGTACCTAAGGCCGTGTCAATTTGCAGGTTGCGCATAGCCTCCAGCTCAAACTGCCGCCGTTCTTTGCGAGACGGCGGCTTTGGCGCCGGGCGGCTTACCCGTGGCGAGTCGGCCCGTGGATTAAACAGCGAAAGCAGGGCGGTGCGAAGCCGCCCGGTAGTATCAATATATTCCACCGGTATCCTTGCCTTCAGGCCAAAAGCTGCGGCATACAGGTTGCGGAAGGTGCCGCCATTGCTCAGGGTTTGGTACTTGTGTGTTTGATTGTAGCCATCGGCCGGCAAAAAAGAAAAAAGAGAGTCAACGATTTGCTGTACCGGCCGGTTGTCCATCTTTTTCAGGATCACGCCTCGGTAAACGGCCGAATCGCGGCGGTTGAGGTTGGCGGTAACCACCACTGTATCAGGCCAGGCTTTTACATAAAGCGGAAACAGGGAGTTTTGAAAAGAAGCGGCCGCGGCGGCCTTTGAAGGGCGTACCGAGGTATGGCCGCAACGAATCTTTGCAATGACATAAGCCAGCACGGTGCGGAACTGCGGCTCGGTCAGCGAGTCATTTAACCGGCTGCGGCCCACATCAAAATAATAGTCCATGCTGTCTTTGGGCGTGTACCAATAAAGACCGGGGTGTGCTTCCTGCAGGCTTTCGCGAAAGATGGTGTAGTCCTGCTGCAGTTGCTGCGCCGAAAATTTACGGGCCGGATTGTACCGGCTCACAGCGCAACTACCCAGCAGCAGGGCCATCGTTAATAGCAACACCGTATCTCTCATGCTCCTCATGCTCCTTTGAAGGCATTCCACCCCTGGGCGGTGATGGGATGCTTACTGCCGCCTTTGGTAATAATATGGGCACCGGCTTCGGCGTCGGTGATGTAGCCAATCACGCTGATGTCGGTGTTGGCCGCAATGTTTTCGTAGTCGTCTTGTTTGATGGTAAACAGCAGCTCGTAATCTTCGCCGCCGCTCAGGGCACAGGCGGTAGGATCGAGGTTGAACTTAAAAGCGGCCAGCTTTGTTTCTTCGGCAATCGGCAGCTTTTCTTCGTACAGCACACAGCCCACACCGCTTTGTTTGCAAAGGTGGAGGATCTCCGAGCTAAGGCCATCGCTTACATCAATCATGCTGGTAGGAGCAATGTTACGACTGTTGAAAAATTCAACGACATCGGTTCTCGCCTCAGGCTTCAGAATGCGGCCCACAATATGCTTTTCGCCTTCCAGGTCGGGCTGCACGCCGGGATTTTCCAAAAAAATCTTTTTTTCTCTTTCCAGCAATACCAAACCCAGGTAGGCGGCGCCAAGGTCACCGGTCACACAAAGCAGCTCACCCTTGCCGGCACCTTTGCGGGTTACAAATTTGTCCGGCGCCACCTCTCCAATAGCGGTGCAGGAAATAATAAACCCTTTTTGCGACGAGGTGGTGTCGCCGCCAATCAGGTCCACTTTATACTGGCTGCAGGCAGCATACACGCCTTCGTAAAACTCATCCAGCGCCTCTACGCTGAACCGGTTGCTAAAGCCCAGGCCGAGGATGATCTGCGTGGGCGTAGCATTCATGGCGCAGAGATCACTCACATTTACCGCCACGGTTTTGTAGCCAAGATGCTTCAGCGGCGTGTACATCAGGTCGAAGTGCACACCCTCGATCAGCAGGTCGTTGGTAATAACGGTTTGTTTGCCAAAGTGGTCAATGACGGCCGCATCGTCGCCTACACCAAGGATGCTGGAAGCATTGTGTATTTCTATGTTTTTGGTCAGATGCTCAATCAGTCCAAACTCTCCTAACGAGGAGACTTCCGTTCGTTCGCTCATAAGTTAAAAGTTAGGATTGTTGCGGAATATTTCCTTTTACCCATTGCAGCAGCTCGTCGTGAATAACGCCGTTGCTGGCAATAATGCCGGGCTTGTACGGATTGTAATACGTTCCATCAAACTGCGTCACTTTTCCACCCGCTTCCTCCACCAGCAAAAAGCCGGCGGCGCTGTCCCAGGCTTGCAGCTTGTGTTCAAAAAAACCATCAAAGCGACCGCAGGCCACCCAGGCCAGGTCAATGGCGGCCGAACCCAGGCGGCGTACCGGCACACCCTTGCGGATAAAGCGGTCGAACACTTCCAGCGGGCCGTTTGGCTCATCGAGGTAAGTGTAGGGAAACCCTGTCACCAGGCAGGCGCTGGCAACACCCGTTTTTTTGCTAACCGATATCGGCTTGCCATTGAGCGTGGCGCCCTGGCCGCGTTCGGCTATGAACAGTTCGTTTAAAAAAGGATTAAACACACCACCAAGGATCATTTTACCATCCTGCTCCAGGCCAATGGATACGCAGCAAAGCGGGATGCGGTGGGCGAAGTTGACCGTGCCGTCAATGGGGTCAATAATCCATTTATAGGCCGAATCCTGAATCAGCTCGCCGCATTCTTCGCTCAGGATCTGGTGTTCGGGAAAACTTTCTTTGATGGTGGCAATGATGGTTTCTTCGGCTGCATGGTCCACTTCGGTCACCAGGTTGTTGATGCCTTCTTTATTGGAAACCTGGAAGTCCGATTCGTCGAAACTCCGGATGCGGGTGCCGGCTGCTTCCAGCGCTTTGAAAAGGGTGTTTTTGAACATGCGCAAAGATAACCGCAGAACCTTTGCCCCTCAAAAATGGGATGGAGTGTGGGCCGCTTTCCTGCCAATACGCTTTTGCCACAACCAAAACGCAGATTTACCCGGCAGGTAATTTCGCACAGCGGCCACCGGCACCGGGGTAAAACAACCGGGACGCCGACCTGATTGTCGGTTTGCCGCACTGCATTTTCCTTCGTTAATGTTTCTAAGCGGCCGCATCTGCCTCAGCATCTCTTTCGTATGTAGCAACCAGCCGCAAGGTTATCTTTGAACTTAAATAATAACAGATGAAAACAATTTTTTCTTTCCTGCTGCTTGCCGGTTGTTTTGCGGCCTCCGCACAATCGGTCAGTACAGCTATCCAATACGATAAAACATCGCGGCAGGGCCTGATGCTCTACCTGCCTTACAGCCAGGAGGTGGCCGAAGGCACTATCCTCACCAAGCTGAAAGAAATCGGCTTTCAGCCCGAAACCAAGGGTTCGCTGTTTTGGAAGCAGAACAAGGTAAACGGCTTTTATGCCTACAAAGGCGTAGTGCTGAAGGGCGAAACGCCGCAGGTGGTGGACTTGTATTTTAAGGTGGATCGCCGGGGCAGCAAAAAAGACAACCAGTCGGTGATGTACCTGCTCACCAGCAAGGGCGGCGAAAATTTTATTACCGAAACCACCGATGCTGCCACCTATGCAGCGGCGCAAACTTTCCTCAATGGTTTTACTACCGAAACGGCTACGTATAAGCATACCCTGGATGTGCAGACACAAGAAGAAACCGTAAAAAAAGCGGAAAAAAAACTATCCGACCTGGTGAACGACGAAAGCGACATGAATCGCAAGATTGCCAAGCTGCAGGAAGACCTTCGCAAAAACAAGGAGGCACAGGAAGCGCAAAAGCTGACGATTGAAGCGGAAAAAAAGAAGCTGGAAGAAATGAAGACAGTGAAGCAGTAGGCAGAAATTTTTCTGAGGAAATAAGGTTCGAAACATTACAAAAAAGCCCCGGCCATGTATATGGCCGGGGCTTTTTTGTAGTGTCACTGGCAACGGAATACAACTTGCGTTGTGACGCCGAACCTCCGTTGCCGCCTCGCTTCATTCTGTAACGGTATCAGGCTTTTTTTCTCGCAGCGGCCAAGCGAGGCAGCGGAAACGCAACGAGAGAAAAACCCCTCAAATCTCAAACCGCCACTCCGCATTTTGACAACCAGTATAATAAAAGAACATGGCTGGTAAGTGAGGGTCTGTGCGGTGGCTCTCTCCCCCACCGGGGAAGCCGGAGGGGGACTGGGCTGTGCTGTTGGTGGCCCTTCCCACCGGGACGGGTCGGAGATGGGCCGCTACGGCTGCTGCACGTCCTCGTCCTGCTGCTGATCAGGCGAACCGCCGGCTCTTTGCTCCTCGCTTTCATTCAGCCTATCACTCATTTGCTGTGTGTTGTTCTCACTCACCCGCTCACCGGTTCCCTGCACTTGCGGAGTCGTATTGTTCTGCTGCCCTTCGCTGTGCGGATGGTCCTGCTGATTCATAGAAGGTTTGTTGTTGGTTCCCATAAAAAAATGTTTGGAAATAGACTACAAAAAGCAGCCCATTGTTTCAATAGACAATGGGCAATTGGCAAACAGCAAAGGAAAAGAATGCATGCCGGTTAGACATTGCTCATTGTCTATTGCCAATTGCACTCACAGATCACCCAATTGTGGACGAAGTACAATATCTTCTACAACGGCTTGTGATGATAACTGAGTGGCGGAGTAAATCATTTTAGCAAGGTCTTCGGTTTCCATGATGCGGCTTTCGGCTACGCCGCTGCCTTTCCACGAATCGGTGTACACGGCGCCGGGAATTACGGCAGTTACTTTTATGCCTTTGTCTTTCAACTCGGCCCGCAGGTTGCGGGTAAAACCCAGCAGGGCGTATTTGCTGATGCCATAGGCTCCGCCACCGGGATAGGCGGCCAGGCTGGCAATAGAACAAATGGTAAAAATATGCCCGCTCCTTTGCGCCAGCATTTTGGGTAGAATGGTTCGGGTAGTATGATAGGCGCTATACAGATTAACCGAAAGCATTGTTTCCAATGCGCCGTCGGGCTCGTCCGATACATTGCCCTGGATAAACGTACCTGTGTTGTTCACCAGCACATCCACCGAATCGGCCATGCCTACTACCCACTCGCCAAATAGCCGTGCCCCGTTTTTGTCGCCCAGGTCTATGGCCTTCCCGTCAATGCCAACTGCCGGAAAATTTGTTTTTAATTCTTCGATAGTTTGCAGCAGGTGGCTTTCATTTTTCGAGCATAAAAAAAGATTGTAGCCATGCAGGGCAAAGATTTGGGCAACCGCTTTTCCTATTCCACGGGACGCACCGGTAATAACAGCATTCATATCGTATCCTACTTTTGGAGTTTTACAAATCTACCTCCGGCAACATGAAATACCGGCACTTGTTTTTCGACCTTGATCATACCCTTTGGGATTTTGACACCAATGCCCGCATGACGCTGGAACATTTGCACCTTGACATGAAGCTGCCGGAAAAAGGCATTCATGATTTTGATCGTTTTTACCGGAATTACCTCGTTCATAACGAACGGCTGTGGGCCGATTACCGCAACGGGCAAATAAAGCAGGACGAACTCCGGCTGAAGCGCATGTGGCTTTGCCTCCTTGATTTTAATGTTGACGACAGCGAGCTGGCCATGCAGATGAACGAGCTGTTTCTGCAACTGTTGCCTACCCGCAATTTGCTTTTCCCCGACACCCTTGAGGTGCTGGATTACCTGCAGGCAAAAGGTTATCGCCTTCACCTGATCACCAATGGTTTTGAAGAAGTGCAGCACAACAAACTGCGGAACTCGGGCCTGGCGCCGTATTTTAAAGTGGTGGTCACGTCGGAATGCAGCAACAGCCTGAAGCCGCAAAAAGAAATTTTTGAATTTGCCCTCAACAAAACCGGAGCGGCTGTCAGCGAAAGCCTGATGATTGGCGATGCGCTTGATGTGGATGTAGCCGGTGCGCTGAACGTGGGCATGGATGCCGTCCATGTCAATTACAGCCGCAAGGAGCAGGACATAGAGCCGACTTACACAGTTTATCATTTAAAAGAGTTGATGGATTTTTTGTAAGGGCGGCCCCCTCCGGCTCCCCCGGTGGGGAAGTAAACCAGGCGTAGTCCTCGCTTTGCGACGATACAATTGAAAGCTTTCATCCGTTTTCTGGTGGAAGCTTTTTCTTTTGGTTACCGGCGACAGAATATAGATGGGGCTTCCGTTGCGTCGCACTCTTGTACGGCTGGGAATTCTGCTGGGCATTGTGCGGAGTGTTTGCCGATTGGGTTTGATGCCGAAAGCGGTGGTGTTTTTTTACCACATAGGCACATAGGGACATAGGGTTTCACATAGAAGAAAGACAAGTTGGGAGCCCTTTTCCAAATAGTTTCACGCAGAGACGCAGGGAGGCCGCAGCGAAGGAAAGGCGATTGCCTGCTCATATCACATCCTGCCTGCTATCACACAGCCTCTTGCTTGTCAGGCCGAGGAAGGAGGCATCTTTGGACTGGACTAAAAGAATAATAACAATCAGTACGATACCTCACCATCATTCCCTACAACACAACCCACAGCCCTCGTACCTCGGGATGACAAGGCACCAGTCTTTACGTTATCAACCAGCTTACTTACAAAACTATTGTCGAAAAGCAGGGGCTGTGTGCCGGCAAGCCCCCTACAGGGGGTTTGGGGGTAGGATGCCGGGAAGGGCCGCGTGGCTCACTCCCCCCACGGGCAGCAGCAGGGGGCCGCCCTCCCTATCTTTGCACCATGAATGAAACACAGGCCGGGAGCGAAATTTCCTTTCATCCCGCCATCCGTATTGCCGCCAAGGTTCTTTCCTACGTTTTCCATCCGCTATTTATTCCGGTGTACATGGGCTGGTTTTTTATTAAAGAGCTGCGCCTGTTTTCCGGTCTTGATGAATGGCGGCAAACCCTGTTGCTGATCCAGTTTTTTGTCAACTATACGCTGCTGCCGCTGGTAACGGTGCTAATTGCCAAAGGCGTTGGCTTTATTCAAAGCATTTACCTTAAAACCCAACGCGACCGCATTATTCCCTACATCGCCGTTATGATCTTTTATTTCTGGGTGTGGTATGTGTTCCGGAAACAATCTTTCCCGAAAGAAGCGGTGATGTTCAGCTTTGGCGCTTTCCTTTCCATTTGCTTTGGCGCCTTCGTCAATTCTTTTTTTAAGGTCAGCATGCATGCCCTTTCGATGGGTGTGGTGGTAGCATTGCTGGTTATCCTTTCGCTGGGCAGCAACACCAATTTTGGGCCTTATTTGTCGGTTGGCCTGTTATTGGCTGGCCTTGTTTGCACGGCCCGGCTGGTACTGAACGATCACCGGCCCTTTGACATTTACGCGGGGCTGGCACTTGGTGCCTTGGCGCAGGTGATTGCCTGGCTTTTTGTTTGATTTTTGTTTACGCCGCCGGGTCTTCTTCTTTTATCAGACTTTTTATTTGTGCCGCCATTTCCGGTGTTACATCCACCTGATGTACTTCTTTGGCGTGGACAGCCGCTTGCTGCAAAATTTCTTCATCGGTGTTGCCTCTGACAACGGCTTTGCAATCGAACCCTGCATCAGAACACTGTAAGGTTTTCATGTTATATGATTTTGATTTTAAGAAAAACAACGGTTCTGTTTCGTACACGTGGTTTTTGAAGGATATCCTGAATTTACGGAAAATGGCAGAGAATTTTGGTGCCATGGAACCACATCTTCTTTTTAGGTTTGCAGCGTGGGAAAACTTCTTTTTGCCCTTTTATTACTTTTTACTGCCTGTCAATCCAAAATGATTAAAACACATCCGCTTCGATTAAAGCCCGGCGCCGATTTGAAAAAAGAGATCGAAAGTTATGTCCGCCAAAACAAGATGGAAGCCGGCTGGGTTGTTACTTGTGCGGGCAGCTTAACCCACTACAATCTTCGCTTTGCCAACCAGCCCCAGGGCACCAGCGGTCAGGGACATTTTGAAATTGTAAGCCTGGCGGGAACAGTTTCGCCGTACGGCTCGCACATCCATATCAGTATCAGCGACAGCACCGGCCAAACCATCGGCGGACATCTGCTGGACGGTAATATCATCTATACCACGGCCGAAATTATTTTGCAGGAAGATGAGGCTTTCGTTTTCACCCGCGAAAAAGACGGCACCACGCCCTGGGAAGAATTACAGATAAAAAAGAAAGATTGAGTTTTTAGCGATGCAGGCGTTCACCCGCCTAATGGGCTGCATAAAAAAGCCCGGTGTGCCATAGCAAACTGGGCTTTTTTATAGTTCAACTGTTTATCCCAACAACTCCACCGGCGGCTGCGTTGGTTTTGTGTCATCCTTTGGCTTCGAATCTTTGCCCAGGTACTGCGGCAGATCCATACCAGCCATGTCAAAGATATCTTTTAACGGCGGTACGGCTTTGTACAGGCCCGACACAAAATTGGCCGTAGAGTTTTTGCCTTCGGCATTCGACTGCCCATTCTCCCACACGGTTACTTTATCTATTTTAATGTTCTTGATGGCATCTGTTTGCATCCTCACCAACTCCGGAAGTTTGTCGGAAATAAGCAGCAGTACCGCATCTTTCGGGCTGTTGCCGGCCGCTTTTACAATGCGGTCCAGGCCTTCGGCCTGCTTCGTCAGGATCTCGTACATGCCTTTTGCTTCGGCTTCCATTTTGGCAAAAATGGCATCGGCTTCGCCTTTGGCCCTTTCGCGAATGCGTTCGGCTTCGGCCTGCGCTTCAATAATCGCTTTTTGCTTTTCAATTTCGGCGCTTACCACAATGTTGGCGTTTTGCGATGCCCTGTCCCGGTCGGCACGGGCTTCTTCGGCCTTGCGTTCTGCCGTGTAAGCTTCTTCCAGGGCTTGGGCCGCCTGCACTTTTTCGGCCGCCGTGGCCCGCTTCATAGCTTCCGCTTCCCTTTCCCTTCTTTCGGCTTCGGAAGCGGCAATACGAATCTTCGACTGGTTTTCGCCCTGTACGGCAATGGCATTGGCCTCGGCTGTTTTAATACGGGTATCCCGTTCGGCTTCTACCTTACCAATCTGTTCGTCGCGTACCGCCGAGGCAATGATGATTTCCTTGTCTTTCTCCGCCACGGCAATTTGCGAGTCGCGGTCACGTTGCGTTTCGGCAATCTTTACGTCGCGTTCTTTTTGCGTTTGCTGAATGATCACATCTTTCTCCCGTTCGGCAGCAGCCTTACCGGTTTCACCAATCTTGTCTTGCTCGGCCACACTCTTCTTGGCTTCGTTGATGGCTTTGGCGGCCGCTTCTTTGCCCAGTGCCTCAATGTAGCCGCTTTCGTCTTTAATGTCGGTGATGTTGACGTTGATCAGCTTCAGTCCGATCTTCTTCAATTCAGCTTCTACATTAGATGCCACATTTGTCAAAAACTTATCGCGATTGTTGTTGATCTCCTCAATGTCCATCATGGCCACTACCAGGCGCATTTGGCCCAGGATAATGTCATTGGCGAGGGCATGGATGTCCTGCGGCTTCAGGCCCAGCAAACGCTCGGCGGCGTTTTCCATAATACCCGGTTCGGTGGAAATACCAACGGTGAATTTAGAGGGCACATCTACCCTGATATTTTGCTTACTCAATGCTTTGGTCAGGTTTACTTCAATGGACATTGGCGTCAGGTCCATAAACGAATAATCCTGGATGATGGGCCAGATAAAAGCCGCACCGCCATGGATACATTTGGCGCTCAGGTTACCTTCCGAACCTTTGCCCACTCTGCCATACACCACCAGCACCTTGTCTGATGGACAACGCTTGTACCGGCTGAACAGCGACATTACCAGCACAAATACAAAAACCACCGCTACCGCGACGACGACCAATAAATAACCCGTCATGTTCTAAAATTTTAATTGAAGATTGATTAATTGAGTTGAGAAGTGACCAGGAGAATGCGTTCGTTCAGTGTGCTGACAACGCGGATAGGTTTGCCGGTGGCAATGTCTTCGCCATCGTCGGTCATGGCTTCCAGCTCCACCAGGCGGCCCTGCACCTGAATTTGCACCTTGCCCACACCGTTGCGCCGGGCAGGTATGCGCAGATAGGTTTCGCCAATTTTGCTGACTGCATTCTGCATTTGCAGCGTACCGCTTTGGCGAAGCTTGTTGGCGTTTTTCATAATGATATACAGCAGCGCCACCATCAGCACACCCGATGCTACGGCAATGACAATAACCCAGGCATTGGGAATACCGCTTTTGTAGGCAGCCAGTCCGGACCAGCCAAACATGGTGAAGAAGGCGATCATGTTGCGAATGGTAAAAAACTCCGTGGCATCGGCATGCCCGTCGTGACCCATGTCATCAATATCACCATCGGCACCGCCGATAAAAAACGAAATGACGGTTTGTATGAGAAAAAGAAGGGAGAAAAGCAGTGCAATGCACCACAAGATGAGCTCAAAGCCTTCCAACTGCAAAAACCAACGAACAAACTCACGAAGCATAGTTAGCATTTTGGTGGGCCTAAGATAGTAGAATTATACACATTTCCAACCTATTACGCCTAAGACAGAGCGGCGGAAAGAATAGACTGGTGAAGAGTTTAGGCAGCGAGCCATTTTTGAAAAAGAACTGTCTTTCGATGCCGCAGGCCGTTTGAAAATGGACACTGGTGATTGTTTTTTGTACGGCGGCAGCAAATGATTACGTTAGTAGCCGTTTATGAGCCAACCCCCGGGTAATACAAACTTGATTGAAACAAAGGTCCATTGGATCTTCTGCCTGTTGTTTTTGCTTTTTGGAGTGCTTTTCTGCCTTATGGAATTGTCAGAATTTTACAGCGTCGCCATTGGGGGTCAGGGCGATGCCCACCCTTTTGGATACGTCAATGAAACTCCCTGGTACTACCGGTCCGAAGCTATCTATCGGAAATATACGCTAACAAATGGCCTCGCTTTTCTGGCTGCCACGCTCTTTACTTTTACCTCCATAATAAGGAGAAAGAAAAAGCTAAGCCTAATTGGTGCGGCTGTTTTTGCTTTCTTACTGTTAACCCATTTCATCAATATGGCATCCTACCAAAAAAGATAGCAGATACCGGCAATGACCTTCAGCCGACCGCAACAAATTTCCGCATTACTTCAACCATCCCCTCACCATACACAAATTAACTTTGCGAGGCTATTTACCGGCGCTCATTTTCTTTTTCCTCTTTCAGCTTTCCCAACCGGTTGTATTCCGGATTCAGCCACTTCAGGTAAACATTGCTGACGATAAAGCCTACGATTGCCGCACCGGTCATAATCACGTAGCGCCGTATCAGCGCTTTCATGTTCAGCGCTAAAGTGAAGTAGCTCGACACTTTGCCGAGCAGAAAAAGGATGATGGTCACGATCAGAAACTTCACCGTCACCACCTGCAATGTGCTGTTCCATTCGGTGGCAACAAGGTAAACCAGGCCCGCCACTAAAATTGCCGCCAGCACCAGCGCTATCATGCGCACCCGGGTGCTCAGGTGAAAAACTTTCAGGGCCAGCCGTTTGGCTTCGCCCAGTTGCCGGCTGATGGTGGCCGCTTTGGCAGGTTGGGTCATATGGTCTTTTATGCGCAGAAACTGCCAGTCTTCGGCCCGGTGCTCCTCTGAATTTTCCGCATTTTGGCGCCCCCATTCGTATTTGGTTTGTACATAGCCACTATACATCAGCGCCCAGGCTTCGGCATCGGAAAACGAATCCAGGTCGGTACGTATTTCTGAAAGCTGAGTTTGCACACTACGCAGTACGCCATAATCTGTCAGGTGGTTTTCGTCTTGCGCCATGTTGGTGTACATAATGCTTCGTGGCGGATCAACGCAATACTTCCAGTTGACGGGGCTTTGCTGCAGGCAGTTCTTGAGGTGGACCGTTGCCAGCCGGTTGACCTGGGTAGTGCTGCTTCGTTCGCGGATGTCCTGGAATTGCAGCTCCCGCAGGCGCTCCTGCAGAATATTGTCCGACCGGTAAAACAGCGACACCTCGCCTTTGGCAGAGCCGCTGTTGAGCGGCAACTGGCCACTGGCATCGGAAATAAACAGGCTGCTACACTCCTGCTCCAGCAGCGAAGCAATCCCCTGGTTATCGTGCAAGCCGCCGTCGATCAACTGCAGGTCGATGCCGGGATACAGGTCGGGCAGCGGCATGGGCTTGAACATAACCGGCACACAAGACGAGGCGCCTACGGCAAACCCTAACCGGAAACGGCGGTACCGTTCCGGCGCTTCGTCGTAATACATCCTCCGCAGGCGTGGCTTCACGTCAATGTCGGCCAGGATGGTGCCAGGCGGCTCTCCCATCCACGAGGCGGTAAACTGCCAGTTGTGGCCAGTGTTCACGGTGGTAGCGTTCAGTACCAGTTGCGGCACTTTGGCCTTACGGCGCCAATTGTCGTTGGCCGGCACAAAATTATCGGGGTCATCTTTCGGGCGTATGAACAGGTCGTTCATGTAAATATGCCCATCGCCATTGCGCAGTATTTTTTTGAAGGCTTCGTTGCTGCTTCGCTCCAGCAGCGGACGGTAAAGATATTTTTCGTACAACTCGCCAAGGCGATGAGTACGGGAATAATGCTCATCGTACAACATCCGGAAGTTTGCCTTCAGGTTACTGAACAGGTGCATGCGCAGGTTATGCTGCACGCCTTCCAGAAATGCCACTTCTATCTCCTTTACCAGGTCTACGTAGTCGCGCCGCAAAATATCGTCATCGGCTTTTGACTCCAACAGCTCTTTTAGCTTCAGGTAGTAAAACGCACCGATGATAGAGCCACCCGACACGCAGGAGAGCACCTCCACATGGCGCAGCTCGTCTTTTTCAGCCAGCGCAGCCAGCACACCAATATGGAAGAGGGAAGCTCTGAAGCCGCCGCCTGACAGGGCAAGGCCCATCTTGCCGCTTTTCCGCGGCGCCTCCTGCACAACAGGTTTGGTGGTGGTTTGTTTTTTAGGATCGAATGCCAGCAGGCAAACTTCAATTTGCTCCCTATCCACTTCCGGCAGCAGGGCCGCCAGCCGATCCACGCCGGACAGTTTACTTTCGTCGGCCACAAACCGTTGCTGAAACTGCTGCAAATAGGATAGTGAAAAAAGCTGTTGATGAAAGGTGCGAACCTGCCAGGGCTGTGTTTCGTGCAGGGCCACATAGCGCTGAATGAAATGACAAGCCTGGCGGTATTGCCGCAGGCCGAAATACGCTTCTGCAACGGTGGCGATCACCCAATCCGGGTAGCCTTCGTTGTTGAGGCTCGTGCCACTGCTGTCGGTCGCATCTACAAATTGAGATAGAATGTATTGCCTTGTTTTTTTTGCTTCTGCAAAATTGTTGTAGATGCTGTCGGTAACACCGGTGATGCGTCCGTTCTCCTCCAGCCTGTCTACGGACATCAGCTCGTTCATGTAGGCGTAGTTAATGGCAGTAAATCCCTGGTCGTTCTGTTCATGAAACTGCAGCAGGTCGTTGCCGCCGGAAATGTATTTCTGCCAATACTCATATCCTTTTTGGTAGTAGTGGCACGACAGGGAAAGGTTACGGAACTGGTGGTCGTATTGCCATTTGCGTTTGTAGATAGCACCGGCCAAACCCAGGGTCTCGCAGCTTTGCGAAGTCATCAGACCATTGCGGGTCTTGAGCTCTTTTAACGCCCTGTCGAACTTGAAAGACGAAGGCAGTGAATGGTCTTTATAAATAAACCTGGCCAGCTTTTGAAACTCTTCTGGCTGAATCATCACCCCTTCCGATTCGTCGAGCGACATTTTGCGCAGCAGCACTTCGGTAGCGTAGGCAAACTGGTCTTTCTTTTCCAACTCCCTGTAGAGTTTTTTTAGTTCGTCGCTGCGGAGCGAACGGTCGCCGCGAATGACGCTGCGGGCCTTGTTGATCAGGGCCAGCTTGCCGGCAGAAGCCTTGTTTGCAGGTTCCGGCGGGTGCATGCGTTGCAGGTAATCGTGCAGCTTTTGTGCATCGTAACTCATTTTGCCTTTGCGGATGCGAAAGGCCGGCAACTTGTGCAACGGCTGCAGTTCTTCGGGTAGGCCGCCGTTGGAAGGCAGCGCACCGTCGTTCACCAGCACCGTTACCACCGGAATGTTTTGCTTTAGTGCCGCAGCCACCTGTTGATACACAGGATCACCGCTGTTGTTGATCTGCAGGGCACCATTGCTTGTGCCGCCCGGCCAGGCCGGATCAATCAGCGCCACCACTACCGACGCATCGGCCAAGTCGGCCTGCAGCGTCAGGGGCTCTGCGCTTTCGCCTGCCGCCGCTTTTGACGGTTGAACAATCCGGCTTTTGTCAAACTTCTCTTCCAGCAATTCAATCAGTTCACCGGTTTCTTTTTCATTTTCGGCAGGGCGATAGCTAATAAAGATTTTTTTGCGGCCTGCTGCGGGGTTAACGGGCATACGCGTTGTTTTTATGGTTTGCTTACCTGTCGGAAGCGATGGCATGTTCATCCGGTGGTCACCACCACCGGCTGCTGCATCGCCGCTTTCTTAATTGCGCAAATGATTCGTTTACAAAGGGAGAGGAGGTTGGGGTATCTAATTTAGGCAGATCGGTTTAGAATAACAAGTAGTAACCGGCTTCGGGACAAAGCAGAAAAGCCGCCGGCAGCGCAAAAAAGGGCATAAAACCGATAGCCCTTTCACTGGTGAGGAAATGGCAAAGGGATTGATCGGGAAAAGCAGCGGTTAATAATAGCGGCTGATCATCCAAAAAATGATGGGGCCCGTCACCGCCACATAAAACCACATGGGCCAGGTGATTTTGGCAATTTTCCGGTGTGCTGCATTTTCGTTTATCAGTGCCCGGTAGGCCGAAAAAAGAATGAAGGGAAGCGAAATGCCGGCCAGTAAAATGTGGGTGCTGAGCAAAATGCGATAGACGAGGCGCATACCGCCGGCCGCTGCTGTTTCGCTTTCGTCCACCAGGCCGTTTTTGTCCAAATCGCCGTAGAGTGTAGATCCTGAAAACAGGTGGTGAGCGATGTAACACAAGAGGAAGAGCACCGAAAGAATAATGGCTGCCAGCATTACATTGCGGTGGGCGGTATAGGCCCTGCTTTTGGCAGCGGCCAGGCCGGCCACGAGCAACACCGCAACAAACGAATTGATAGCGGCGCTGGCAAAGGCAAAGACGTGCGGATCAAAACCAAGATCAACCTGAAGGGTGATGCGTTCGAGCGCCGTGACGGCAATAAAAACAATAGCCGAAAAGCTAAGAATCAACAGGCGGGCTTTCTTGTCGTTTTTGGGCAGGCGAAAAGTCATGCGATCTTTTTTGGACGGAGAACAAACATCAATACAACAACGCCGGCAGCGGCTATTACCAGAACAATACCGATCAGCGGGAGTTTATCGGCCAGGAAAAATTTCTTCTTTTTATCTTTTTCCAGCGTCAGCAGAATAATGTCTTCGGCCAGGTCTTTTACGTCATTTGAGTCGAGGCCGTTGTACAACTGCGGATTGCCGAATTCGTCTTTGCGGGCACGAATCACCCGGTCTTTATCAATCAATACAAATTTTTGCGGATGGATAAAAGCAGTGTCAATTTCTGTGTCGGTGATGCCCAGCTTCATGCCGTTTAGTGCCAGGCTGTAAATCTCCTCTTTGGTGCCCGTGAGCAACCACCAGTTTTGCGGGTTGATCTGGTAACGGTCGGCGTATTTTTTCAGTTGCGCCACACTATCATGCTTCGGATCTACCGTAATGGAAAGGAACTGAATAAAATCCGGTTCGCGGGAGCCGGCACGGTTGTTATTTTTCACCGTCTCCTGCAGGCGCTTCATGTTTTGCGTCATTCGCGGGCAAATCTGCGGACAGCGGGTGAAGATAAAATCCACTACCACAATCTTTCCTTCCATATCCTTCCACGACACCGCCTGGCCCATTTGGTTTGTCAGCGTAAAGTCGGGCACTTTGCTCCAGATCGTGTCGGTGCTTTCCTTGCCTTTTTTTACGGTTGTTTGCACATCGTCATAAAAAAGCCGGTGTGGCAGCACGTTTGCCGGCGGCAAAAAGCGCATAATAAAATAGGCCGTTACCGGCACAATCAAACCGAGCAAAATACCGTAGAATGCCGTTTTATTCATAACCGCGGATTGGCAGGATTTTAAATGCATCAATAGGATTTTCTAATCACCGGGCCGCCTCACGGCAATCAAAATTCCGCCAGCGCAATCCAAAAGGAAATCCTGCTTATCCTTCAAAAAATCCTACGAATCCGTGATTAAAAAAACCGCCGCAAAGGTATGCGGCGGTCAAGGTTTTTGTTGAGATTCTAACAATCCATTAATGCAACGGGCGGCTGCTGGTATCGGCCTTTTGCTGCTGCCCCTGTTCGTTCTGGATGCTCATAGCCGGGTCGTAGCGATTGCGCTGGGTGCGGTACGAGTTGCCGTCCCAGAGAAAAGCGCCGATAAACCAAACAAAAAGGCTGAGCGGCACCACAATGGTCATGATCATGTTCCGCAGCTCATCGCCAAGGTGCATAAAAATGCTGACAATGTAAAATGCCTTGGCCAGCGAAAGAATAACGATCACGCCTTTCAGAAAAAGGACCATTGCCGTTCCAAGGCTTCCGTCGGTAAGGTACATGACAAAGCCAAGCGCCAGCTCCACAACGGTAATGATCAGCAGCAGCCAGAACGTTTTCCAAATTCGTTTAGTACCCTGCGCCGGCTCGTGGTGAAACGTAACTTCCGATGATTCTGTAGTATGATGTTCCATTTTTTTCAGTTGATCAGGTTAGATAAGATAAAAACAAAGGAAAACGAATACCCACACGAGGTCCACAAAGTGCCAGTACAAACCTGCTTTTTCAATCATCAGGTAGTGGCCCCGGCGCTCAAATACACCGTTCATGGTCATCAAAAGCATGACGATGTTGATGATAACACCTGAAAACACGTGAAAACCATGGAAACCGGTGATGCCGAAAAAGTAGCCGCCAAACGCTACCGGTCCGGGTTCGTTTACATGAAGGCGTCCGTCGGCCACCCCGCTGCCGACCATTGACACTAACTGGCCATGATTCAACTTTTCCAGTTGCTCATGCGTTTGTGTATGATCTAGCCCATGTGCCAGTGTGGCCAAAATATCGTGTGGTGTATTGGCAACAGCCTGCTGCACTTGTGCGGCATTCAAACGTGGTCCCCAGGGGTTTTGCGTCACCGTAGTGCCCAGCACTTCCAACTTACCGTTGGCCAGCACTGCATGTTCGCCGGTGATCAGGTGGGTCCATTCCCAGGCCTGGCAGGCTAAAAAGGCAAAACCACCGACTACCGTCCAGGCCAGCCATTTCACTACACCCTTTTTGTTCATGTGGTGTCCCTCGTGCACAGCCAGCACCATCGTTACCGAACTCATGATGAGGATAAAAGTCATTAAACTCACAAAGGCGAGCGGAAGATTGGCATGGCCGGCGCCCGGGAAGGCATTAAAGACTTCGTTAGGATTGGGCCAGTAGTTTTGCGAAAAGCGGATGGTGCCATAGGAAATAAGGAAGGCGCCGAACGTAAACGCATCGCTCATCAGGAAGTACCACATCATTAGCTTCCCGTACTCGACGTTGAAGGGACTTCTTCCCCCCGCCCACCAGTTTGTTCTTGTTGCCGCAGCAGTTGCCATAATTTAGTTTATAGTTTGTCGTTTGTGGTTTGTTGTTCCATATGGCGCCGCAAACCACTATTTTCTTTCAGAGTTATTACGCTTTGTTTGTGCTGTAGAAGCAAGTTTGTGCCGATGTACGCTTACCACAAACTACTAACCACAAACCCATTCTATCCCAGCCAAATAAAGAACACCAGCAGGTAGATCCACAACAGATCAACGAAATGCCAGTAGGTGCACATAATTTCAATGGGTGTAGAGTTGTAAGTGCGGCTGTTGCCGAAATACTGACGGCTCACGATCACAAGCAAGGCTACTACACCACCCACAATGTGCAAAGCATGCAGCCCGAAAATAATGTAAAGGAACTGCCCGGCACCGGACGAGCCTTCAAAATGAACGCCTCTTTCCCACAGCCATTTGAACCCGCTGTATTGCATTAGCACAAAAGCAACCCCTAAGATCAACGTCGCCAGCAGCAAGCCCCGGTATTGGGTCATTTCCCGCTGCTTAAAGCTGCGCTGTGCCGCCTGAATAGCCACGCTGCTGATCAGCAACACGGCTGTTGAGTACCAGAAAATGGTCGGCGTTTGCACTTCGTGCCAGCCCGCCTGCCCGCTTTTTACAATATAGGCGCTCGTTAAGCCGGCAAACATCATGATGATGCTGCCAATGGCCACCCACAGGGTAAACTTATGCGGATGAATTTTATTTCGCTGCTGAATCACTGATTCCACGGTTTATAATTGATTTCACGGATGGTTGTGCTACTCACTCAATGCCCATTTGTTTCCGGTGAATACGGTGTAAAAAGTCCGTAAAATCTTTTTGCCTCTTTACGCCACCTTATATTTTACTTCCTAAAAGAGCAAAAAATACCACGGGTAGATAGATGTAGCTGCTAAACATCACCCGCCTCGCGGCTTTTGGATCCATGGTTTGGTACAACCGGACGCACTGTACAACCAAAAAAATATTGGCCAACATCACCAGTCCGAAACAAACCTTGCCTTTTACGCTTCCGTATTCGGTGAGGCCTATGACATAAGGCAAAACACAGACCGGAATCAGCAGCACGGCATACATAACGGTTTGAATGGCAGTAAAGCGTGTCGGTCCTTTTTCGGCCGGCAGCAACTTAAATCCGGCACCCGAATAGTCGCGGTGCGCTATCCAGGCAATGGCCCAGAAATGCGGAAACTGCCATAAAAACTGTAAAAAAAAGAGCACCCATCCACCCCAGTCACGAAGCCCGCTGCCGCCTTCGGCAAAAACTGCGTCATTACCGGCGGCCCAGCCAATAAGGCAAGGCAAAGCACCCGGGAATGCACCAACCAGCACCGCAATGGAATTGACCTTTTTCAACGGCGTGTACACAAAGGCATACAGAAATAAACTGAATGCCGCCAGAGCGCCGCTCAGCACGTTGAAGAAATAAGCCAGCATGGCCACCCCCACCGCCCCCGTGACGATGGCGAAAGCCCAACCTTCGCTGACTGTCATGCGCCCCGATGCCACCGGCCGTGAGGCCGTCCGTTTCATAGTGGCATCTGTTTCTTTCTCCACCGTTTGGTTAATGGCATTGGCACTGCCGGTAACCAGGTATCCTCCCAAAAATAAAAGAGCTATCATCAGCACATCGTACTCCACCACTTTGGGGGCGAGCAAATAGCTGATGACACTGGAAAAAACCACCATGATCGTCAAGGATGGTTTCGTCAGTTGCAGATAATCTTTCAGCTTTCCGCCGAATGTTTTGTTTGCCCCGCTTTCCAAATCAACTGTTTTAGATCCCGTGCAAACAAAACTATTTCAAATAACCTTTCGTCTGCTTTTTGTTTCCGCCACCAATGAGATGTGGCTTTTTTGTTTAGTGCTTCGATTCATTGGCGCCAATCGGCTCTGTTTGCGGAATGAAATCACGGCCGTCCTTGCCATAATCGTAAGGCCAGCGGTGCACTTCCGGAATTTCGCCCGGCCAGTTGCCATGACCCGGATTGATCGGCGTCGTCCACTCCAGCGAAGATGCGTTCCACGGATTCTGCGACCGCAACTTTCTTCCTTTGAATATGGAGTAGAAAAAGTTGAACACAAACAAGAGGTTCACGGCAAAAACAATAATGGTGACCACTGATATGAATTGGTTCAGTCCTCCAAACTGGTTGAAGCTTTTCCAGATGCTGAAATCCAGGTAGCGGCGTGGCACGCCGGCCAGGCCCATGTAGTGCATGGGCCAGAATATAAGGTAAGCACCCACCAGCGTCACCCAGAAATGGATATAGCCAAGTGTATTGTTCAGATAGCGGCCAAACATTTTCGGGAACCAGTGGTAAACACCGGCAAACATGCCGAAGAAGGCCGACACACCCATTACAATATGGAAGTGGGCTATCACGAAATAGGTGTCATGTACATGTATGTCAATCGTGGAGTTACCCAGCCAGATGCCGGTAAGGCCACCGGAGATAAACAAGCTCACAAAACCGATGGAGAACAGCATGGCCGGTGTAAACCGGACGTTGCCCCGCCAGATGGTGGTGATCCAGTTGAACACCTTGATGGCCGAGGGAATGGCAATGAGCAGCGTGAGCAACACAAACACCGATCCCATAAAGGGATTCATACCCGACACAAACATGTGGTGCGCCCACACAACAAACGCTAGCACGGCAATGGCAAACAACGATCCGACCATAGCCATGTAACCAAAAATCGGTTTGCGGCTGTTGACGCTCATAATTTCCGAAACCATACCCATGGCCGGAAGGATGATGATATATACTTCCGGGTGACCGAGGAACCAGAACAGGTGCTGGTATAGAATCGGGCTTCCGCCTTCGTTCGGCAGTGCCTGACCGGCCGTGTAGATATCGCTCAGGTAAAATGACGTTCCCAGATTACGATCGAACAACAACAGGATAAAGCCCGACAGCAAAACCGGGAAAGAAAGAACGCCAAGTATAGCTGTAAAGAACAGGGCCCAAATGGTCAACGGCATGCGGGTCATGCTCATGCCTTTTGTCCGCATGTTCAGGATGGTAGCAATGTAGTTAAGGCCACCAAGCAGGGAGGAGACCACAAACAGCGCCATCGAGGTGATCCAGAGATCGGTACCTAAACGGGAGCCAAGATTGGCCTGTCCCAAAGCGCTCAACGGCGGATACATCGTCCATCCGCCCGATGCCGGCCCGGTGGAGATAAAAAGTGAGACCATCATCACCACACCAGCCAAAAAGAAAAACCAGTAGGATAGCATGTTCATAAACGGCGAAGCCATATCGCGGGCACCCACTTGCAGCGGAATAAGCAAATTGGCAAAGGTGCCGCTAAGGCCAGCCGTCAGCACGAAAAACACCAGGATGGTTCCGTGCATGGTGATCAATGCGTAATAAAACTCAGCGGAAATGCGGCCGCCTTTCGCCCATTTACCAAAGAAGGTTTCCAGGATCGGAAAGGTTTCATCCGGGTAGCCTAACTGCAGCCGGAAGAGCACCGAAAACAAAGCGCCGATGATGGCCCATATCATGCCGGTGATCAAAAATTGCTTAGCGATCATTTTATGATCCTGGCTGAAAATGTATTTGGTGATAAACGTCTCCTTGTGGTGATGGTGATCGTGCCCATTGCCGTTTCCATTGGTATGGACTTCGTACGCTGCACCAACTTCCTGCACACCTTTTGTAATCTCGTTACTCATACAGAATACTTTTTATCAGATTCGTTTTAGCGTGTTCTTTGTGATACGGCCGCACCCTGCGGGTTAGCCGGGGTGGTTGCCTTATTTTGCGTGCTGTCGCCCGATGTGCCCGGCGGAACGGCTGCCGGCGTGGCGGGTGCCGTGGCTGCCGCATTAGCCAATGCATACTGTGCCTTTTGTTTGGCCATGTATTCGTCAAACTCGGCTTGCGTTTCTACAATCACAGTGCCTTTCATGCTATAGTGACCGGCGCCGCACATTTGGTCGCACGAGATTTCATAGACAAAGTCGTCGCCGTATTTTTCCTTCATTTGCTTGGTTGTGAACTTCGGTGTAAACCACATGGTGGTGGGGATGCCAGGCACAGCATCCATCTTCATCCGAAAGTGCACCAAACCAACGTCGTGCAACACGTCTTTAGCGTTTATGATCAGCTTCACCGGTTTGTTTACTACCATGTGCACTTCCTGGCTCGTTACAATGTCGTCCTGGTTGGCCGGATCGTTCCACAACTGGCCAATTGGGTTGTTCTTTAGCGGATTGATTTCTTTGTAATATTTTTTCCCAAACTTGCCATCGGCACCCGGGTACCGGTACTCCCATTTAAACTGGCTGCCGTACACTTCTATTTGCTGGGCATTCTGCGGCGCTTCACCGGTGATTTCAAACCAATAGTACAAGCCAAAGCCAACCAATACCGTCAACGTAATGGCGGGTATCACCGTCCAGATCAGTTCAAGTTTGTTGTTGTGCGGAAAAAAGTAGGCTTTCCGGCCTTCCTTTTCCTGGTATTTGTAGGCAAAATAAAACAGGCCCACCTGGGTAATAACAAATACAGCAAAGGTGATGGCCAGCGTGATGTAAAGCATGGTGTCAATCCGCTCGCCGTGGTTCGAAGCCGGTTCGCCCAGGATCTTATCCTTCAGCAAATCATTGCAGTACCATACACCAAAAAGGCCGAGGATAAGAAAAGCCAGCAGCAGGAAACCATTAATGCGATTCGACTCACGTCTGGTTCTTTCTTCGCCACGCAAAATGGCAACGTATTCGCTTGCCTTGGCTATCTGAAACACAATCAGAAAGCCTAAAATGAACGCAACTATAATCCAGGTTGATGACATAATTTTCAATTAAGAATCATAAGGCAAATGTCCGAAAGGATCGTTCTTTTTAGCGCCTATGACGCTGGTTTTCACATTATGTATGATGCACGATGCTTTCCTTCAGGAAAGGGTGATTTTTGGCAATCAGCGGATTTTTGCTTAACGCTTTTGCCGTTACAAACATAATCAACCCCACAAAACCCAGAGCAATGCCAAAATCGGGCAGCATGTTCGGTACATAAGTCACTTTTGTTTCCGGATTCATCACGGCGGTGGGCATTACCATCTGGTAGAAATCGAGCCAGTGGCCGAAGATGATGATCAGGGCCAGCATTGTGATGCTACCATAGTTCCGCTTCGATGCCCTTTTCATTAACAACAACAGCGGAGCAAGGAAGTTGATGATCAGGTTCAGGAAAAAGATGGACCGGTAAGGGCCCTGGGCCCGTGGCTTAAAATAGACGGTTTCTTCCGGGATGTTGGCGTACCAGATCAGCATAAACTGCGAAAACCACAAATAAGTCCAGAAGATGGAAAAGGCAAACATAAACTTCCCCATATCGTGCAGGTGCTCTTTTGTGGTCATCTCCAGGTAACCGTTGTTTTTCAGGTACACGATAAAGAGCGTAATGAGGGCAAGGCCAGCTACCCAAGATGACGCAAAGGTGTACCAGGAATACATGGTGCTGTACCAATGGGCATCAATGCTCATGAGCCAGAACCAGGGGATGGAAGAGAGAACGGTGAGCGCAAAAAGGATGGCATAAAGGGCAGCCCACACCGTGTTGTTCCAGATGTATTTTTTACCTTCTTCAAGGCTGAGGGGCTTATTGTCTATGTCGGTGGACAGGCGGCGCATTTTCCGTCCCAGCCATACCCAGCCGAAAATGGTGATAATGGTCCAGATGACAAAGAACGGTTTGTTTAGGAACCCTTCTTTGTGTTTCAGGGTATCATCGTGTGCCATTGCCTGCGGGTCGGCCCAGTGGTAGATGGTGTGGTTAGGACCGAACAAAAGGGCTAGCAAAACCACCAGGGTGATGATGCCGATGACCGGCACACAGGCACCGATGGCTTCCGGCACCCGCCGGAAAGTCATTTGCCAGCCGCCCCAGGCCAGCGTGGTGGCGCAGATAAAAAACAGCGACGCATTCACCATCAGCAGAAAATACACACTGTTGGACAAAAGGGATCCCCAGAAACGGGCATTTTCGTGCTGTACGCTGCTGGTGCCATGGGTGAAAAATAGAATGAGGATTGACAAAACACCAATCGCCATAAATATCAGCGAGGTGGTGTTGTATCGTTTCGGAATCTCAAAATGCTCTCGGAAAGTCGCCATTGCTGTCTTGCTTTAATACAATGAGTTGATTACGATAGTTTACATGCCCGACGGTGCAGGGGCGGGTGTCGTAGCCGAGTTACCGTTAGCGGCATTAGAAGCATCGGCACCACCGGGTGTTTGCCCGGCCGGCGGCGTTTGGCCTTCCGGCGAAGCGGCGCCTTCTTCTGTTTTTTGCTTGCTGCGGATATAGCTGATCACCAACCAGCGTTGCTCCGGACGGAGGTTAGACGCATAGCTGCCCATGGCGCCTTTTCCGTAGGTGATGACGTGGTAATAATGGCCGTCGGTCCAAGCTGCCGCGTTGGCATCGTTCAGTACCTGTGGCTTGGCGGGGTAAGGACCTTCGCCGCCTTTGTACAGCGGGCCATTGCCGTCGAGGGCCGTGCCGTGGCAAATGCCACAGTTAATGAGGTACAGGCGTTCGCCCTCCTTCATCATGGCCGCGCTGGTTGAAAGGGTGTCGAGCGGGTTGCGCAGAGCGTCGGCGGCACGCAAGCCAGCCGAATCGTTCGTGAGGTGGTACGGCAACATATCGCCGCGGGCCACAGTGCCCGGAACAATCAGTCCGTTGTACCGAATGCCCCGGCCGGCCAGGCTGTCATATTCCCCGTTGACCATGTTATAGCCATAGGCTTCGTAGGCACGGGCATAGTACATGTCGGGCATATAGGCATCTCCGGGGTAGTCGCCGCTTGCACCGCGACAGCCGGTCATGGCCAACCCCAGGGAAACGACAGATAAGGCAAATACTATTTTTTTCATCAATCTATTATTATGCGTTTATAACCGGCTCCACAGGCTTACCAAACAGTTTTGTTTCTTTATCGTACCGGCCAATCCACCAGCCTGTTTCTTTGTATTGGGTCGTTACTTCAACGGCGCCGAGGTTTTTCAGGAAGTCCGTCACTTCGTTCTCGGCTGTTTTTTCGGTGCATTCAATGGCCATCACAAACAGATCGTCGGTGGCGCGGGGATGAAAGTGGTCTTTTTTCACAAAAGGTGCCAACTGGCAGAGATAGCAAAACGTAAGTACCATACCCACCGCCGAAAACAAAACGGTCAATTCGAACATGATGGGAATCCAGGCCGGCAGTGAGAAGAAAGGTTTGCCACCAATGTTCATGGGCCAGTCGTAGGTAAGTGCCCAGGTAATAAAGCTGAAAGCGGTGGTGGTACCGGTAATGCCGTAAATAAAGCCGGCGGTGTGCAGGCTGGTATCACGCAAACCAAGGGCGGCATCGAGGCCATGCACCGGCATGGGCGAATAAACATCATGAATTTTATAGCCGGTCTTCCGCACATTTTTGATGGCCGGGAAAAGGACCTTCTCGTCATCAAAACACGCTACCACAAATTTTTTAATTGCCATATTCTGGTTTGTAGTTTATAGTTTGTGGTTTGTAGATGCGCCGCAAACCACCGTTATTTCTTCATTTTTCAGGCAGTTTGCCATTGTAAGGATTGTCTGTTCAAAAGAACCACAAACCACCAATTACAAACCACCAACCCTTAATGTGCATGCGCATGGGCAAACTGCTCCACCGGCTCTTTTTCAACCTTGTCCATATCCACCTTGTAATTTTCCCCGCTTTTCTTTAAAATATGCTTGATCTCCGCAATGGCAATGACGGGGAAGAATTTGGAGAACAGGAAATAACAAGTGAAGAAAAGGCCGAAGGTGCCGATATAAAACCCAACCTCCCAGATAGTGGGCGAATAATAAACGCTCCAGCTCGACGGCAGGTAGTCGCGGTACAGCGATGTAACGATGATCACAAACCGTTCGAACCACATACCGATGTTTACCAGGATGGACATAAAAAAGGTAAGGACGATGCTGCGGCGGAATTTTTTAAACCAGAAGATCTGCGGCGAAAGCACGTTACACCCCATCATCAGGTAATAACTCCAGCCGTAAGGGCTCGACAGGTCGAGACGGTTGTACCGGAAGGCAAACCACTCGTATTCCACGTGTGAGTACCAGGCCATAAACAGTTCGGTGAGGTAGGCGATACCAACAATGGAGCCGGTCAGCACGATCACCTTGTTCATGACCTCAATGTGTTCGACGGTAATATAGTCTTCCAGCGATAACACTTTCCTCGTCACCAGCAGCAAGGTTTGCACCATGGCAAAACCCGAGAAGATGGCGCCCGCCACGAAATAGGGAGGAAAGATCGTAGTGTGCCAGCCGGGAATAACAGAGGTGGCGAAGTCGAAGGATACAATGGTGTGTACCGAAAGTACCAGCGGCGTTGACAAACCGGCCAGCACCAGCGAAAGAGCTTCATGGCGCTGCCAGTGTTTGGTAGAACCGGTCCAGCCAAAAGCGGCCACACCATAGAAAGATTTTCTCCATTTTTCTTTAGCACGGTCGCGGAGCGTGGCCAGATCGGGCAGAAGGCCGGAGTACCAAAACAACAGGGATACGGTAAAATAGGTAGAGATGGCAAATACGTCCCAAAGCAGCGGCGAGTTGAAGTTTACCCACAGCGGGCCACGGGTGTTGGGATAAGGCAGGGTAAAAAAGGCATTCCACACACGTCCCATGTGAAAGATGGGAAACTGGCCGGCGCACATTACCGCAAAGATCGTCATGGCCTCCGCCGCACGGTTTACTCCGGTGCGCCATCCCTGGCGGAACAGCAAGAGGATGGCCGAGATAAGCGTACCGGCGTGACCGATACCCACCCACCATACGAAGTTGGTAATATCCCAGCCCCAGCCTACGGTACGGTTCAGGTTCCATTGGCCCGTGCCAAACCATACTTCGCGGCCCACGGAATAAATTCCAAATGCCAGACAAAACACGGAAAGAATAAAACCGATCCACCACAGCTTCGACGGCCTGGCTTCCACCGGCCGGCAAATGTCCTCCGTTACCTGATGATAATCCTTGGCTCCATCTACCAGTGGCGGCCTGACCTGCGATTCGTATTTAAGTAATGCCATAAAAAAATTTAGCTTATAGCTTTTAGCTGCGAGCGGCCAGCGTGGGCTGCTTCTCTTCGCTAACTGGTTTATTTCAATTCAACTCTGCTCTCTTCGTGGCAGACGGTGTTTGCCGCCGGCCGGTTTAGTGTGCGCTTTCCGTTGCCGGCTCATGCTGCGGCGTCACCGGTTCGGCCGTCTCCTGCCTTGCATGCTCGTTTTCGCTTCCGCCCTTGATCAGTTCATCGGTGTTTCTGATCTTGGCCAGGTAGTTCACATTTGGCAGTGTATGAATCTGCTCCAGCACATAAAACAAGCGGCGCGGGTTTTCATTTCTGATCCTGGCTACGTCGCTGTTCTTATCGTTTACGTTGCCGAAAACAATGGCGCCCGTTGGGCAGGCCTGTGCGCAAGCCGATTGAATTTCATTGCCGCCAAGTGTGCGGTTTTCCATTTTTGCCTGCAGCTTGCCCTGCTGGGTGCGCTGTACGCAGAAGGTACACTTTTCCATCACACCACGGCTGCGGGTAGTCACATCAGGGTTCAGCACCATCCGGGTCAGCTCGTCGTTGTATTGGTGTACGATCGGGTTCAGTTCGCCCACACCGCTTTTTGGTCCCAGGCGGCCGTGTGTGCTCGATCCGGTGTAATCGCCCCAGTTGAAGCGGCGTACTTTATACGGACAGTTGTTGGCGCAGTAACGGGTGCCGATGCAACGGGGGTAAGCCATTTGGTTGATGCCTTCGGAGTTATGGAAGGTGGCTACCACCGGGCATACGTTTTCGCAGGGGGCGTTGTCGCAATGCTGGCACAGCATCGGCTGAAACACAACAGCTTTCAGGTTGTCGGGGTTTTCTTTGTCCGTAACAAAATACCGGTCAATGCGCAGCCAGTGCATTTCGTGGTGGCGCAGCACTTCGTTCTTACCCACCACCGGCACATTGTTCTCGAGGTGGCAGGCCACTACGCAGGCGCCGCATCCATAGCAGGCATTCAGGTCAATAGACATACCCCATTTGGCGCCGGGCTGCACATGGTCGCCGTAAAGCGTGGCTTCTTTGCGATAGTCGCCGGTTTTGCTGGCGTAATCGGCCTGCAACTCCTTGCGAAAGTCGAGAAAGGCATTTGGATGTGCGGCAAAGGTGGCCAGGGTAGTTTCCTTCACTACTTCGGTACGGCCCTCATACGAGTTGTGCATTTGTATGCGGGCAATCTTATGGTCGTCACCGGCTTTTGCCGATGTAGTTACATCGTTGTAATACTCTCTTGTGCGGGTGGTGGCATTAAACCGGCCGAGCGGAAACACATTCTGGCCCATGCCCTCGGCGGCTTTGGAAAAATCGGTGCTGCGACCATAACCTACGGCCACGGCAATAGTATCGGGGTGCATACCGGGAACCACCATGGCCGGAAGAACAACTTTTTTGCCGTTGGCGGTTAGCTCAATGGTAGGCTTTTCCTGGTAGTATTCGTAATCTATGCTTTCGTACTCGATACCCAGCTCTCTCGCCTTTTTGGTCGAGATCATTGCATAGTTCTCGTACGTGGTTCTGGTGATAGGATCGGGCAGCTCCAACAGCCAGGGGTTGCCGGCCTGCTTGCCCGACAACAGGTTCACCTGCTGGTAAAGCACCACTTCGTCCTTACCGCCGCGGCGGGTGGCCGCAATTGCCGCCACAGCCGTGGCTACGCTGCCGGTGGGCGTGGTTGCAGCAGGAGCAGGCGTTGCTGCCGGTGGCGTTTGCCGCGGAGCCGCCGCTGCTGCAGTCGAGTCGGCCCGCTGTATGGTGGCTACGGTGTTCTGTTGTGCTGGTGCCAGGGCTGTGCGGCTGCCGCCGAGTACACCATCCTGCAGTGCTCTGTCCAGTGCCGCTTCGCTGCCGAGGCGTCCGGTCCAGTAGGTGCGGAAGAAAGTTTCGTAATCCTGGTTGTTACCGCTCCATTTCAGCAGCGATGTCTGGAAAGGCCGTGTTTTAAAAAGTGGAAATATAGTAGGCTGTATGAAAGAAATGTAGCCGGTTCTTGGTTCGGCGTCGCCCCAGCTTTCGAGATAGTGATGGCTGGGAACGATGTATTGACAAAGGGCCGTTGTTTCGTCCATTTTTTCGTTGAACGAAACGGTTAGCTTCACTTTTGACAAACCATCGGTGAAACGTTTGGGATCCACATAATCATAAGCCGGATTGGCACCGTAGATCAGTAGGGCACCTACGCGGCCGGCATTCATATCGTCTACCAGGGTGGCCATAGTGGCATCGTCGCCCTGGTAGTGGTTCATGGTTGTTCCGGTGTCAAGTGTATTGCCAAAGGCACCGGCAATGCGATTGATTTCGCGAATAACGGTTTGCACGTTCGGATCGTTGCTGCTGCTTACTACCAGGGCCCGGCCATTATGCGCCCGCAGGTCGTTGGCCACTTTGGTAATGGCGGCTGCCAGCGGGCCGGTTGCCGCGGTGCCCGAAAGGGCGCTCAGCAGGGCCGCTGCAATAGCACCGGTTTCAGAAGGGCGGTGCGTAAAGCGTTCGTCGGCGCTGGCACCGGTAGGGCTCAGGTGGCTTTCGAAGTGATAGTGCTTGCTCATGGCCACGGCCTTTTCGTTGATCTTCCGCTTGGAGGCGTAGGCACGGGCAAATTCCACTGGTGCCAGCCAGGTGGTCAGAAAATCGGCGCCGAGGCTGACGACGACATCGGCTCTTTCAAAATTGTGGGCAGGAATGCGGCCACCGTAAGCAGCTAACAAACCAGCGTAAGAAACAGCATCGTACTGTACATGGCGGCTGCCGCTAAACCGGCCGAGAAACTGGGAGATGGCCTGGCGGGTGGACGGCGAATGAATGGTACCAGTCAGTAACACAACCGGGGCACCAGCACCGGCAAGCGCCGTACCAATTTGTTGGTCAATTTGCTCAAACGTTGGCACTTCCTGAAAGGCATTGCCTGCTTTCCGCTTCGGGTGCGGTGTGCGGTAAGTATCGTAAAGGTCCAGCACAGAAGCCTGTGCACGGGCGGTGGTGCCGCCCTGTGTAAACTGGTAAAGTGTATTGCCTTCTATTTTGATGGGGCGCCCTTCCCGCACCTTTACCACCACCGGTACAATTTCGCCATCCTGCACATAAGTGCTGGCAAAATATTTGGGAACGCCGGGGGTGAGGTTTTCGGGCCGGTTTACATAAGGCATGGCCTTACGAACGGGCATTTCGCACGAAGCGGCAATGGTGGCGGCGGCCGTGCTGAAACCTACATATTTCAGAAAGTCACGGCGGGCAGTTTTGGCGCCAAGTACACTGTCGTCGAGATCGGCAAACGGCAGCTCTTCCTTGAACTCGTCTTTGTTCAGCTTTTGAACCTGCTCTTTATGTTTAAACTCAGCGAAACTTTGCCAGTACTTTTTATCGCTCATGGTATAGTGTGATAATTTGATAATTGGATGATGTGATAATGGTTTTGGTGACGGTTTGTTCTCATTACCACATTAGCACATTGGCATATCGGCTAATTAATAGTGACACTTCTGGCATTCCAGTCCACCGATGTCTTTAACAGACACGCTGTCCATTTTTCCGGCCTTGAGATCGTTATGGAATTTTTCGTAAATGCTATAGAATTTGTTGCCGGTGCTGTCGTTGTAGTTGAAGGCCACCTTCGACTCGCGGTGGCAGTTTATACACCAGCCCATGCTGAGCATGGATGACTGGTAAACCTTGTCCATTTCCTGGATATTGCCGTGACAGCTTTGACAGGCTACGCCGCCCACGCGGGTGTGTTGTGCGTGGTTGAAATAAACGTGGTCGGGAAGGTTGTGAATTTTTACCCAGGCCGGCGATTTTGCTTTGGAAGGGTCCCACTCGGCACCGGGGCCGGGTGTAAAGCCGGCATACTCATAAAGCTTTTTGATCTCGGCCGTGCCGTTGATCTCTTTACCGGTGGCTTCGTCAATAATGGCCGGGCCCTGCTCGTACGCATTGATGGCTTTGTGGCAATTCATACAAACGTTCAGCGTGGGAATACCGGCATGTTTGCCCTCCCAGGCCGAGTTATGGCAATACAAACAGTTGATCTGGTTTACGCCAGCGTGCACTTTGTGCGAGAAATAGATCGGCTGCTCGGGCTGATATCCTTGCTGGCGCCCAAGGCCAATAGCGCTTTTGGCCACCAGCACACCACCTACCACAAACAACACCACGGCAAAAAGGGCAATGTAAATTTTGTTGCGCCAGAACGGAACCGGTTCCGGGCGCATGATCTGCTCTTTATCGTCGGAGAGTTTTTTAAGGTTGCTGTTTACCTGCATCAGGATCAGCGCAATAATGGCCAAAACGATGGAAATAACACCAAAGATCAACTCCCCGTTGCCCGAGGTTTCCTGGCCCGCATTGACACCATCGGATGGGCCACCGCCGCCTTTTTCGCCGGGAACCGGCGCTGTTTTAATATAATCGAGAATGGCAAAGATTTCTTTTTCGCCCAACTGCGGAAAGCTTGGCATGATTTGGCCGTTGTATTGTGCCGCCAGTTGTTGGGTATAAGGTGTGGTGGGAATAAAACCGCCGGGGTTGTGAATCCACTTTACCAGATTGGCTCTGCTGGTCCAGGGTCCGCGTTGTTCCACACCTCTTAATGCCGGACCGGTCAACTGTTTGTCCAGCGCATGACAGGTGGCGCACTGCGCCTGAAAAATGGCTTTACCGTCTTGCGCCCGAACTGAGATATATGAAAGAAAAAAGAGGATTCCTAGCAGTGCACATTTCCGTACAGTTGTTGGTAGAAAATTCATAGAAATCATTCGTCTGAGATGTGGATAAATTCCCAAATCGGGGCCAAAAATATGACAGGAAAATTACAAAAGCGCATGCCCATTCAATTTTTTTTGAGCACGGTCAGGGCTGCATTTGACCTTTGTCAGCGCTTCTTTTTCAATCGCAAAAAAAGGTTCATTCGTATGGTTCAACAAAGAAAAGAAATGTGTGAATATCACAAAAACGGCGGCGCTGTGGCGCTGCTTTTTGTTTAGTATTGCAGCGCCTTTCCTTATCATTTTAAAACCAATTGCCATACATGTTTTCGTCTTTGTTGAAGAGATGGAACGTTAGCCGGAAAGACCTGGTGATGATCCTTTGTGTGTTTGCCATCACGGGCTTCACCACTGCCTATGTGTCAAAGGCCATCACCGGCTGGGTGGGCTTTACGGACGCCACGCATTGGGGCTGGCGGTTGTTGCTGCGGCTTTTGGTACTGGTTTTCGGCTACCAGGCCATTTTGCTAACGGTGGCATTCCTGCTGGGACAGTTTTCGTTTTTTTGGCGTTTTGAAAAAAAGCTGCTGCAGCGGCTCGGCCTTCTGAAAGAAAAAGAAAGGGGCGGCCGGCCAGAATGATTTAACTATGGAAAAGAACAACGCACCGGTACAACTGGCCGTTTTTGCTTCGGGCACGGGCAGCAATGCGCAAAAGCTGATTGAATATTTCGGCCGGTCGGCGGTGGCCAGGGTGGCCCTGGTGGTTTGCAACAAGCCGGACGCCGGTGTGCTGACCATTGCCCAACAAGCCGGCATCCCTACCCTCCTGATTGAAAAAGACCGGTTCTTTCGCGGCGACGGTTACCTGCCGCTTCTGCTGCAAAAAGGTATCGGCTTTGTGGTGCTTGCCGGCTTTTTGTGGAAGGTACCGGAAACGCTGACCGCGGCTTTTCCGCGCCGCATCGTCAATATCCATCCGGCCCTGCTGCCAAAATTTGGCGGCAAGGGCATGTACGGGCAGTATGTGCACGAAGCGGTACTGCAGGCCGGCGAGGTTGAAACGGGCATCACCATTCATTATGTAGATGAGCACTACGACAACGGCGACATAATTTTCCAGGCGGCCTGCCCAATTGTGGCCGGCGACACGCCCGAAACGATTGCGCAGCGCATTCACCAGCTCGAGCACCTGCATTATCCAAGAGTGGTGGAGGAAGTAATAAACCTCCTGTGCCCCTAAAGGGGACACTTAGGTTCGTCAGCCTGCCTTTTTTTACCGTCAGGTTTCACCCAAACAGTTGTAGAGGCACGCTGCTGGCGTGCCCGTTGTATGATACACAGCACCTTGCTGCCCTGTTTCATGTAGAGGCGCAAAGAGCAACCGCAAATAAAAAGGCGCCAAGGTTTTTTACAGCCAATTGCAATGCTACTCTATAACGCTTGGGGCAGGATCGCACTCGAGTACGTCCAGAACAGCAGTGAGTAATAGAGACTGCTGGTACACCTGCACCTCCTGCAAAACACGAGACCAATTACTCTGCTGCACCCGGGCGCCCTTCAGGGGGCGGGGGGTTTTTATCATACCATTTAGATTTCCTGTTGTTACTTGCCCATTGCTTGAAACCGCCGGCCTTTTATATCACCCTTTTTATTTTTCTGCTGCTGACCGGCAGCGTTTTGCAGGCCTCGGCACAGTACCGGGTGAAAGGGCGGGTGCTCGACAGTTCCCGCACCTGGCCCATTGAAAACGTAACGGTGCAAAGCACTGGCGGCCGCGCCACCATGACCGACTCAACCGGCGCTTACACGATTTATGTGGCCGAAAAAGATTCCATCTGGTTTTCATTCCTGGGCAAGCCCACGCCCAAATACCCGGTGCTGAAGATTGCGGATGTCAACCAGTTTGATCTTGCCCTGCACCTGAAAACCGATGTGATGCGGGAGGTTCGTATCAAAACCCGCAACTATAAAGAGGATTCGGTGCAGAACCGCCGCGACTATGCGAAAGTCTTCAACTTTCAACGGCCTTCGCTGGGCACCATGACTTCGATTTCGGGAGCGGGTGTGGGTTTCGACATCCAGGAGATCATCCGGCTGTTTCAGTTCCGGAAAAACCGCAGCATGGAGCGCTTCCGCGAACGGCTGGAGCAGGAAGAACGGGACAAGTTCATTGACCGCCGCTTTAGCCGCGGCCTGGTGAAGCGATTGACGGGCATTGAAAAAGAAGAAGAGCTGGCAGACTTTATGACAAAGTTCCGCCCCACACTTGAATTTACATCCGCCACCTCCGACTACGAGTTTCAGTATTTTATTAAGATTGCTTACCAGGAATACAGGAAAGACCGGGCGGCGCTGCCGGCGTTTTGATGAAGGCGGGAAGTCAAACGCGAGACGTAAGACGCGAAACCGAAGCAGCCGGTAACTCGAATACAAGAGTGTGAGTTGACAATAATGACCTTTTCTTACCTAATTAATCCCCTTCGGTTTCATATCACTCTCCTCCATATCAATCAAAGAAAGTACTTTTCAGCTTCAATTGTTTTCATGCGCCTCCTGCTCCTAATTCCCCTCTTCCTCTTTTCCTGCCAATCGTACAAGCGTCTGCATCGGGATGCCATTGTCATTGACACGCATAATGATGTTTTGTCTTCGGCCACCATGCGTGGACTGAATATTGAAAACGACCTGACCGGCCGCACCCATTCCGACATTCGGCGTTTTAAAAAGGGCGGTGTGGATGCGCAAGTGTTTTCTATCTTTTGTGATGAGCGTTTTGGAAAGGACACTGCTTTTAAATATGCCAACATCGAAATTGATTCGCTGTATGCCATTGCCGGCCGCAACCCGGACAAAATGCTGATGGTTACTACACCGGCTCTGCTGGAACAAGCCGTGAACGAAAAAAAGCTGGCCTGCCTGATGGGTGTGGAAGGCGGACACATGATCGAAGATAAAATCGCTTTTCTCGACAGCTTTTATAAAAGAGGCGTACGCTACATGACCCTTACCTGGAACAACAGCACCTCGTGGGCATCGAGTGCAAAAGACGAAACAAGCCCTGATAGCCTCAAGGGGCCAAAAGGGTTAAATGGTTTTGGCAGGCAAGTGATAAAACGTATGAATGAACTGGGCATGATGGTGGACGTGAGCCACGTAGGCGAACAAACGTTTTGGGATGCCATCAACACAACGTCGAAGCCGGTGATTGCCTCCCACAGTTGTGTGCATGCCATTTGCCCGCTGTTTCGCAACCTGAAGGATGAACAGATAAAAGCCATCGGGAAAAATGGCGGCGTTATTCACCTCAATTTCTTTTCGGCCTTCCTGGATAGCACGTACTTTCCGCGGGTAGGAGCGTTTTATGATCTACACAAAAAAGAGGTGGATTCGCTGAAGGCCTTGTCTGTGCCGCAGTACGAGATTGGCGACTACATGGAGGCCCGGTACCCTGCGGAATTGACTGCTATGCGACCATCCCTTTCGCTCCTGCTCGACCATCTCGACTATATCGTTCGCCTCACCGGTGTTGACCATGTGGGCCTCGGCTCCGACTTCGACGGCATTTCATCGGCACCGAAAGAGCTGAACGATGTAACTGCCATGCCGCTAATCACAAAAGCACTGCTTCAACGCGGCTACAGCAAAAAAGATATCCGCAAAATCCTGGGCCAAAATTTCCTTCGGGTGTTCCGTGCCAATCAGCCGTAGTAAACTATATTTAGTTTTCATCCAGAAAAATTTTACCTGTTATGAGAAGATATGCCTCGCTCCTTTTGCTCCTGCTTTTTAGTGTAACCGTGTTGGTGGCACAAACAAAGCCGGCCAGGATCCTGCAAGCCGCCGCTCCCGAAACGGCCGGTATGTTGCCCGAACGGTTGCAGCGCCTCGATACCATGCTTACCGGTTGGGTAAACCGCGGCCGCACCAACGGTGCCGTGGCCCTGATTGTGCGGGATGGAAAAATCGTGTACCACAAAGCCTTTGGTTACGATGATGCCGAAAAGAAAGACCCTATCCGCACCGATGATATTTACCGCATTGCCTCGCAAACAAAAGCCATTACGTCTATTGCGATGATGATGCTGTATGAAGAAGGCAAGTTTTTGCTCGATGACCCCGTGTCGCGGTACATTCCGGAGTTTGCCAAACCAACTGTGTTAGACAAGTTCAATGCCGCCGACTCCACCTACACGACTGTGCCGGCCAAAAGCGAAATCACCATCCGGCAATTGCTCACGCACACGTCGGGCCTTGGCTATGCGCAGATCGGCAGCCGCGAGGCCAACGCTATCTATGCCAGGGCCAACATTACCGCAGGCATTGGCGCCGATCCGGGTCATCTGCTCGGCACCGATATCCGCAAGCTTGGCAGCCTGCCTCTCATGCACCATCCCGGCGAACGGTTTACCTATGGCCTCAATACCGATGTATTGGGCTACCTGGTAGAGGTGCTGTCGGGTACAACGCTCGACCAGTTTTTCCGTACCCGCATTTTTGAGCCGCTGGGCATGAAGGATACCTATTTTAATGTACCTGCTGCCAAGCACGGGCGGGTAGTGAACCTGTACACCAGCCAAAACAACCAGTTGATGGTGGCGCCAGCAGTGGTTAATCAAAATGGCAACTTTCGTATCAACTATCCCAAAGAAGGAACCACCTATTTTTCCGGTGGTGCAGGGCTTTCGTCCACGGCACTCGACTACGCCATCTTTTTGCAAATGCTGCTCAATGGCGGCGAATACGGTGGCAAGCGGTTGCTGTCGCGAAACACCGTGCGCATGATGACCATGAACCAGATTGGTGATATTGACAGGGGGCCAAACAAATTCGGGCTGGGCTTTGGCATTACCACCGAAAAAGGCAGCAGTCTTATTCCCACGCCCGTTGGCGTGTTTGAATGGGGTGGCGCTTTTAGTACAATCTACTGGGCCGATCCGAAAGAAAAGCTGATAGGCCTTTTGTACCGCCAGCAGTGGGGCGTTAACCATCCCGATGCCGCCGATAAATTTCGTGTGTTGGTGTATAGTGCCATCAACGATTAAGCCAACGGCAATAACCATCTTCCCATTTTGTCAACCAAACCGCATCGCATGAAGAGACTTCTGCTATCCGCTTTTTTTTCCCTGGCACTGTACACGGCCGGTTTTTCACAACCTTCGTTTGTAAAAGACAGCCTTGATGCGTATGTGCAAAAAGCCCTGGCCGACTGGCCCATTCCCGGCGTAGCGGTTTGCATAGTGAAGGATGGGAAAATAGACGTAATGAAAGGGTATGGCGTCACCGAATGGGGAGCGTCCGCACCGGTAACCGAGGCCACGTTGTTTGGCATAGGCTCCAACACCAAAGCGTTTACCGGCACACTGGCAGCTATGCTGGATGCGGAGAAGAAATTATCGCTCGATGATAAGGTACAAAAATGGTTACCCAACTTTAGGCTCTATGATCCCTGGGTAACCAAAGAAGCCACGCTGCGTGATATGCTCTGCCACCGGCTTGGCTTCGAAACCTTCCAGGGCGATTTTATGTATTTCGATTCGGACCTTACCAAAGCCGAAGTGCTGCAAAAGTTCGGGCAGTTAAAACCAATGTATAGCCTTCGTAGCCGGTGGGGCTACACCAACGCCGCTTTTCTTGTTGCCGGTGAAGTAATGGCCAAAGCCACCGGCAAATCGTGGAGCCAATTGCTGCAGGAAAAACTTTTTACGCCGCTGGGCATGCACCGCACGGTAAGTACCGACAGCGCCGTGCAAGCCGCTGCCAACATTGCCACGGCACATACCGTGGTGCAGGGCAGTGTAAAGAAAATTGCGTACGGCCGCCTCGACAACATAGCACCGGCGGGCAATATCTACTCCAGCGTACAGGACATGAGCAAATGGGTGCAGATGCTGCTGGCCGGTGGAAAGCTTGGCGAAAGCACCATTGTGCCTGCCAGCGCTATTGAAGAAACCAGGACACCGCAATCAATCCTGGGCAATGGCGGGCACCCCTTCAACAAATCGCATTTTCAGCTATATGGCCTTGGCTGGTTTTTGCAGGAATACGCCGGCCGCCAGGTTGTGTCGCACACCGGCGGCGTAAATGGTTTTGTGACCAGCGTGGCACTGGTGCCGGAAGAATCGCTTGGAATTATTGTGCTCACCAACACCGACGCCAATAATTTTTACGAAACCCTTCGCTACGAGATCATGGATGCCTACCTGGGGCTTCCGTACCGCAACTACAGTGCGCTGCAGGTGCAGCAGTCCAGGGTCTCCGACAAGCGGCAGCAGGACCGGTTGCAGAAAAAACGCGACACAGTGGCCATGAACCTAAAAACAACGGTACCGTTGGCAGCCGTGGCCGGAAGCTACCGGCACCCGGTTTATGGCACCATGCAAATAAGCCTGAAAAACGGAAAAGCAATAGCCACATTTCAACATCACAAAGGCCGGTTTGCTACCGTGGAGCCACTGGGCGGCCACCGCTACCTGGCACAATTTAACGATCCCCTTTACGGCAACAAGGTTTGGCCGCTGACCATCAGCAACGGTAAAGTGAAAAGTATCACCGTTACAGTGGCCGACTTTATAGAGTTTACGCCCTATGAGTTTCTGAAAGTGAAGTAACCCTTTTCAGCCGGGGCGTCAATTATCTTTGAGCAGATAAACCGATTTTAGTCATTTAAAAACTCCGCTTTGGAGACAATGGTAAAATGGACCAACTAACCTTAGGCATCGGTACCCGCCTGCAACACACTCAGCACGGCCCCGGCGTTATCGTGGGCATACGTTACGCCACGTATCTTATCTCGTTCATCTACCACGGCATTAAAGAAATAGACAAGGCCGACCCCAAACTGGAAGAGATCATTCCCGAAAACGTAACCGAAGAAATAGAAACCCACTCCGATGTGGAGCGCAGCCTGCTGAAGATCCTGCGCCTCTGGGGCGGCATATCCGAAGTAGTGCCCCTTGGCGACCGTTGGCAGAAGGGCACCATGCTGCTGCAGCCGGCCGATAAAACCCTGAAGCCAAAAGAGGTGCCCATCGAAGATTTTTTTCACAAGATTGTGATGCTGCGAGACCGCCTGCGGGTGATGGAGCAGCAGATCAATGCACACAAAGGGCTGAGCGACGAAGACAAAGTGAACCTGCAGCAATACATTACCCGCATCTACGGCACGCTCACTACATTCAATGTATTGTTCCGCAACAAGGAGCAGTGGTTTGTGGGCGAAAAGGGAAGCGGGGGATGACGCCGGATTGGCACCTTCTGCCTTCCGGAACTAATGATGACAAAGCCCGGTGGGCCTGTTTTGAATTGGGCAAATGCCGCTGGCCAGGCACAAGGCCCAGGGCGGCACCGGGCTGTCCGCTGCTACTCCGCCACAAGGCCGGGGCACAGGCGCTTCAGCGGGGTATCCGCTGCCATCCCTTTTGCGACAGAGCGGGTACAAAATAGCAATGGCAATCAGGGAAAACGTGAGCCCGGAGTAGCGTATATTAGCGTGTTGGCAGACATCAGCTAATACAAAATCGAAAATACTGACAACGCAGAGTTGCTATATGTTCTATGAATGCCATTCAAATGAAAAATCTTCTCCTTAGTTTGGCGGCTGACCAAAATGTCCCTCTTGAAACAATTGAGTCAGCAATTAGCCGATATATAGTTGGCAAACCTATATTGCCCGTTACTGATTTTGCCTATGCTTTTGTTGTACGATGTAGCCCTAACAATATCGGTTCTGGTGAAGTTTTCTCCGATGTATCACGATGTTCGTATAATCCTTTTCCGAAAAGAATTGGTATTCAACGGTGCAATTATCCTGAACAGCAGGTGTTTTATGCTGCTGTCACCTCTGAAACAAAATCCGTAAAAGCGTCTACTACTGCGATAATGGAAACTGCATTTGGTTATGTAAAAGATAAGTCGGTCAATAGATTCTATTTCACCTTGAGCAAATGGAAACTTAAAAGGCAATTGAAGCTGTTTGTACTTCCTTTTGCAAAACGTTCCAGGAGAAATAATTTCGAGTTTAGGAAAATGAATCGGTTATTCAACAAAATCTTGCGTCAAGCAGCATTGAAACACGGTAGCGATTACGATGATTTGAAAACTTTCTTGTCCTTCATTAGCAATGTATTATGTACCCGCTCAAAAGGGAATTATTATTACAGGATTTCATCTGCATTTTATAACTCCATCTTGTCCTTTGCTCCTGAAATTGATGGACTAATTTATCCAAGTGCAATGACTAAAGCTGAAGGTATGAATGTAGCACTACGGAAGAATTTAATTGACGACGGGGTGTTAGAGGTTGAAGTTGCAGTAATGTATGTCATGCAAAAATCTCCTTCAAATCCAAAGGACATTCGTTTCCTCAAAGGCTCAAGTGAGGCTTATCCAGATAAAGATGGAAAGTTACATTTTGCATATATCTTTTGATTTTGTTGGATAGAGTTAGAGTAGCAGCTCTCCGTTCATAGCCATTTTAGTTAACAAATCTCTGGTTTTACAAAAAAGTTTGAGACATATAAAAGGACAGACGTCTGCCAACATGGGGCTTTGTGCAATAGCGGGCCGACGAATAAACTATCATCAGCATATCGCTATTGTGCTGCATATCCAGCGTGGCCCAATGCTGTTGAACAAAAAAATTAATCTTCATCTGTAAATCATTGCTGTACTTTAGTTCGGGGCTTGACGGAACACGGAATACCGCTACTGCACAAAGCCCTGTTCGTGTGTGTCTTGAATTGCTCCATAGTTACTTTGGAGTGAATGCTCTACAAATGATGGAAGACTTTTTTTTTGGTTAGTATGGATGCGCGGAGTTCGAGCGAACTGAATGGCCGGCATCATCTGATGAAAAAAAAAAAAAGAATTGGCCTTCCGCAGACGGTCTGCAGGGACAGTTTGCAAACCACCTTATGCTGCTTTGAATGGAAACATTCATTGTGGTGAACGATAAGGAAAAGCGGAGACTTGATTTCCGCAGGTGGGTGATGCTGAGCTGAAGAACTTGAACCAGTGAGCGAAGCCTCGTAAGGGCAATTAGGTGATGCTGAAAGTGGATAGATACGTTTGTATCCATGAGCAAAGTATGACGCGGAACCTGTTTAGTGGTCATATAGCATCCGGGGTAAAGCTGGCAGGACGGCATCATGGGCGTTTGTAGGGAACAAGAGAAGTCGCTGCTGTCTTGTAAACTGCAAAGGAGACAGGCATACAAAGGGGTGGTATGAAGCAGCGGTGGCGGACCAGCTCGTAGTAGTGAAGAAGCTGTTGAAAGGCAGGAGCGCGAAGGGGCTGGCCTGTTTGGGTTTTGGCATTATGGCACAACCGGAGACGGGAAGATGCTCCAGCGAAAACCAGCATCACAGCCACTCTTGACGAGTGGTACATCCTGGTGGTACCATGTACCTTTGTGATGGAACAGGAAGAGCCGTGTGAATCGAGAGGTTCATGCACGGTTCTGTGGGAACATCGGGGTGAAACTCCCCGGTGTGACCCGACTGGCTGAAATGCGACCAGTACCACGCTTCAAACTATAAAACCAAAACAATGACAAAAATCCCAACATTGATAGCAGCGACTTTTTTAGCATCGACTTTATTTTTTAGCTGCAAAAATTCAGAGGACCGAAAGACAGTTACTACGGACACAACTGAGATGTCCAACGATGAAAAGGAAAATGCGAAAAGAGAAATTTCTGCCAGAGTTGATGAAATTGTAAAAGGTGCAAACAGTTTAAATGTTGACACAGCCATAAAACCTTATGCAGATGAGCAGGACTTCAAAATTGTCAACCCAGATGCATCGGTTACAGACTATCAAATGATGAAGAAAACCCAGTATGAAGCATTTAAATCATTGACATCAATGAGCTTCAAGACAATAAAACAAGATTTTACATTTTTTGAAAAAGATCTGGTCATGTGTACCTGGTCAGGAAGTAATGAGTTTCAATTGAAGAGTGGTGAAAAAATGAAAATAGAACCATATGTCGGCAGTATGCTGTTTAGAAAGCGAAACAATGAATGGAAAATAGTTTATGCACACGAGACCACGGCCGCACCTGTAGTAATTAAGTAAAGTTGGTTTTAAAAATTGCACAACAGCCAACAGGGGGGTTTGTGCAAGTGGGGCACGACCCTGTTACTTCAGCTATGTGCGAGCATCGGCTTCAGTTGCAGCGTGACGAACAACAATCAGCGGCAGAAAAAACAATGAACTTTGTTTTATATATTGAGCAGCGGTAATAGGCAGACGGAACACAAAATTCCCCACCTGCACAAAGCCCTGTTCGTAAGCAGCAAGCGGGCCGACGCTTCTTTGGCCTGACACATTTTAGCACATTTACAGGCGCACAAATCAAGACGCAAAGCAAACCTGTAAAAGAGCTAAAATTTTGCCGCCTCTTCCATAGTGACAACCAACAAAACGCTTATGCCAAAAGACACTGTTCGACCCGAAATTGAAATACGAGGCGTTGCTCTGAAAATTTCCGTTACAATTGAAGCAGTCTTAATGAAAATTATTTTTTTTGGCCGTTGCCGGTGTTCCTTCCGGCCCGGTGCCGTAGCTGCACCGGCAACTGACTTTAGGAATGAATGTGTAAAAAGCGGCCTGTTTGTCCTTCTGTTGGTGGGCACGGCGCATAGGCCTACGCTTCACACCAACAACGGCCGCCCGAGCCTCGCAACAAAAAACACCAGCCCAATAAAAAATCCCGCCATTGGAAAGGCGGGATGTTCGATAAAACAAAGGCATTTTTTCACTACGTGCCTACGGCGCCACCACCGGAATGGTGATCTTCTCTAACCCTGCACTCCGGCAAAGCGCATTAAAACCAGCCACCTTTTGCTGCAGTTCCTTATAGCTGTTTTGCAAGGGCTGCCAAAGACCATTTAGCTCCGCCAGGCGCTGTTTTTGCCCGGTGGTAACAGCCGGCAGATTGGTATCCATCTCCCCCCGCAGAAATACATAATCGGCACTCAATCCGTTTACAAAATTGATGATGTCATCGTTGCTCTGCGCTTTGGGCTGTACCAGCTTTTCTTCCCAGGCCGTGATGTCCTTTGTTAGCTGGCGGGCGCCCTCCACCACGGCTTTATACCGCACCGTGTCGGGCAGCAGGGGCAACAGGTCGGCTACCTGCTTGCGTACCGCCTTCATTTGGTTTACCGCCTGGTGTATTTCTTCTATTTTACTATCTACCCGGGCCAGCGTTTGTTCCTGCTCCTGGTAGGCAGTGGCCGGCAGGGCCATCCGCGGATCGGGCAGCACGGTAACGGGAACGGTTCTTTCTTCTTTGCCCAGCCGCAGGCGGGCGGTGTACTTGCCGGGAGCGGCCCGGCGGCCCTGGTAGCTGCCTTCGATAAACACGGTTGGCACCCCTGGCAGCGTGGCACGGCGCAGGTCCCAAACAAACCGGTTGAGCCCTGTGCGCCGCGGCAGCAGCGGGTCGGCTTCGGGGCCGCCCGGAAAGCGTAAAAACTGGGGGTCGGGCTTTGTGCTATACCGGCGAACCAGTGAGCCTTTTTCGTCTAAAATCTCCAGCAATAGGGTGGCCGAGTCGGTGCCCGGCGGCAGAAAGTAATAGAGCGACACACCGCTGGTGGGATTGGCGCCGGCCATTCCGGTAGCGGGGCGGTCGTCGTCTTCCGCGCTAACGGCATCCAACACACTGCCACCCGAAACACGGTAGGCATGGGAGGGTGTGAACAAAGCCAGCTTCGCCGGAACCTCCGGCCCCACCTGGCGCAGCACCGCCAGGTCGTCCAGTACCCAGAACGACCGCCCCATGGTGGCAGCAATCAAATTGCCCTGGTGCACCTTTAAATCGGTGATAGGCGTAACCGGCAGGTTGAGCTGTTGCTGCTTCCAGGAGCCGCCGCCGTTGTGCGACACATAAAAGCCCGTTTCAGTGCCGGCATAAAGGAGGTCTTTTTGCACATCGTCTTCGCGAAGGCAGCGGGTAAAGGCACCATACGGAATGCCGCTGTTGATGGCCGCCCAGGTTTTGCCGTAGTCGGTGGTTTTGTACAGGGCCGGTGCAAAGTCATTCACTTTGTACCGGGTGGTGGCCAGGTACACGGTACCCTTGTTGTGCGGCGATACTTCAATGCAGTTCACCAGCCGCTCGCCAAAATTGGGCGGTGTTACGTTCGTCCAGGTTTTGCCACCATCGCGGGTGAGGTGCACCAGGCCGTCGTCGCTGCCGGTCCACAGCACGCCCTTTTCATGCGGCGACTCGGCCACATACGCCAGCGTGCCGTAGTTTTCGCCCCCGGCCCCTTCGTTGGTGTAGGGCACACCGCTGATTCCCATTTTGGCTGTATCGTGGCGGGTAAGGTCGGGTGAGATGGCCTGCCAGTTGAGGCCATTGTCGCTGGTACGAAACAAAATATTGCCGGCATGATAAAACACACCGGGTTCGTGTTTGGAGTAAATGATCGGAGCGTTCCAGTTGAACCGGTACTTCATGTTCTTCGGCTGCAGGCTTTGGTATTGCACCGGCGCCACCATCACGCCCTTTCCTTCTTTCAGCTCCTGGTCAAACAGTTCGATGGTGCCCTGGTAACTGCCCCCCATCACCAGCTTTGGATTGGCCGGGTCAAACGCCAGAAAGGCACTTTCGCCGCCGGCCGATGGCCACCAGTTTCGTTCGCTGATGTTGTAGCCCGCCAGGTTGCGGCTGGCAATCATCACCGAAGTATTGTCCTGCTGCCCGCCGTAAATGTTGTAGGGAAATTGATGGTCGGCATTCACCCGGTAAAACTGGGCGGTGGGTTGGTTGGCCTGGGTTGACCAGGTTTTACCGCTGTTGAAGCTGATGGCCGCGCCGCCATCGTTGGCCACGATCATATTGCGGCTGTTTTTGGGATTGATCCATAGCTGGTGGTAATCGCCATGCGTACCGCGGATATTTGTCCAGGTGCGGCCGCCATCTGCCGACCGGAGGCCCGGTGAGTTGAAAACATACACTACATTTTCCTGTATAGGATCCAGCGCCAGCTCAATATAATACCAGGCCCGCTGCACCAACCGGTGGTCTTTGCTGATGCGGTTCCAGCTTTTACCGGCATCTTCGCTGACAAACAGCCCGCCTTGTTCCTTTTCGGTATCGCTTTCCACCAATGCATACAGTTTTTCGCTGTTGGCCCGGCTCACCTCAATGGCCATTTTACCTTTTTCTTTTGGCAGGCCCTTCGTGAGCAACGCCCAGGTTTCGCCCCCGTCGGTTGATTTATACAAATTGCTGCCGGGTCCTCCGCTGCGTATCTCCCAGGGCAGGCGCTGGTGGTCCCACATGGCGGCGTACAAAATACGCGGATTGTTCATGTCCATGCTTATATCCGCGCAGCCGGTGGTTTCATTTACATAGAGCACTTTTCGCCAGGTGGCGCCGCCATCGGTGGATTTGTAAATTCCCCGCTCGGTAGTGGGTCCGTGCAAAGCCCCCTGAGCGGCCACAAACACCACATCCGGATTGGCAGGATGAATACGGATGGCCGCAATGTGCCGGGTCAATTCGAGTCCCAGCTTTTTCCAGGTTTTACCCGCATCGGTACTTTTATACACGCCATCGCCATAGGAGGTCATCACGCCGCGGGGCGCATGTTCGCCCATGCCCACAAACACCACGTTCGGGTCGCTCTCCGACACCGCCACGGCCCCCACCGAGCCGGTGGTAAAAAAACCATCGGAAATGTTTTGCCAGGTGTTGCCGGCATCTATGGTTTTCCATACACCCCCACCGGTAGTGCCCATGTAGTAGGTCAACGGATCGTTCACCACCCCGGCTACCGCCACCGAGCGGCCACCCCGCGAAGGGCCAATGTTTCGCCAGCGAAGGTAACTCAGGAAAGAATCAGCAGGAGCCATAGCGGCGGCTGTTGCGATGGTTGTATTTTTTGTTGTTTTTTGGGCTTGAAGTTGAAGCAGTGCACCTATCAGCACCGTTAGGAAGAACGTTTTTTTCATGTGCATTTGATTGGAAGCTTTGAAGATAATCAGATTCGTTCTTCTGGCTGCTGTTGTTGTTTTACAGGGCTGTTCTCCGCCTTCGTCAACGTCTTGTTTTCTGCTCGGGTGTAGCGGTGCGCTGCAACGCCGGCACAGGGCCACGCTGCTCTTCTCCACCTTTGGGGACGGAGCTGCGTATATTAGCAGGGAAGATGAAATTTACAATGAGCCGCAACCAAAACTTATCGCATACGCGAAGAAATACAAAACCAAAATCAGCCGGCTTTGACCTGACACCTGTAATTGTCGTTATTGGTATATTAGGTCTTGCCCTGACAATCTATATCGCCTACCGGACATCATTAAGCAACAGGAAACTCTTTTCCATCAGCCTGCTTGCATTGTTTTGCGGAATTTTATTTGAAAGCTTCAGAGTTTCGAATAGTTGGAAAACTGTCATGGCAATTTTTGTCGGCTCTTATTTTTTTAGCCTGCTTAGCTTTCTACCCGGAAAACGAGAACATCATTACAATTTCGAAAATCACATTCAGAATTGGCCTTACTTTCTACTTTCCTTCTTTGCGCTGGCGTTTGCAATTTTCCATAAAGACAGGGTGACAGCAAAATTGACAGAAGGCATAACGCTTCTTCTATCCCTTTCGTTTACCTACTGGACGATTGATTATGGCTTTGCAAATTATCGCCACTGGTTTGCATTCGCTTTATTGAGTATTGCATTTCTGTTTATGGCATTTTCAAGCTTACATGCATTAACCAATTTACATTTGTCGAAAGGCGTGCGGTTGACTTTGAGTATTGGGAGCACTATCATCCTGTTTGCCTTTGCCCTAGACAATATTATCCGTGTATTCAGCAATCCTGATATTGAGAGCACTTATCTTTCTGACGGACTTTATATCGGTCTTCAATATTTTCTATTAGGCGTATCGGCAGTTTACATCATGCAGAATTATATTTTATTGTCTGCCTTTCTTCCAAGTAAGAACAGTAACTACAGAAATGACCGGAGGGAAAACAAATATGACCATATTGAGAGATATTCAGACCAACAGGTTTCAATTGGGCATTCTTTGTTTTGCATTGCCTATGCAGGGACAGTGTATTGGCTCAACTACACCTATAAAATTCTACCGCGGCACACAATGATTTGGCTGGTAATTGTGACGTTCCCGTTCATCTTACTTATTCCAAATCTGGTTAGCGGACGGAAGACCTACCGGTAATATGCCATTGGCGCACATGGCGCGGCGAAGAACAAACGATCAACGATAAGATCGCTCAATAGCTCCGGTTGCAGCTTACCCGGACTCTAATGAGCAGAAGAACAAACAATAAACATTTGTACATTAGATCGGCATCGGTTGGTAGTTTAATAAGTACCACCAACTCGCCAGTGCTTTTCCGTTGGCCGGCTTACCACAGTACGCTATAGCTCCAGCAGATTTTCTTACATTTGAAATATGCAGACGTATGAGGTGAACATACTGGACCCCAAAGCAGCGAAATTGTTGCAAGACCTGGCTGATCTTAACCTTATTTCCATTAAGCAAACCTCAGAAGATAATTTTCTAAAGGTCATCAACAATCTGCGTTCAAAAGCGGCTGGCATCCCCCCTTCTCTGGACGACATTACAAAAGAAGTAGAGACGGTAAGAGCAAAACGCTATGGCAACAACAAAGGATAGGGTTATTGTTGACACCAACCTTTGGATTAGTTTTTTGCTGACAAAAGATTTCATCACGCTTGATAAACTGTTTGCAGGGCAATCCGTTACATTACTTTTTAGTCAGGAGCTACTTGATGAATTCATTGAAGTGGCAATGAGACCAAAATTCAAGAAATACTTTAAACTGGCTGATTTACAAGACCTGCTACAATCACTTAGTTTACGGGCAGAGTTTATTCACGTTACCACCTCTGTAACAGATTGCAGAGACCCTAAAGACAACTTTCTGTTGTCGCTGGCAGTTGACGGGAAAGCAAGCCATTTGATCACCGGTGACAAAGACCTTCTTGACCTCACAAATATTGGAGAGACAAAGATTGTAACGATTGCAGCCTACTTCTCCGAAAAATAGGCACAAAACGGCAACAAGAGCTTTATTCAACATTGACTACTGAAAGATGGCAGCAAGGCAGCATCTTCATCGGCTCACGGCCAATTTCCTACCACAGCTTCGAAGCCTTACGTCCGCTTTATTTCTTAATATTCTACCTTCATCAAAACCTCTGCTTACATGAAGATACCGTTGCTGAAACCTGCTTTTCTTTTCCTGTTTCAATGGCTTGTATTATCGGGAAACACCCAAACCACCTACCCCACCATCGGCCTTATCGGCTCCGCCACAGCAAAGGGATGGGAAGCATCAGCCCCAATGAAACAAAGCGGCAATGACCCGCACCTATGGCAGGCTACCCAGATTTTATCCAGGGGCGAACTGAAGTTCAGGGCCAACAACACCTGGGAGGTGAACTGGGGCAACAGCCCTTTTCCATCGGGCATTGCCGTTGCAAATGGCCCCAATATTCCGGTTGCCATTGCCGGCACCTACGATATCACTTTCAACGACATCACCGGCGACTATTCGTTTGATGTGGTTTCGTATGCGCCGCCGCAAAAAAAAGCCGGCAAAAAAGAGGCAGCCAGCCTGGCAACAAACCGCACGGCCATATTTCCGGAAGGTGCGGTTGCGGTTGAAATTTTTTCGGGCGGCGAGGATTTTCTGGAAGGCCCGGCCATGTCGCCCGATGGCCTTCTTTATTTCACCGACTTCAGCGAAAGAACAGGAACAGGCATCATCTGGACACTGGATCCGCTAACACGGGCTTCTAAAGTGTTTCGTTCGCCAAGCGGCATGGCCAATGGCCTTGCCTTCGATGCCGGCGGCGACCTTATTGCCTGCGAACAGGCTGGCGGCGGCGGCCGCAGAGTGACAAAAACAACTATGAAAACAGGCATCAGCCGCATCATCGCCGGCCGGTATCGCAACAAGCCGTTCAATTCGCCCAACGATGTTGCCATAGACGCAAAGGGAAGAATCTACTTTACCGATCCCAGCTATCTTGCCGACTACCCGGTGGAGCAAAATGGCATGGGCGTTTACCGCATTGACGGCGACAGCAGCGTACACCTCGTGGCCGCCAATGTAGCCAAGCCCAATGGCATTGCCGTTTCGCCCGACCAAAAAACGCTTTACGTGGTCAACTGTGATTTTCCGGGCAATGGCACCCGGTGGTTTGTGCCCGGAGAAAATAACGTGGCAGGCCCGGTTTCGCAGGGCTCCGTTTTTGCCTTCGACATCAGGGCCGATGGTTCTCTTCAGCTACGTTCACAACTGATTGATTTCGGCAGCAGCCTGGCACCCGATGGCATGACGGTAGATGCGGAAGGCAATCTTTACATCGCTGTGGGTAACCGGGTGTTGGTGTATGATGCGGCGGGAACGAAATTGTCGGAGATCCGGTGCCCGCAGGCAACGAATGTTTGTTTCGGGAGAGGAAAGTATAACAAAACGCTGTTCATTGCCGGCGGCAAAAGCATTTACCAGGTAAAGACAAACAAAGAAGGATTTATCCTCCCCGAAAAAAAATGAAAAAGCTAACACCCGGCCGCATTATTGAACAGCCATAGTGGTGCAAGTTTCTTCCAATCTTTACTTTTAAAATTGTGAAGACTGGCGGCATTATCGCTCAACTATTTACCCCTTTCCGGCGTAATATTAACAACCGAAAACGCTGACCAAATTGCAGGCGCCATGGAAGAAACCGTTGTAGTACCCCTTGGTAAAAAAACAGGTAAGCCGGATTTCAGTGCCAGGGCCGTCCGCTTTACCGGTGTTATGCTGGTAGCGCTGGTGTGGGTCAGCGCCGGCCTGTTTGGCCTTTATATGCTGGCCTTTTACGCCGCCGACTGGTATGGCAATAAGCTCGAAAACTGGAACAACATTCTCCCGGGACTGTATCAGAAAGAACGGCCGGTGGCCACCATCGGCATCGGGCTTCATTTTGCCACCGGTGGAGTGATTCTTGTTTTGGGCAGTATTCAACTGATCAAAAGTATCCGCGTTCGTTTTCCGGCATTTCACCGGTGGGTGGGCCGGCTTTATGTAGCCGCGTCGGTAGTGGCGGCTGTGGGCGGACTGCTGTTTATTTTACTGCGGGGCACCATTGGCGGAACGGTGATGGATGTCGGCTTTGGGCTTTATGGTGTGCTGATGCTGCTGGCCGCCGTGCAAACCATGCGGCATGCCCGGGCGGGCCGTGTGGACCTTCACCGGGCCTGGGCGCTGCGCCTGTATGCGCTGGCCATTGGCTCCTGGCTGTTCCGGATGGAGCATGGCTTTTGGTATGCCCTCTCCGGCCACTACGGGCACACGCCCCAATTTACCGGCGGGTTCGATAAGCTGATGGCGTTTTTCTTTTACCTTCCCAACCTGCTGGTAGCGGAAATTTTCATTCGCACCGGCCGGCGAAAGACCTCAAAAGCTTTTAACTTGCTGGCGGCTTTCGGCATGCTGCTGCTGGTGGCTTTTTTAGGGGTGGGAACCTACATTTTTACGAAGCTGCTCTGGGGCCCGGCCATTGCTGATTGGCTGTTCTGATATCCCTTATCCTGCAAACGCAAACCTTTATGCTTATGCAACGGCTCCGGAACCATCTTGTATTAGCCTGCCTGGCCATTTCGGTAATCTTTATCGTGGTGGCAACGCTGCTTTATCCCGGCGGCTCTCTGTACAACAACACATCGCCGGGCTTCGACTGGACGAAAAATTTCTTCAGCAATCTGTTTGCGGAAAAAGCCATAAACGGTGCCGACAACCCCGGCCGCATCTGGGCAGTCATTGGCATAGCCTTTCACTCCGTTGGCAACGGTGTTTTCTTTCTCAATATGGCCCGGCGCATGCCGGCGCGGCAGGCATCCGTCATCCTCACCATCATCGGCACCGCCGCTATTCTGTTTAACTCGTTAGTTGCCACTCCGCTGCACGACCTGGTGGTGACTGTTTCCAGCACGCTGTCGTTGCTTGGGCTGTTTTACATTACCGTTTTCATCTTTCGCTCCCGGCTTCATTTGTTTAAAGCTTTTTGCATTGTGGCTATGTTGGTTTTTTATGCCACTCTTTTTCTGTACGGATCGGGCTATTGGGGTTTATTGGCCATTATGCAAAAAGTGAGTTTCTTTTTCTCTCTTTCGCTTGTACTGTCATTGAGTTATTTTACCACTGCGGCCGATTTTCTGCCGGTAAAGCGCAACGCCGGCGCATCAGCAGCTATTGGCCGGTAGAGCGGCGGGCAAATTCGGTTATTCCTTACCTTAGGTTATAATCGTTCAAGCCATGAAACCACTTTCTGCCTTTTTGCTTTGCCTCCTGTTCCTGAATGCCGCGGCACAGAAAAAAACGGCCAACCCTGCCGACCGCCTCGCCGGCCTCGACACGCTGTTTAACCGGGTGTTAAAAGAATGGAAAGCCGCCGGTTTTGCCGTGGCGGTGGTGCACAAAGACACTGTGATTTACGCCAAAGGGTTTGGCTACCGCGATGTGGAGAAAAAGCTGCCGGTAACGCCCAATACGCTTTTTGCCATTGGCTCCGTTACCAAATCATTCACCTCGTCGCTCATAGGCCTGTTGCAGAAAGAGGGCAAGGTGGACTACGACAAGCCGGCCGTGACTTACCTGCCCGAGCTGCGCTTTTACAACGATGCGCTCAATAACAGCATCACCCTGCGGCAGATGATGAGCCACCAGACCGGGCTTCCGCGCCACGACCTGTCGTGGTACCTGTTTACCACCGCCTCCCGCGACAGTGTGCTGCGCCGGGTGCAGTACCAGCAGCCTACGTTTGCCCCGCGGGAACGGTGGCAGTACAACAATTTTATGTTTACGGCGCAAGGCGCCATTGCCGAAAAATTCATGCGCACGACATGGGAAGACGCGGTGCGCAAATCCATTTTTGAACCGCTGCAGATGCGGCGTTCCAACTTTAGCGTAAGCGATCTGGAAGCCGATGCCGACGCCGCCAAAGGATACAACGTAAAAGGCGATTCGGTGATTCACCGGCGCAATTATTACAACATCAACGCCATGGGACCGGCCGGCAGCATCAACAGCAGCGTTACCGAAATGGCGGCCTGGCTGCGCACCTGGATCAACGGCGGAAAGTTTCGCGGCAAAGAAATCCTGCCCCTGCCATACACTACCCAGGCCATGACGTCGCAGGCCATTGCCAATGCAGGTTTGCCTACCAAAGAAAAGCCCGATGTGCATTTTTCCACCTACGGCTTTGGCTGGTTTTTGCAATCGTACCGCGGCCACTACCGTGTTGATCACGGCGGCAATATTGACGGCTTTTCGGCCAGTGCGTCGTTCTTTCCCACCGACAGCGTTGGTATTGTAGTGCTGAGCAACCAGGATGGATCCGCGGTGCCCTCAATTGTTCGCAATACCCTTGCCGACCGCCTGCTGAACCTGGCGCCTTACAACTGGCACGACGATCTTCGGCGGGAAGTGGAGAAGGCCAGGGCCACACAAAAGGCCACCGAAAAAGTAAAGCCGCCGATGGCACCAACAAAACCAACGCACCCGCTAAAGGATTATGAAGGCATTTACCTGCATCCGGGTTACGGCAGTTTTGATGTGATGGCCAAAGGCGACTCGCTGTTTGCCCGGACGGCTTCTTACGCCCTTTGGCTGCGGCACAACAACTACGATGTGTTTGATCCGTTTATAGTAGATGCTGCCGAAGGCATTGACACCACCGACGGGATGGAAACACCCATGCAGTTTCAGCTCAGCACCACCGGTGAGGTGAGTGCGCTGCAGGCCACCCTGCAAGGCGGCCTTGAGCCGCTGGTGTTTAAAAAACAGCCGAAGACCATTGCGGTGGCAAAAGACGAGTTGAAAAAGTACGAAGGCGAATACGACCTTGGTGGCGTGGTGGTGAAAGCCTACCTGAAGGGCGACGTGCTTTACATGTTCGTGCCCGGCCAGCCCGAATATGAGCTGGCGCCCACGGGCAGAGACCGCTTTGTGCTGAAGGCGCTGAGCGGCTATTATGTGCAGTTTGCCGCCAACGATAAAGGCGAGATAACCGAAGCGGTGTTTCAGCAGCCCAATGGCAACTTTACAGCAAAAAGAAAACGCTGATGGTTGTGAATGGCGGAAGATGATCGCCGCTGGTTCCTGTGATGAATAGTGGATAAATTGGCGAAGCGCCGATAGGAGCATTGAAAGGTCATGCTCGAAACCTAGGAGGAGATTTCTGCCTCCATTGGTATTCCGCTACAAACGCCCATCGCCGCTGATGGTGTGGTGCATGGCTGATACGACCAGCCCACCGACAGCCGCAGCACGAGCCGTCCGCTTTTTCCGCTAACCTTTCTCATTCAAGCCGTTGGTGCAGCCCCGCACCAAATTCAGGCGGAACAGCAACGCCGGTGAAAATAAACGGCATTTTCTTTCGGTTTTCCGTCACTGCCATTCAGCTTACTAGTTTTCCTGCTTTTTCAGGTTTATCCTACTTCAAACCGCCTCACTTTATCCAGGTAATAGTGAAGATATTTTTCTTTGGTAGCGTCAGATAAAAAGGATTGATGAATAAGGTTCTTTACCGCTTCTGATCCACTCAACAAACCATTGATGATGCCCGCAGCCCGTTGGGGCAAAACGCCGATACGCCTCGCCAGTTCTTCAAAATGCGGCCGCCCGTAATAACCATACCGGCCAAAAAACGCATCATGCATATTTCCTTCGTATAATTCAAGTGCCGTATCGCTTTCCTGCGGCGTATGCAATACCGTACACATTAAATCATACGCAGGTGATAACACATAATCGCCATCGGCTGTTCGAATCAGCGAAAAGTTGCGCAGGTGAGCGTCGCCATTGGAAAAGAGGTAATTGAAAAGAATCAGCTTGTAAAACCGCTCCAGCATCGGAATAAAGGCTGCTACATGTTTTTTGATCAACCAACCAATTTCCTCATATGTGCCATTATACTTGAAGTGTTCGCCGTGCGTCTTTTTGGTACGGCCGGAAATCTGTACAAAATCTTCCTGCTGGTGTTTTGTTCCGTCTTGCCGTACATCGAAGCGGCGGGTAATATAAGCCGCAGCGCCATCGGCAAACCGGCAAAACGCGTTTGGTGCGGTTTGCATGGCAAAAACCTGCTCTGCCAACTGCATCGTCAGGTGTTCATTTTCCGGCGCTTCGTCCGGAAGGATGATCTGCCTGGATGGCGGAACGGGTTTTAAAATATACTGTCCGCCAGTTTCCGTCAGCACTAATTCTCTGCCTTCCAAACGCAGGGAATACTTGAGCTGCACACCGGATATAGACAATCGTTTTGTTTTTTCCTGATATGCCTGCAGGTTATCAGCTTTGGGTGCTTCTAAGGATAAAACAGCCGGTACCCCTTTGCCATCAAAAAGTTTTCTACGACATTTCGGGCAGAAGCCATTTACCCCCGGCTTATAACATCCTGCGCAGCTCATTCTGTTAGCCCTTTTACGGTAACCGCGCCAATGGTATCTTCCCCGGCGGTACGCAGCAGGCGGGTGAAATCATCCTCTTCATCAATGCGCAGCAAACGGCATTGAGTTTCTTTGTTTACACCCTCTGCCAACAAACCTTGAAAAAAAGGAAAAAGCTCTTCCGCCACATGAACCGGAGCCGTTTTAGGTAAGGTGAGACTAATGGAAGGTGCCTGGTGATCCTTTAAATAGGCCTCATCGTAGCGAAAAATGTATTCTTTCTCGCCGGTTTTTTCCAGCATGCCTGCCAGCCTGCTGTTCAAATAAACGCCTCCTCTAGTCATTTCCTGTTTCTTTTATTTGTAAAACAATTTCTACTCCCAGAATACGAGCGAGCCTTTCCAGTGTTACAAAAGAGGGGTTCCCTTTTCCGGCTTCCAGGTGCTGGATGGTTCGCATATTGATGCCACTCATTTGGGCTAAATCTTCCTGCCGGAGCCCCAGGGCTCCACGCCTTTTTCGAAAAAACTCGCCGACTTTTAGGAGGTTCATAAGAACTATAATTCTCTTTTATTTGTAATTGTAGGAAACTTTCTTGATAATCGGTTGTAAAACGAAGTAAAATTCGCTTCTTGTAGTATGGATAATTGCCAAAACAGTTCAATTTTATAGGAGAATTATAATTTGTAAGATGAGGATTCTGGCCTCGTTGGTTTTTCCCCTTCGCACTGCCGTTGTCAACGTTTTATTTTGAGCTGGCAGAAGGCAGGACACGGTAATTCTATGACCTGCTCCAAAAAGCCGCAGAAACTACTGTCGGTGACTACTACACAAGGCCTTGAACGTAAGCAGCAATAGAGCAACTTTAGCAATATGACAGGCCTACAAATAGACAAGTTTTAAGGCCCTGCAATTGGAAGAAAAGCAGATAGTGTTTGCCGGCAAAAAAATGTAGCCCTTAAACTGCAAGCGACTATTTGAACAAAAGGTAAATCAAAACAGGCAATGGAAAGCACCTTAACTGATAGCATTCTGACTCAGGAGTCCAACGGCAACTTTACGGCAAAAAGAAAACGCTGATGGTAATTTTCCGATAAGGGACTTTATTTTTTCTTAAATGCCGCCGCAATGCCTTTTTCCGCCAGCGGTGCCATCACTTTGTAGCCTGCCAGGGTGGGGTGCACACCATCGTAAGTATATTCCGCTTTAAGGCCGTTGCGACCATCCGCCATAGCCGAAAAATAATCCACGTACACCAGGTTCTTTTTCGAGGCATAATCCTTCAGCATGGCATTCAGCTTCACAACTTTTTCGGCGGGCTGAAGTCCGGGCCGCCACGGAAAATCAAATGCCGGCAGCACCGAACAAAGCACCACCTGAATGCCGTTGGTCTTTGCCAGTTCGGCCATGGAAACAATGTTGCCGAACGTTTGCTCCAGCGTCATGGGACCGGTGTTTTGGGCTATGTCGTTAATGCCAGCAAGAATCACTACGACGGCGGGCTTCAGGTCTATTACATCCGGACGAAAACGAACCAGCATCTGCGGCGTGGTTTGTCCGCTGATGCCACGGTCATAATAAGGCCTTCCGGCAAAAAAAGCACTGTCGGCCCGCTTCCAGCCTTCGGTGATGGAGTTGCCCATAAAGACCACTCGTTTTTCGTTGGGAGCCGGTGCTTTTAGCATGCTGTTTTCTCCTTCATATTTTTTGAGATTAGCCCAATCGGCGCGGCGGCGGTCTTCTGCCAGATCAGCCGGTTTTTGCTGCGAAAGGGCAACATCATTCAACAACAATGATAACACAACGAGGAAAGGAGAAGAACAAAAGCGTCGCAGGCCGAACATAGCAAATAATTTACAGGGATTTTGATAGCGCCACTACTGCCGGTGGCAGGCTCCGAACACAATAAATTTAGGGATTGTTCCTACTTCGGTGGAATTAAATTCCACAAGACTTTCTGCACTTGCGCACAAGTAAACAATCCAACCTTTTTAACGATGGATCGGTGAACTTCTGAACCCATGAACCCGTAAACGATTTAAACTTTCTACCTACTGCGGAGGCGAAAACAGGTACTGCAACTTTTGCAAAAAACCTCTGCGCTTCGGCACCTCTTTCGCAAGGCTGCCGAATTCGTGGAAGAGTATAGTGGCCGGGCGATGTGTATGAATGTTATGCGTGATGCCATACACCGGCGGCGCCACCTCTTTGGCATAGGTGCCAAAGAGGTGATCGTAAAGCATGGTGATGCCACCAAGGTTTTTGTCTATGTATTCGGGATTGGTGCCGTGATGCACCCGGTGATTGGACGGTGTGTTGAAGCACCAGTCGAGCACACCCAGCTTTCCTACCCGCTCGGTATGCACCAGGAAATTCTGCATGGCGGTGATGGATTCGATAAACAACACCATAGCAGGCGGAAGCCCGAAAAAGCAAAGCGGCGACCAGAACAAAAACCGGTAGAACAGGTGTACAAAATTGGTACGCCAGCCGGTGCTCATGTTAAAATGCTCAGATGAGTGATGCGTAACATGGGCCGCCCAGAAAAGCCTTGTTTTATGTCCCAGCCAGTGATAGAACCAGTGCATAAAATCGCAGCAGAGGAAACCAATGAGCCAAAGCCACCAGGTGGGTTCCGGTTTAAAAAGCGCCACGCTGTACATAAGTGAAAACACCGTCAGCTCCACGCCTTTCATAAACAGGCCGGTGCCCAGGATCAGCAGGCCAAGCACAAAGTTCGATTTCAGGTCAAGCACCACGTCGCGTTCCGGCTTTTCTTTCAGAATCAGAAATACTTCTACCGCAAACACAAGCAGAACGAGAATAGTGCCGGCTATATTAAAAGCAAACATGGCGTTTTTGTTTTAGTGATGCAGCGGCACCGTTTCGGTTTGCGAATGAGAAAGGCTGTATGCCGAAGGCTCTGCAGATGCTGTTTGCTCTTTGGCCGCTGCCGGTGTGTGCAGGCGCTTCATGGTGCGCTCTTCGAAAAAGCGCACCACAAACCGCGGTACAAACCGGTCAAGAAACACCAGCGTCCAGTTGATCCTGCCCGGAATGATCACTTCTTTTTTCTGCAGCAACCCATCGAGCGCTATGGGCGCTACGGCCTCGGGATGCATGCCCGAAGCACGGGAAATAAAATTGCCCGTGGCAAGCGTGCTGGCGGCATCGCTGTTGGTATACATGCCGCCGGGGCATACTACGCTTACCGAAACGCCTTTGTGCTTCAGCTCGCGGCGCAGGCTTTTGGAGAAATACACAATAAACGATTTGGTGCCGCCGTACACCTGTTTTTTCTGCAGCGAAAAAAACGAAGCCAGGCTGCCCACGTTCAGGATATAGGCCGGACTGTTTTGCTGCAGCAGCGGCAAAAAAAGATGTGTCAGTGTGGTGGTGGCCAATACATTCAGGCGTATCTGCCGCTCGTAGTACCGCAGGTTTTTTTCTCCGAAAAAAGCCGTGCAGCCAATGCCGGCATTATTGATCAGCATATTCACGTTAAGGCCCAGCGCCTGTACCTGCCGGTAAAGCAAAGAGCAGCCATCGTCGGCACAAAGGTCGGTTTCAATGGCCATGGCATCCACATCGTATTGCTCCCGGATGGCGGCTGCCAGTGCCGGGAGGCCTTCGCCCGGCAGTGCCACCAGAATAAGATGCTGCCGCCGGTGGGCACATTCCAGTGCCAGTGCCTTTCCAAAACCGCGGCTGGCGCCGGTGATAATGGTATAGAGGAGATCACGCATCGGAATTTTGTTTGATGTACTGAATGGTTTTGTGCAGCGCCTCGTGCAGCGGCGTGATGCGGTAACCCAGTTGGCGTACCGCTTTTTCGCTGGAGAAGGTATAATGACTGAACAGGTGATCAACCGAAGGCGCACCAAAACGCACCGTGCTTCCGGTGAAAAAATGGCTGATTTCCTGTGCATCGGCAGCCAGTTTTATCACGGGCTTTGGCAGCGCTAATATTCTCGCTTTGCTGCCGGCAAGCTGCCGTATAAGGCCAAAAAAACCCGCGTACGACACATTGTGTCCGCCCAGCAAATACGTTTCGCCGGGCACCCCTTTTTCCATGGCCTGCACATGTCCTTCGGCTACATCGTCCACAAAGGCCCAGCACACTTTATACGATGCCGGCGAGGGAATAAACGTAAAGCCCCTTCTTAGGAAAGAACCGATGATGGCATTGGCCGTCAGTGCATGCGACGTGTGCCCGGGACCATACACTTTAGCCGGGCTTACAATCACTACCGGCAGTCCTTTTTGTACGTACATCGGCAGCATGTCCTCGGCTTCTTTTTTGGAGCGGTCGTAATCAATCCGGAATGGCAGGGTACGACGGTGGGTTTCGTCAACCGGCGCCCCCAACGACGGCCCAAACACACCGGCGGTGCTGGTGAAAACAAGCTTCTCTACGCCGGCCTGCAGGGAAACCTCCATCAGGTGCGCCGTGCCGCTTACGTTCACATCGTAAAAGTCCAGCGGCCGCGCCGTCCAGGCGCCCACTTTGGCAGCGGCATGATATACCTGTGAGCAGCCGTTTATTGCCGGCAACAAACTTTCTCTCTGCCGCACGTCACCTTCAAACAGCCGGATGCCCGGGTGCTGCAGATGGCCGGCCCGGCGCAGCGACCGTACCAAGGCATGCACGGTATGCCCTTCTCCGGCCAGCCGGTGGGCCAGCTTATGCCCTATGTAACCGGCTGCGCCGGTGATTAAAATCTTCATGAATGCGGTTGGTGGTTTTTATCAGTTTCAGGAACCTCAGCTCGTAGGGGATCGTCAATGCCAGGTGCAGGGTTATGGCCGGCCACGCTGCCTGCTGCCAGAGGCAAAGAACACAAAGCAAAAGGCCAAACGGCAGGCAGCCGAGCATTTCTTTTTTGCCGTTGACGACGTGGAGCAGGGTATAAAGCGCCACATTCAGACAAACCGCCAATGGTGCGCTCAAAAGAATGGTGGTGTATGCCAGCAGAAAACCACGAAACCACCATTCGTAGGCCACAATAAACAATACGCGGATAAAGAAGTATAAGACTATAAATCCGCAAGAAGGTTTTTTCGTTTGTTGGAAAGAAGATTGAGCAGCGTAGGTCTTTGCGGCTATCCGCGGTGAAAGGCCCAGCATCGCCGCCAACAACAGAAAGATAACAATCGGGGCTGGCTGCAAAACTGTATCGCTGCTGTACAACGCAAAGCTTTCTGCCTGGTACAGCCAGAAAGGTGCTACCCCAAAAACAAGAATTCCGCCGAGGTGAAGCAGCAGGAGCATGGGCGATCCGGAAAGGGAGCCATTTTCAAGAATCAGCCGGTGGGCCCTTTGGCTTTTTGCCAGGAGCGACAGACAAAAGAAAAACCCAAAGCTGGCGCCATACGCCAGAAGCAGATAGTTGAGTGTGTGCATAGTAGTGACTTAGATGCCTTGACCATTTATTCGAATTTTTGACCATGTACGGTTTGCGGTTAATATCGTATGGTATACTCCGCTGTGTCAAATTTGTTGATATAAACCGTTTGTGTAAAGTTGAACGGTGGACGTTCACTAGGGCCAACCATCCAGCCAAATCCATTCATTTCGTTGCCGACACCTTTCAGATAAACGGTGGTATCAGAAGGTAATCCAAGCGATTTCGACGTCGCCAGGGCGTTTCGTGGATCTAGCAGAATACTTATGTTCAAAGAATTGCCGACCGGATATGGCGTCACCCTGATAAAACGTGCTTTCATGATAGCAACCGGAATTAGTTCATAAGGGCTAAGCAGTCGGTGGGCCCTTTCTATACCCCAGTAATTCTCTTTTGTAATAACCAGTGTTTGAATACCGAGGGATTTTGCAAAAAAGGCTTTTCCTTCTACATTGGTTGTGGTCGTTGCCAGCTTCTGTCCCAATACTTGGCAGTTGCCCCGGAAATCGCTGCTGCTGCAGCTATGTCCATCTACAACAGCACCCGGCAGTGGGACATTTGTATTTTTTTCTACAATCTGGAATTCCTGCTGCTCTTCAGGAGTCGAGTCGCCTTTTTTACAAGCAATAAGCACGGCGGTTAATAATATTCCGGCCAGCAAACCATAAATGGTTTGCTGCATGGACGAATTTTTTTTCGTTGTGAAAATCATACCCAGCAATCTGCCTATAGAAATAAAGGCAGCGAAAAGAATTTTGTTCATATTCATTCGATTTTGACCGAGCAAAACGGCGGCAAACGGTTTTTCCATTGCTGCCAGATAGGTTTAAGCAATCCTCCCAAATAGCGGGCACGCATTTTCTTTTTGCGGCAGCGTTGTTTCGTTTTGCCTTATCAGTGAAAGAATGTTGTATGATTTGGTGTGACAAAACGGGCAGGCATGCACATCGCCGGCAGAATCAACATACACACTCCGGCTGCCCGAAAAACAACCCACCCGCCGCTGGTGATAGCCATGATACAGCATCGTGGGAAAGTCCCAGTAACGCGGCGAATGATTGACAAGGGTGAATGTTTTTTCCAAAAACGCGATGTGGGCTTCATCCAGCAGCACTTCTTTGTCGGCATAATGACCAATCTTACGCGGCTCCAGCACCTGTACAAAAGGCACACCGAGGGCCTTAGCAAAATCCAGGTACGGCAGCAGGTGACCGCCATCCAAAAAAGCCCGGGTGGCACACACACTGAGTGCGGTGACCAACCCTGCTGCTCTTGCTGCCGCCACGGCGGCTATTGCGTTGGTAAATGATTCTTTCCGTCCGCGAAAGGCATCGTGCACTTCGGGCAGATAATGGTCAATGCTTACCACAACGCCGGTGAGTCCTGCGTTTTTCAAACGGCTTGCATTTTCGGGCGTGAAGTTGAAGCCGGACGTAAGTACCCAGCAGGCGGTGTGCTGACTGGCGTGTTGCACCAGCTCCGCCAAATCCCTAAACCGCACCATCGGCTCGCCGCCGCTGAAATGCACCTGCAGCACGCCCTCTTTTTTATACAGGTCAATGACTTTAAAAAGATCGTCTTTGGTAAACGATTCTTTTTGGTTCAGGTTGTCCCATTCAAAGCAATGCTCACAACGCAGCGGGCATTTGCGGGTAATGGCCAGGTGAACAAACGACAGCCTTTCCCTTTCCGTAAGTGGCGAAGCCCGCCGTTGCAGCTCAGCTTTTATCAGTTCATCATAACCCTTCGATGGCCACCCCGGCGTGTACAGGTTGAAGTAGACTTTGTCATCCACCCGGTACAGCTTTTTCAAATCGCCACCCCACACATTGGTGCGCATGCTGAGCATTTCCCAATAGGTACGCCAGATCAGTGATGGCTTTTTTAGAATGACGCAGGCAAAATAAAAAATGCGCAGCTTGATGGCCAGCCAAAGCAAAGCCTTCTGCACCGGCGGCACCTGTGGAAGTGGGGCCGCCGGCGGTTGTTGCGCATACAGCCCGGCGGGCTTCGCCGCTATTTTGGAACGATAGGGCAGTATGATTTCCATGTTTTCTTTTTTAGATGATTATCTGGCAGCAATCAGGCGCAGGTTTTCGGTGTATACCTGCTGATACAACACCTTACCATAAGCCGGGAAGGCACCTGGCTTCAGGAACTGTTTCAGAAAAGCCACGTTGGGCCCGTGTTGGAAATGGCGCACATGGCGGTACCAGCCTTTGACGTGCAGAAAACAAGTCTGCTCCCGGTTGGCAGCATTGGCGCCCGATGGCTTATAAGTAAGTGTGGCCACGTTGCCGACCTGCGGTTGCTCCAGCATCCGGTTGTCTTCTTTTTGCAACAGCGCCAGCACATCTTGGCCCTGTTCGTCAATGGCTGCCGCTGGCGATAATTTTTGCAGGCTGAAGCCCTGCGCGGCCGACACATCGAGAGCCGCATAATCCAGCTCCCAAAACATAAACCCGCTGGACAGTTTCACATCTACCTTATCGCCGGCTACGTCCCTTGTATCCACCGGTACCACCAGTGTGCGGTAAGCCAACGGGCCCACCGTGGTGAGGTCGGTCAGCTTTTTCCAGCCTTGTTTGGTGCGTACAGACACCGAGAGCGGCAACTGCTGGGCATTGATCCACTGCTGCAGTTCGGCAGCCGGCTTCTTGCTTTGCTTTTTCAGATAGGTTTCGTAATAGGAGCCAAAGCCGTTGGCAAGCTCGCCATACAGCAGGTCAAGAAAATAAGAATTTTTCAGGGTCAGCACCAGCTTTGCGCCCGGCACTTCTTTTTCTTTCTTAAACTGCAGCAGCACGGTGTTGCCGGCATCGGTGGAGGTGGTATCGTCAAGGTAAGCCACCGCCTGGTCGTTTTCTTTTTGGAGGGGTAACAGCAGATCTTTTTTGCCGTTGAGCGTAGCCGAGAGGGGCGGCTGTGGATTCGATACGCTGTACAAATGACCCTGCTCATCGGGATAAACAGCGGTGCCTTTTTCATGCGTGACCACCCACAGGTCGGCCATGTCGGTGTACTGCACTTCCTTTAGCTCATTGCTGATTTTTAGCTGCAGCGATCCATCAGCCAAGGGCGCCATTTTCAGGGGCAGGTAATCGTGCCGGGCCAGTTGCGGGTAAATGGCGCCGCCGTAAATTTCGCCCTGCAATGCAAAATTGTTGCCGTCATAGGCGCTCACAAAAGGACAGGAACTTTTGGTGGCGGCAATGATGATGGCCGCTATGGCAAAAGCGCCCAGGGTATACCCGATGGCGCCCAGCACATAACTGTTGGTGGTGCGTTTACGATCTTTTTCCAGTATCTCTATCTTTTGCACCCTGTCGAGGGGCAGGCTGAAATTTTCGCCAGGTGCCACATCCGGCAGGTCAACCGTATAAAGATGCACTTCACTCAGCACGTCCCTTTCATTTGCTTCGCCTACAGCCTTGTAGCGCAGGCTGCCTCCGCGGCCGCCTTGCAGGTGGCGCTGGAGATTGGGCGGCACCGAGTCCAGCCTGGCCGTCAGGGTTCTTTGATCGGCGCTGAGCACCATGTTGGTCATGTACAGCGCCTGTGTACCATGGCGAAGAATAAAGTGCCGATTCAGTTGGCGGAGCGAGTCCAACGTAGCCGGGGCATAAGTGCCGGTGCGGCCGGGTGTAGCTTTGTAATAGTTGTGGCAGGCGGCAACCACGAGAAGCGTAACAAAACCGGTGATGAGCATTCGCCCTTTCTTGTTGTGTGGCATAATGGCTTTGGTTTTATATGAGCGGTGCCTGTGATGAAGACCTTGGGGTGGCCTTAAAAACAGTGCACCATTGGTTTACAAAAAATAATTGATGACCAACGCTGCCAGCCTGTCTCTCTCGGTTGCGTCGGGTGCCGGAATCCGGCCCCGGAAGTTGATGGTATTGCGCAGATTCTCCGCTACGCCAAACGGAATCTTGTAACGCACCTAGGCCGGGATCAAGCTGAAAAAGGCGCAACGAGGAAATAGGCGTTGGGCCCACACCAGCCAGCCAGCCGGGTTTTGTTCCGCTGGCCGGTGTCCAAACCACCGGGACAGAGAGGTCAAGGAACTTTGTGTTGTAGCTGCGCTGCCGGCGGAACAAGATATCCTGCGAGGGCCGCGCCTGCACTTGCCTGGCCGGCCGAAAAATACTGGCCAGTCCAATGACGATGCCGTAGCCTGTGGCCACCGCCGGGCAAGGACCGCTCGCCACGCTAACCAAAGGCCTGTACGCCTTTATGCCAAGATTAACGCCAGGCTTTTGTAGCGGGAGCGACGAACTGCCTGCCAAAAGCAACGTGGTTATCATCAAATAATTTGGTTTTACACAACTCATTCTTGTGGCTTTTTGAGACAAAGGGCAACGTCAAAAAAGATAGCAGGCAGTTAAAGCCAGGAAACGGTTCTTCAGCTTCTGCACATAATATCCCTGCCGGCTCCCGTTCATCAACCCATAGGTGTAAGTGAGGTTTACCGAAAAGCCTATTGGCACTTTATAGGCCGCTACCAAGTTTACACCGGCGTCTATTGTTTTAATGCCCCCATACCGGCGGCCTTGTCCCTGAACAAAACCAACAGCCGGCCCACCGCCAAGGAGAAAGCCGTTGCCATCGGGCCTTGTGGCATAGAGCACATTTAGCGGTGCTTCGATGTAAGGGAGTCGTGCGTTGATAACAAAGTCGTAGTAAAAATCAGGGCCGTTACGAAAATAGTGTTCACCATACCCTTTCGATACATATTGCAAACCCGGCTGGAAAAGCCAGCCGTCCCGCAGCGGCAGGTGCGTGAAAAGGCCAACTACCACGCCTGTTTTGTTCTTCGGCGTCCATGTTTCGTAAGTGCCGGTGCGTAAGCCAACGGCAGACATTGAACGCCCCGCCCCCAGTTTAATACCAATGGGCGGCTGGGCCTCGGCTTTTTGCAGGCCAAGCAGGCAAACAAGAGCCAATACCGACCGCATGATGCACCGGCTAATAATTGGCCGGAGGGACTTTCTCTCTTGGTTGATGTGGCGTAATAACATACGATACCTGTTTAGAAATAATACCTTTTGTTTAATTGAAACGTTGAAATCCATCACTACAATGCATCGCCTCACCCTTACCTTCCTCCTCCACGTCAGTTTTCGTACGGAAATGCACAAACCCTGTCGCCATCAGCGTTGCTATACAAATTGTCAATGGCGCAGGGGCCGGCTGGTTCTTTTCTGCCACTGTTGATGCAGGTAATCCAGAAAAAGAAAAGTCCGGCAACGAAGTAAAGATGTGGTTTCATACCTATCCAGATTTAACGGCCGCCAGCGATTCAGGCTGCATACGAACTATTGGTGGAACGTAATGGTTGTTTCATTGTCCTTCACCGGCAGGTCGGTCCATAAAATACCCACAATACCCGCCAGGTCGGCTGAATAGCTTCCAAGCACGCCAATCAACGCCTGCTGGTCGGGTGGCATAGCCTCATCGCCTCCAAAATGGGCCATGATGCCATTCCTAAACAAGGGCGAAGCAAAGGCAGCTAGGTCGGCCGGTGCACCAAACCGGTTTTGCAGCAGGGCGTTAAAATACTGGTCAAGGTGCCCGCTCAGGAACTGGCTTGCGTAAGCCGGGAAACTAAGGCCGCCGGGCACTGGCTGGCCAACCGCCTGCACCGTTCTGGTTCTCACTTGTAAGCTATTGCCCTTCCATTGAATAAGCCGGTAAGGCATAGGCGCCGTTACCAGCGAACCGGTTTGTATGTCGTACAGTGTTTTGCCGTTTTGTTCATAGGCCGTGATATCGTTGGCATGGTAATGCCCGGTGAAGATGATACGCAGGCCGGCCTCCATGAGCCGTTGCGCCTTGCTTTGCCAGTCGTCAATCACATAGCCCGGATCGAGCTGCGACTGATTGGCATAGTGCTCCACCAGGTTGTGGTGCATCATAGCAAACACCGTCACGTTTTGTTTTTTGGCCTGCTCCAGCTTTTTGAGCGCCCAGGCCATGGTAGCCTCTTTAATGCGGCCATCGGCCACATCGCCCTCCGGACCAAATTCTTCATACTTGCTGGCATCGAGGGCCAGCAGCCACAAGTCTTTATAAGGTTTGGCCAGGTAACTCAAGGAGGCCGGATCCTGCTCAGAACCGTCGTGGTAGCCAAAGCGCTTATAAATTTTTTCAAAGTCTTTTGGCGTGGTGCGGGCCAATGGTATCGCCGTGTTGGCATCGTACCGGACAGCTTTGGCATTGTTAATGTCGTGGTTGCCAGGAATAACATACACTTTGGTGCCCAGGGCTTCCAGTTCCGAAAGCTGTTTTGCCACCGCTTCGTGGCTGACAATTTCCCCGTCTTTGGTGATGTCGCCGAGCACAAGCAGGAGGTCTGGCCGTTCATTTTTCAAATCCTGCAAAACCGTTTGAAAAACCGCAGCGCTATAATGCAGCAGCTTTGGATCCTGGCCCAGGTACGCTTGGTACGCCTGTCCTTCCACGGCACCGTTCTTCAGCAGCGACGGTGCCAGGTAGTGGATGTCTGAAACAACAGCAATCTTCAGCGAGGGAGCCGGCTGTTTCTTAGCCATTTCCACAGTTTCTGAAAAACCAACTGTTCCTGGTTTGCGGAAGTCTTTTTTACAGGCGCTGAATGCTGCCCACACAAGCAGGCAAACGGCGAAAAATTTTTTCGTGTGCATAAAAAGCATTTTTACGTGAAAGCATTGGTTTATGTTATGCTGCCTGACGCCGCCCAAAAGCGATGGTCGGGCTTCCGGTCAGGCTTATTCTCATCGGTGCGGGGCATAGCTAACAAAGGGGCTGCCTGTACAAGCTTTTCCTTCTCATATTCACAGTGAAAAACGCAAAGCCAACGCCTGTATCTGCCCCACCTGCCCCGGTGTTTTCCAATAAGTCATCGTGTACCAGGCGTACTGGCTAAAAGGTAGCACCTACCGACAACCCGATCATCGGTACTGCGCCGCCGGATCCAATCCAGGGCGTAAACGCCAAGCGTCCCTGAAAACCGCCGTCTTGTTTTGCATAGCGATAGCCGAGACTCGGTACAAACAAAACGCCGTTTACTTTCCAGTCGTCGCTGCCAAAAACAGAAATGCCGTCCGGAAGAAAAGTGACGCCGGCTCCCGATTCGAGATGGTGCGGCCCTTTGCCGGCAAGGTGGTTAAGGCCGATGGGGATGGTGGCAAAACCAGCATTAAAAATGGTACCCGGGAAAAACCCAATACCGGCCCGGAAACCAAATCCATTAGCTGTGGCACGAAACCGGGAATCGAAATTGGCTGAGAATCCCAGCCCGTTGCCCAACAGTTCTACAAACACCGATTTACCCCGCTGTGCATTGCCGGCGTTCACCAGCATCAGCAACAGCACAACTGGTAAAAGATAGCAAAGAGCCCGGCCAGTCTGTTTTGTACGCATTTGTTTATTTATTTTTTGTTGCGATGGTTAGGATGGAATAGCCTATTGCTTTCTTGTGCCCTATTCGGATGCCTGTGATTCGGTATACGTTCCACACCCGTTAGCCGCGGTTCTACCGAATGACCATCTTCCCAACAAGCAGTTTCAAGGTCCAGCCCACCGGCGTCTGGACGCTATTGATGCAGGTGAAGGCGCCAGCGCTAAAACCCATAAAGCGGCTAAAGCCCCAATGGGCCTCGGCCTTCAGCAGTGCACCCAGGCCCGACCGGCGTTCTTCGGTATAGGAATAATTGGAGGTAAAAGCGTCAATGATAGCACCGGCAGGCGGGCGCCGCGTGTAGCGGTACTCATTGGCACTTACCAGCGACAGGCCCGCGTCGGTGGTAAACCAAAACCGGCGGCCGGCCTGGAGAAATTTGCCAGCAGTCAGGGAAAAGATGTCCATATCAACGCTGGGGTAGATGGGAAAAAAGAGGGCTATATCCGGTTTAAAATCAGCCGGTTGGTTCTTTGGGTCCATGCCAATGCCCTGGTACGACAGGCCAAAGGTCCATTGATTGCTGAGCACCGTGCGAATGCCGAGAATGCCAACGCCGCCGCTGTAGGTGGTCGAGCCTAATCCGGCCTCGCCATAAATTTTCTGAAGCTTCGGCCCCTGGCCTTGGGCCAGCAACGAAGTGGCACAAAGGCTGCACAGGAAAAGAAAAAACAAGTTGGGTTTCATAAAACTGTTTTGGTTCTGAATGAATGGTTTCGCGGGTAGCCACCGGCCATCAAATGCTGAACCGCCACTGCAGCGCCAGAAAAAATAATGCTTGTTTCATATTTGGCTTTTTTAGATGCGCCAACCAGTTCTTGGCCTTTTAAGAGAAGAATTTTATTTGGTCTTTTTCGCAGGTACGGGTTTCCATCAAAACTTTCCGGCGAACGATCCGTTCTCAATCGTTAACGGCCCGAACGTAGAAGAACCCGGCACAGTAGCCATACCCGTAAAGCTGCCCTCTATCTCGGTGGCAGTTAGCCTGGTAACGACGACTGAACCGGACTCCATTTTCCAGACAGCGCCTAAAAACGTCGAGTAACTTTCGAGTTCTACAAAAGCCACCGGTGGCGTGCCCGACCCAATAGCCGGCGACAGGGTGATGGTCCCATTGGCGGTCGTAGCCGTAGCCGGAACGATTATGGCAATCCTTACCCGGCGGTCGGGTGCGCCATTGACAATCTCGGTGGCATCTATGGTAACTGTGCGCATGGATGAGTTGCCATTTGCCGGCAGTGTGGCAGCCGATGTAGCGGCCGTATTGCTAACGTCAAAGGATGTACTGCTTTTGAAATTCTCTTTTGTGTTAACACGAATTCCCGCCCGGCCGGCCGCTAACGAAGCGGCTGTTAACGGCGGCGGGGCCGGCGGCCTTTTCTCCTCTTTTTTGCAGGCATCGCACAGGGTTAGCAACAGGCAAAAAAGAAAAATGGTTTGAAGGCGGGCTGCCTTTTCGGAGTTGGAAAGAAGGAAAGCCATAAGCTTGTTTTTAGTTGTGCCGGATGGGCAGGGTGGTTATCCGGTAGGCTATTGTTGCGTTTTGATTGCCTCACTGATGTTTTGTTGCGTTACTTCACCGGTCCAGATATATCGGTAATGGCAATAAGATAAACGGCTCGTCGGGCGCCGGAACCCAGCGCCGGCCCTACTCCCATCATAATATTCCCCACCTCTATCAATGGCACCTGAAACTTTTTATTGCCTTGGCTTACCAGCGTAAATTCGGCCTGCATAATTGGCTCACTTGTCAGCACAAGGCCCCATTTGTCGGGCAGCGTAAGGGCAAAGGGCTGTTCTTCCCGCAGGTCTTTCCCGCCTTTGGGTGGTGCCGGTCCCACTTTAGTTACACGGTTGCTGATAAGGCAGCGTAATTCTTTTTTTGCGGATGTATAAAACCGCTCGAACGAAATCACTGGCACTTTGCCTTTGTTCGAAAAAGGCTGAAAAAGCAGCCCGCCGGTAGCATAGCCCACCAATCCGTTTTCCTGGTTGGTAACAATTGTAACCTGCGCTGTTGGGCCTTTGGAATATTCTCTTGCTTTTTCAAACGCTTTTTCCAGTGTGTATCCCATAAAAGAAATTTGAAAGTGTGGTTTAAACATGGCTACTGCTAATTGGACAACATGGCTTGTAGCCGGCAAGCGGATTTTTAAAAAGCTGACCCCTTAGATCCAGTCGTTCAGATACAACTGATGGTTGGTGCCAAGGGCATACAAAGAGCTGCCCGAAGCCGTAATCGCCTGTGCCGCGACCGTCGTGCCGGGGTGAGCCGGATCGGTGATGGCCGGCAGCTTTTCCCACCGCAGCGGATCGTCGTTCCATCCGGCGGGAAAATTGCTGTGCGCCCCTGTTTTGGCATAAATACCGCCATCGGCGCCAAGGGCGCAAACAAAGGCTTCTTTTAAGCTCAACCCCACTGCCAGGTGAGTGGCAACAAAATTTTCGTCCGCTGATTGGCCAATAAAATCGAGGTCGCGTGGTTTGCCCAGGTAAAGCCAGCCTCCATTGGCAGTTTGAGGAAAGTAATAATGCTGTTCAGCTTTTTTAGCCCACCGGCAATACACGTCGTTTTTGGTACCCAGTACCGCCACCACCACCAGGCCTGCCGTAGCCGCCGCCGCGGGTGCCGCCATCAGTTGGCCGCCCAACTTTTGCCACCGGCTGTCCTTCCAGTCTTCAAACAACTCACGTCCTTTTTTCGAAACAAGGTACCAGAGGGCATTATCGGTGCCGCGGCCAAACAAAAAAATAATCCCTGGTTTGGCAAACGCCGCTGCCGGGGCCGACGTGATGGTGCCGCCGAGCGGCTGCCAATCCACATCTAACTGGCCGTTGTCCAAAACCCAGCGGTGCTTTACACTCCGGTCGGCCCAGCGGACAAATACATTCATCCGGCCGGTGGAAGGGCGCACCATTGATGGCGATGAGCTAACACTGCCACCGATGGACCGATCGGGCTGCCAAACGCCTCCTTTGATCCATGTTTGCGCCACATCGCCGCCAAGAGCAGCCCGGAAAGCGTCGAACCGGCTTGTGAATGTTTGGCCGCCACTGTCGGGCACAAGCCGCTGCATGATGGCCGGCATAGCCACTGATGACAGGTTTAATTTTTTCCAGTTGGTCCACGCCATAGCACATCATCTTGACTAATGAAGAAATAACATTGCACAGGTACGGCCGTGTAAAACGGTCAGGCCTTACATCCGGACAAATGGACTATTGAAAACACGCCTTATTTTGGCCGGCCCTACCGGGCCTCCGCAGGGTCTAGGGTAAGGCGCCACGTCAGCGCCGGCATCTGCGCCTGCTGGCCAGGCGCTCTCCAATAAGAAACATTGCTTAACCCCAATTGAGAGCGGGCTTTTTCTTTACGCACAGCACCGCGGATGAGGTTAAAAACGCCAAGCGTTCCAAAAATGCCGCTGATGAAGAAGGCCACCTCTTTATTGGAAGGCCCTATGTTTGTCACAGGTAGCCAGCCTGATGAGGAAGATGTCGGCGTCTTGTCTTTTATACCAAGAGCTACAATCGAACCCAGGGCACCAATGCTCAGAAAAATAGTGCCGGCGGTGGTGTTTCGTTTTCCTTTTTTGTACAGGCGGGAGTTCTGCAAAAGGGAGTCAGTCGGTTGCGCCTGGCAGAGTTGTGCTGGCAATTGAAGCATCAACCAGCAGAAAAAAATTGCCACTACTGGCTTTTGGAAAATGGTTTCATTCATATATCCCCATTTTGTTTAGTGAACATCGTTGCGCTCTCCGTTTTATTCGGCCATTGAACATTTTACCTGAAAGCCAGTAAATGCACCTGCAGTGACCGCGCCATGTTTAGAGGCAGAGCCAGAATCGCAAGGCCGCAAAGATGTTAAGTCTGATAGTGTTTCTATTCAACTGCAACGCTTTTTCCAAATTCAAACGCACTGTTGTTGCTTTGCGAGTATTGCGATTTGATGCATTAATTCGGTCTGCGAAGCGGCAGTAGGGCCACTGTGTTTTTCCAGCCTGGCTGCAATGCCTTTTCGTTATTAAACCTATTAATTCTTTTCCCACCTTACAACCGACCTACTGTAAACCGTTATTCTCATTTAGGGACCGGCAGTTTTTCTGAGGTAACGGTCAACGACCACTAGCGATAGTCTTTTTGCTTTACTAAACAAAATGGCTACTGACCAACACATTGGTGACTGGTTCCTCACTGAGCTACACTTCCTGTTTTATTTTTTTTACCTTTAAAAAAGCCTGAAATGACTCTAAACTACCCGCCACGCTGATCGCAAAACCACCACATATTGCACCTGTATGGCACAAACGGCCAGGCGTATGCTGGCTCGTGATCCTATTGGCTCTTCCGTTGTTGTATGGACGGCATGCTATTGCACAGGAAACAGTCCTGCATAAAATTCACATTCCGCCGCAACCGTTACTGACAGAGCGTTACCAGGAAGTCAAGTCGGCAAACCTATCTATCGCCGATGTGCGATCCATTTACCAAAGCAGCGATGGAACCGTGTGGATCAGTACTCAAAACGAAGGGTTAATTGCTTATCATGGCAACAGCCTTAAGCATTACCGCCACGATCCGAAGAACAACAACTCACTACCGGGCAATCATGTGCTTGAAACCTGGGAAGAATCGCCCCATTTGTTATGGATAACGATGGTTGATTGTCTTGTGAAATTCAACCGGCTCACGGCCCGCTTTACCCGTTTTCCGGCAAACAGCCGCTATGTATGTAAAACCCCCGACGGTACACTTTACACGACTGTGCAGGGAAAAGGGCTATACCGGATTGATACGCTCCGCCACACGATTCATCCGGCTGGGGAGCAAACCCTGGTCAGTACAAATGGTACTTTATTCCCGCACGAAAAAATGGCCTTTATCAGCCAGATGGTGGCCGACAATGAAGGAACGATATGGATTGCTGGCAAGTCAACATCGCTCGAAGGTTTGTTCCGGTTTGACAAAAAGAACAACCGGTGGATCTGGCATGCACCCTCATCATTTTATCACACCACTACAGCCAATCCAATGCAGGTTTATAAAACGGCGAACGTTCAGGCTATCAGCGCCACATCACTGCTGCTGGATGGAGACAAGATATGGCTCGGCGGATTTGCCCAGGGATTGTTGTGCTATGAAAAAAAGTCCAACCGCTGGGATCAGTTTTATTTTTATCGCAACCAGCAAGCTTATTACGACGACAATAGCATATTAGCCCTGGCGGTACGCAAAAAGAACGAGCTGTGGATAAGCGCCGCCGCCAACAGCTTTGTTTTTAACGCCGCGCAAGCAACGGTGTCTAATTTTAGCTTTTTGCGGGGCCAGGGTGCTGCACCGGGCTTTCGGGATGGAACGCTTTTTCCGCTCACTGATCATAGTGGTAATCAATGGCTGGCCGGCAGCTTTGGTGTGTTTAAATACCACCCGCAACAAGACTATTTTTCGGCGGCAAAAAAAGCAAGGCTTCCCTTTAAAAACACCCAGTTAATCACCGCCGTAACGGCCCTGGCCCCGGATCGATACCTGGTGGGCATTGGCAATTTAGAGGCACCAAATGCAGAAGCGAAATCCGAGATCCAGGAGATAGCAATGGGAAGGCAGAAACACCGGGTTTTAATCAATGAAACCAAAGACCGCTTTTTTCCGCAGCAGTTTTTACAGGCCGGGAAGAATACATTCTATTTATGCGCCGAGTTGCTGCACCGGCTGGATCTGCAAAAGCAAAACTTGCAAACGATCAGGGTGCTCGTGAAAAACGAACCCACCTATTTGCACCAAGATTATTACCATAACATTCTATGGAACGACAGTATACTCTATAGCTGCCGGCGTACATCGGCCAATGCCGGCCTGGTGAAAATCAACCTGCGCACAGGAGATGCCTGGCTATATAAAAATGACCAGGCCTTACCGACCGAAAAATCACCACAAGACAATGCCATTGTTCGCCTGATGCGGGACAGCTATAACCGCATCTGGTGCCGCACGGCCGGGGGTCTTGACATCTTTTACCCGGATAAAGAAATTTTTGAACATTACTATCCAATTGACGGCGACACCACCTCAATACCGGGTTCTGCCCTCAGCTTTTGCGAAGGCCTCGACCGTACCTTTTACATCACCACGCATGCCGGCGTGGTTGCGACCAAAGCGGTGCCGGGCACCAAAGCCCGCTTTGAGCACCTGGCCGACGTGGATGGTTTTGGGAGCTGGCCGATAAAAGCAACAAGATTTGGGCAGGCACGGAAAAAGGCGTGGCCCGCATTGACCCTTCAGCCAAAATATATAAGCTTTACAGTGATAAAGACGGTTACCGCTGGCATCCGATGCGCAAACCCCACCTTCTCCCTACCGGACTTTTCCTGATGCACGATGGAACATTGGTTGACCCGACTGCTATCACCAGCAATACCTTTCAACCGGCGCCCCGGCTTGCGGAATTTCTTGCAGCCGGCCAGCCCTATGCACTCGACACGGCCATCGCTTTCAAACAACACATCCGCCTGCCGCACGACGAAAACTTTTTCAGCTTTCGGTACACCTGCAACAATTACATCAATGAAGAAGACAACCGCTTTCGTTACCGCCTGCAGGGCGTGGATGAAGAATGGGTAGAAGCCGGCACCCGCACAGAAGCGTTTTATACGGCCATCAAACCGGGGAGCTATGCTTTTTACGTGCAAGCGGCCAACAACGACGGCGTTTGGGGCAAAGCAAAAAAGCTGGTTACCATCACCATTGTTCCGGCCTGGTACCAAACGGTTTGGTTCAAGATGGCCGTTGCTATCCTGCTTGTTGCGATCAGTTATTTGTTTTACCGGCAACGTATGCTAAACCTGAAAGCAAAGCTGGAAACCGAAAAACAAAAAGCGGCTATCCAGCAACAGGAGGCGGAAATGAAAACGCTAAGAGCTGAATTTGAAAAGCAGTTAGCGCAGACAGAAATGACGGCCCTACGGTCGCAAATGAATCCGCATTTTATTTTCAACTGTCTTAATTCAATTAAGCTTTACACCCTGCAAAACAATACCGAAGCGGCCACCGAATATTTGGGTAAGTTTTCGAGACTGATCCGGCTGGTGCTCGAAAACTCCCGGCTGTCCACTATTCCGCTTGATGCCGAACTGGAGTATCTGCAGCTCTACTTGGACATGGAAGTCATGCGGTTTAAACAAAAACTGCACTACACCATCACGGTAGACGAAAACGTTGACACGGAGTTTATTGAAATACCACCGCTGTTATTGCAGCCCTATGTAGAAAACGCCATCTGGCATGGACTGATGCACAAGGAAGATGGCGGGCAGATTGATATACGCCTGGAGCTGCAGAAGAGCAACACACTTGCGATTGTGATTGCCGACAACGGCATCGGCAGGAAAAGAGCAGCAGAATTAAAAAGCAAAGGGGCTACCACGAAAAAATCGTTTGGCATGCAGGTGACCTCCGAACGCATTGCCCTTATCAACAAGCTTTATCATACAGGCACAGCTATTTCTATTCAGGATCTTGTGGACGACGGAGGAAATCCGGCGGGCACAGAGGTCATCATTAAAATACCACTGCATGACAACGCTTAAAGCCATCATCGTGGATGATGAACCCGATGCCGTTCACCTGTTGCGGATGCAGCTGCAGCAGCACTGCCCGCAAGTGCAGGTAGTGGGCAGCTTTACCAGTTCTGAAAAAGCACAGGCTACTATGGAACTTCAACCGCCCCACCTGCTTTTCCTTGACGTGGAAATGCCGGTGATGAACGGCTTTGAGCTGCTGGAAAAACTGTCGCCGATTGATTTCAGTGTGGTGTTTGTAACGGCCTACAACCAGTTTGCCTTAAAAGCCTTCCGGTTCAATGCGCTTGATTTTTTGGTGAAGCCAGTAGACAAAGACGATCTGATAGCTGCCGTGGGAAAAGCGGAACGGCAGCTAAAACCCACCGCTACGCAGCTTTCGCAACTGCAGAAGCAGTTTCGTGGTGAGCCAGTGACCAAGATTGCCATTCCAGGCCAAAACGGTGTTTCGTTTGTGGACCTGAATGAGATTGTGTATGCCGAAGCCAGCAACAATTACTCAAAGCTGTTTCTCACCGACGGGCGCCAATTTGTGATTTCCAAAACACTGAAAGACGTGCAGGAGGTGCTGGAAGAAGAGCATTTTTTACGGGTGCACCGGCAGTATGTCATTAACCTCAATCATGTCAAAAGTCTCAACCGCAACGAAGGTCTCCTAACCATGGATAATGGCGATCACCTGCCCATTGCCCGGGCACAGAAAGAAAGGTTGGTGGAAAGGTACCGATGGTTATGATTGCTCTACTTAAGTCGTTTACCCTGGCGCTTACGTTGCCCAAGAGGAAAGAAACGAGATTTCAATACAGCATCACTGAAGCTCCAAAGGTACCAGTTTACTAAAACTAGAATGAAAAATGAGCAGTCGAAGTTCCAGAAACGCAGGCTTCAAAAAGTGCCACACCATAGTTACTATTTGCCGCCTGATGGCAAGCTAAATGCCTGCTTCGCCCTTGAAAATTTTATTTCTCCTTCTTCGTCGCCACCTGGCTTTTATGACCGTTCAAACAAAAGACGTTGTCTTTCACTAATTGACCCGGCCAAAAGGTGATTAGCGGTCGTAGGTTCAATAGAGGGTTAGAATTTGTTTCCCTTCTTTCGTTCAGCAGTTCTCTTTACTCAATTGAATCATTGAATTTTTTAGAGGTTAGTTGCTATTCACACCTATTGTCAACAACTGTTCTGTAAGATGGCGGCTAAAGAGGCTGGGCTAAATTCCTTGCCCTGCAGCGCTGGTATGATTCTAAGTTGGATCATTGCAACAGCGTTTCTAATTTGCTTTTCTACAAAAACAAACAGTCAAGCAATAGCGATTAATACGGATGGCAGCAGCCCACATCCTAGCGCCATGCTTGATATAAAAAGTAATAGCCGCGGGCTGCTGGTTCCGAGAATGACGGCAGTACAACGCCGGCAGTACAACGCCGGCAATCGGCCTTTTGGTATTCGATACAGATTCTTCTACCCTGTTTTCATTCAATGGCGCGTGGACCAAACTTGGACCAGCCATTTATCAGGCCCAATTACCAGTTGGAGTAAAACAGGGCGATTTGTTGCAATGGAATGGCGAGAAATGGATCACAATTGCCGCGGAATCGCTGATACGGTATTTCTATCGGGATAAGGATGGTGACGGTTTCGGCGATAAAACCCAAGCGGTTGGCGGCATCACAGCGCCTGATGGATTTGTGGCGAATAATAGCGATTGGGACGACAACAATCCAGCAACAAACCCGGTTGCCATAGAAGTTTGCGACGGCATCGACAATAATTGCAACCGGTTGATTGACGAAGGCTTTGACAAAGACAGCGATGGCTATAGGGTTTGCGGCACCCGCAACGGGCCTGCCGGAACATACCTTAAACCCACTGCAACGCTTGCTGACTGCAATGATCAAAACCCTAACCTACATCCAGGTTTGCCCGTCCTTCTGGACGACGGGATAGATAACAATTGCGACGGGGCAGATGGAACGGCTGCTTTAGCCGTTTTTGTTTCGGTAAATGGCAACAACAGCAACCCTGGAACGAGAGACCTGCCGGTAAGAACAATCAACCGGGGTCTGCAGCTTGCTGCCGAATCGGCGAGGAACCAGGTTTATTAACTCACCGTCCAACTCATATTCCCATCCTTTTCATCCTTCAACTGAATGCCCGCCTCCGCCAGTTGGTTGCGGATTCTATCGGAAGTGGCCCAATCGCGTTTGGTACGGGCTTCTTTGCGCAACGTTATCAAAACATCCATCACCGCTTTCAGTTTGTCTTCTTCGGCCGCCGTTTCTGCCTGCAGGCCCATGATGTCCTCTACATAGGTTTTCATTTTCGACTGAAGCAACGCCAAGGTTTCTGAAGAAAGCGCTTCGGCCGATATCTGTTTATCCTTAATTGAATTGATCACCGGCACCAATTCAAACATAGTGGCCAGTACCTTGGCTGTATTGAAATCGTCATTTATAAATTCATCAAACTCACTTACCAGCCGCACCACTTTTTCATCCAGTGCCGGGTCGGATGACGGATGGCGAATGACAGATGACAGTTCTTTATCGCTGGCAGTTTCCTTACCGTCATCAGTCATCTGTCCTCCGTCATCTTTTACTGTTCCTCTGTCATCTTTGTACTGCTTCAGCCAATCATAGGCCTCCATCAGCCGCTTCAGGCCCTTTTCGGCGGCAATCAATGCCTCATTGCCAAAGTCCAGCGTACTGCGGTAATGCGTTTGCAGAATAAAAAAGCGGATGGTCATGGGCGAATAAGCTTTCTCCAGCAAGGGATGATTGCCGCTGAACAGCTCCGTTAGCTTGATCACATTGTTGTAGCTCTTGCCCATCTTGCGCCCGTTGATGGTGATCATGTTGTTGTGCATCCAGTACCGCACCGGCGCCGTGTGGTTGCAGATGGTGCTTTGCGCTATCTCGCTTTCGTGGTGCGGAAACTGCAGGTCCATGCCGCCGCCGTGAATATCGAATTGGGTGCCGAGATACTTCGTAGCCATGGCCGAGCACTCAATGTGCCAGCCCGGAAAACCTTCGCCCCAGGGACTGCGCCAGCGCATGATATGCTCCGGCGGCGCTTCTTTCCAAAGGGCAAAATCGGCCTTATCCCGCTTTTCGTCCTGCCCTTCCAGCACACGTGTGGTTTCCAGCAGATCGTCTATAATACGGCCGCTCAGCTTTCCGTAGTCGTGGCTTTCGGCGTATTTTTTTACATCGAAATACACGCTTCCGCCCACCACATACGCATAGCCGGCAGCAATGATCTTTTCTATCATGCCAATCTGCTCTACAATATGCCCGGTGGCGGTGGGTTCAATGCTGGGTGGCAGGGTATTGAATTTTTCCATGGCCCAGTGAAAAAGGTTGGTATATTTCTGCACCAGCTCCATGGGCTCCAGCTTTTCGAGGTGGGCTTTTTTAGCAATCTTGTCTTCCGCCTCGCGACCTTCTTCTTCAAAATGGCCGGCATCGGTAATGTTGCGTACATAACGCACTTTGTAGCCAAGGTGCGTCAGGTAGCGGTACACTACATCGAACGTGATGTAAGGACGGGCATGGCCCAGGTGACTTTCGCCGCTCACGGTGGGTCCGCACACATACATACCCACATGCCCCGGCACCAGCGACTCAAATGCTTCTTTTTCCCTTGTCAACGAATTGTAGATCTTCAGGCTGCTCATGCGGCAAATATAAACCCGCAAACTCCTGAAGGGGGCTTGTTCGCCGATAATTTGACAACTCCTTTCTTTTTTGGAAAGGGGGCGGAAAAAACAAAAAGCGGTTGAAAGGCTGCACTGCCGAAACAACTGTGCACCGTTTTAAGCGAAGGCTCCCTTCAGGGGGTTGGGGGGTTGAGTTTTAGGTCGGTCACCAGCATGTAGTGGTCCGAAAGGTCTTTGGCAATGCGGTTGAACTGCCGCACCTCGAAGGTTTTCGAGGCCAGGATATAATCAATCCGCAGCGTAGGCGAAATGGTGTTGAAGGTGCGGCCAATGCCGAAGCCTTTTTTCAGAAACACATCCTGGTACAGATCGCCTTTGATGGTGGTGTAGGCATACGAGTTGGGTACATCGTTAAAATCGCCGGTCAGTACGCTGGGGTAGGGATCGTTCGACACCACCTCTTTGATCAGCAGCGCCTGCTCTTTGCGCTGCCACAAGGCCCGCCGAACTTTACCAAAAATGCCTTTCGAGTTTTGGAAGGCCGCTGTTTGATTGTCTTTGATGTCTTCGATGGTTTCGTAGTCTTCTTTCCGAAACCGCAGCGAGGCCAGGTGAGTGGTATAAACGCGGATGGTGTCGTCCTGAAAAGCAATGTCGGCGTGCAGCAGCGTCTCCGGGTATTTTTCGTGGGGAAATTTGATCTTGCCGCTGTCTATGATGGGAAACTTCGAAAAAATGGCATTGCCAAACCATTGCCGGTAGCCGTCGTCGCGCCAGGCAAAATAGTAGTACGGATAACCTACCTCTTTCAGCAAGTGCTGCAGGTTGTTGTAGTAGGCCGTGTCGGTTGACGTAAAAAATTCCTGCAGGCACAGCACATCGGCCGCCTGTTCTTTAATCTGGTCCATCATCTTCAGCCGAATCTGGCTGCCCCGGTTATTGTTGCGCTTCCATTCCACAAAGCGGGCCACGTTCCAGTGCGCCACTCTCAGCACATTGGCCGGCTTCTGGTAATTGAATTTTTCGGAAACCTGCAACCCGAAAAAAACCGATATGCTTTTATACCCGATTAGCATAGGAATGAGCGATACTAAAATGTAACGCGGCTTGATCACCAGCCAAAAAAGAATAAACGCAATTAGCGTGATGACAATAAAGCCAAAGCCAAGACCCAGCAGCGCAATCATCCACCATTGAATGGGGTCGAGGCCCGAAGCAAGGCAGGCGAGCAGAAATGCCACTGACGCCAGTATGTTCAATACCAGAAAAACAGCTTTTGTTATGCGACGAACGTTCACCACGAATTAGTACATGAATAACACGAATTATTCAGTGCAGGCTGACCACACAAATCATTCGGCTTAAATTAAAGACAATAAATTTTTTACCACCGGTTGCCTGCACAAGTTAGTGTGGCAAGGCTATACTATGAAACGACAGGCTGATTTTGTACTTTGTTTTGATGCTGAATGACCGCGAAGAAAAGAATCCGATAAAATCAATGGGCTTTGCAAGGAAGTGCGCCGGTAGTTAGGTTCCGGTTGTCGGGAAGCTGTTTGCAGGGTCGCTTTGGAGTAAGGGGTGAAAGAAGCCGGAATGACAAGCCAATGAGGAAAAGGCTTACAAACTCCTTACAAAAAAATGCACTGCAGAGGCGTTTTTACGGCAACTGCGTCGTTTATGATCAAATGATCCTGAAAGTAAAAGCCATTGCCGTGATCGTCACTGCAAGAACCAGGCAAACACCAAACTTCTGAAAAGCCTTTGGCCTTTATTTAAGCTTCATCAAATTTGGCCAACCCTCGCCCGAACACAAATGAATTGTGCTCTGAGAATATGCTGACGATTATAAAAATAAAAAACGGCTCCCGCCAGGAGCCGCACAAATTCGTGTCATCCGTGTACTGATCCCAACTTAAATGTCTTCCTTGCTTGCCCTTTTCAGCATCTCCTTTTCGTCTTCTGTCAGCGACTGGTAACCCTTCTGCGAAATTTTGTCCAGGATCTCATCTACCCTTTGCTGGGTAATAACATTGGCCTTTTTGTAGGGCGGAACCTTGCTGTTATAGTATAGGGTTGTTTTCGGCGTAGCGCCTTTTTTGGGTTTGTCGGGGTTGAAGAGGTTGTTCACCCAATCGAAGAAACTATTGATCCACCCACCCCAGTCGTAGCCGCGCTGCAGGGCCACAATAAAGGCATAACCCATTCCCGCACCGGCAATATGGGCAATGTGCCCGCCCGGGTTGTTGTAGGGTATCGTGGCCACGTCAATGATCAGGTAAATGACCGTGATGATCCAAAGCGGAATACCGCCGTTGATCATTTGAAAAATACGGTATCCCGGTGCCAGGGCCGTGGTGCCAATAGCAATGGCCATAACGCCGGCCGATGCCCCCACCGCCTGCGCCACCGGAAGATTCTCCTTCAGCGGGCCAATGAGGTTAAAGGCGAGAATATAAGCAACAGCGCCGCCGATGGCGCCGTAGAAATAGAGCGGAAACAGTTTTTTATTGCCGGCCAGGTCCTGCAAAATGGAGCCGAAGGCCCAGAGCCAGATCATGTTGCCGAGGATGTGCCAGATGGAGGCCGTGTCGTGCACAAACATGTGGGTGAGCAGGGTCCACGGGCGGGTAATGAGCAAACCCAGGTCGGCCGGCAGGGTAAACCACCGGAAGATCTGCTCCTGAAACAGCCCCACACCCTGGTTGCCAAAGCTGAAGTAATACACCACTTTGATAAAGGCCAGAATGGCAAAGACACTCAGGTTAATGGCCAGCAACATTGTCAATACATTTCCATCCTGACCAATGGAGAGTCTTGAACGGTTTCGTTGTTGATAGTAGCTCATGATGTTTTCATTTCTGCAATTAATCTGCCACGTTAATAGAACCGCCGGCGGTCGGTTTTGTTCCAGAACAGCACCAAAAGAAACCCGGCCAAAGCACCGCCGAGGTGAGCAAAATGGGCTACATTATCGCCGGCCGAATTTCGGATTCCTGACCAAAGTTCAATTCCGGCATAGATTAAAACAAACCATTTTGCTTTCATCGGCAGCAGGAAATAAACATAGATCATTGTGTTAGGAAAAAGGTAGCCAAAAGCCGCCAAACAACCAAATACGGCGCCCGATGCGCCAACGGTGATGCTGTTAAGCCGAACGAACAGGTCAGGCCGCTGCATTTGCAGTTCAAACGGCAAAGAGTTCCACTCCTGCCATAACGGCCCCAATTCTAAATACAATACGCCAAGATGGAGCAAAGCCGCCCCTAAACCGGATACCATGTAAAAAATTAAAAACCGCTTCGAGCCAAAATGATTTTCCAACGTTTGCCCAAACATCCAGAGGGCAAACATGTTGAAAAAAATATGACCCCAACCACCATGCATAAACAAATGGGTGACTATCTGATGCGGCTGAAAAAACGGCGACCGTACGTCATGCAGGGCAAAAAACTGTTCAAAGTCGAATGTATCATTATTGGCAAACGAGATCTGCAGCAGAAAAACCAGGCCGTTAATGATCAACAAATTTTTGACAACGGGTGGAAAAGCATCCGGTCGGTAATATCTGAAATCACTCATTTTTCTCTTCGTTTTAGCTGAACAACATTTTCAATATGGTGCGTATGCGGGAACATGTCCACCGGCTGCACCTTCGTCACCGCGTATTTTTCATCGAGCAGCGCCAGGTCGCGGGCCTGGGTGGCCGGGTTGCAACTGACGTACACCACCAGCGGCGCTTCCATCTCCAGGATCTTTTCTACCAGCTTTGAGTGCATGCCCGCCCGGGGCGGATCGGTGATCAGCACATCGGGCCGGCCGTGCGTAGCAAAAAACGCATCGTCGCAAACTTTGATCACGTCGCCGGCAAAAAATTCCGCATGGCTGATACCGTTGTCCGCGGCATTTGCTTTGGCATCCTCCACGGCGGCGTCAATCGCTTCCACCCCCACAATTTTTTTGGCGCCACGGCTGCAAAAAATGCCAATGCTGCCGGTGCCGCAATACAGGTCGTACAAAATCTGCGATCCGTCCAGCTCGGCAAATTCGCGGATAATCTGGTACAGGCGTTCGCCTTGCCGGGTGTTGGTTTGAAAGAATGATTTCGGGCCGATCTTGAACCGGAAGTCCTCAAGCGTTTCCACCACATAGCCATTGCCTTTATACGTTACCGGCTCCAGGTCGAAGATAGAATCATTCATCTTCAGGTTGAGGGTGTAAAGAAGCGTGGTGATGGAGGGAAACGTGGCGCCTATGAACTGCATTACGGCTTCGCGGCCTGCCGGATCGTCTTCGCCAAATACCACGTTTACCATTACCTCACCGGTGGTGCAGGTGCGCAGCAGCAGGTTGCGCAGCAGGCCGCGGTGGGCCCGGTAGTCGTAAAAGCTCAGGTCTTTTTCTTCGGCAAAACGCCGCAGCGCGTTGCGCAGGGCATTGGTGGGTTCGGGCTGTAGCCAGCATTTTTCAATCTGCACAACTTTATCGAAAAAGCCGCGGGCATGGAAGCCTAAGGCCCGGCCCCCTCCGGCTCCCCCGGTGGGGGAGTGACCCACCACTCCTGCCTCGCTTTGCGACGAAGCTGAATGATGTGAAACCTCTCCGCCGGGCGAGGGCTGTGCGTAAGAAAGCCCCTCCCCGGAGGAGTTCGGGGAGGCTTTTCGTGGCGGGGGGGCCGCGGTATATTCCTTTGTGCTGAACGTGTACTCCAGCTTGTTGCGGTAAAATTTATCTTCTTTGGCGCCAACAATTGGCAAAAACGGGGGCAGCTCAATTTTGCCAATACGGGTAAGATTGTCGTACACCTGCTGGTGCTTGTACTCCAATTGTTTTTGATAAGGCAGCATTTGCCACTGGCAGCCGCCGCAGACCCCAAAATGCTGGCAAAAAGGCGTTGCCCGTTCTTTTGAATATTCGTGAAAGCGGATGGCCTGGCCTTCGGCCCAATCCTTCTTGTTTTTTCCCAACCTGACGTCCACCACATCGCCGGGCACAGTGCCTTCAATAAAGATGACCTTGCCATCGCGGCGGGCCAGCGACTTGCCTTCGGCGGCATAGTTTTCAACCAAAACCTGTTCTAAAACAATGTTTCTGTGCTTTTTTCTCACCGTGTAAAAGTAAGGGCAAATAAAAGCGCAGGCCGGGCAAATGGGTACCGGATTTTCGTTTTAACAGGAGGTTAGGTGGGGTGCCAAGTGGTGGGCAATGAGTGGTTAGCAAGGAGACCTGGTTTTTTATTTCTCGCCGCCACCTTCAGTGCTAACCATCGGGTTGCTAACTGCTTACGTACGACTCACCATTTACCACTCACCATACATAACCAACCCCGCCTGCCGGCAAACGATTTGGTGTCACCGTCATAATCGGGGCATTTAACAATTACAACAACCTGCTGTGAATCACTTACCACCGCAAGCCTTAAATTTGCAGCCGACAAAAGCACCATCGCTATGAAGTTTGAGAAAATCCATAACAAAGGCCAGGCGCAGCTTTTTGAGAATCCTGTTCTCGAATTTTTTACGAAAGGCCATCCGCTGGTGATCTGGGGCATGTACCTGCCGGCCATTATCGGACTTCCTGTTTATGCGAACACCAAACTGGGCTTTAGCGGCAGTAAAATCGCCATCTGGTTTATTGGTGCTATGCTGTTCTGGACATTCTTCGAGTACCTGGCGCACCGGTATGCCTTTCACCTTTCGCCCAAGAGCGATGGCGCCCGGAAGTTTGTGTACATCATGCACGGCAACCATCACCATTTTCCCCGCGACCGTCAGCGCCTGTTTATGCCGCCATTGCCGAGCCTGATCCTGGCATCGGTGCTGTTTATCATTCAGTACGTTATTTTAAAAGAAAATGTGTTTGTTTTCTTTCCGGGATTTATTCTTGGCTACCTGATGTATGCCTCTATGCACTATGCCATACATGCCTGGAATCCGCCATTCAAATGGATGAAACCTCTCTGGCGCAATCATCACCTGCACCATTACAAAGACGAGGAAAAAGGATTTGGCGTAAGCTCCACTTTCTGGGATCATATCTTCGGCACCATGTTCGACCTGAAACGCGAAAAAGAAGACAAGGAAAAGGTGAAGGCGCTGATGTTTGAGCAAAAGAAAGCGGTTAGCCATTAGCTTTTAGCCGTTAGCTTAAAATTGTATTGTCCGAAGCGTTCATAGGATCGTCATCTCTTCACCAGCTTGCAGCTACTAGCTAACCGCTAAAAGCTACTTTTCTATGGGTCAAAAGAAACTGGTACGTTTTGCCGAGCTGCTCACTTTCTCCAATGTGCTGCAATACCCCGAAGGAGTGCAGGGCACCTGGGCCGGCTACTTCGAAAACCGCAACCCCATTGTGCTGGAGCTGGCTTGCGGCAAAGGCGAGTACACGGTAGGTCTGGCCGAATTGTTCCCGCATAAAAATGTGATTGGTATTGACAAAAAAGGCAACCGTTTGTGGGTAGGCGCCAAAAAAGCCATTAGCCATACCCTGCGTAATGTGGCCTTCCTGCGCATCCAGATCGAGCAGATAGACCAATATTTTGGCAACGAAGAGGTGGATGAAATCTGGATCACCTTTCCCGATCCGCAGCTTCGAACGTCAAAAGCAAAAAAACGCCTCACCCATCCCCGTTTTTTGCGCAGCTATTATCAAATTCTGAAGCCCGGCGGAAAAATTCACCTGAAGACCGACAGCCCCGACCTGTACCAGTTTACCAAAAGAGTAATTGATATGTACGGCTGTCACCTGCACCGCGACATTGCCGATGTGTATGCCGAACCGGGCGTGCCGCCCGAACTGCATATTAAAACCCACTACGAGGGGCTGGATATTGCCGGCAGCAACCGGGTGCATTACCTCTGTTTTTCGCTGCCCGCCACCTTGCCTTCGCCTCTTTTAGATAAAACCCTGCAGGAGCAGTTAAAGAATGAAACAGACGAAGACTGAAGACGATGATTATTACCTGGATGACGACGGCCGCGTGGTATTTTCGGCAAACTACCACTCCCGGCGCGGCTACTGCTGCGGCAATGGCTGCCGTCATTGTCCCTTTAACTACGAAGCCGTTGCCGAGCCAAGGCGCACCCAGCTCCTAAAAGGGCAAAATGCCAAAAAGGGTTAACTTACCGCTATGGCCACCCCCAGCAAAAAAAGGCAGGACCAACTTGCCAAAATAAAACCATCGGGTAAAAAGGACGAAAGCTTTTTTGAACAGGTGTTTGACGTGGTGCGGCTGATTCCCAAAGGCCGTGTAACGTCGTACGGCGCCATTGCGGCAGCGTTGGGCACTAAGCTATCGGCCCGCATGGTAGGCTGGGCTATGAATGCCTCGCATGCGGTGAAAGGGGTTCCGGCACATCGCGTTGTCAATCGCAATGGTATGCTGACGGGGAAAGGGCATTTTGCTTATCCCGAACAAATGCAGGAGCTGCTGGAGAAAGAGGGCGTGAAAGTGGCGGATGATAAGGTGGTGGAGTTTGAGGAGAGGTTTTGGGATCCGGCAAAAGCCTTGCAACTCTGACAACTTAGCTTTAGTATTGGCCCCGGATGAACAAATTCTTCAGATTCGCTCTGCTTCTTTTGGTGGTCATTGGCCTGCTTTGGCTGGTGGCCCGCATGACCAACGTTTTACAGTTCTACCGTTCGCCGTCAACTGCCAATGCGCCATCCATTCAACACAACGAACTTTTATTTGCCTCTTCTTTGGTGAAGCCGAAGCGTTTCGACTTCATTTGTTACCGGGCCGATTTGCCAATGATGGGCCGGCAGATCGTTACGCATCGCCTTTGCGGCCTGCCGGGCGATACGATCGAATTGCGTAACGGGGATCTGTTTGTAAACGGCAAAAATGCAGATGAGCAGCTATCGCTGACGCACAACTACCGCCTCTCCGCCCATGATTTTGCAAGGTTAAAGGAACACCTGAAGATAGAGGAGTATTGGGTAGAACGTATCTCGCCCGATAGTGTGGAGTTGCCGTTGAGCGATGCCTTCATCAGGGAACACCAGGTGCCGGCTTACCGGAAACTAGTTGACGAACCGAAAGACGAATCCATTGCCAAATTATTTGGAGGCCACGCCAACCAGGACCGGCTAGGTCCCGTAATTGTTCCCAAAGAAACCTATTTTGTGCTTGGCGACAACCGGCACCATACACAGGATTCGCGGTACCTGGGATTTATTGACAGGAGCCAAACGGTAGCGACCGTTTTGGGCAAATAAAAAACAAGGCCGCCCAAAAGGACAGCCTTTGATAACCAACTATTGAAGGACTGGCTGTGGAAACAGTCGTCCTTGTTGTTATTTACGCTGAAAAGATTTGTTTGGATTTACAGTTCGCCCACGGCGTACATTTTTCCTTCCGGGGCAGGTTTGCCGCCTCTTTCTTCCAGGGTTATAGCAAAAGCCTGCGCATTCTGAACGTTTTTCATCCGGAACATAAGCGGCGTTTGCTGCGCCTTCACATCAAAAACACCCAGGTCAATCGGCTTGCCGTCAAGCAGGGCCCAGAGCTGGTATTGTTTATCGGTTGGTGTCAGCGGCAGGTTTTTCACCAGCATGTACACGTCCTTTTTGCTGGCGGTATCCCAAAAGATAAAGGTCTGCGCCTGCGGAGCCTCTTTAGTAGCCGGCATGGCTACTACCTTCAGCCCTTCAAACGGATTTTTCCCTTCCTCCGCTTTGGCCAGTGCTTCGTTAAGTTGCCGTTCCGTTGCCGCCTTGCCGGCGAGGGCCTCCTGGTACTTTTCGTTGGTATTGTACGCCCAATATCCGGCGCCGGCCAGCAAAATCAGCGAGGCGGCGGCCACCCATTTCCAGGGGTTCATCCGGCGCACAGGCGTTTCATCTTCCAGGGGAAGATAAGCGGTGCCCTTGTTCTCGTCTTCCTGCGGCTTTATCTGCAGCCAGATTTTTTCTTTCAGGGCGGCAGGCGGCGGTGCGACATCCTGCAACAATTCCGCTTCCAGCGAACGCTCAAAGGCATCCCGTGCTTCGGCTATTTCGGGGTACGAAGCGCACATCTGCTCGAACTCCTGTCGTTCGGCATCCGTGGCTATGCCCAAAACATAGCTTTCAATCACGCCACTTCGTATGTATTCCTTTACGTTCACTGTAGGTAGCTTCTGAGTTGTGTTAATGCACTTCTGATGCGGGTTTTTACCGTACCCAACGGGATGTCCAATGCCTTAGCGATCTGCTCATGCGTGTACCCCTGAAAATAAGATAGATCTATCAGCAACCGATGCTCGTCTTTGAGTTTTAACAGCACCTTCTTTAGCCCATAATCATCCACGCCCGGCTTTACACTGGGGTGTACACCATCGCCGTCAACGATGGGCTGTAACTTGCTGCTTTGCTGAAATCCTTTGGAGCGGGTTTTGTCAATGGCTGCGTTGCGGGATATGTTCAGCATCCAGGTAAACAGCCGGCCTTTGCTTTCATCGTACAGATCTATCTTTCGCCAAATGTTCACAAATGTTTCCTGCAATACGTCATTGCTCACCTCTCCATCTACCACTATTTGCTTAATGACACTATACAGCGCACCGGCATAGTGGTCATATAAATAACCAAAAGCCTGGTCGTCCTTACGCCGAAGGGCTGTTACCAGTTCCCGTTCATCGTATATCTGCTTAGTGCCCAATAGTTGGTTAGAAATTGATGCGGTGAAACATCGTGTTTATATACGTAACAATCATTCGGTTGGTTTTGTTAATCAGCCGACCAATTCGCCGTATCCGGCGGCATTCATCAGGCTTTCAACGTCGGCGGGGTTCGCCACCTTCATTTTAATCATCCAGCCTTCGCCGTAAGGATCGCTGTTGACCAGCTCGGGTTGATTATTGAGGGCCGGATTCACTTCCGTCACGGTGCCATTGACCGGCAGAAAAAGATCCGATACGGTTTTTACGGCTTCCACGGTACCAAACACATCGCCGGCCGCCAATTCCTTGCCTACGGTTTCAATTTCCACATAAACAATATCGCCCAGTTCCCGCTGGGCAAAATCGGTGATCCCGATCGTAGCTTCATCACCATCAAGTTTGACCCATTCGTGTTCTTTTGTGTACCGTAAATTATCGGGGTAGCTCATATTACAGATTTCGTCGCAAGATAGGAGAAGAAATGATATGCAGGCGTTCCGGCAAGAAAAGGGCAGCGGTAAAAACCATAAATCACCGGACGCCTGAATTGGCCTTGTTTCAAACCGGCCCGAATTTTTCGCTGCCGCCTGGTGCTGCGCCAAACAAAGGCAGGTGTGGCCCACGCCGGCGCCGCCGTTTACTGTTTTTTATTATTGCCATACGCGGAGCTGCTTGCCTGTTTTAACAGTAAGCCGGGCGCCGGCGCCAGTGGTCAGGGACCGGCAGGTGGCCTGGGAATCAACAACCACGTTCCCGCTTTCGATGATCACTTTCGTGGCCTCATCCGGTACCCTGTTGAGGCTCCAGTTGCGAGGGTTTTCCCAGGCAGTGCTTACGGCGCCGGTCCATTTGTTCAGCGTTATTGCCACCGGGCATTCTTCAATTATTACGGCCTCGGACAAAACGGTGCAGCTTTGCGACGACACCTTTACGGAATAAGATCCGCCGGCGGTCACCGACAGGCTTTCGGTGGTTTGGCCCGCCAGAACTTCTGCGTTGCGCAACCACTGAATGGCCAGCCCGTTGTCATTACCGGTAGTCAGCGTGGCCGGTTGGCCGGGACATACCGTAAGGGGGCCGGAGCGTTGAATGGCCGGCAAGGGGCCATTGTTTAACGGAAGCCGGCGAATGCCGATGCTGCCGAAACGGAGCGTGGCAGAAACAGGGGCTGTTGCCTGGGTATTGTTGAATTCAACCACCACCTGGGTAATTAATTCGGAGATCACTCCGCCGCTGCCGATGGTAACAGGTGGGGTACGAAGAAGGTAATGGCCGGGCGGAAAACTCACCGGGTGGGCGGAGGTATTGAACAGCGAATTGCCTTCTGCCAGAACAAGTCGGTAATCTGCATTATTGGCCGTGACCTTCAGGTAAATTGTTTTTATCCCCACCATTGAGGTGGGAATCTCCAGCTCTGCTATGGCCTCTATATCATTGCCCGCCTGCAAGGAAACGGGCAGGCTGGCATGGTGCGATAAAGCGACATTATGACCAGTGCCGGTGTAAGTTCCTGAAATGGTAATGACTTGTTTTTCTTTTCCCTGGCCGTTTGCTTCTTTCGAGCCATTGACACTGGCGCCGCTTCCCAGGGTGGCGGTCAGCTCCCAATTGTTGGCAACGGTTCCGGTTGCCCTGGTTTTGAGGCCATTGGTACCGGTTAAAAAAGGATTGTCATTGCCGGCAACGCTTAATTGTGCCGCTGTTCCCGAAGCCGGAAGACAATGCAGCGTAAGGGCATTGACCACCTCGGCAACTTTCCGGCCCAACAACAAGGCCCCCTGCGGTTTCAGGTGTATTTGGTCTTCGTACAAAGCGGCGTTGTTCAGGTCATGGTCGGCATCAATAACAGTCACATCGGTTTGCGACCGGATCCAGTTGTTAACGTTGTGCCGAAAACCCTCAATGATGTCATAATAGCCCGACGTTGTAAACTGTGGCAGAATCGTAATGGCAATAACCCGCATGCCGGCGGCTAAACCCGTATTGTAGATTCGCCGCAAATTGGCCTTGGTGGTGTCGGGATTTACCGGGTACAGGATATCATTGGTGCCGGCCAGCACCACCAGCGTTTTTGCACCAAAACCCGCAATGGCAGATAAGCGCTTTTGCATGTGCACCGTTGTTTCGCCGGGCACGGCCAAAATGCCGCCCTTCGGTATCTGCACATCCGGGCACAGGGCATTAACCCAGGCTACATAACCGTGATTTTGGTACTGCACACTGTTGGCCCTTTCGCCAAAGCCATAGGCGGTATGGCTGTCGCCAAAAAACAGAATTTTTGTGTGAGGATGAAGCTTCGATTGCTGTCCGAAAGCAAGGTTCGCCAGCAGGCAACAAACAAAAAGAAGGGTGTTTCGATTCATGGTCTCAACTAGCAGATCAGGCTATTGCAGCCGGGCTTCACTGGCTTGCCCTGATGCTCTTTTGAAAAAGAAAAATTGTTGGGTAAGGGTGATACCCTGACTCGTTTCAACGGCGCAGGGCTAATGATTGACTCCCCGCTGATCCGGCCTATTTTTTACGTTTGATCAACTTCACCGACAAAATCCGCACATCGGCCAACGGACGATCACGGTCTTGCCCCCTGCTGGTTTCGGTGGAAGCAATTTTGTCAACTACTTCCAGGCCCCGCACCACTTCGCCAAATACGGTATAGTTGCTATCGAGGTGCGGCGTGCCGCCAATGGTGCTGTAAAGGGCCCGCCGTTCCGGCGAAATCTTTCGCCCTGCCAATCTTGCCACTTCAACGGAATCCATCTGTGCCTCGGTAAAGGTGCGGCCCTGCACAATGTAAAACTGCGAGGCGCTGCTGGCCTTCTCAGGGTTTACATTATCGCCCATTCGGGCGGCGGCCAGGGCACCCTTTTTATGAAAAAGCGTGGGCCGAAACTCGGCCGGAATCTTGTACCCAAGATCGCCGTTGCCTAACGGCTTACCGGCCGCGGCCCGCTTGCTATCGGGGTCGCCGGCCTGTATCATAAACCCTTTGATGACGCGGTGAAACAACACCGAATCGAAAACGCCTGTTTTTACCAGCGCCAGGAAATTATCGCGGTGGAGCGGCGTGGAGTCGGAAAGGCGCAATACCAAGGTGCCCTCGGTCGTCACCATTTCGATATCGCGTTTGCGATCTTTCTTTTTAATCCTGACATCAGGCTGAGAAAAGGCGAATAGCGAAAGGCTATAAGCCAACAGAAAAAGCAGTGTCGTTTTCATCCGGTCAAATTACATCGTTGTTTTGAAAATAAAGGAGGATGTGGTCCTTCAAAAAATTCTCCTGTTCAATCGGGTTCATCTCCGGCATGGCCTTCAATTGCCGGAAATGCGGCCAGCCGTCTTCATCCACCCTTTCTATTTCGTAGTAACCGCTTGGCATCAGCACGGTGCAAACCGCAATATGCATCAGGTCCTGCTTTTGCTCTTTGGTAAATGTTGTGCGTACATCGCCCAGCTCCTGAATGCCAATTAAAAACAATACCGATTCCACATCGGGTTTTTTCCCAAACCGTTCTATCAGTTTTGCCTCCAGGGTCCACCAACGGCTTTGCAAATCATCACGAAAATTCATGGCGCCAAAGCTATGCTAAGAGTTGAAAGAGAGAAGGAGAAAAAGGGGGGTGAGGTCCGACAGGCGTATTTTTCCATCTGGTTCGTCAGTAAGCCTTTTTCTCCTTATCTCTTTTGGAACTCTCTTAGCGTTTTGTCTCTTTTTCTCCTTATGTTTTGTCTTAGCCTTAGCTTTGCCACTCAAAATTTTTGACCTATGCTGCAACTGGCCATCCTGCGCAACAATGCCGCGGAAGTGAAAGAACGCCTGGCTGTACGGAATTTTAAAGAGCTGAATCTGGTGGACGAGGTATTGTTGCTGGACGAGGCCCGCAAAAAACTCACGTTCCGGTTCGATGAAACAAAAGCCAGCATCAACGCAGCATCGAAAGAAATTGGCGGCCTGATGGCCAAGGGGCAAAAAGAAGAAGCGGAAGGCAAAAAGAAAGAAGTGGAAGCACTGAAAGCCACCCTGGGCCCCGTGCAGGAAGAGCTTGACAAAACGGAAAAAGAGCTGACCGACCTGTTGCTTCGCCTGCCCAATCTGCCATCGCCAAAAGTGCCGCCCGGCAAAACGCCCGAAGACAATGAAGTGGTTCGCACCGGCGGTAGCAAGCCCGAACTTGATGCCGGCGCCGTGCCGCATTGGGACCTGGCCAAACGCTTTGACCTGATTGATTTTGAGCTGGGCAATAAGCTCACGGGCAGCGGTTTTCCGGTGTACAAGGGCAAGGGGGCTAAATTGCAGCGGGCCCTTATTCAGTATTTTCTGGACTATAACACACTGGCGGGTTATACCGAATTTCAGCCGCCCATTATGGTCAACGAAGCATCGGCTTACGGCACCGGCCAGTTGCCCGATAAAGAAGGACAGATGTACCATGTAACCGAGGACAAGCTGTACCTGATTCCAACCGCCGAAGTACCGGTGACCAATATCTATCGCGACGTGATTTTAAAGGAAGCTGATTTACCCATAAAAATGACGGCCTATACACCCTGCTTTCGCCGCGAAGCCGGCAGTTATGGCAAGGACGTTCGTGGCCTCAACCGCCTTCACCAGTTCGATAAAGTGGAAGTGGTGCAGCTAGTTCATCCCGACCGCAGCTACGATGTGCTGGAAGAGATGGTAGAGCACGTGGAAAAGCTGATCCAGTCGCTGGGGTTGCATTACCGCATTCTGCGTCTTTGCGGCGGCGATATGGGCTTTACTTCTGCCCTGACGTATGATTTTGAAGTGTACAGTGCTGCGCAGGGCCGCTGGCTCGAAGTGAGCTCGGTGTCCAACTTTGAGTCCTTTCAAACGGCCCGGATGAAGATCCGTTTCAAAGACAGCCAGGGCAAAATGCAATTGGCGCATTCGCTCAACGGAAGTTCGCTGGCTTTGCCGCGGATACTGGCCTGCCTGCTGGAAAATAACCAGGACGAAAACGGTATTAAACTACCGCAGGCGCTGCAGGGTTATTTTGGTGGCGAGATGATTTGAGCCCCCCAACACCCTGAAGGGGCCTTGCTGGTGCACAGGGCCCGCTTTGCCACGATATTACATTTTGGCCCGGTCAGGTTGATGGCCAGGATTTTTTTTGTGGACCAGAGGCCGGTGCTGCTATCAAGCTTCGGTTGCGTCGCACACTTGTACGCTTTGTTCGCTACCGGGCATTTTCCCGCAGCGGCGCAGAGACGCCGGGGAAACGCAGCATTGCACAAGCAATGAGCTCAAATAGAACAACCGAAAATTTTCAAAAATAAATCACCGCAGGGTCAAAGCACCTTCGGGCTTTGCCGCAGCGTTTGGCCGCTGCGCTGGCCGGTGTGTTTTCCTTCGGCAATCACTACCTCTCCGTTGACCAACACGTACTGAAACCCTTTTGAATAGGCATGCGGTTTATCGTAAGTAGAAAGATCGGTGACTTCCTTTTCATCAAACACCAGCACGTCGGCTGTCATTCCTTCCCGCAGCAGGCCGCGGTCTTTCAGGCCAAACTTTTGTGCCGGTAAAGAAGTCATGCGCCGCACGGCTTCTTCCACCGAAATCACGCCTTCTTCCCTCACATACTTGCCCAATACCCGTGCATTGGTGCCGTAGCCACGCGGATGCGGAGCGCCCTGGTTCAGCACACGAATGGAAGCATCCGATGCAAACATGTTGAAGGGGTATTGCATGATGCGCTTTACATCATCTTCGCTCATGCCATGAAACACCATCGAAGCGCCACCTTTTATCATCATGTCCATCACCGTTTCAGCTTCCTCTTTTGCTTTGTGCCTGCGGCCCATCAGCAGGTTTACCTGCTCAATGCTTTTGCCGTTCATGGCTGTATCGGCCCGGTACAACGCAACAACCGGGTAGCTGAAGTGTTTCAGCTTGCGTTTGGCCAGTCTTTTTTGCATGTATCCCGATACATACTTCCGCACTTCGGGCCGTTGCAGCCGGGCGGCAATGGAATCCGGCCCATCGGCCAGAATTTCATCAGGCAATAAAGTACTCAGGCTGGTACTGCTGGCCGTGTAAGGATATTGATCAATGGTGACATCAATGCCCTCCGCTCTTGCGCTCATCACCAATGGCAGTGTTTCGCGGCTGCGTCCCCAGTTTTGCTGCCCGCTGAGTTTAAAATGCGAAATCTGCACGGGCATGCCCGCTTCCCTTCCAATCTGCAGGGCCTCCCCAATGGCAACCGCTACGCTGTCGCCTTCGTCCCGCATATGGGTGGCATACACGCCACCGTGGCGGGCGGCGGCTTTCGCTAAGGCTACCACTTCCGGCGTAGTGGAATAGGTGCCCGGAATATAAATAAGGCCGGTGCTGAAACCCACGGCCCCGTCGAGCATGGCTTTCTCCACAATGGCCTGCATCCGCTGGATTTCGTCGCCAGTGGGTTGGCGGTTGGCCGTACCCATCACCGCTTTGCGTACATCATTGTGGCCAATAAGCGAAGCCACATTGATGGAAAGCTTCAGCGAATCGAGCATGCCGAAATATTGTTTCAGATCGGTGCGGGAAGCGCCGCAGTTGCCGGTAACGACCGTCGTGACGCCATCCAGCAAAAAATTATCGGCCGTAGGATTTTTCACTTCATCGCCTTCAATGTGCGTATGCACGTCAATAAAACCAGGCGATACGATTTTACCACTGGCATCAATCACTTTTGCTGCCGGCAGGTTAAGTGCAGAACCAACGCGAAAGATTTTTCCATTCTTAACGGCAACATCGCCCATGAACCAGGAGTTGCCGGTACCGTCGAGAATACGGCCGTTTTTGATCAGCACGTCAACGGCCGGTTGGGCATCCGCACCAAAACAAAACAGCAAAACGAAAAAACTGGCAATCAAACAACGCATTGGCTAAAAATACAGAACTACAGGTAACTAAGCCACCAGTCTTTGTGCGTTTGCTTATACCGGCTAAACCACCGGCAGGCCGGGTAAAGAATAATCACAACACTTAGCCAAATGAGATAGGTGACGGCCAGCGAGTAGCCTTCGCCGGGAAAGGCAAATTTGAACGGGATGCCCGGCGACCCTTCGGCGCCTTCGGCAAATCTGTGGCGGGTAAGCGAGGATAACATGAGCAGCCCATGCAGCAAATAAAAATGTAGGATATAGTAGAAGAAAGGTACCCGACCATACACCGTCACTACTTTCGAAAACCGGTTGCTGACCGAACCGAAAAAAGCAAGGAACAAAATGGCGGGCCCAATCGTCATGCACATGTATAACAAAGACGGCGGGTATTTGGTGGTATTGATAAATGAAAACACGGTGTACAAACTTGTTTTCTGTGGCGCCCATGGTGCCGGGTCGCCGTAGCTGTTGGTAGCCCGCAGGGCAATGAAGAAAAGAATGATGCCGATGGCGAGTACTGCCAACACCTTTCTTCGCTGTGCACCTTCATACTGCGTAAATAGTTTGCCAAAGCAATAGCCCAGAAACATGAGTCCCGTCCAGGGTAGAAAAGGATAAAGGATGCCCAGCAGCCGGTTATCGCCGAAGGGTAAAAAATTTGGCCGGTGAAGCAGGGAGTAAACCAGGCTAAACTGCTGCTTGCCGGCCTCGTAATAATCAAGGCTGTTGTGGCCCAAAACAATCAGCAGGCCAAGGGCCATAATCAGCATAAACGGAAGCCATACCGCCAGGCCAAGAAGCACCATGCTGATACCGATGGCCCAGATGACCTGAAGAAAAAAGCCGCTGAACTGCACATCGAAGGTGATGCCGAAAGAGATGAGTGTGACTTCTACCAGTATCAGCCAAAGGCCACGCTTGATCAGGAAGCCACTCAACTCTGCTTTTGTTTTTCGCAGGCTTTGAAAGAAACCCGACGTGCCGGCCAGGAACACAAAGACTGGTGCACAGAAATGGGTGATCCAACGAGTAAGGAAAAGTGCCGGCGTGGTAGTGGCAAAATTCAGGGGATCTTCTGTTAGCGCTCCTTCGTGAAAGAAATCACGGGTATGGTCAAGCGCCATGATGATCATCACCAGGCCCCGTAAAAAATCAATACTTCCAATGCGATAAGTTTTTGATGGCAGCGTGGTTGGTTGCGCATTGGTGTTTGCCCGGAGGCTGATCATCGTCTTCAGCATAAAAGCAGGTTTAAGAAGAGGAAAGCAGTGGTCGCCCGGTTTAAATCTACTCCAATTTTCCTTTTCCGGTTGGAATGACCAGGATCATAGAATTTTTTGTTAAGGGCGAATAGCTTCGTCGCGTAAACAGTTGCCGATGAAAAAGAACATGGCCGTTGCCGACCGGATCGCCCGTTTTGTCATTGCCCTTGTCCTGATTGTTCTTTTCCTAACCAAAGAATATCCGCTGCCTGTCAACGGAGTGCTGCTGGCGGTATCGGGTGTTTTTCTGCTGACCGCCTGGGCCGGAAGCTGCCCTTTGTACACCTTGTTGCGTATAGACACCCGGCAGTTTAAACACTGAACGGTTGCCTGCTCTTCTGCTCCACGGAGGCTGGTGCATGAAGTGTAAACTTCGGGCGCCTTGCCTTCCTTGGTTTTTGCTGCCGGCGGCAAAATGGCCGATGCTTTTATTATTTATCTTCCGGCTAAAATCAACCCATGCGGTTTTGGCTCCTGCTTTTTTCTTCCGTTATCGGTTTTAGCGCCTTTACACAAATTTCCAAAGCACCTGAACGAACCGAGGGCGAAGGTCCATGGCCGCAGCTCATCATTCGTGGTGTAACGCTTATCAACGGAACGGGTGCACCACCCGTTGGCCCGGTGGATATTGTTGTAGAGAGAAACCGGATCAAGCAGATCGCCATTGTGGGTTCGCCGGGCATGGCCATTGACCCTGCCCGGCGCCCGAAGCTGGCGGCCGGCGGCAAAGAACTGCCCTGCGAAGGTATGTACCTGTTGCCTGGCTTTATTGATATGCACGGGCACATTGGCGGCAGCGAGCAAGGTACGCCGGCCGAGTATGTGTTTAAATTATGGATGGCCCATGGCATCACCACCATCCGCGATCCATCGGCCGGCAATGGCCTGGCCTGGGTGCTTGACCAAAAAAAGCTGAGTGCTGAGAACAAGATCACGGCGCCCCGTATTTATGCTTACACCGCCTTTGGCCAGGGCAGCAAAACAGGTATTGCCACTGCTGACGACGCCGTGGCCTGGGTTCGTGAAAACGCCAGGAATGGCGCCGACGGCATCAAGTTTTTTGGGGCTTCGCCGCAGGTAATGAAGGCGGCGCTGGAGGAAAATAAGAAACTCGGTTTGCGGTCGGCCTGCCACCATGCACAAATGGATGTGGCCCGGTGGAATGTGCTCAACAGCGCCAGGGCCGGGCTCACCAGCATGGAGCATTGGTATGGGCTCCCCGAAGCCCTGTTCGAAGACAAGACCATCCAGGACTATCCACCCGCTTACAATTATGCCAACGAACAACATCGCTTTGAGCAGGCAGGCCGGTTGTGGAAGCAAGCCGCCAAACCCTATTCGGATCATTGGAACAAGGTGATGAATGAGCTGCTGCAACTGGACTTTACGCTTGATCCGACCTTCAATATTTACGAAGCCAACCGCGACCTGATGCGGGCCCGCACAGCGGAGTGGCACCAGGACTACACCCTGCCTTTGCTCTGGAAGTTTTATGCGCCGAGCCGCGTATCGCATGGCTCGTACTGGCACAACTGGGGCACCGAACAGGAAGTGGCCTGGCGGGAAAATTACCGCTTGTGGATGACCTTTATCAACGAATACAAGAACCGCGGCGGACGGGTAACGGTGGGTACCGATGCCGGTTTTATATACCAGTTGTACGGCTTTTCATATCCGAGAGAAATGGAGTTGCTGCGGGAGGCCGGCTTTCATCCGCTGGAGGTTATTCGTAGTGCTACGCTGTACGGGGCGCAGGCGTTGGGTGCCGAAAAAGACCTGGGTAGCGTGGAAGTGGGGAAGCTGGCGGACTTTGTGATCGTTGATGCCAACCCGCTGGAGAACTTGCAATATCTCTATGGCACCGGCGCCATTTACCTGAATGAAAAAAATGAAGCGGTGCGCAAGGGTGGCGTAAAATATACCGTCAAAGACGGCCTTGTGTACGATGCTAAAAAGCTGCTGGCCGATGTAAAAAAGATGGTGAGCGCCGAAAAAGCAAAAGGGAGCGGGGCGCTGAAACAGCCGGGTGTGTATTAAAGCAAGACCTCCGGGGTTTTTTGAAACCACGGAAGTCTGTCACCGTCTTTTCAACGCTTTTCGGCCCGTAACATTTCGCGTTTGCCCGGAGGCCCGGGTAACCTTTTAACCGCGAATCCGGCTGCTGCCATCGCTCTGCGCACATCGCCTTTGGAGCAATAAGTAACCAACAAACCACCAGCATTTAGCATACCATAAAGTTTTTGGAAAACCTCTTTTGTCCATAGCTCCGGCTGCGCCGAGGGGGCAAAGGCATCGTAGTAAATCAGATCGAATTTTGTTGCGCTCCCGAACGTTTCCAGCGTATTGCTGCACTTGCACAGCAGCATATTTTCTGTGAGCACAATGCCCTTGTTCCAATCACAATGATGCATTTTTATAAAAACGCTTTTAAGATCGGTGCGCCTGCATTGCTCGCAATAATTCAACACGGTGGCCTCCTCGTGGCGAATAGGAAATGGTTCCAGCGCAACATAATAAGCCATTGTTTCACTTTTTTCCAGTTCAATCGCTGTTAGTAAAGCATTCAGCCCTGTGCCAAAACCAACTTCGAGGATGCTGATTTGTCCCTGTGTGAATGAGTTAAGCAACTGTTTTAAACCGGCTTTAATATAGACATGCATTGACTCCTGCAAGGCACCGTGAACCGAATGATAGGCGATGCCTTTTGCCGGCATGGCGATTGTGTGCGAGCCATCTCTGGTCACGACAACTTCCCTCATGCCGCGAAGCTAAAGATGTCAAACGGTAAATGTGAAACGTCAAACAAGAGAACGATACACCACCATCAGGTTCTCCCTTTCTCGTCTCACGTTTGACGTAGCTTCGCCCCATGCACTACATGGACCACCTCTGCAAAGACAGCCGGTTGCGCAAAGTGCTGGCCGGGCAGGATGCCGTAAAGCTTTCGCAGCACAAAAACATTCCGCTGCGGCTGTGTGCTTCCATCATGAGCCAGCAGCTTTCCACCAAAGTAGCCAAAGTCATTTTTCACCGCTTTCTGGACCTTTATGGCGGCAACGAACCCACCCCTGAACAAATTGCCGCCACGCCACTGGAAACGCTGAGAGGAATTGGCCTGAGCAATGCCAAAGCGCAGTATGTGTTGAATGTAGCGCAGTTCTGCATAGAGCACAATCTTACCGACAAAAAACTGAAGAAGCTAAGCAACGAAGAGATCATTGGGCTGCTCACGCAGATTAAAGGCGTGGGCCAGTGGACAGTAGAAATGCTGCTGATGTTTACCCTTGGCCGCGAAGATGTGTTTGCCGTTGATGACTACGGAATCCAGGTAGCCATGAAAACTATTTACAAGCTGGACGACAGCAATAGAAAAGAATTCAAAGCCACCATGCAAAAAATTTCGGCAAAATGGTCGCCGTACCGCACGTATGCCTGTTTGCACTTATGGCGGTTTAAAGACGAATAGGGTTTGTAGTTGGTGGTTTGTAGTTTGTAGTTTGTAGTTTGTGGTTGGGTTGATGATTCGGAATGCTTTCCGCCCACAATCACCAAAAAACGAAAAAGGATGCCGAATCGCCATCCTTCAAAACCTTATCTAACCAATAAAGGCTGTTGCACCTGAATAACCACAAACTACAAATCACCAACCACAAACTATTTAGCCCACCCATCCATTTTCCGCTCCAGCACGTCCAGTGGCATTACACCATCTTTCAGCAGCTCGTCGTGAAAGTTGGAGAGGCTGAATTGGTTGCCCAACTGCTGCTGGTACTTGTTGCGGAGTTCGCGGATTTTTAGCTGCCCCACTTTGTACGAAAGCGCCTGTCCCGGAATGGCCATGTAACGTTCAATTTCGGCCGTGGCACCTTCGGTGCTGATGGCTTCATTTTCGGTCATGTATTGAATGGCTTCTTCGCGGCTCATGTTTTTGGTGTGCATTCCCACGTCCACCACCAGCCGGATGGCCCGGTGAATTTCATCGCCGAGGGCGCCCATGTATTGATACGGATCGGTGTAGAGCCCTAATTCTTTTCCCAGCGATTCGGTGTACAGGGCCCAGCCTTCGCCCATGGCGCCATACCAGGCAAAGCGGCGAAACTTCGGCAGGCTTTCATTTTCCTGCTGCAAAGAGGTTTGGTAGTGATGGCCCGGTATGGCTTCGTGCAGAAACAGGCTTTCCATGCCCGAGGTAGTGGCAAACCTGGTGGCATCAAGGATAGGGACATAAAAAATGCCAGGCCGTTTGCCGTCGGGCGTGCCCTGCTGGTATTCGGCTGCCGCCGATGCAGCCCGGAAGGCTTCCGTTTGCCGTATCTCAAACGGTGTTTTTGGCGTGCGGCCAAACATTTTTTGCAGGTTCGGCTCGATGCGCTGCTGAATGGCACGGAAGGCATTCAGCACATCATCTGCCGTTTTGTACGGCATAAAGCGCTTATCGGTTTTCAGGTAATTGAAAAAAGCCGCCAGATCGCCCTTGAAACCCACGCTGTCTTTAATACGTTCCATCTCGGCACGGATGCGTGCCACCTCAGCTTTTCCGGTGTTGTAAATTTCATCAGGCGTTTTAGAGGTAGTGGTCCAGAAGCGCACGAGGAAATTATAGTGGTCGGCTCCGCCTGGCAAGGCACTCCAGCCAGTGGTGGTTCTTGCCTTTGGCAAATATTCGGTTTGCAGAAAATCCGCCAGCCGGCGATAGGCCGGAAGCACTCCACTGTCAATCACCGCCCGTAAGCTTTTTTGCAGGTTGTCTTTTTCAGCGGCCGATAAAGTAGCTGGCATGTTCTTTAGCGGACCGTAAAATACACTGGCCGTATCTCTCTTACCAAGATCCTGCATTTGCGGAATCATTTTCGTCACCAAAGCCTTTGGCAATACAAAACCGGCGGCCATGCCTCTGCGGAAATAAACGATGGCGCTGTCGGCCCAGGCCGGAAAGCGGCCTGCACGGCTGATCCAGGCCCGGTAGTCGTTGGCCGTTTTAAAAGGCTGGCTGCCGCTACCGGCACCCAGCAAGCCCAGATCGAGCTGCAGGCCCCAGAACTGTTGAAACGGCACCAGGTTGTCCCGAAAGCTCAGGCCTTTCAACTGCGTTTCCATTTCGTATTTGAAAATGTCATAGCTGGTGCGGTCATTTTCACTCAGGTCCTCCCGCCTGAATTGTTGCAAGGCATTGAGGTAGGTCGTGTAAAAATTGCGCAGGGTGTCGCGAAACGAATCGGTGAACGGTATCGTCAGGCGGTCGTTGTAAGCCGTGTCGCCGGTGATGGTGGCGTCCACCGGAAACAGGGGCAGGCGTTCGTTCCAATAGCGTTCGAAAAATTCCGACAGGTCTTTGTTGCCGTTGTTTGGGGCCGATTCATTTTTGGTTTTGGTATCGCAGGCGGCAAAAGCCAGCAGCAGCAAAAGCAGATAGCTGTATTTCATGTCAATGGATTGATGGGATAAAAATAATGGAAGAGATTAGTGGTTCGGTTTGTTGCCAGCTATACCCCGCCACGCTGGCTCCCGTGAATCCTGGTGGCCGTTCCGGCAACGGCTAATTTGTAAGTTGGGATAAAGGAACTTTGAAAAACGATCGGCAGCGCCGACCGTTGCAGCCAAAGGCCAAGAGGCTCACGGTTTGAGCAAAAACAATTTTAGGCTACTTTGCAGGACTGGTACCAAAACGGACTGATATGATGTTGGCTAAGCGCTGTACCCCAATCAAACAAAGCAATCTTATTCAATACACCTGCTTTTTTCTCTGTCTTTTCTTTTTCGTGCAACCGGTGCAGGGGCAGAAGCCTGTTATCAATTCCGTTGCCCCGCTGAAAGGTGCAGTTGGGTCAACCGTCACCATCAGCGGACAGAACTTCAGCCCTATTGCCGCCAACAACATCGTGTACTTCGGCGATGTAAAAGCACCGGTGACCGCTGCCACTGCCAATACGCTGACGGTGATGGTGCCTCCCGGCGCTACCTACCGGCCGCTTTCGGTAACGGTAGGCGGAATGACTACTTATGGCACCACGCCCTTCGCCGTCACTTTTCCCGGCGGCAGCGCCGGTTTTGCACCGTATTCATTTTCGCCAAAAACCGATTCGGCGTTTACAATTCTTCCTTCTGCATTGGCAACAACGGACTTGGATGGCGATGGCCGGCTGGATGTGATCCTTGGTGGTTCGAACGACCGGCAAATCACTGTGCTGAAGAATACCAGCACCATTGGCGCCATCGGCTTTGCACGCAAAGCGGGTTACCGTACCGACACTGTTGCAACCAATATTGTCTCCGGCGATCTGGATGGCGATGGAAAGCTGGACGTCATCACCGTCAACACAAGGGCAAACTCCCTTTCGGTTTTTCAGAACAGCAGTTCGGCAGATACGATTTTGCTCTCCTTAAAATTGACACTGAAGACGGGACGCTTTCCGGTGATCTGCGCTGTAGCCGACATTGACCAAGATGGAAAGCCGGACTTGCTTTGCACAAACCGTTTCTCCGATTCGCTTTCCATTTTCCGGAACACCTCATCTGCCGCCGGCTCACTTTCGTTTGCAGAGAAACTGGACATAGCCGTCGGCAGAGATCCAATTGGTTTGGTAGTAACCGATTTGGACAGCGACGGCGTAGCCGAGGTGGTGATTGCCACTCCCGATGACAATGCCATTGCTATTTTTCGCAACCGTAGTACACCAGGCACTATCCGGCTGGACGCAAAAGTGGTTGTGCAGGACTCGTTTAAGCCGGCCCAGCTAATGGCGGCCGACATGGATGGCGATGGAAGGCCAGACCTGGTGGCAAGCAGCGAGACTGCCGCCCTTTTCTGGGTATTGAAAAACAAATCGGCGACCAGTACGTTTGCCTTTGCTCCCGTTCAATTTTTTCCCACAGGCTTTGGCGCCTCTCCGTTTTTGTCGGTAGCTGATGCCGATGGCGACGGGCGGCCGGATGTGGCCGTAAACCATTTTTTGTACGACCAAGTGTCGCTCATAAAAAACCTGAGCCGCCCCGATACGCTCAGCTTTGCCAACCGGGTGGATTTCCGGGTGGCTGATAATACCGCTGCGCTCCTCCTGGCCGATCTGGATAACGACAGCCGCCCCGACCTGCTGGCTGCCAACAACGGCATCAGCGGTCTTTCGTTTTTCCGAAACCTTGTCACCAAACCGCATATCGGTTCTTTTACGCCAACGGCTGGCGGCAATGGCGCCGTGGTCACCATCACCGGCGATAATTTTACGGAGGCATCGGCCGTTCAATTTGGTGGCGTTGCTGCCAAATCATTTGTGGTGGAATCGCCAAACCTTATTACCGCCGTGGTGGACAGTGGCACCTCCGGCGAGGTGCTGGTGGTAACACCTTATGGTACCGCCAGGGCGGCCGGCTTCACTTTCAACCGCACCCCAACCATCCTTTCGTTTACGCCGACAAAAGGTGGTAGCGGAACGATGATCGCCATCACCGGTACAAACTTCAACGGCACTACATCGGTCACCATTGGCGGCGTGCCTGCCGGTTCTTTCACCGTTCTTTCACCCACGCTGATTACGGCTACCGTTGGCCAATTGCCACCGGGCAATTTTGGGGTGGCGGTTACCTCCGCAGCCGGTACGGCAACGTTTGGCAGTTTTTACACCGGCGTTACGGTACAGTCGTTTTATCCCACTTCCGGGCCGGTAGGAACTAAAGTCACTATACGCGGAACGCATTTCAACCCGGTGCCTTCAAAAAACACCGTGCATTTTGGAAGCGTACTAGTTCCAGTGCTTTCCGCCACCGCCACTTCGCTGGAAGTGGTTGTGCCGCCGGGCATCAACTACCAGCCGGTATCGGTAGCCACCGACAGTTTTGTGGCCTATGCCGACAGGGGTTTCCTGATAACCTTCAATAGCAATCCGCTTTCCGAAGCCAGTTTTACCTCCCGTGTTGATTCCGCCTCGGGCTCCTATCCAATTCACGCCACCCTGACTGATTTGGACAATGATGGCAAGCCAGACGTGGTGTCGGGAGATTTTGCCTTGCCGTCATTTTCCATTTCCAAAAACCGTAGCAACAAGGGTGTGCTGGCCTTTTATCCGCAAATGAAAATTGCCACCGCCACACGTGTACAATACACGGCCGCAGGTGACTTGAACGGCGATGGCCGCCAGGACCTGGTGGTTTTGTCCACCGAAAGAAACCTGAACCTGCGGTATGCCATCACTGTATTTCGCAATGCCACTACCACCGACAGCATTGTGTTGGTGAAATCCGACCACGACATCGGCATACAAAATTCACATCCCGAATATGCCCTGATTACCGATTTCGACGGCGACGGCAAGGCCGATGTAGCCCTCCTTACTTACAGCGAATTGTTTGTTTTAAAAAACACCGGTACCGGCGACTCTATTCGTTTCGCGCCTAAATTGAACGTACCAAGAAATGGCTATGCAGGCAATTTTATCAGCCGCGATGTGGACGGCGATGGCAAACCCGATCTGGTGGTGAGCGACAGCTACGAACGGGTTACGTTCTACCGCAACATCTCGGCCTTTGGCAACATTCAGTTTGCGCCGAAAATGATGATCGAAACGGGCTCCGGCCCCTTAAGCCTTGGCTTTGGCGATATGGACGGTGACGGCCGCCTGGACATGGCGGTGGTGAACCGTGGCAGTAACAACGTTTCTATATTTAAAAACAATAGCACCAGCGGAACCATCTCCTTTGGAACCCGGATCGGCTTTCAACTGGGCATTACCCCGGAAAACGTTGACATTGGGGACCTGGATGGCGATGGGCGGCCGGATATGGTGGTTGCCATTGGCACTCAGCCCATTTCCTTTTTTGCCTTGCGAAACACCTCTGCCAACGGCGCCATCTCCTTTAGTGAGCCTATAGCCTTTGCCTCTTCGTTTGGCCACGGCCGGATAGCCATCGGCGATATGAACGACGACGGCAAACCGGATTTGCTGACCACCCGCGGAGGCGCCGGCAATTTTTCGGTGTTTGTCAATCAGAGCAGTACCGATGATTTAGCCGCGTTGATCACGGCATCCGGCCCCACCGTTTTTTGCACCGGCAGCTCAGTGATTTTGAAAACACCGGCGCAGGCAGGCGCCACGTATCAATGGCTGAAAGACAGCGTGGCCATTGCGGCGGCCACCGATTCTGTTTTCACTGCTGCAGCCACGGGCCGCTATTCGGTTGCCGTTAGCCTTAATGGCAATACCATCGTATCGCCGGTGATCAACGTAGGTGTACGACCGCTTCCACAGGCCCCACAAATCAGCCTAAAAGGCAATGGTGGTACGCTCTGCGCCGGAAGCGGCGCCCTGCTGCAGGCGAGTGCCGGCGGAACATTGCAGTGGTACCGGAACGATGTGGCCATTTCGGGCAGCACGGATTCGGTGTACCGGGCCACCGCCCCCGGCAATTACAAAGTAGTGGCCACTAATGATTGTGCGGCGTCATCGTCGAATGTGATTAGTGTAACCAGTGCGGCACTGGCGGCGGTAACGATCGCTGCCGGAGATAATTCGTTTTGTGCAGGCGACAGTGCCCGGCTTACCGCCAACGCCACTGCAGGAGTATCGTTTCAATGGAACATCAATGAAGAGCCCATACCCGGCGCTACCGGCCCGGTACTGGCAGTGCCGCTGGCCGGCCAGTTTTCAGTGACAGCAGAAACCGCCGGCTGCCGCACGGTGTCGCCCGCCGTGGCGGTAACGGTGAAGCCAGCTCCAGCCAGGCCGGCCATCACGGCTTCCGGTTCTGCCTTACGGTCCAGCAGTGCTATGGGCAACCAGTGGTTTCGCGAGGGCGTAGCCATCAACGGTGCTGTGCAGCAAACTTATCAACCCGCCAGCAATGGCAAATACACGGTTCAGGTTACGCAAAATGGCTGCATAAGCCCCCTGTCGGAAGAATATGCGTATGTGCTGACAAGCATTGTGTCCATAGACAACAGGCAGTTCGTAAAACTTGCTCCCAACCCGGTACGGCAACGGCTGTCGCTGGCCTTTAAGCTACAGGCCGCATCACAGTTGAATCTGGATTTGTTTGATATAAACGGTCGTCTTGTTGGGCAGTGGCGAAACCTGAAAGATGGCGCAACGATTGATGTTTCGACGTTGCCGGCCGCGGTTTACGTGGCAAAGCTGCATGGCCAGAACAATAATCTGACGGTAACGATGAAAGTCATTAAGCAATAGGCAGAAGGACTGATTGAAGTCAAAGCGAACGATGTAGTAACAGGGAAAGCTCAAAAGAATTTGGGAGTACCGAAAAGAGTGCCGAATGAAACTGGCTATTTGTGCGATTTTGATGGAGTGACAACGGTGAAGCCGCATTGCTAATGCCTTTTTTTATTCCAATACCATGCGTAATCAAAAACTGCTTTCCATCACAACACCTTTGGCAGAACGGTTATAGATGAAAGATTTTGCTAAAATTGTCCCGAATGGCCGGCAGTGCAGTGCCGGGCCGCCGTTTTTTGCCGGTGAATTTTGCCTTCGAACTTTGTAAAACCCGCTACTTCCCTACATTTGCTTTGATGGAGTACAATACCACTAGAAATTACCTGACCATGCGGGAGTATGGCCGCCATATACAAAAAATGGTGGAGCACCTCATGACCATCGAAGACCGCGACCGCCGGCAGGCCAATGCCTATGCCGTGATTGAGCTGATGGGTTTTTTGAATCCGCACCTGAAAAACGTCGAAGATTTTCGCCATAAACTCTGGGACCACCTTTTTTATATTTCCGATTTCAAGCTGGATGTGGATTCGCCCTATCCTATTCCGCAGAAAGAAACCTATAAGGCCAAGCCCGATCCGCTGCCGTATCCCAAGCGGTATCCCCGGTTTTCGCACCTGGGCAAAAACCTGGAGATTGTGATTGACAAGGCCCTGAAAGAAGAAAGCCCCGAAAAACGCCAGGGTTTTGCCAACGCCATTGCTTATTATATGAAGCTGGCTTATAGCAACTGGCACAAAGACATCGTGCACGACGATGCCATCCAGAGCGAGCTGAGCTCTATTACCAAAGGGCAGCTTGAGTTTACCAATACGCCTTACGTAAAAGCATTCCGTCCGCAGCAGGAAGGCTGGGGCGAACGCAGCGGTTATGGCCGGCAGCAACAGCGCGGCAAGTACCAGCAACGAGGCGGCGGCAACAACGGCAACGGTGGCGGCCAACGCAACAACAACGACCGCAACCGCCACGGCGGAAAGAAGCGGTTTAAGTAATGCCCCTGTCGCCCAAAAGGGGAGACTTAGACCAGTTAGTCCGCTCTTGTATTTACCATTCATTCTGTAAAAGAAGTTTTGCTGATGCCTGTGTCTTCACAGGCATTGGTTTTTCTAGTAGAATATTGATTGATACGTTCAAAGAATGGACACGATCGGCAGTGAAATGTGGCGAAAAATGACAATGCCCTCTACGAAAGATGGAAATAAAAATTAGGCTGATCGGCCTAAGTCTCCCCTTCAGGGGGACAGGGGGATTTAACAATCCCATTAGCTTTTTACCGCTAATTTGCCTGTCCTTACTGCTTTTGACCACCGTTTATTGACAGAACAACTACAACATGCAACGATATCTATCCGGGTTTCTGGCGCTCTTTTTTGTGCTGCTTGGCTTTGCTGGTTTTGGACAAGACACCACCACTGTTACTTCGGTTGACCCGGAACTCTTAAACATCAATTCTTCGAGGGTACCCCGCGAATACACCATCCGCAGCATTACCGTGACGGGTATCAACACGCTCGATACCGGCATTGTGCAGTCCATTTCGGGCATATTGCCCGGCGATAAAGTAATGTTGCCTGGCGGCGATGCTTTTTCAAGGGCCATCAACAATTTATGGAAGCAGCGCCTGTTTGCCAACGTGCAAATCTTTATCACCCGCATTCAGGAGCAGAACATAGATATCGAAATCAATGTGCAGGAAAGGCCGCGACTGGCCAATTTCCGGTTTATTGGCGTCAGCAAGGGACAGGTAGAAGAGCTGCAGGGAAAGATTGGCCTGGCCAAATCCACCATCATTACCGAAAATATGAAGCGCAATGCGGTGGACATTATTAAAAACTTCTTTGCGGAAAAAGGATTTTTGAACACCACGGTACGCATTGATGAAAACATTGACCGCAGTTTGCCAAACTCCCGGGCGCTGACGTTTTATGTAAACAAAGGCGAAAAGGTGCGCATTTCCGATGTGGTGTTTTATGGCAACGAGGCGCTTCCATCCACAACGCTGAAGAAAAAACTGTCGAGCACCAAAGAAAAAAGCCGCCTCGATTTTTCGCCCGATTCTATCCCGAATCCTTATGGCGACATTTACCGTACGTCCTTCAACGAATACATCAGCAACTACGGTTTTTTATCGCCCTCGAAAACAAAAATTTTCCTCGATCCCTACTTCCGCTTCCGGCCCTTTTCGGGCGCCAAGTTCAACCGCAGCAAGTACGAGGAAGACAAGGAAAAAGTGCTGGCGCATTACAACTCCCTGGGCTACCGCGATGCCCAGATTATTGACGACACCCTGACCTTTAATGCCGAACGCAACCGGATGCAGGTGCATATTAAAGTACGGGAAGGGCGCAAATATTATTTTGGCGACATTACCTGGAAGGGCAATACCAAATACCCCGACTCGGTGCTGGCAGCCATCCTTAACATCAACAAAGGCGACATTTATAATATTGACCTGCTGAACAAGCGCCTGGGCAAACAACTGAGCCCCGAAGGCGGTGACATCAGCGGCCTGTACATGGACGACGGCTACCTTTTCTTCCGGGTGGAGCCCGTGGAAACGGCCGTGTACAACGACACCATTGACTACGAAATCCGCGTGACAGAAGGTCCGCAGGCCCGTATCCGCAATATCATCATCACCGGCAACGACAAAACAAAAGACCACGTGGTGCGGCGCGAACTGCGTACCGTGCCCGGCAACCTCTTTAGCCGGTCGGACCTTATCCGTTCGCAACGGGAACTGGCGGCGCTCAACTATTTCAACCAGGAAAAGATCAACCCTAACGTGGTGCCCAACCAGGACGATGGCACGGTGGACATTACCTGGGAGCTGGAAGAAAAATCATCGGACCAGTTAGAGTTATCGGCCGGCTTCGGTGGTGGCATTGGCTTTACGGGTACGCTGGGTGTGACGTTCAACAATTTCTCCCTGAAAAATATCTGGAAAAAAGAAGCCTGGGACCCGCTGCCCATGGGCGATGGGCAAAAGCTGAGCGTTCGCTACCAGTCGAACGGCCGTGCCTTCCGCTCTTACAACTTTTCGTTTACCGAACCCTGGCTCGGCGGCAAAAAGCGCAACTCGCTTACCGTGGGCGCCAGCAGCACCAAGTTTTCAAATGCCTACGATTATTTCACCGGCCGCTTCGACAAGGCCCGCTCCGATACCAATTACCTGAAAGCCACCACCGTGTTTGTATCGCTGGGCAAGCAGTTGAAATGGCCCGATGACTATTTCAGCCTGCTGTACTCGCTGAACTATACCCGTTACGACCTGGCCAACTATCCTATTTTCCAGGGCCTGAGCAATGGTACTTCCAATAACGTGAGCTTCCGGTTGGGCCTGCAGCGTTCGTCGGTTTTTGATCCTACGTTCCCCCGCAGTGGTTCTAACTTTTCGGCCACGGTACAGTTCACGCCGCCGTACTCGGCCTTCAACAAAAACATTGTTGGCTCCGAAAACCCGTACAAAAATCCGGAGTACCACAAATGGCGCTTTACCTCCGAATGGTTTGTGCCCATTGGCAAACCCATGGGTGCCGAAAAAAGCCGGCAATTTGTGCTGAAGCTGGCCGCCAAGTATGGTTTCATTGGCCGGTACAACAAACAGATTGAGATCTCTCCGTTCGAACGCTTCCAGTTGGGTGGCGATGGTTTGACGAACAACAATGGTATCCTGGGTTACGACATCATTGCCCTGCGGGGTTACCCGGTGTTCGATAATTCGGACCCTACCATCAATAATCCCGACCAAACAAGCACCAACCGGTTTTTTACCATTTTTAATAAATACCAGTTGGAGCTGCGTTACCCCCTGGTGACCAGCCCGGCCAGCACCATCTATGCCCTGACGTTTTTTGATGCCGCCAATGGCTGGTTCAACTTTAAGGAGTACAACCCCTTTCGCCTGCGCCGCAGCGTGGGTGTGGGCATGCGCTTCTTCCTGCCAATGTTCGGCCTCCTGGGCTTCGACTATGGCGTGGGCCTCGACCGTATTACACCGGGCGGTGGTTTAAAGAATGCCTCCCGCTTTACGTTTATGCTGGGTGTGGAGCCGGAATAAAGTGGATATGCGGATGTGCGAATATGCAAATTCGCGGATTTGATAATCTATCTATTTAAAATGCCTTTTATGAAAAAACTTTTTTTGCTTGGAGCTATCGCCCTGACACTTTCCGCCTCTGTTCAGGGACAGAAATATGCCATCATTGATACCAAATTCATCTTAGATAAAATGCCGGAATATAAGGCAGCGCAGAAGCAGTTGGATGAAGTGGCCGCCACCTGGCAGAAAGAGATAGACCGCCTGCAGATGGACCTGGATAAAATGTACCGCGATTTTGAGGCCGAGCAGGTTATGCTCAGCGATGACCTGAAAAAAAAGCGGGAAGACCAGCTCTTTGTAAAAGAAAAAGCCCTGCGTGACTTGCAGCGCACTCGTTTTGGCTTTGAGGGCGAATTGTTTAAAAAACGCCAGGAGCTGATAAAGCCGGTGCAGGACAAAGTTTATAACGCCGTGCAAAAATTAGCGGTGCAGCGTGGATATGACTTTATTCTGGACAAAAGTGAAGGCATAACGGTTATCTTTGCCGACCCGAAACTGGAAAAAAGCGAAGACGTGTTGCGGGAATTAGGTGTAAAATAAAATATTGCAAAAAGCCCGGCCGTACGCAACGAACCCATTGACAAAAACGACTATCATAACAAACAACACCACAAAAAACATCTCAATGAACAAAATCAAAATCTTCATTCTTGCAGCAGTGATGGTAGCCGGTGCAAGTACGGTAAACGCACAGAAGTCGGGCTACATCAGTGTAGAGCAGGTAATGTCGCTCATGCCTGAACTGTCCCGGATTGACACCGTTCTGCAAAAATATCAGGCCGATTCCATCAACACCGAATTTGCCTCCCTGATTCAGGAATACAACTACAAAGACAGCATTCTGAATAAAACAGACACCACGAAAATTCCGGCAGCTGTTAAGCGCCAGCACCGCCAGGACCTGGAGCAGATTGCTTACCAGGTGCAGAACTGGCAGCAAATTTCGCAGAACGCCATGCAGTCGAAGCAGCAGGAACTGCTGGGCCCTGTGTACCAGAAAGTGTATGGCGCCATCAATGCCGTAGCCAAGGAAAACAACTATGCGTTTGTATATGCACAGGAAGCCCTGCTGGTAGCGCCGCCGAGCGACAACCTGTTGCCGCTGGTAGCCAAAAAGCTCAACATCAAATTGCCAACCGCCGCCAATCAACCGGGTGGTGCTGCTAACCGCCCCACGGCTGGCGCCGGCGCCCGTCCCCGCCAATAAACGTTTTTTATAAAAGTGAATAAATATCATCCCGCCCTTTCCAGGGCGGGATTCTTTTTTACAGTTCGCAAGTTCACGAGTTTTGTTTACCCACATGTGAGCCCGTGAACTTGCGAACTCGCGAACTCGTGAACTTTTCTTCTACCTTCGCCGCCAACATGGCATCCGGCAATCCACAAAAAATCATCATCATCACAGCACCGTCTGGTGCCGGTAAAACCAGCATCACCCGCTACCTGCTCAACAAGTATTCCGACCGGCTGGCTTTTTCTATTTCGGCCGCTACCCGCCAGCCGCGGGGTGCGGAAAAAAGCGGGGTGGATTACTACTTTATCAGCGAAGAAGACTTTACCGCCAGGATTCAACAGGGCGAGTTTGTAGAATGGGAAATGGTGTACAAAGGCAAATACTACGGCACCCTGAAATCGGAACTGCAGCGCATTTGGAACCAGGGCAAAGCACCGGTACTGGACATTGATGTAAAGGGCGCCATTCATGTGCAGCAACAGTTTCCGGATACCACGCTTTCGCTGTTTATTGAGCCTCCCAGCGTGGATGAGCTAAAGCGGCGACTGATGAGCCGCGGCACCGAAACTGAAGAATCGCTCAACACCCGGGTGAACAAAGCTTCGTACGAAATTTCATTCAAGCACTACTTCGATAAAATTATTGTGAACAAAGAACTGGACACGGCCTGCCGCGAAGCCGAGGACATCATTTTGCAGTTTCTGCAATAGTTCCGCTTTTCTCTATCTTTAATTCTATGTTAGCTGTAAACATTCTTGTGTGGTTTGTGGTAACGCTCCTGCTGATGGGTTTTTTTGCCGGGGTGGAGATGGCCTTCTACAGCATAAACCGCTTTAGCATTGAGCTGCGCAAAAAACAAGGCAGCCCCGATGCCATCCTGCTGTCGAAATATTTTGAAAATCCCGAGCTTTTCCTGAGCACCATGCTCATTGGCTTTACCTTGTTCCTGGTTTGGTTTGCGCTGCTGTTTAAAACGTTAACCGATCCGCTGTGGAACTACATTGGCCTGCAGTACGAAGGGCTACGGGTGGCGCTAGACATTATACTGGCAACGCTTATTGCGCTGGTGCTGGGCGATTTTGTACCGCGGGCTTTTTTCCGGGCGCACAGCAGCGTTATCCTGATGCGGATCGTTTGGCTGGTGAACCTTATTCATATTTTGCTGCAGCCCATTGCCCGCCTGTTTCTGGCCATGGCCAACTGGACGTTGAAGTACATTTTCAACATTAAGATAAAAGAGTCAAAAGAGGCGCTGCCTGGTGGTACGCTGGAAACGCTGTTTCAGCAGGACGATAGCATGGACCCGGAGACCGAAGAAATGAACACCGCCCTTTTTGAAAATGCGCTGGAGCTGCCCAAGGTAAAAATCAGGCAATGCCTGGTGCCCCGTAAAGAAGTGATTGGCGTGGAGATCAACTGTTCAGTAGAAGAGGCCCGGCAGAAGTTTATAGAAACAAAACTGAGCAAGCTGGTGGTGTACGAAAAAACAATAGACAGCATTGCCGGCTATATTCATCAACTGGACTTATTTAAACACCCCACCCACCTGGAAAGTATTTTGCTGCCCATACCTGCCGTACCCGAAAGCATGAGCGCCACGGACCTGATTGGCAAGTTTACAAGAGAGCGAAAAAGCATTGCCTGGGTGGTGGACGAATTTGGCGGCACCGCCGGCATTGTAACCATGGAAGACGTGCTGGAAGAGATCTTTGGCGAAATACAGGACGAGTACGACAGCGAGGAATTTGTGGAAAAGCGCCTGGCCGAAAACGAATACATTTTTTCGGGCCGGCTTGAGCTGGATTATATCTGCGAAAAATACGACCTGGATTTTCCGGAGAACGAATCCGAAACCCTGTCGGGATTTATCATCTCACACCACGAAACCATCCCACAGCAAAAAGAGCGGATCATTATTGACCATTTTGAATTTGACATTCTCAGCGTCAGCGACACAAGGATTGAGATGGTGAAGATGAAAGTGCTCAAGTAGGTTCAAATGTTCACGAGTTCACAGGTTCACAAGTTGGGTGAAACAAACGTTCAAACAGGTGGTTCGGCAGGGTTTGGCAAGAACCCGTGAACCCGTAAACTCGTGAACTTGTAAACTCCTCTTCCGCCTATCTTTGACCGACTTTTTTAAAATGGCAATTTCTTTTTTTAAGCGGGGAAACGGTGGCGAAGAGCGGTCAGAGATGTCGTTTGTGGACCACCTGGAAGTACTGCGCGGACACCTGTTCCGGAGTGTGCTGGCCATCCTTGCCGGCGCTATTGTGATTGCGGTATTCAAAGACTTTTTTGTAAAAAAGGTGCTGCTTGGGCCAACCCATGCCGACTTTCCTACCTATGAATTCTTTTGCCGCATTGGCAGGGCCGTTCATTTGGAAAAAGCGCTTTGCATGACGGGGCTGAACATTCAAATGCAAAGCACCGGAGTGGCCACACAGTTCAGCGCTTTTATTTCGGTGATGCTCATCGGCGGTGTCGTCATCGCCTTTCCGTATATTTTTTGGGAGTTCTGGCGCTTTATTAAACCGGCACTTACCAAAAAAGAACTGGAAAATACCAGGGGGGTGATCTTCTGGGTATCGGTGCTGTTTTTTATGGGTGTGTTCTTTGGCTTTTTTATCATTGCGCCGTACACACTCAACTTTTTCGGCAATTTTCAATTGGACGAAAACATCGAAAACCGCTGGACCATATCCAGCTACTTCGACACCATGATTCCGCTGATCCTGGGTACCGGGCTGGCGTTTCAGTTACCGCTGCTGATGATCCTTTTGGCAAAAATTGGCATTGTTTCCGCCACCTATCTCAAAAAGGTGCGCAAATACTCCATCGTTATTATCCTGATTGTAGCCGCCGTCATTACACCCGGTCCCGACGTAATCAGCCAGATGACGGTCGCCATCCCGCTGTTTATTCTTTATGAGGTCAGCATCCTCCTCACCAAACGCATTGAAAAGCGCCGGATAGAAGAAGAGGAAAAAGAGTGGAGCTGAGGACGTGAAAAGTGAAACGGCAAACGTGAAACCGTACCGGCTTTGTTTTGCATTAACGTAACACTTCTTTCAAGCCGATTGACCTTCTTTTGACCAAGACGCCTGTGGTAACAAAGCCGGCCAACCGGATATTACTACATAAAAAAAACTCCGTTTTGACTTTGCTGAATCGGTTCAACAAATTCACTTTTGAGCGCCGGTTTCACGTTTGCCGTTTCGCCTTTCACGCCATTAACGTTAATTAATTAAGCCCTTGTTAATCAGCCGCGAAGAGCAAATCCTTAACAACATCCGGTGCTAAAATTGACGGTAGTAAAGTCTAAAATCGGGAGAGCACTTTACTATGAAAAACAATCTTTTTATCATCTTCTGTTCCCTTTTTTTATCCGGTGCTGCCATGGCGCAAACCGGCCGCCTTGGCGAGCATTCCAGCATCACTAAATGGAGCGAACCAGGCGCCGGCTTTACCACGGCGGAAAGGGGCAGGCAGATAGCCGAACGCATTGTTGATGCGGTGGGCCTCCGGGCCAGCCTCGACATCCGGCCGGCCAATATTGAAAACGCCGCGGCAGTTGTTTATGGCGGCAAGCGGTATATTTTATACAATCCAACCTTCATCAATAACCTCATAAAAACAACCGGCACCGAATGGGCCGCCATTTCTGTGCTGGCGCACGAGGTGGGGCATCACCTCAATGGGCATACCGTTTCCGGTGCCGGCAGCCAGCCTATGGCCGAACTGGAAGCCGATGAATTTTCGGGTTATGTATTGCGGAAGATGGGTGCCACCCTACCGCAGGCACAAGCGGCCATGCAAACCCTGGCCAGCGCAAGGTCCAGCCGTACCCACCCGGCCAAATACGACCGCCTCACAGCCATTGCACAAGGCTGGAACCATGCCGATGATCAACTCGCCGGCCGCAAAACCGACCGGAAAAACCCGGCGGTAAGACTGCCGGCCACGCAGCCCTCTATCAGCACCCGCGATGTTGCCATTAACAGCAACACCGGCCGTGCGCCAGCTATTGACTCCCGCTATATTCTGGGCGATGTTTATTTCGCTGCTGATCCCGGCAGCAGGTACCATGTAACGTCAAATTATAACCTGGTAAAAGTGGGCGGGCAAGGTGTAAATGTATTGGGCAAGCTGGCAAAGCTTAACAGCCGCCAGTTTCCGTACCTGATCTACGATGCGCAAAACACGCAACTGCTGGTTGACAGCAAAGGCAATATTGTAACCCGGGCCGGAAAACAGGTGGGTCTTTTGAAAAACCATGAAAGCTAACCCGTCCTTTTGAAGAGAAAAAGTCCTGCCGTGTGCAGGACTTTTTTATTCTTTGTCTTTCGTTGCATATCCGGACAAACAACGCTATTTTCTTTTGTGCGCCCTGCCAATGGCTTACTGCCAGTCTGGCTCCTGTTTAGGCTTTGGCGCTTTTGGTGGCCTTGGCGGAACCGGCGGTTCGGGCGGTGGCGGCGGTGCCATCGGCAACTTACCGTATTTGCCTTCGGCTTCGCGGATGCCATTTTCGTTCAGCAGGTATTTTTCTATTTTCCCTTTTTTGGGCACAATGTAGATGGCGTCGCCAATCCAGTTGACCGAGCCAACAGAGGGGTTGCGGCGCAGGAAATCCTGGTAGTCGGCGGGCAGTTTGGCAATCTCCTCCTGACTTAATTCCCGCATCATTGGCGGTGGCGGCGGCGGTGGTAATGGCGGTGGAGGAGGAGGAACAGCATCTACCACTTCGATGGGCGGGTTTGGTGGCCTGGGGGGCGGTGGCGGCTCTTTCTTTTTCGATTGTGCGGCGGCACTTCCGCCAATGGCTACCACCAATACAACTGCAAAAAACATTTTCGTCATAACAATGGTTTTTGGCTGAGACGCCAAAGCGGTGATCTTCCATAAATTTTCCGCACGAAAATTTTGGTACTTGCAGGCAGCGGCTCAAAACCGGTTTAACCGGCGATCGTGTTAGCGACCCGGGCGGCGGCGGTAAAAGACAAATCCGTTTTTTTCGTACAGCGTTTCCAGGTAAGGCATGTCGCGTTCGTTTTCCTCCTTATTCTGAATTTTGCCTACATAATAAACCGGAATTTCCGGGTGGCTGTTGAATTGGCGAATGCTGTCGGCCACCGATCGCGGAAACTGTGGCCGGCGCCTGCTGTAAAAAAGATGCGCATAACTTTTAAATCGCAGGGGTTCGGCAATGGCGGCTTCGCCCTGCTTGCTTTTGTAAAACTCGATGGCAGCGCCCTGCGAGTAAGGCTCCACTTTGGGCGTAATCAATAAAATAGTAAGGTTGATGCCGAGTAAGGAAACCAGGAATAAGCCCACCAGCGCACTACGAATGTTTTTGTTGGCGCGGATCAAAAACAGCACAGCACCTGTCAGTAAAAACACCCCCGGCAGCTTTTCCCACCCGCTCCACTCGACCTGCGCCAGCAGGTTTGCCCTCGCAAACTCATCGCGGATGCGGCCCGGCTGCAGCAGGTAAGGCTTCAACTGGTCAATAAAGGTGACACCAAGCACAAGCAGTCCTAATAAAATGCCGGTGATAGCCTGCAGCCATTTGTTCCAGGCAGGCAGGTTCCATTTGCGCCGAAACAGATGGTAAAAGCTGACGGCCGCCAGGTAGGTCAGCGGAAAATAACAGAGCGAAGAGTAATGGACAATTTTTGTTTTTACAATGGAGAAAAGCAGCAGGGTTACCCAAAAAAGAATCATCATCCACAAGCGGAAATGCTCCGGTGTTTCATTGGTGCGCTTGCGGATACGCATCGAAAGAAGGCTTAATGCGGCTGCCGGAAAACAGCCAATGAGCAGGATGATAAAATGATAGAAGAAGGGGCCACCGTGGCCAGCATCTTCGGTACGGAACAGGCGAACCTGGTACACGATAAACTCGGTGATGATGTGCTGCTGGCCTGCAGCCAGCAGGGCCATAAACCAAAGGCCGCCAGCCAGGGCCGTCACCATCAGAAAAAGCAAAATATGCAGCGGCTTCATAAACCGGTGAAAGCGGCTGCTGATGGTATACACGCCATAACACAATCCTACAATCAGCAAGGCTACCGGTCCCTTGGTCATCACGGCAAGCCCGGTAAAAAAACCGGCGAGCAGGATGCGTTTTACCGGCCGCTCCGCACGGCTATCGGTATAAGCGGCCAGTTGATACACACCGAGGAAAATAAAAAGATTAAACCAGGGATCAATGATGCCCGATTTAAAATAGAGCTGTGGCAACAGCGAGCCGGCATAGATCAGCACCCACATCCAGCCAAACTGCTCGTTCACCAGCTTACGGCCCAGCCGGAAAAGCAGCAGCAGGGTCAGTACACCGCAAACGGCATTGGGCAGCCGCGCCGCAAACTCGTTTACCCCAAAAATCTTCATGCAAATTACCTGCAGCCAAAAGAACAGTGGCGGCTTTTCCCAGAATGGTTCAAATCCGATTTGCGGAATGGCGTAGTTACCCGTTACCAGCATTTCGCGGCTGGCTTCGGCAAAGTTGATTTCATCCCAATCGAAAAGATGTGTGGTGCCCAAAAAAGGCACAAACAGCAGCAGGGCGCCGGCTACGATGATAAGCTCCGGGATGAGTTTACGCAAAGGGTATTTTTTTACGCGTCAAAGGTGCGGATTGAAGTTTAAAATTCGAAATTTGATACGGCTGTTGCCACATCTTACGCACCGGCAATGATTCATCTCCATTCGGAAACAACCGAAGCGGGCATTCTTCAATTTATCCGGCAATGGACAAAACTGCTTGCTCACAACCAGTGGCAACAGGCGGCGAGCTGCCTCAATGAACACCCGGCCGAGGGGTTGCCATGGACGGCAGAAGCATGGCAACAGGTTTTTCTGACGGAAGCCGAACACCGTGGACCCATCACGCCGACAGACCCGTCGTTGATGGACATTTCAAAGGAAAGATTTGATTTTTTCTACTTCAATGACGGCACCGGCTTTGCCGTTGATGATGACTTGCCCATCAATGGGCAATGGAGTGACCTGACGGCGCCATTTGAATTTCGGAAAAAGGGGGCCGCACTGGCCCTGCACCAGTTGGACATTCAGGTTTTGTAAGGTCAGTGTTTTCGTGTTCGCCTGAACCAAAAGCGCAGGCCCATCAGCACCAGGAGGCCCAGCATGGCAATGATCAGCAATTCATAATTTTCAAAGCTGGTTTCGCGGTCGGGTTCAATCACCCGTGCGGAATCGCCTTGCGCAAGACCTGTTAGCACCAAACCTAAAAAGCCGATCAGAAAAAGGTATCGCATGTCAGGGGGAATATTTTTAAGCGTGTAAAATTAGTCGTTACTGCCAAAACTGTTTACCACCGCCGTTGCCAGTTCGGGTTCATACCCTTTTTGCAAAAGATAGTCCATTGTTTTTTTCTTTCGCACCAGGTATTGCTCGCCTTTCAGGCTATTAAATTTTTTTTCGGCCAGATCGTGCAGTGTTTTCCGGTACACGTCTTCGTCTATTTCTTTCATGGCCCGTTTGATCAGGTAATCGCCAATGCCTTTTTCTTTTAACCCGTAATAGATCTTCTTACGGCCCCAATCCTTCATGCGAAACTTGCCGCCTACAAAAGCTCTTGCAAAACGCTCTTCGTTGAGGTAATCGTCTTCAATCAAAGAAGAAATGATTTCATCGTGGTCCGACCGCCATACACCAAGGTCCCACAGCTTTTGCTTGACCTCGCTATGGCTCCGCTCCTGGTAGGCGCAGTATTGCCGCAGCTTTTGGATGGCCTGTTCCTTCGTAAGGTGTTTTTTCTGCACGTTAAAAGTTTACAAGTTCACAAGTTCACGTGTTCACAAGTTGATGCTTTCAACTTGTGAACCTGCAAACCCGAGAACGGGTGAACTATTCTTCTAAAAGCTCCTGGCACCCGTACTCTTGCTCCAGCAACTGGTCGTAAAAATCAGCTTTCTGAAACAGGTCGCGGAACATGTCAATGCCGTTTTCTTTGTTCATGTCCAGATCGTACATAATACACGACAGCACGATGTTCTGTTTCACGCAGCTCAGCACAAGGCCATCCAGTGTAAAGTTTTCTTTCAGTAAAAACTGGTACAGCGGCTTTATCTGCGTGGTATCGGTGGGTAGCTGGCAGAGGTAGGCATCGCCGGCCACAAAATAATTGTCGGGGTTGTAGTTGATCTTGATTTTGGCGCCGCCTTCCTTTACCGTCCAGTTGTTGTTGCCGTCGCGGGCCAGCTTAATGTCTTTTCCCAGCTCGCCCAGTATTTCTTCAATGGTTTTGGCCACGCCTACCGGCTTGCTCTCCACCTCGGGAGGCTGCGGCAACTTTACCTCGGTGCCGCAATAGGGGCAATATTTGGTGGCTTCAATGTTGCCCGCCAGCACCAGGTTGTTGCAGCTATGGCAGCGGGTGGAGGCCTGTCCTCTTTGCGGTGCATACAGTGCCAGCGCTTCGCGGAGATAGCTCACGGGTAGCGCAAAACCCAGGTTGTCGCCACCGCGAATGATAAATGAGTTAATGCCGATGATCTCGCCTTTTTTGCTCACCAGCGGCCCCCCGCTGTTGCCGGGATTGATGGCGGCATCAATCTGAATATACTTCACCCCATCGCGTACCCGGTCCACTTTTGAAATCACGCCCTGCGTGGCGGTGTAGTTGAGCCCAAACGGATGGCCAATGGCCACCACCACGTCGCCGTCTTTCATGTCGGCATAATCGCCCAGCTGCACTTCGGGCATCACTACATCAGCGGGCGGCTGCAAAAAAGCCAAATCGTGCTTTTTATCGGTGTACCACACCCGGCCCAGCCGCCGTTCAAACAGGCGCCCGGCAATGGTGACTTCCGCATTTTTTCCCACCACGTGTTCATTGGTCACTATCAGGTCAAATTCTTTTACATAGAAGCCGGTGCCGGTGCTGGTTTGTGTGGCTATCTGTATAATGGCCGGGCGGTATAATTCTATGATCTGCTGCGTATTCATAACCGCGGATTCGTTGGATTTTTTTAAGGATTAGTAGGATCATTAGTTGAAGCAGCCATTTTGCTATTGATGACCCTTTTGAATTGTAGGCTTTTTGAACCGAAATTTAGTAGTAGTCCTATTTCTTTCCGATGGTTTTCGAGATAATTTAGCGTCTGATTGAGTTCTTTATCGGTTAAGTCGGTAATCGCCTTTAGCTCAACCACTACTTTTTCTTCCACTAAGAAATCAACTCTTCTTTTGCCGACAATAATTTCATCATAATAGATGGGAAGCTCCATTTCTTTTTGATAGCGCAGATGTATCCGATCAAACTCAATAGCGAGGCAGCGGGAGTAAATCAGCTCGCTATATCCGGCTTTCATTTTCCGCTGCACGATCATGGCACAACCAATAATTTTTTCTGTAAGCTCTCCATATTTTAGTGCCATGGTTCTTTTATTTCCTTCAATTTAGTTTAAATAGAAAAGAACACCATCCTTTCCTTCCATTCAAAATCCCACCAATCTGCGGTTCACTTAGTTTCCAGGTTTAGGTACTCTACTTCTGTGGTAAACGTTTGGTTAAAGGCCACCGGGTTGTCGTATTTCAGCTTCGATACATCAAACTTCAGCTCCGGGTACTTATGCTTCCATTTTTCAATGATGGCATTAATGCCGGCGGCAATTTTTTCCGTATTGTATTCGGCCCTGGCATCGTCGTAGTATTCATTCTTCACACCCAGCTCCCGAAAAAAATCGTGATAGTTGATCATCATAAACAGGTGAAACAATTCGCCTACCGGCCGCGGCAGGCTGTAAGAATACTGGCAATAGGAAAAGCCGTATTCGCTGATCTGCGCCGCCACCTTCGGCATTTTATGTTCCTTGTACCAGGCTATGTTCTGGTTGGCATTGTAGATGGCGTCGGCGATGGTTTTATAATTCTGGGGCGTGACAATAGAAAAGGTAAACCGGGAACGGAAGAGATATGGATAAAAGGCTGTTTTATCGCGGGTGGCCATTCGCTGAAAACAGTCCATCATCTCCTGGTTTTTTTCGGTTACCAGGCGATTGTCTTTCCGGAAGTACACCTCCACGATCTTTTCCAGGTCGGCCAGCAGCCGCCCTTCGGGCAAAATAAAATAATCAATACGGTAGGCCAGCGCCAGCAGCAGGTACGCCACGCCGCCCGAATATTTGTCGTTGTCTATGGTGCCGATCAGCTCCAGCGTTTCGGTGATCCATTTTTTAAAAAACCGCAGCTTGATTTCTTTTTCTTCATCCGGGATCACGGTGATGTGTTCGGTATCGGCGGGTAGCAGCGTGGTAAAATCCTGCACCAGCAGGTCATCTTGCTTGTCGGCCTTTGTGGCCAGCTCCTTCAGCCCGTAATAAAGCTTGCTGGGGTTGGCCGTTTCCAGGTCACTGTCGAAAAACATGTAGATGCCATCGTTGTGCAATGCATAACGGGTATAGTACAGGTTAAAGTTCATTTCCAGAAGACGGCGCATCACCGGCACGCTGGGTTGGGGCATTTTGGCCAGCACCACTTCGGCTTCCAGCTTTTTATCGTCAAAATACCCGCGAATGATCTTGGATCCCTGGTAAAACAAAAACTTCGTTTGGCCTTCTTCTTCTAACAGCGTCACGTTATCTTCCTCATCATCCCGCAGGTAATCGAAAAAAGCCAGGATGCTTTCTTTGTGCTTTTTTTCCCTGAAAAGGCTTTCGGCCTCGTTCCAGCGCTCTACTTTGGCCACCGACTTGTTGTTGTCCGAATATCGGCCAAAGCGGATGGCCGGCAGCGCCTGCACACCTTCGGGTTCTTCTTCCTTTTTCTTCGTCCGGCTAAATAATTTTTCCAGCATAGTTCATAAAATGGAGACCCGGGCAAAGGCCATCCACAATTGGCAAGCCCTTCTTTACTGCTACTTTACTGCCGCTAACGCTGGCCGTTATTCTACAAGCCGCCAAAAAACGGACCGCGCCACGGCCTGCAAAAATACAGGCTGTCAACCTGCGGCGGGCAAGGTGTAAAATGCAATACATTACTTCAAAATACGGGCCGCATACCCCACGGCCAAAACCTGCTAAAACAAAGCCAACCGGTTGATAAACTGTGCCCAAGTTTGTCCCGAAATTCGCTACATTCGCCCCCTACCGAAATCTGATTTTCATGAAGTTTATTGTTTCCTCCACACAATTGCTAAAGCAGTTGCAACACATTGCCGGCGTCATCAACGCCAATACCGTACTGCCCATTCTTGAGGATTTTCTGTTTGAAATAGATAAAGGCAAGCTAAGCGTGGTAGCCACCGACCTGGAAACCGTAATGCGCATTCAACTGGACGTGGAAGCAAAAGAATCCGGTAAGGTTTGTATCCCGGCCAAGATCCTGATGGACTCGCTGAAGAACATCCCCGATCAGCCGCTTTCGTTTAACATTGATAAGAATTTTGCCATTGAAATCACCAGCGATAACGGTAAGTACAAAGTAATGGGCGAAAATCCCGACAACTTTCCGAAAGAACCTGCTGCCGATGACACCACTTCTTTCACGATGAAGTCGTCGGCGCTGGTAACGGCCATCAACAAAACTTTGTTTGCGGTAAGCAACGATGACCTGCGCCCGGCCATGACGGGTGTTTTCTTCGAGCTGAACAAAGACTTTATTCAGTTTGTAGCCACCGATGCCCACCGCCTGGTTCGGTACAAGCGGACCGATGTAAGCTGCCCCAAACAAGACAGCTTTATTGTGCCCAAAAAACCGCTGAACCTGCTAAAGGCAGCCTTGCCCATGAACGACGATGAGATCACGGTAAACTACAACAGCAACCATCTTTTTGTAAAACACGGCACCACGCAAATGAGCTGCCGCCTGATTGATGCCCGTTTCCCCGACTACAAGGTGGTGATACCGGCCGACAACCCGTATAAAATGACGGTGGCAAAAAGCGATTTCCAAGGAGCCCTGCGCCGGGTGGCCATCTTCAGCAACAAAAGTACCAACCAGGTGGCTTTGCAAATCAACGGCAGCGAGCTGGGGCTGCAGGCCCAGGATGTGGATTTTTCGTTTGAAGGGGCGGAGCGTATGAAGTGCCAGTACGATGGGGAAGACATCACCATCGCTTTCAATGCCCGCTTTTTGATTGAAATGCTGAATGCCGCCGACAGCGATGAGGTGCGCATGGAGCTGAGCACGCCAACAAAGGCCGGTCTCATCAAGCCCACCGAAAAAGACGAAGACGAAGATTTGCTGATGCTGGTGATGCCGCTGATGCTGAATCAATAAACCTTAGCCCCTGCCCCTTTCCAATCCCGGACGTCCGGGAGCGAGGAGATCTTTGACGCTGGCCGGTTGAAACGGTGTAACAGGTCGAGGATATACCGATAAAAAAAAGCCATCCCGCCCAAAAGCAGGATGGCTTTTTTATGAAGGATAACGAAGTTATGCGGACCTTGGCAAAAGAGCCTTTTTTCACTCTTGTCTATTGCTCATTGCCTATTGCAAATTGAGACTACTTGGATGCATTGGCATAATGCTCAGCCACTTTACTCCAGTTAACCACGTTCCAGATGTTGGTCAGGTATTCCGGGCGGCGGTTCTGGTACTTCAGGTAGTAAGCGTGTTCCCACACGTCAATACCAAGAATGGGCGTGCCTTTTACTTCGGCCACTTCCATCAGCGGATTGTCCTGGTTGGGTGTGGATGTCACCTCCAGCTTGCCGTCTTTTACAATCAGCCAGGCCCAGCCGCTGCCAAAACGGGTAGTGCCGGCGGCATTCATTTTTTCTTTCAGTGCATCCAGCGAACCAAAGCTGCTGTTGATAGCTTCCGCCAGATCGCCGGAGGGTGCGTTGACCGCATCGGTTTGGCCGGGAGCTTTCAGAATTTCCCAAAAGAAAGAGTGGTTCCAGTGACCGCCGCCGTTGTTGCGAACAGCCGGCGAAATAGAGCCTGCGTTTTTTACCAGTTCCTCGATGGATTTGTTTTCGTGTTCGGTGCCGGCAATGGCCTTGTTCAGGTTGTCAACATAAGCCTGGTGGTGCTTGCCGTGGTGTATTTGCATGGTTTGTGCATCAATGTGCGGTTCCAATGCTTCGGGTGCATACGGTAATGGGGGAAGCGTAAATGCCATAACGTTTCAGATTTAAGATTTTTACGATAGATGGTTTGTCCTAAGTGGCCGTAAAGGTAAAGCGGGGCAACCGATCGGCCCCGGAAAAATTGGGCGGTGGCGGCTGTGCAAAGCAGCATTTTCCCTGAAAATTCTGTTTAGCCAAGGAATGAACGGCAAAGGCCGGCTGTTGCGGTTTGGCATCGGAAAGCACCACCAAAAAAATAGTGTTCCATTGAAAACAGAACAATATATTTGAAACGCCTGCTATCGCCGATATCCTTCCTGTCAAAAGCCGAAACAATTACTGTATTGCCTCTTTAACAATAAACCATCTATTATGAAGAAATCACTGCTGTTGGCATGGATCATTCTTTCCATTCCTTTACTTGTTTTCAGCCAGTCGCGGCAAATTACCGGAAGGGTTACCGACGACAAAGGCGTACCGCTGAGTGGCGTGTCGGTAGCGCAAAAGGGCACCAATAACGGAACCGTGACATCCGAAGCTGGCACCTACTCACTAACAGTTTCCGGTGCCAGCCCGGTGCTTGTATTTACTTATGCGGGTATGCAGCCGCAGGAAATGCCGGTGCGTACAGCTTCGGTTTACAACGTAAGCCTGCAGCCGGGCGGGCCCATGTCGGAAGTGGTGGTGACAGCTTTGGGCATACGGCGCGAAAAAAGGGCGCTGGGTTATTCTGCGCAGGAAGTTTCGGGCGAAGCACTGGCACAAACCAAACAAACCAATGTGGTTAATGCTCTGCGTGGACAAGTAGCCGGTGTGCAGATCAACAGTGGTGGCGGTGCGCCTGGCCAGGGTTCCCGCATCATTATTCGTGGCATTAAATCGCTTGATCCCAACAAAGACAACCAGCCCCTGTTTGTGATTGACGGCATTGTAATGGACAACAGCACCACCACAGTGTCAACGGCCGGCTCGCTTCGCGGACTTTCTAACCGGGCGGCTGATATTAATCCTGATGATGTAGAAAGCATTTCCGTTTTGCGGGGTGGCGCTGCCACAGCCCTCTATGGCCAGGCGGGCTCCAATGGCGTAGTGGTGATCACCACTAAGTCGGCCAAGGCCGGAAAAATGCGGGTCAACTTCACCACCACCTACGGTATTGATGAAGTCAACAAATTTCCGGAGGTTCAATCCCGCTTTTCGCAGGGTTTTGTAGGTACCACTTCCCGTGTTCCGGAGTACGACCCCACCACCATTTTCAGTGCCTGGGGACCAACAGTGGAAGAAGTAAAACGGATTGACCCGACACAAAATGATTTTCTCTATCATCATTACGGTAGGGGATATCAGCGTGGCAACCAGTTCCGCTCCAGCCTGAATATTTCGGGCGGAACAGAGAACGCCTTATTGACTTCTTCTTTCTCTTATTTCAAACAAAACGGCACCATACCCAATTCCGATTACCAAAACATTTCGGTACGGCTGGGTAGTCAGTTCAAGTACGGGAAGCTGAAAGTGGCGCCATCGCTCAATTATATCAACTCCGGCGGCTTGCGGGTAAATGCCGACCGCTTCAACGAGCAGTTGACATACTGGTCGCCACGCCTTGATGTGAGGGACTACATTAAACCCGACGGTACCATGAAAGGATACCGCGATAATCCTATTTACGGCACTTATGTCAACCAGTTCAAGGACAATGTCAATCGCCTTATCGGGAACGTGGCCCTCACTTTTTCGCCCTTTAAGTGGTTTGATTTGGATTACCGCCTGGGCATGGATTACACAGCCGATTTCCGCCGGCATGCGGGGCGGGGCGCCCTGGGCCTTGCGGGCGAGCTGCACTACGCCGACAACGGCCTTGGCTTTGTGGATGAAGTCCGCATCGGCAACCGGGTAATAACGTCGAACCTGACCGGTACTTTCAAAAAAGACTGGGGTAGCAAAATCAACACGGTGCTGCGTGTGGGCAACGAGGTCCGCGCCATCAAATACGACCGGCTATCGGCCGGTGGTTCGGAACTGGATGTACCAACGCTGCTGTCCATCAACAATGCCAAAGTTCGTACTACCACGCAGTACATCGAACCCTACCGGATTGTGAGTGCCTACGGCGACCTGTCGGTGGGCTACAACAACTTTTTGTTCCTGAACATTACAGGCCGCAACGACTGGTCGTCCACGCTCGATCCGCAGTTCAACTCGTTCTTCTATCCCTCGGTAAGCCTTTCATATGTGTTTACCGACAACTTTACGCCGCCAAGCTGGCTGACCTTCGGTAAGCTGCGGGCTTCGCTGGCGGAGGTGGGTAAAGACGCCGCGCCTTTTGAAACCAACTCCTACTACAATTCAAGCGTTATTCTTTCTTCAAACCAGGTGGCCTGGACCCGTGGCGATGCCAGGGGCGACCAGCTGTTGAAGCCGGAAAGAACGTCCACGTTTGAGGTGGGCACAGAACTGCGCTTTTTGCAAAACCGTATCGGCATGGAGTTCACCTGGTATAAACTCAACAGCCGCGATCAGATCATTCCTATTTTCCTTTCGCCCACCAGCGGCTATACCGAAATCAGGACCAATGCCGGTGAAATTGAAAACAAAGGCATTGAGATCGTATTAAACGGTACCCCGGTCAGGAACAAAGATTTCTCCTGGAACACCAATATCAACTTCTCCCGCAACCGCAACAAAGTTGTTTCAATCCGCGAAGGACTGAAGGAAATCATCGTGGGCTCGCAGTTTGGCTATGTCAATGCAGGCGTGACCCTGAAGTACATTCCGGGCTTGCCGGTGGGCAATATTTATGGAACAACCTTTCAGCGTTATTATGGCACCAAGCCCGATGATAAAGTAACCTTTGAGCGGGACCTGCCGATGGTGATTGCGTCCACCGGAAGCAATGCCGGTTTCCCGGTTCCGGATCTTACCCAACGGATATTAGGCAATTCGCAACCCGACTGGATCGGTGGCATTACCAACACTTTCACCTATAAATCGCTGCGCCTTTCCTTCCTGTTCGAAACGCAGCAGGGCCAGGACCGGTACAACCAGCTTGCCAATTTTATGACGGCCTTTGGTATTTCCAAATTCACCGAAGACAGAACCAGCTACCGCGTATTCCCCGGCGTATTGGCCAACGGAACACCGAATACACAGTCGGTTTATTTGGGCATGGGAAGAGCGTCGGCGTCTGATCCCCGCGACTACGGCAATGGGTACTACCGCAATATTTATCGTACCGTTTCCGAACCGTATGTGGAAGATGCCTCCTGGACCCGGCTGCGCTTCCTGAGCCTGAGCTACCAGTTGCCGGCTAAGCTGCTCCGCACGAATATCATCAAAGGCGCCTCGGTGACCTTTACCGGCAACAACCTGGCCTTGTGGACCAAGTACACTGGCTTCGATCCTGAAACCAGCAGCTCACCGGCCAGCAGCAATGCCGATGCGTTCACCGGATTTTCTTACCCTGCGGTACGCAGTTACCTGCTCAGCATCAACCTTGATTTCTAAACTTTATGATCATGAAATTTTTGAAATATTTCGTTGTTCTATTTGCGCTGGCATCCGTGGTGTCATGTAAAAAATTCCTGGATGTAAACAATAATCCCAATGCGCCTACCACAGCGCCTATCAATGGCTTGCTTGTGCGAACAACACAACAGGCAGCGCTGAATGTGTACCGGGTTGGAAACACTACGTCGTATTATGTCCAGTATTTAGCCTCACCGAATCCGGATGCGCCAACCGATACGTATGACCGGATTGACGCAAGCGGCACCTGGACCTCGCTGTACGATAACATGACGGACATCTATGACCTGGAGAAAATGGCAAGAGAAGCGGGGGCTACACAGTACCAGGGCGTGGCCAAAATTCTAATGGCCATGGACCTGCACCTGGTGCACAACCTCTGGGGAGCGGCGCCTTACAGCCAGGCTTTTTCCGGCGAAAATCAAACTCCCACGTTCGACGATGCACAGACGATTTTTCAGACCTGCCTGACATTGCTGAGCGATGGCATAACGTTGCTGGGACAGCCGGGAAGCAAGATCACTATTCCCACCTCTGCTTCCAGCCCCGATCTGATTCACAGGGGCGCAACGGCAGCCTGGGTGAGAACAGCACGTGCCCTCAGAGCAAGGCTGCTAAACCAGCTTAGTAAAACGCCGCAGTATAATTCCAACGCTATTTTCACCGAGCTGGCTGCTGCCTACACGGCACCCGGACAGGATGCTGCCATCACCACCTTTTCGGTACGCAACCCCTGGGCACAGGCGGCCGTGAACAATGCGGCGCAATCGCTTGATGTATGGCTCTCGGAGCATTATGTAAACCAAATGCGTGACACGCCCACGTTTACCAATTTCGATCCGCGGCTGCCGCTGATTGCCAGCCAAACCCGGTTTGCGAATTATCCATTTCTCGGCACCCGAAATGGCAAGGGTCGTTTAGGCACGGGTACCACCCGCGATGAGTCGTATTTAAGCACTACCGGATTTTATTCCAGCACCGCTTCGCCGCTTTACATCATTACTTACGAGGAAATGAAGTTCATTGAAGCAGAAGCAGCCTTTCGCAGCAACGACCGGCCAAGAGCTTACAATGCCTACCTCGAAGGCATCAGGGCCAACATGAACAAGTTGGGTGTGGCGGCAGCAGCCAGAGATGAGTACGTTAACAACGCCAAGGTATCGGTGGGAGCCGCAAACCTTACCTTGCAGCGTATTTTTGTGGAAAAATACCGGGCTCTATTTCTGCAGCCGGTTACCTGGGACGATGCCCGGCGATTCGATTATCAATACCCGATGTTCCAGTTGCCACTGAATGTAAGAACCACCACATTTGTGAGAAGACTTGTTTACCCGTCGGTGGAATTGAACCGTAACGGTGCCAATACGCCGCAGATAACAGACGTCACACAGCGGCTATGGTGGGATCAGTAGTGATAGGTTGATACGTTGATAAGTTAAAAGGTTGACAGGAGGCAAGAGCACCTGTCAACCTTTTTTCTTTTCGGTGATATTCAGCTTGTGCAGCTTTTTTCCTTTTTCGGTAAAAGCTTCAATTACGCCTTTGGCCTGCAGGTCGTTTTTGATGGTCACTGTGTACCAGCTCACCGAACCATCAAAGCTGGTTTTCTGCTGACGGAAGCAGTCTTTTACGCCATCCACGATCTGCGTGTAGGTCAGTGGCGTTTTCTTTTGTTTCAATGCATGATAAATAGCTTTCGAGAATAGTTCGTAGGTACCGGCATCAATGTTCATGCGGCCGCCGGTGTTGGGGTTGATGCATTCAACCTTTGCGGCAGGTTTGGTAGCAGTAGGCATAGCTATCGTTTTTGTTGAAAAAACGTTTTCATCAGCAAGGCGCATTCCTGGTGCAAAACACCGTGGGCTAATGTTGTTTTGGGGTGGAAAGGCCAGGCGTCTTTTGTGACATGAAGGTACCCGTTCTTTTCGTCCGATGCGCCATAAACAATGCGGCCAATCTTGCTCCAGTACAAAGCGCCGGCACACATCAGGCAGGGCTCCACCGTCACATAAAGCGTAGCATCGGGCAAATACTTGCTGCCAAGAAAATTAAAGGCTGATGTGAGAGCAATCATCTCTGCATGTGCCGTAGGGTCGGCCAGCATCTCTACCTGGTTGTAGCCCCGCGAAATAATTTTGTTATCCATCACCACCACCGCTCCCACCGGCACCTCGTCTGCATCAAAGGCGTTTTCTGCCTGTCGCAAGGCCTGGTTCATAAAATACTCGTCGTTCATCGGCGCACACGTTTCATCGTTCAAGAGTTCAAAGTTCAAGGTTTTTGTTTAAGTGGAGCTCCCGACGGGCGGAACTGTGGAACCAAAAACTTACAACACCCAGCTCTCGGCCTTTTGCAGGTAGGCCTCGTCAATGACAGCGCCAAGGCCGGGCGCCTCCGGCATTTCTATCACACCATTTTGTAAATAACGGATACCGCCAATCACCGGGTCTTCGGTAAACATCAGCGGTGTATCAAAATCGCAGTGATGGATGTGATCGTTGCTGAGAGCCAGGTGCGCTGCGGCGGTCATGCCAAGGCGTGATTCCATAAAGCCCCCCACCTGCATGTGCAGGCCGGCCGCCGCACCCAGTTCTGCTATCTTTTTTCCTTTTAAAAAACCGCCCGACTTACCCAGTTTGATATTAATTAGCTGGCAGGCATTTAATCCGATCAGGCGCTCGGCATCCCAATCATCGCCACAGCTTTCATCGGCCATAATAGGTATGGGCGATGCCGCCGACACACGGCCCAGCTCCATAAAACGGTACCGCGAAATCGGTTCTTCGCAATGCTCAATGTCAAATTCGGCCAAGGCTTGCAATACGGCAATGGCGTTGTCGGCTGTAGCCCATCCCTGGTTGGCATCAATACGCAGCGGAATGTCCATGCCGATGCCATGCCGGATGGCGCGGATCCTGGCCACATCTTCTTCCAGCGTACCGCCCAGCTTTACTTTAATCGCCGGGAAACCCTCCTGCTGAAACCGCACTGCATCGGCCTTCATTTTCTCCGGATCGCCAATGCTTACCGTCATGTCGGTTTCCAGAACCTTGTTGTTTTCGCCGCCCAAAAAGCGGTACAGCGGCACACCGGAATGTTGTGCGGCTATATCATGCAAGGCCATATCGAAGGCGCTTTTAATGCTGCTGTTGCCATAAATAGTTTTGTCCATGGCCTCCACGCAGCCGGCAAGGTCCAGCGCATTTTTATCTTTCAACACGTTCGCAAAATATTGCCCCACCACAAAACAGGTGTCAATGCTTTCTCCGTTGATGGTCATGTAAGGGCTGCACTCACCATAGCCGGTGCAGCCGTCGGCCGTGCGAATGATCACCACCAGGTTTTGCACGTTGTGAATGGGCCCGAGCGATATGACAAACGGCTCTTTCAGCGGAATGAAAAGCTTGTACAGTTCAACAGCCTGAATTGTGGTTCCCTGCATGATTTCGTTGTTTGGCCTGCAAGTACGTGAAAAGGGGGCAATCTGCAGCCGGGTTTTAAAAGAAGCATGATTTATGCTTTTGCAGCACAAATCTGTGGTATGAAAGATACATTGCTGCTGTTGACAGCCGTTGTTCTGATAGCCTCGTGCAAGAAAGAAATTAAAAATCTGCCCGACGAAACGCAAACCGGCGCCAACACCTTCGGCGCCAAAATCAACGGCGAGGCCTGGGGCCCGCTAAAGGCCGGTATAGTGCCCACAAAACCGGTGCTGGAGGCCCGCTTTGGTGCCAACGGCGATATTTATATCAATGCCCGCAACTTCAGCCGCACACCCGCTGAAACAGAAATGGAAATTTACCTGAAGGAAACCACTGGCCCCGGCACTTACCTCCTCAATCGAACAACGGCCGTCTTTCCCTCCCAGTCGGCGTCGTATGCTTACTACGTTAAGCGAAACATTAACATTGAAGACGAGTGGATAACCGGCAGCACCGCCACGGGGCAGGTCGTCCTCACCCGGCTGGATGTACCGGCACGTATCATTTCCGGCACGTTTGCGTTTACGGCCAATGCCACCTACGGCAGTGCGCCGCTGATGGTAACCGAAGGGCGGTTCGACATAAAGGTTCAATAGCCGCCGAAAAAAATTCGTAGGCCGGCACTGGCCATCAGCGCCAGCGGCACCCGGTCGTTGTTGTGCAGCAGCGGCGACTGCTGATAAGATGCCGGCAGCCAGGCACGCACACTACCAAACAGGTACAAAAAGCTGGCGGCATGTACATCGGCGCCCAGGCCGGCATCGAAGCTGAGGCGCTTAATACCGCTTTGGCCCGAAAGAACCGGTGTATTGTAGGCGGCTGTGTCCACAAAAGACGAAACGGTATTGGTGGCCCTTGCGAATAAAAAACCGAATCCGGCAAGGCCGTAAACGTTCACTCTTTTTACAGCCGGATAGTCTTTGAAATAATGCTTTATTCCCAGCGAAACCTGCCGGTACCGCAGGCGCCCGTTGGCCGTAAAGGAAATTGTTTGCGGCAGGGTAGCCGGCAGTTTTGCCGTGGCGGTAAAATGATTGGTGAAGCCTCGCTCCTTATAATAATCCAATGAAATGTAAGCCGCCTGCCGCGGCGAAAAATAAAAGTCGGCGCAAATGGTTTGGCCCGGGCTCCAAAATGTTTGCGCGGACGTAAGGTTTCGCAAGAGGGAAATACCGGTTGATAAGCTAAAACGGCCCTGGGCTGCCGCAGCCAGGCTAAAGAAAATCGCTGCTGCCAGTAAGCGTGTTTTCATTGCGTCAAATGTAGGCGAAGAGCAGAAAGAAGGAAAAAGCGATCGGTTGCAATCAACCCGCAAAGGGCCGGGTACGGTCCGTTCACAAAGGCCAAAAATTATTCATGGAAAACAGTGGGGTGGGTTAGGGGAAAAAGAAAGGGGCCCCGAACCAAGGCCCCTTTTACAAGCCACCATCCTCTTCCACCTAAGAGGTCGTTTATACTAAGTTTGTAAGGTTAAGGGTGAAGCATTTTCGCGTTCGTAAAGAATTGAAACAAACATAATACCAAGTTTTTGCCAGCGTAAAAATGCCACTTCCAACGCCCGGCTTCCCCACCGATTGTTGAAATAGGGCAACACATTTACCCAATCTATTGCCAACTGGTTTCGCCATGCTGTTTTTTTCGGTTTAAACTGCAGCTGCGAAGGCCATTGTCAAAAGCTATTCGGCCACTGCCGCCTGCCTGTACTTTTGCAACCCATGACTATTGCCGTCAATACCCGCTTTTTGCTGCCAGGCCTTTTGGAGGGCTACGGCCATTTTACCAACGAAGTGTTGCGGCAAATGGTGGCAGCCCATCCCGGGCACCACTTTCACTTTTTTTTCGACCGGCCTTTTCCCGACTCCTTCCTGTTTTCGACCAATGTGACCGGCCATGTGCTGCAGCCTGCGGCCCGCCACCCTTTGTTGTGGAAATACTGGTTTGATGTGCAGGTGGCGCTGAAGCTGCGTAAGATAAAGGCCGATGTTTTTCTTTCGCCCGATGGCCAGTGCTCGCTCACTACCGGCGTGCCGCAATGCCTGGTCGTGCACGATCTGGGCTTTTTGCATTACCCCGAAGGCTACCGGAAAAGCCACCTGGCTTATTACCGAACGTACACGCCCAGGTTTGTGCGGAAAGCAGCGGCGCTGGCCACGGTTTCTGCTTTTTCAAAAGCCGACATCTGCCAAACATACGGTGTGCCGGAAGAAAAGGTTTCGGTGGTGCACAACGGCGTCCGGGATGTTTTTCAACCGCTGGATTTTGATGAGCAAATGGCCGTGAAAGACCGGTTTACCGGCGGGGCCGAATACTTTTTGTACACCGGCGCCATACAGCCGCGAAAGAACATGATCAACCTGCTGAAAGCATTTTCCATTTTTAAGCGCCGCATGCAAAGTTCGCTAAAGCTGGTGCTGGCCGGGAGGCTGGCCTGGAAGAACGACGAATTCCGTGAGCTGCTGAAAACCTATAAATACCGCGACGATGTAGTGCTGACCGGCTACCTGCCCGAAGCCGACCTGGCGCCGCTTACAGCCGCCGCCTGGGCCTTTGTTTACCCATCGTTTTTTGAAGGTTTTGGTGTGCCGGTGGCCGAGGCCATGCGGTGCGGCGTGCCGGTGCTTACCTCGAAAGATTCGGCCATGGCCGAAGTTTGCGGAGAGGCGGCCCTTTATTTCGATCCGCAAAACGTGGACGACATGGCCTATAAGCTGATGTTTATCTACAAGCAGGAAGGCGAGCGAAGCGTCATGATTGAAAAAGGAAAAGCAATGGCCGCCCGCTACACCTGGCAACGCACTGCCGCAGCCCTTTGGCAAACCGTGCTGCAGGCAGTAAACAGCAAAACCAACTAAACCTACCGCCAACCACTGTAATGGCGAAAAGCAAAACAGGCAGCGCCTTTTTGCCCTGCATCATTGGCGTTGGCGGGGTAATGGTGCTGGCGCAGAAAAGGCCGGCGCCGCTGCCTGGCTCCCGTGTCACAAACGTTCATGTTATTTATTTAGCGCTTCATTCGTTGTTTTCTTCGCTGCGTACATGCTGCCATTTACACCCGGTGCCAATGGCGGTAGCTTTCGGGCAAATTTGAAACACATGAACATACGGTACCCGCACGTGATAGAGAATTGCGTCGGCGAAAAACTGATTTTTCTGGCAGTGCAACCCGAGCCCGGTGGCGACTGCCTGCTGGTTGAAAACTATGTGCAGCCTGGCTGCGGCCCTGTCATGCACACCCACTGGCAGCAGGATGAATGCCTCACGGTCATGGAAGGAAAACTTGGCTACGAGGTGCTAGGCGGCGAAAAGCAATACGTTGGCGCCGGCGAAACCGTTTTGTTCGAAAGGGGCACCCCACACCGCTTTTGGAATGCCGGCAAAGAGGTGCTGCATTGCACCGGATGGGTGAAGCCGGCCAATACGCTGGTGTTTTTTCTGTCGGCGATTTATGCGGCGCAAAACAAGTCGGGCAAGGCACAACCCGAAACCTTCGATGCCGCCTACCTGGTAAAAAACTATGCGTCAGAATATGACCTGGCGGAAATGCCAGGTTTTGTGAAAAAAGTCATTATACCGGCGACCTATTATGCCGGAAAGCTGCTGGGCAAATACGATCACTTTAAAGACGCACCCACCCCGCTAAAGCCAGTTAAGACGGGTAGGCAGCAAACTATAGTTATGGCCGGGAATTAAATTTTTTCCCGTACCAAAAATGGTTTACCGCAAGTGGGTTTTTGCGGCAGCAAAAACAGAAAGAAATCGTTTGCAGAGCCCGCCACTCCTGTATTTATTTGAATTTGCTACGAAATAGTACGTACCTTACTGTAAACCTTTTTTTATGAAACCAACGCTACTCTTTGGCTGCGCATTGCTGGCCGGCACCGCTCTTCATGCCCAGTTTCGTTTGCTTCCTCATGCCGGGTTCGAACAAGGCCGCACGGCTGTCGGCACCACTACCGGCTATTCGGTGCAAGATGTGAATGGCTTTTTAAAAGCAGGCTTTCGGGCCGGTTATGAATTGAAAGGCGGCCATAGCCCGTTTATCAATGTCACCACCAATCCGGCGCCTGTTCGTTTTCTGTTTAATAACGCCGGTGCGTTGATGGAGCGTCAGCGTTCCGGCAATTTGCAGCTTCGCCTCGAAGCCGGTTACCTGTTCAACAGCAAGCCGGTTCAATTGGGTAAGCGCAGCAAGGCATCAACATCATTGGCATCGCCGGCCGCACCGGCAACGGTGCAAAAAAGCCGCTGCGGCTCTGCTGCCTACACATCTTCGTGCGGCAGCAAAAGGCCGGCCCTGGCAAATGCATCATCCAAAAACCTGAACATGCGGATACAGCCTTCGGTAGCCATGGCTTACCTTCCTGCATCTACCCAAAACATTGAACAAAAGACCAGCGGCTTTTCCTATACACCCTCATGGAAAGCGGCCGTAGTGCCGGCGGTGGGTTTTGAATTTGCCAAAGGTGCGCAGCGCCTGTTTACGTTGGGCGTATTTTACACAAGGCCACTGGGGCAAAAAGAGGAAGTCATCAATACAATGCACCAAAGTAAAAGTATAAGCACCCTGTTGCAGCCGCAACTGCGTACATGGGGCATCACGGTTGGCGTTCCGGTCAACTTTACCAAAAATAAATCTGCAGCCGTAAAAAGCCAGTCGCCAAAAAAGCGCTGTACCCAAACCTACTACCGCCGGTGTATAAAGCTGTCATGACACCGTGCCCTTTCGCTGACCCTTTCCGAGGTTAGCGGCGGTACCGCCCGGATCATACCGTGGCTGATGCCCGGCATTTTTGTGACCTCCGGATGGTACGGGGGCAAAAGCAACGGACGGCTTTTTTTATCTGTCATCAACAGGGAAAATTTGTTTTGACCTGCAAAAGCAGAAGTTGATATTTGTAGTTACTGATGAGAGAAAATAAAGCTGATGCGATAAGCGCTGCGCTGCTGCCCCTGTTGTTTTTTCTGTGCTCGTTGGCGCAGGCCCAAACAACCCCCTGTACCAATGCCGGCCAAACGCCGGCTACGGCCTTTCCCGTATGTGGCACCAGCACGTTTTCGCAGGCTTCAGTGCCGCTGTGCGGCGGCCGGCGCATGCCCTACCCAAGCTGTGGCGGCGATCTTCTCACGGATATCAACCCCTTTTGGTACAAGTTCACCTGCTTCCGCAGCGGCACCCTCGGCTTTACCATCACTCCCAACAACATGAGTTCCGATTACGACTGGGAACTGTATGACGTTACCGGCCGCAATCCGGATGACGTCTTCACAGATGGCAACCTGGTGATTTCAAATAACTGGAGTGGCGAAACCGGCCTTACCGGGGCCTCCTCGGCCGGCTCGCAGTTGTTTGTCTGCGGCGGCGGCGGCAAGCCACTCTTCAGCCGCATGCCCGACCTGGTGGCCGGCCGCAACTACCTGTTGCTGGTGAGCCATTTTACCAACACACAGAGCGGCTACAAGCTTTCCTTTGGCGGCGGCACGGCCATTATTACCGACAGCACGCCGCCACACCTGCAAAAAGTGGAAGCCAATTGCGGCGGCGATGTGCTGCGCCTGAAGCTGAATAAAAAAATGCTGTGCAACAGCCTTTCGGCAAACGGCTCGGAGTTTTTTGTGATGCCGGGCAACATTGGCGTGCGCCGCAGTGTGGGCCTTAATTGTTCGGGACAGTTTGATGCCGATTCGATGGAGCTGCAACTGCCCTCGCCGCTGTCCGCGGGTAATTATACCCTGCACATCAAAAAAGGCAGCGACAACAACACCCTTCTGGACTACTGCGACAAATCAATTGCCGAAAGCGAAACATTACCGTTCACCGTGCTTCCCAAAGCACCCACACCTCCCGACAGCCTGGGGGCACTTCGCTGTGCACCGCGGCAGGTAAAGGTTTATTTCAGCAAGCCCATTTTGTGCAGCAGCATTGCGGCCGATGGCTCCGACTTTAGCATAGCGGGTACTTATCCCGTGTCGGTAGCCGACGCTTCAGGTGCCTGTGCAAACGGCACAACAAAAGAAATTACCGTCACGTTTGGCAGCGCCCTGCAGGTAGCCGGCAGTTTTCAGTTGACTATACAAAGGGGCAGCGATGGAAACACGCTGCTGAACGAATGCAGCGAGGAGACAACGGCCGGGCTGGCCCTGCCGTTTTCGGTGCAGGATACGGTGAATGCCCGCTTTACCTTCCAGCTCCGGTATGGGTGCGAAAAGGACACTATTGCATTTTTTCACGATGGTGGCAATGGCACCAACTTCTGGCTGTGGCGCATGGATGAGGGGCAGGTGAGCCGCCAGCAGCGCCCCACAGCAACGTATAGCATCTTCAATGAGAAAACGGTGAAGCTGACGGTGTTCAATGGTTTTTGCCTTGATTCGAGCGAGCAGAGAATCCTACTCGATAATGGGTTAAAAGCCGACTTCGGCATGTTTGAAGATAACTGCCCTAACGAGGCAATTCCCTTTACCAGCGCGGCGCAGGGGCAAATTGTTTCGCACCGGTGGGATTTTGGTGATGGCAACACCAGCAGCGATAAAGACCCCATGCATGCTTATGCGGGACCGAACCGGCAAACAGACTTTACCGTTCGGTACACGGTAACCGACCGCTTTGGCTGCCAAAAAACAGCCGTGAAAGACATTACCATCTACGCCAGTTGCTACCTGGCGGTGCCTACCGCGTTTTCCCCCAATGGTGATGGGCGCAACGATGTTTTCCGGGTACTGAATGCCGTGAAAGCCGAAGACCTGGAGCTGACCGTGTATAACCGGTGGGGGCAACTGCTGTTTCGCACCAAGGACTGGAAGCAGGGATGGGATGGGCGCATCAAAGGTGAGCTGCAACCGCCGGCAGCCTATGTATGGCTGTTGCGCTACCGAGACAGGGACACGAAAAAACAAGTGACGCAAAAGGGTACGGTGATGCTGGTGCGATGACGTCAATCGTCAATCGTGAAGAAAAGCAGTTTTATGTAGCACCACGCTGACTGGTTAAGAGCAACAGCTGTCCCATTCACGATTGAAGTCCTCAGATCAAATTAAACGCCTGGGCAAATTTTATCAGGTCCACTGTGGATTCAGCCTCCAGCTTGCCGCGGATGTTCTTGCGGTGGGTTTTAACAGTGGCCTCCGAAATAAACAACTGCGCGGCCGTTTCCTGTGTGTTATGTCCCATGGCCAGGTGCCGGAGCACTTCTTTTTCCCTTTTTGACAACAGGCTGAAAGACTGCTGGTTCTTTCGCAAAAAATTGTTCTCTTCTACCAACCGTTCTATCTTGGGCGTAAAATAGTGCGCCGCGTCAATGGGTACGGCAATGGTGATGCCTAGCAGGGGCTGCCCTTCTTTATCCTGCATCAGGATCTTCGACGAGCTGGAGTACCACTTCCAGCCTTCTTTGGGCGAGGCTCTCACCTGTTGAAAATAGCTTACCATTTCATCAATGGCATTGCGCTGCATCATGCCCAGTATTTTCGGTACATAATTGGGCACGTCCTCCGGATTAAAAAACCGCTTGTGATAATCGAAGTGAGGCAGGCGCACTTCTTCGAGCGTGACATGCAAAATGCGGCAGCCTTTTTCCGAAATGTAAACAATAGAATCGTCGGGCAGGTTGTGAATGATGATAACACCGGGAATATCATCTTCGATGGCTTTGATCTGTTGAATTTTTTCATGGGTGGCCTGCTGCAGCTCAGGGTCCGACGTGTGAGCCAACCAGTGGAATATCTCCATAGTTTGCGAAAATCCAAAAATAAGTCATTCAATCATTTATAAAAAGTACAGCCGGGCCCAAAACAATAATGCCCCCCGGGCGGAGGGCATTATTGATGGTCGGAAAACAGCTTTAAAAGGCCGGCTTTACGGCTGTTTTTGGCGCTGTTTTGCCGTCGCCGGCAACGACCTCACGGAAGTTTATTCCCAGGTTGCTCATGGTAAAGCTCCAGATGTCAGTGCTCAGGTCAATACGTTTTGATGTGGGCATACCACCGCCATGACCGGCATTGGTTTCTACCCTGATCAACGAAGGATTAGCCCCCTGGTTGGCTCCCTGCAATGCGGCCGCAAATTTGAAAGAATGCGCCGGCACCACGCGGTCGTCGTGGTCGGCTGTGGTCACCATTGTTGCGGGATACGCCACGCCTGGTTTCAGGTTGTGCAGCGGCGAGTATTTGTGCAAGTACTGAAACTGATCGGGCTTTTCGCTGCTGCCGTATTCTACCGCCCAGGCATAACCGATGGTGAATTTGTGAAAGCGCAGCATGTCCATCACACCAACCTGTGGCACGGCCACTTTAAATAATTCGGGGCGTTGCGTCATGGCCGCACCTACCAGCAAACCACCGTTAGAACCGCCCGTGATGGCCAGTTTTCCGGGATTGGTGTACTTGTTCCTGATCAGCCATTCGGCAGCACCAATAAAATCATCAAAAACGTTTTGCTTGTTTTCCAGCATGCCGGCCCGGTGCCATTTTTCGCCGTACTCACCGCCGCCCCGCAACACAACATGGGCATACACACCGCCCTGCTCCATAAACAGCACGTTGGATACGGAAAAGCCCGGCGTTGCATCAATGTTGAAGCCGCCATAGCCGTACATCAGCAGCGGGTTTTGCCCGTTCAGCACCAGACCTTTTTTGTGCGTCAGAAAAAGGGGCACTTTTGTACCGTCTTTACTGGTAAAGAAAACCTGCTTTACCTCGTAGTCTTCAGGGTTGAATTTCACCTCGGCTTTTCTATACAATGATGTTGTGCCGTTGGCAATGGAATACCGGAAAATGGAAGTAGGATAGTTGTAGGAGGTAAAGGAATAGAAGATCTCTTTCGAATCTTTTTTACCATCAAAGCCCCCAGCCGTACCAATACCCGGCAGCGCCACTTCCTTTACCAGTTTGCCGTCGTAGGTATATTGGTAAGCTTTGGTAGAAGCATCTTTCAAATAAGTGGGAAAAAGATAACCGCCGGCCGTGCCCACACCACTCAACACGTTCTCTTTCTCCGGAATCACTTCTTTCCATGCTTCCTTCGCCGGGTTCTTCGGATCAATCAGCACCACTTTGTAATTGGATGCGCCATCGTTGGTACGTACCAACAACTGGTCGCCTTTGTTGTCAATTACATTCGGCTCGGTTGAAAAGCCTTTCACCAGCAGGGTAAAGTCCTGTTGCCCGGCTTTCAGGTTCTTTACCCGGATTTCGCGGCCGCTTGTACCTTCCGAAATGTATAACACCAGGAAGGTCTCATCTTCGGTGACATAGGCCGAGGCCAGGCGAAGCGGGTGTTCATTGTCTTCGTACACCAGCGCATCGGCCGACTGTGGTGTACCCAGTTTGTGATAGTATATTTTCTGAAACTGATTTTTTCCTTTCAGCTTATCGCCCTCGGCAGACTCCGGGTAGCGGCTGTAGTAGAAACCATCGTTTCCCTTCCACGAAAGGCCTGTGAATTTGAGCCATTGTAAATTGTCGTCGAGCTTTTCTCTGGTCACTGCATTCATCACATAAGCCTCCTGCCAGTCGCTGCCGGCTTTTTGAATGGTATAGGCAAAGAGCTTTCCGTCTTTGGAAAAGGAAGCAGCACCCAGTGATACCGTGCCATCGGCAGCGAACTTATTTGGGTCCAGAAACACTTCCGATTTTCCGTCCAGCTCTTTTTGGCGATACCAGACATTCTGGTTTTGCAGGCCATCGTTTTTTGAATAGTACCACCAATCACCTTCTTTAAATGGTGCACTATAACGGGCATAGTTCCATAGCTCCTGCAGGCGCTTGCGCACTTTGTCGCGGTACGGAATGCGGGACAAATAATCAAACGTGACTTTGTTTTGTTCTTTCACCCAGGCCTTGGTTTCTTCGCTGTTATCGTCTTCGAGCCAGCGGTACGGATCGGCTACTTTGGTGCCGTGGTAATTATCAACGGTGTCCACCTTGCGGGTGGGTGGGTAGGTCAGCTGTGCATAGCATTGCTGCACAACCAACAGAATGAAGGCCAGGAATAACTTCTTCATGTGTCGCAAAATTTGCATTTAAAATAAGGGTATTCTTCCGGCCGGCCAAAAGGCAGAGCTTCTGAACCCGGCCCGTTTTCAGAAGATTTTTTGGAGCGAAAGCAGGCCCATATAGCTCATGGCCAGCACCACCAGCCAGCCGGCTGCCTGCATCCACGCCGGATGGCGATAGTTGCCAACGATACCTTTTTTGCGGGCGGCGAGCAAAATCACAGCTAAAGCTATCGGCAGAATCAGGCCATTGACGGCACCGGCCATGATGAGCAGCGTGACCGGGTTGCCAAGGAAAAGAAAAATGGCTGTTGAGGAGAGGATAAAAACCGAAACGAACATCCGGCTCCATTTTTCGAGGCCAGGGTGCAATGTTTTAAAAAACGAGATAGTGGTAAAGGAGGCACCTACTACCGAGGTGATAGCGGCGCACCACATGACAAAGCCAAAGAAACGATAACCAAGTTCGCCGGCTGCCTGCTGAAACACCGAAGCCGCCGGGTTGCCGGCATCTAGCTTTGCGCCCTGCCACACCACGCCAAGCGCCGCAAAAAACAAGACAAAGCGCATGACAGAGGTAATGACAATGCCACTGACGGAACTGCGGGTAACCTGCGCCAATGCCGCCTTTCCGTTGATACCGGCATCGAGCAGGCGATGGGCGCCGGCAAAGGAAATATAACCACCCACGGTGCCGCCCACCAACGTCACGATCTTCAGCACGTCAATCTTCTCCGGCCATATGGTGCGGTAAAGGGCTTCGCCCACCGGCGGCCGCGAACTGGCAGCAATGTAAGCGGTAAAAAGAATCATGAGAAGGCCGAGCACTTTCACAAACATGTCAATGACTTTGCCGGCATCGCGGTACCAGAAAATACCCAATGAAATAAAGCAACTGACAACTGCGCCTGCTTTTACCTCCATGCCGGTCAGCGCATGTAATCCCAGTCCTGTACCGCCGATGTTACCAATGTTGAACACCAGCCCGCCAAAGCCAATGAGTATTGCCAAAAAAAGACCCAGACCGGGCAGCAGGGTATTGGCAAGGTCCTGGGCCCGCCGGTTGCTGACGGTGATGATGCGCCAGATGTTGACCTGCGCACCAATGTCGAGCAGCAGTGAAAGGAGAATCACGAAACCGAAAGAAGTGAGCAACTCGGCCGTGAAAAGGGTTGTTTGGGTAAGAAAGCCCGGCCCGATGGCGGATGTAGCCATAAGGAAAGCGGCACCGAGGATGGCAGATGATTGTTTCAATTTTTTGATTTTGGGAACCACCAAGACACAAAGAGCACTAAGCTGCACAAAGGCTCATGGGACCATGCGCTTGATGCCATTCTTCATCAAGGGTACGTGAAAGTTGATTAAATAGCCTAATCGCTTATCAGTAAGCTTACGATAACTTAGTAGTTCCGCTTCCCAAACAGCATATGGATTCTCCTGCGCCTTCAACTCAACAACCAGTTAGTCAATAAGGATGTCTAAGGTCAAGGCGTCCTCGACAACTAGCTCATCATAAAGTATAGCGACGCGTTTTTGCTTCAAAAATGGAATATTGCGTTTAGCCAGTTCGTAACAAAACACTTTTTCATTCACAATTTCTAAAAGTCCTGGGCCAGGTGCCTTGTGAATAGTAATGGCAACATCTACCACTTGTTGTCCTAACCAGTTTTCCCTTGCAGTTATTGCGGGGAATTGTTTCTCCGTGTTGCTTTGTGTCATCGGTGACTTCGTGGTTTTCTAATCCTAAAAGATAGCGCTTTCGCAAAAACTACAGCGTTCTTCCCATCACCATGAATACAAACCGTGTCCGCTACAATTGAAATCTCTTTTCCCGATACCGATTTCACCGTTCCTTTTTTCACTATCTGCAGCACCTGCACTACCGCTATTTCCTCGTCCTCAACCAATGCACCGGGCTGCGACCGTGGTGTCAGGCTGCCATCGTCCTGGTAGGTTCTATCGGCAAATACTTCGCTCCAGGTTTTTAATCCCAGCTTCCGGGCTTCGGCAATGGACACACTGCCGCTGAGGCCAAACAAAATCAATTGTTCATTAAAATCTTTTACGGCTTGTGCCACGGCTTTTGCCAATGGGGCATCCCTGGCAGCCATGTTGTACAGAGCGCCATGCGGCTTTACATGATGCACCGCAACACCCACCGTATCGGCTAGTTTCTGAAAGAAAAAAAGCTGTTCTGTAATAAGCTGATAAACTTCCTGCGGCGAGGTTTTTTGTTCAGTGCGTCCAAAATTTTCCCTGTCGAAAAAAGAAGGATGCGCTCCAATGTTGACACCCTGCCGCTGCGCCAGTTGAATAGTGGCTTGGATAGTTTCGGCATCGCCGGCATGGAAGCCGCAGGCAATATTGGCCGAGGTAATGAACGGCATCAGGGCGGCATCGTTGCCAATGCCTTCGCCCATGTCGCAATTAATGTCTATGTGCATGCAACCAGTTTTGCAGCTTCAATTTACAGGTGTTCTGCAATTGCTGCAGCCGCTGTTGTTGCCGTCGCCATTTTTCTTCGGCGGCGGCAAGAGTAACAAGGGAAAAACAAAAAGCCTGGCCGGCTATCATTTGCGCCAGTGCCGGCAGCGACGCACGGCAAACCGTAGCGATTCGTGGATAACCACCGGTGGTTTGGTGATCGGCCATTAATAGAATAAGCTGGCCGTTGGGTAACAACTGCACCGTTCCGAAAGTAACAGCCGATGAAACCAGTTGTTCCTTTCTTTGCGGCACCAATTCCTCTCCCTGCAACCGGTAACCCATCCTGTCGGAAGATGATGTGATTAGAAACTCATTTTTTAAAAAGATCTCCTGGCTTTTTTTTGTCGGCCAATCCCATTCGGGCCCCGGGAGCACTTCGATGGTTTGTCCCTTTTCAGGCAACGGCCGGTATTGCCAGGGCAATGGTTGTACACCGGCTTCCATCAACAATGGCATTGCACCATAAGGAATTTCATCGCCTTTTTGCAAGCGTCTTCCAAAATAACCGCCGGCGGCTGCTTTCAGGTTGGTGCTATAGCTGTTGAGCCAGGGTTTGATGTTGATGGGCGATGATAAAGCCAGGTAAGCACGGGCTCCGTGGTATTTTTTTGAAAACGACAAAACAGCGCCGGCTGCCACCGCCGCTGGTTGATGCGGAGCGATGTCTTTTGCATTTAGCATGGCACCAAAATCAGCGCCGGCCAGGCAAATGATGGTTGGTTGGTGAAAGATTATTTGCGGCGCCGGAAAATGCATTTCAATGACCGGCGCACCCGTCTCGTTGCCCAGTAAGGCATTGGCCAGTTGGGCCGCAAACCTGTCCATGGCCCCGCCCGGATTGATGCCCTGCTGCTGAAAGCCGTAGCGGCCTCCATCCTGTATGGTATCAAGCAAGCCGGCTTTGGCGATGGTTAAACTCATCTTCGGTGATTGAATAAAATTGAACCCGGTCGCCGGGTTGCAGCAGTACGGGCTCGGGTTTGTCTTTATCAAAAAGCCGCACCGGTGTTCTTCCAATAATATTCCATCCGCCGGGCGACGGCAGGGGGTAAATTCCGGTTTGCTCACCGGCAATGCCTACCGAGCCCGCCGCAAGAATTGTCCGGGGATTGTTTTTCCGGGGCATGGCAATACGGCTGTCAACCCTGCCCATATACGGAAAGCCCGGCAGGAAGCCAATCATATAAACACGGTAAATAGCGGCCGTGTGCAAATGAATGACCTCTGGTACCGGCAGCTTTTTTTCATTCGCCAAACCGGCCAAATCGGGCGCAAAATTTTGTGCGTAACAAACCGGTATTTGATGCGTGTGGCCGCTGTCTGCCGTTTCCACCGCTTTATTTTCCAATAAAGGCCAAAGCTTTTCCTTCATGGCGTCAAAAGCTGTTTTGCCGGCGGCCGGTAAAGCCATCACATCATAATAAACCGCAAGGGAACTGTAAGCCGGAACAACATCTAAAACAAAAGGGCCAAGACGACGGAGTTGGGCGTAAAGTGTAAGCACCCGGCTGTTCAGGCTATCGCTTATGCGGTTATCCCACTGAATCAGCAGGGCGCCATCGCCTAAAGCTGTTATTGTTACGTCTTTTTCCATGGAGCTTGCTTACCCCTTACGGTCTGTTTTTACCAGCAGCGGACCATCGGCTTTTAACTCAATACGGCCGTTGGTAGCCGAAAGATAAAGTGTGGATTGCCCGTGGTTGACGGAAGTATTGAAATAGCGGTAGCGACTGTACTCCTTCAGCGTACCGGCCCGGTTGATATAGAGCGGCTGACGGAGGAATGGCTGATCTGCCTGGCGGCCGTTGCGAAAAAACCAAAGCACCGGCAGGGAGTCCTGCAGCGGCGACGCAAAGCCCGGGCGCATGGCCTGACCGGGAAATGGAAGCAACACCGGCTGTGCTACTTCGGTCCAGTCTTCGCCAAAGGCAAAATAAACACGGCCGTTACCAGCCAGCACATAAAGCTTTTCAGCAGTGCCCTTTTTTATCACCGCGGAGTACAGCTTGGGAAGGCGGCCCGACAAGGCATGGCCGGGAATGTCTTTAAAGTAAAGAAACACTGCGTCGTAGGGCGTTTTGTTCACCACCTGCACAGAATCGTTTCGGGCAGCGCTGGGGTGCTCGCTAAACAGAAAGGCCGGCCCCGGAACGTCGGCCGCGGACGCCGTGAGGCGCTGCTGCCGGCTGTTTTTTGGCGCAAACGGTTTTTTCAGCAGGCTGTCGAGGCGCTGCATCAAGAGCTTTTCGTTTTTCTTCTCCGTTACATTGCTCCGGTCTGTTTCTTGTACCGCCAAAGATGGAAAGCCATTGTTGTCGTCATCGCCGTCGTCGTAACCATTGCAGGTTGCGCCCCTAACGATCATCAGAATGATCCATATGCCCCAAAAAACACCGCGGGTCCAGGAGCCGTCTTTTGCCCGGCTCTTTCCTTTGCTTTCAAGCTGGGTGTTGGCATAAATCACTTCGTCAATGCGATTGATCTCGGCCCGGTTAAACTCGTTGGTGTCAAGTGCCCTCAGATTCACCAGTACCTGATGCAGGTAGTACCAGGTGGCTTTTTGCTGAAAGCGCAGCACGATCTCGATGAGGTGAGTCACGATCTCGTCGCGAAGGGTGTTGAAGGACGGCGGCAGTGCATTCATGCTTTTTTGCCAGTCGTCTTCAAACACAAAATGCAGGATGGTTTCGTCTGCAATAAATCGTTCCCAGCTGAGGTTGCGCAGGGTATAGCTCAGTTCATCCAGGTAGGTGCGCAGTTTTTGAAACGCTTCGTGTTGGTGGCCGGGTAAAATGAAGGTTTGATAATTCAGCAGCAGCAGCAGGCTGTCCCATTTGCTCTGGCGGAGCAAAGAGCCCGAAACAGAATTGAATGAATAAGCAAAAAACGGCGACACCACATTTACCAACCGCAGATCGTACCGATAGGGGTCGGCTTTCCTGAGTTCTTCGTTATCAAACGCCTGTTTTTCCAAAAACTGCAGCAGGCCCGGATGGGTGTACACGATGCAGTGCACCCGCCAGGCTTCTTCCGAAATATCGTCGAGCAGCGTGGCGGCATCGTTGCGGGAGTAGGGCACATCGTCTATTACAATCTCATCGCCGCCCAATGCAATTTCGGCCATCATCTTCTTTCGTGCCCGGCTAAGTGCCTGCGCCGAAAAAGGGGCCGTGGCTTCGGCGGCATGCAGCACCAGCCGCACCGGTGACCGGTATGGGCTGAACGTATCAACCAATGCCGGTCCCTTTGATTTTCACTTTTTCAAATTCGGGTTCGTCGCCGTAGAGCAGGTGCGAAAGATTGACCATGGCCGAACGCAGTTGTGCATATTGCTCCTGGGCCAGCGCTTCTTCGCCCTGCTTTATAAGCGTGGCGGCAATGGCCGGCTTTGTATAATGATCCAACGGTTGCGAGGAGAAGTAAAGAAAAAAATCAACGATGTATTGCCTGGTGTTGGCATACACGCGGCGGCGCAGCAGTTCCAGCGCATCTATCTTGGCCCGCAGCACAGCCGGGCTTTTCGCTTTCAAAAACTGGCCCTCATCCTGCACAATCCGGTCGAAGTCGTTCATCATTTTATCGCGGTCGAACTCCACATGCGGCAGGTGTTCTTCCACAAAGTTTTTGTGGTTGAAATAATCGGCCTGCAGCATGAAAATGCGCTGGTCTTTGCCCAATGCATCGTACCGGGCAGAGAGCCGGCGGCGCGACTCACTGATCTCGTACTTTTCGTCGGTAATATCGCTTTCCTTCATCCGGCTCAGGCGCTGCTGCAGCTTTTCGGCTTCAAAAATGCACTGCCGCAGCTCTGTGGTCCACTCGCTTTCGGCGGCATCCTCACGGGCTTTTTCATCCTGCAGCTCGCGGCGCATTTCCCTCACCAGGCTGGCCACATCGTCTTTCAGCCGGGCCACACTCACGTGTTTTTCCGAGGTGCTGAAGACGTTGGTAAACTCCTGCTCGCTCATGGCCAAAAAGGCTGAAATGGTGAGGTCGCGGCTTTCGTTCATTTCCAGTTTTATCTCTACATCCGATCCTTTTACCAGGTCGGTTTTCAGCTCTTTTCCTTTTATTTCAATTACGCCGATGACCAGGTTGCTGTGCGGCCGGCTATGGCGGGTGCCTTCCAGCACATTAATCACAATCACCTCGTCGCTGCCTTTTTTTATGGTACGGGTGATTTCTTTATACACCGTTTTTTTTACCGGCAAAATGTCGTTGCGTTCAAAGACAACCTGCAGCCTGGTGCTGTTGTTTTCGTAATCATCCACCTCCAGGCAAATGTCATTCGGCAGTGGTTGGCCGGCCACATTGAACTTGCCCTGCATGATCTCAATTGGAGGATGCTGCACCGCTAACGGATTGTTTTGTTCATCGAAAAAGCGGATGGTAAAACGGTTCATGCATTTTTTCTGCAGGGGCAGAAATTCGGCAATGCGTTTTTCCACTTTTTTCAGGCCCGAATCGTAGCCGCCGTCGTCGCGGGTAATGCGAAAAAAGGTCCCGGTAAAATCGCCGTCTTCGGGTATGGCCATGTACAGTTCTTCGTCCTCGCTGCTGACCGATTGAAAAACAGCTTTTACTTTTTTGTCGGCCGAAAGGCCCATTTGCGCTTCTGCTTTGCCGGCGGCCTGTTCTTCTGCTTTTATACTGCTCAATTTGGAGCCGGCGTAGTACGCCGCACCAACGGCGATAGCGGTCGTTGGGTCGGTGTCGAAGCCGGGCGCTATGCCGGTTTCAGCGGCCACCAGGTCCCGCACGTAAGGGATGTACGTGGACCCGCCCACCATAATAATTTGGTTGACCTGACCGGGCTGCAGGTTGTTGCGTTTGAGAATCGTGCGAATCAGATCAATGGTGGAGGCAATGCGCTCGTGAATGATCTGGTTGAACTCATGGCGGCGGATGTTGACGAAGATCTCATCGTCGTAACCCGGCAGGGTAAATTCAACTTCTGCTTCGTCCTGCTGCGACAATTCTTTTTTAGCCTCTTCAGCCCGATGCAGCAGCACATAAAAAAGTTTCTCTAAACTTCCGTCGCGGTTGCGCAGTTTTTCTTCAATGCTTTCGTCGCCGGTGGCCTGCACCATGGCCGGCACCAGAAAATGTTCAATGATAGCGGTGTCAAAATCCAGCCCCCCCAGGAAATTATTTCCCTCGTGATCTACCACTCTCAATTCGCCATTGATAATGCTCACCAGCGCCACGTCAAAGGTGCCTCCACCCAGGTCATACACCAGCCAGTTGCCGGTATCGGGTATTCCTTTTTTGCTGTCGTTGAAATAAGCCAGCGATGCCGCAATGGGTTCCTGCAACAGCACCACCTCTTTAAAGCCGGCTTCGTAACCCGCCTTTTTTGTGGCATTGGATTGCACCGTATCAAACGAAGCGGGAATGGTGATAACGGCGGCTTCCGGCGTTTCGCCGGTGTGCACAAAATTCTTCAGCTCTTTCAACACCTGAGCCGATAGTTGTATCGGCGTTAGCAGCTGGGCCGTGGCCGGCACCAGAAAGCTTTCGCCCGAGCCCATTTTGCGCTTGAAGGCGGCCAGCACATTGCCGGCATCTTTGCTAATGTATTCACGGGCTTTATCGCCCACCAATATGCGATCGCCGCGGAAGGCGACCACCGAGGGCAGCGTTTCTTTATGCCCAATGGGATTTTTAAATACCTGCACCGATCCCCCTTCGAATTTCGCAATGAGTGAATTGGTGGTGCCAAGGTCTATTCCAAAATTGATAAAATGCATGGTTTCTTATTCAACAACGACAATGGCTTTTTGAACAATCTTTTTCCCGCCGTCTTCCCGCTGGCGCACCACCGGTTTTATGACTTCTGTAATCACCATCCGGCTGCGGAGCGCACCGGCAATATTGGCTTCGCAATCGGTACGGGTATCGTCCCATTTTTCGTGCAGGGGGCTGTGAAACTCGTAGCCCATTTCGCCCAGTTCTGCTTTAATCCGTTCAATATTTCGCTGAAGGCCGGAAGTGGCGTTTGCAGCCAGTTTTTTTTCGATTTCGAAAACCTGGTTGATGATGTTGACAATCTGTTTCATAGAAGACGTGCGGGGGCTAAAGATAATTGTTGAAGCCAGAAATGGAAAGGCGGGGGGAAAATTGTTGGGGGCCCATCGCTAAGCGTGTATGGGGATATGGGCCATTCCCTGGCAGATGGTGTACCAGCTGATTGCTTTGATAAGGAAAACAAGCAATGCCGGCAGCCATGGTTTTGCCGGCGCAAAAAAGCCGCTCCAATAAGAATAACGCAAAAAAGGCTGCCGCCAACAGACAGCAGGCCTTCAAAAGAATTTATCCGCTGGTCTCAGGCACGCTTCCGCAATTCAATCTCAGTATTGCGTATGCCGAGTTGCTGATCTATTTCATCAAGCATGTCTTCCACCTGCCGCTGGTTCATTCCCTGCGGATACATTGCTAAGGTTTTTTTCATGGCTGTTAAAGCCGCTACCATCCCCAGTTGAAAATACTTCTCAAACCTCTCCATCACTAGTTCTTTTTTTACCTGGGCCAAATGCTGTGCCAAACGGCCGGCAAACACAGCACTAAACAGGCGTCATCTGGTGGCACAAAAGGGATAAACTGGCAGCAATGCCCGGCTTTTTGTTGCGCCTACCGGCCCGAACACTCCCGCATTTCTGCTGCCGTTTTTCATTGGCTTTCCGACAGATAGAAAGCGAAAGAGATATAAAAATATTTTGACATTACTGCAGATTGAAATACATTAGAAGAGACAAACCGCAGCCCTGCGGTCTCTTTCACCAACCCAAAATCACTCGTTATGGCAAAGAAAAAAAGCACGCCTGCCAAAGCAGCTCCTGCTCCTCAGCCCGCCTCATCGTCGGTAGATGACTTGTTGCTTGCTGCTTTGCAGCGCGGCGGCGACAGCCTCGAAACCGGTCGCTACATTGTTACTTACAAAGAAGGCGCCGGCGACGCAGCCATGCAATCGTTCAGCAGCCAGGGAATGCGTGTAGCCGATGCACGTGACTTCAAAGACCAGGCATCCATCTTAGAATCGGTTGGCGATGCCGACGCGGTGTCGTTCCCCGAGATCGGCGCTGCCCTCATCAGCGGCCCGGCCGCGCAGGCTCGCAGCATGTCGGTGATGGCCGACACCGAAGCCGATTCGCCCTATGAATCTATTGACCCGGAATATTTTGTTTTTTCAGAAGCGGTAACCGAAGCTTACCTGCAAAACTTTGCTACGCAATCCGGTAAAACGTCCGGTGATTATTTGCGTGGTTTTTTGCAAGCCGCCGAGATGATTGCCAAAGAGTTTGGCTACGAAAGCGGTGGCGCTGCCGTTGACGAGCAGGAAGAAGCACAGGTACTGGGTGTGACCTGGGGCCTGGCGGCCTGCAAAGTGCCGCCCAGCAGCCGGAGTGGCCTTGGTATAAAAGTGGCCGTGCTGGACACCGGCATGGACACGGGTCATGCTGATTTTGGCGGCCGCCCCATCGTTGGTGCCACATTTGTCGGTCAGCCGGTGATGGACCTCAACGGACACGGAACGCATTGCATCGGCACTTCCACAGGGCCCAAAGCACCGGCAGGAGCTATTCCGCGTTATGGTATTGGCTTTCGTTCCAGCATTTTTGTGGGCAAGGTATTGTCCAACTCCGGCTCGGGCACGCAGGCCGGCGTGCTGGCCGGTATGAACTGGGCTATCGCCAACCGTTGCCAGGTAATTTCCATGTCATTGGGTTCTGCTTCGCCCGTTTCGCCGGCTTACACGGCTGCCGGGCAGGCAGCGCTGAATAACGGCCTGCTGATTGTGGCCGCCGCCGGTAATGGCTCAGGTGCGCCCACCGGTTCACCGGCCAACTCGCCCACCATCATGTCGGTAGCTTCGCTGGATTCAAACCTACGGCCATCAAGCTTCTCCAATAAGGGCAAGATTGATATTGCCGCACCGGGCCGCGATGTATTTTCTGCCTGGCCAAGACCCACCCGCTACAAAACCATCAGCGGCACCAGCATGGCCACACCACACGTAGCCGGATGTGCCGCGCTGTGGGCCGAAACCTCGCCGAATTTGCGTGGGCTGCAACTCTGGAGAAAATTGCAGGCAACAGCCAGACGGCTTCCTTTCCCGCCTCAACTGGTTGGTGCCGGTTTGGTGCAGGCGCCTTAATTTTATCCATTCAAACGATAACCCGCCGGAAGGTCCGGCGGGTTATCTTAAATTTTACAAAATGCCCGCCAATAAAACATGGATCGTTATGACCTCCGGCAATGAGCCGCTGGAAAAAATTGCGAAGAAGCTGGAAGAAAAAGGCTTTACGGTAGAAAGCACGTTGGATGCCATAGGGCAAATCATTGGCAAGGGAAGCGAGGAAACAAAAAAAGAAGCGCTGAAGGTAAAGGGCGTGACTGATATCTACGCTTCGCACGATGACATCAATATTGGCGAACCGGGATCGGATCTTACCTGGTAAAAGATTTTTCTCTTCAATTACTAGCTGAACTGTTCTTGTGATAAGTAAGGACAAGGCCTGTTTTCCCCGATCAACTCAATACCTGGTAGGCTATAAAGCTCATTAGATAAGCGATGGCCGTCATGTAAACCAACTGAATGGCCGGCCATTTCCAGGTGCGGGTTTCCCGTTTTACAATAGCCAGGGTGCTCATGCACTGCATGGCAAAGAGGTAAAAAATCATCAGCGATATGCCGGTAGCAGCCGTAAATAACGGTTGGCCGCTTGGCTTTTTCGCTTCCTGCATCTTCTCCCGCAATAAGGTTCCTTCATCGTCATCGGCTACGCTAAAGAGCGTGGCCATTGTACCCACAAAAACCTCTCTGGCGGCAAACGAGGTTACCAGGGCAATGCCGATTCGCCAGTCGTAGCCCAGGGGCTTAATGGCCGGCTCCAGGCTTTTGCCCACTATGCCGGCATACGAATTTTCGAGCTTTGCGGTATTGTACACGACATCGAGCGAATCTTTTTTGCCGGGGTACTGCGCTACCTGCTGCTGGTAGGCTGCTTCCACTTTTGCCATCCGCGACGAAGGACCGAAAGAGCTGAGTGCCCACAGAACAATTGAGATGACCATGATGATCTTTCCCGCATCGGTGACAAAAATGCGGGCCTTGCTCCACATGGTATGCACCACGGTTTTTGCCCGCGGCGGCCGGTAGGTTGGCAATTCTAAAATAAAAAAGCTGCGTTCTTTGATATTGATAAACCATTTGGCCACCCAGGCCACCACCATGGCCATCACAAATCCTAAAAGGTAGAGCCCCATCATCACCAGGGCCTGCAGGCTAAAAATGCCCCCGTAGTATTTGTTGGGAATAACCAGCGCAATGAGGATGGTATAAACCGGCAGCCTGGCCGAGCAGCTCATGAGCGGCGTAATAAGAATAGTGAGCAGCCGTTCCTTGCGGTTTTCAATATTGCGGGCGCTCATAATAGCCGGCACCGCACAGGCAAAGGCGCTGATGAGCGGCATCACGCTTTTTCCGTTTAAACCCACGCTACGCATCAGCCGGTCGGTAAGGAAGGAAATACGGGCCATATAGCCGGTGTCTTCCAGGATGGTAATGAGCGCAAATAGAATCATGATCTGCGGCACAAAAATGATGATGCCGCTAAGCCCCGCCAATACGCCGTTTACCAACAGGTCCGAAAACCAACCCGCCGGCAACACATGCGCCATCCAGGTGCTGGCATAGGAAAAGCCTTCTTCAATCCAGGTCATGGGATACTGCGCCAGGTAAAACACACTTTGAAACAGGAGAAACAACACTGCCAGCAAAGCAAAATAACCCCACACCCGGTGCAGCAGCACGGCATCCATGCGGTCGGTCATCAGCTTTTGCTCCCTGGGATCGGGTTCCTTTACGGCCAACTGCATAATCTTGCCAATGCGCTGGTAGCGCTGCAAAATTTCGGTGGCCTGCGTTTTCGTATGGTTAAAGGCGTGTTTCTGCTCTATGCCTTCAATGGTGGTTTGCAGGCGGCTGTCGAGCTCAAACTCCTCGTGGTTGATGAGGTAATGAATGGCCGAATAATCCGAGGTACCCGGCATCAGGGCCTGCAGGTCTTCGATGGGTGCAGCGGCCAGCTCCCGGTTTTCAATAAAATCCCTGACGGGTATTTTGTACTGCCGCGAGGCCGTAAGCTCAATGGCCTTTTTCAGCTCTTTAATGCCTTTGCCTTTGCGGGGATTCACCGGCACCACAGCCACGCCAAGTTCCCGCTCCAGTTGCGGAATGTCTATCTCAATGCCTTTGCGCCGGGCAATATCGGCCATAGTCAGCGCCACCACTACCGGTTTTTTCAGGTCCATGATCTGCGAGCAGAAAAGCAGGTTGCGCTTTAGGTTGCTGGCATCCACCACCACTACAAAAATGTCGGCTTGTAGGTCGCGGTCCTGGTTCAGCAGCACCCGGTAGCTTACCCATTCATCAAGCCGTTTCGGATAAAGGCTGTAGGTGCCCGGCAGGTCAATGAGGTTGCCGGTGATGGAATCGGAGATGGCGGTATGGCCGGTTTTTTTGTCCACCGTCACCCCCGGAAAATTACCCGTGCGCTGATTAAGGCCGGTCAGTGTATTGAACAGCGAGGTTTTCCCGCTGTTGGGGTTTCCAACCAAGGCAATATGAACGGTATTCTTTGTCACGGTGAGGTTCGCAAAGGTAGCCTGTGCTGTTTTGCAATCGTTTACGATATCGGGAGTTTTCTGTTAAGGTTAAGGAAAATAGGCCGATGAAAAAAATGCAGTTTTAACCGGGTAAAAAGGGCGACAGCGGTATTTTTGCTGTCCGCATTTTAAACCGTTGTATTGTGTTGAAAAGAAGCCTTGCCTTTTTGCTGATTGTTGCCGGCTGCGCCACGCAGCAAAAGAGCACCACCGATAGCAACCCCTCCGTTGCGGCTCTCCGCAGCCATGTGGAGTACCTGGCCGGCGATGCCCTGGAGGGCCGGCGTACGGGTACGCCGGGCGAAACGCTGGCCGCCGGTTATATTGCCGCCGCTTTTGAAAAAGCCGGCCTGCAGCCCAAAGGCACCGATGGTTTTCTGCAGGCGTTTCCCGTGTCGGAGGGAAAGGAGATAGGCCCGGCTACGGCCATGAGCATCAACGGAACGGCGCTTGAACTGCACAAAGAATTTTTTCCGCTGGCCTACAGCCACAATGGAAAGGTTGATGCCAATGCCTCTATCGCGTTATTGGAAAGGGGTGAACCCTGGTTTTTTGATGTAGCCGGCCTACAGGCGCAAAACAAAGCCAACCCGCACTTCGACCTGCCCGCTGCAGTTTTGAACAAAGCCAATGATGCCGCCCGCAAAGGCGCTACGGCGTTGTTTGTGTATAACAGCGGCAATGGGGAAGATGGACTGGCCTTTGAGCCCAAACAAGGCGAGCAGCTTTCCATACCCGTTGTTTACCTCACACCCGCAGCAGTTGCCAAATACCTGAAAGATCCCTCGGCCTTTTTGCGGCTGACGGGCTCCGTAGCCGTGCAACCTGTTAACCGCAGCGGAAAAAACGTGGTAGGCTATATTGACAATGGCGCTCCCACAACCATCGTCATTGGTGCCCACTACGATCACCTGGGATATGGTGAAGACCGCAATTCGTTGTTCAAGGGCGAAGACAAGCAGGTGCACAACGGTGCCGACGACAATGCCAGCGGCACAGCGGCGCTTATCGAACTTGGCCGCCTGCTGAAAACATCGAACCTGAAAAAAAACAACTACCTGCTGATTGCTTTTTCGGGCGAAGAACTGGGGTTGTTCGGGTCGAAGTACTTTACGCAAAACCCGACGATTGACCTGAGCAGCGTCAACTTTATGATCAACATGGATATGGTGGGAAGGCTCAATGATTCTACCCGCACCCTTACCGTGGGTGGCTACGGCACCTCGCCGGTTTGGGGACAATTATACAATGGCCAAGGAAAAGAAGCCTTGTACACGGCGGGCAGCTATCGCTTCGATTCCAGCGGCACTGGCCCGAGCGACCACACGTCTTTCTACCAAAAAAACATTCCGGTACTCTTTTACTTCACCGGGCTGCATACCGACTACCACCGGCCCACCGACGATGCCGGCAAAATCAACTACAGTGGACAGGCTGCGATTGTGCAGCATGTTTTTAGCCTGCTGCAGGCGGCCAATAGTTTGCCGCAGCGGGTGCCATTTACCAAAACCCGCGAAGTGCAAATGGGCACCTCGGCCCGGTTTAGCGTGTCGCTGGGCATAATGCCCGATTACACCTACGGCGGCGCCGGTGTACGGGTGGACGGTGTAAGCGAAGGGCGTGCCGCACAAAAGGCTGGTTTGCAGGTAGGTGACGTGATTACCGCCCTGGGTGAGAAGACCGTTACTTCGGTGGAAAGCTATATGCAGGCGCTTGCCACCTTTAAAAAAGGCGATAAAACCACGATACGGTACACCCGCAACGGACAGGCACTTGCAAGTACTGCAGAGTTTCAGTAAATTGTTCTTCATGCTGACTTTATGAAATTCACACTCGACAATAAAGACCTCACCGACGGCTTTTTTGAGGAAACGCGGCTGCTGGGCATTATGGCGCCCATTAAGGATTACATGTTTTGCTGGCAGGTGAACCAGTTGATGGGTGTGGACTTTCGGATCAATAATGAGCTGGAAATTCAGTTGAATAAAAAAGGGCGCAAGTATTTTTTCTCCGTGTACGAATACGCCCAACCTTCCACCTGCCTGATGCACTACCTGTACGCCAACCAGCACGATGGCGAATACCTGCTGCCGGAGTTCCGCCACCTTGATTTTTTATGGCTGCTGAAGGATGATTTTGTACCCGATGAGTTTGTGGAAAATCTTGTTTATTACCTCAAATCCATCAACGGTGTGCAGTTGGTGGTGGAGCTGACGAATGAGAAAATAAAGAACAGAGAGCATCTCGTGTTTTGATCAATTTTTTAAAGCCAACATATGACTAATTGGGAAGAAAAAGACAATGCTCTCTATCGGCGCTTTGCGTTCAAAGACTTCAGCGAAGCCTTTGCCTTTATGACAAGGGTTGCCTTCATTGCCGAGAAAATGAATCACCATCCCCGGTGGACGAACGTATGGAATACAGTGGAGGTTTGGCTGAACACCCACGATGCCGGCAATATAGTCACAGAAAAAGACAGGAAGCTGGCGGAAAAGATTGATGCACTGTTTTAGCTTCTATTCATTCCGAAACGGATGTTCGGAGCCCTGGCCAAATATCACCTTTCAGAAAAAATATCAGGGCGCCTGTTCATGACAGCTTGCTGCCTGGTGCCTGTCGGGGGAAGCCGGCTGGCAACCTGGATGCTACCGAATGTTCTGCCTGTTTTTTTGAGCAACAGCCTTTCATTGAAAGAAAAGTTCTTCTTTTTCCTGAACAACCACTGTATCTGACGACGGCGGCCGCTGTTGTCTTGCTATACCGGCACCACCAGTTTGCAGGAATTTCCCTTCATTTTTATCTTTCTGTAACCGGACAACATCCGGTAACTTCTTTTCTGGTGGCGATGCTTGTACGTCTCCTCGCAGGTCATTGGGCAAAAACCTTCCCGGTGGCTACCATCCGGTGCGTTATTGTTGGTTGACTTGCCATACAAGGAATCGTAATGGTGAAAAACACCCGGTCCAGCCCGTGGTTTTTCCGGTTTTAACGGAGGGGCTCAGGAGGTACCTTCCCGGTTATCCTCTCATTCAAACCTTCCTGTTATGAAAAAAACAATACTCCTCCTGGCGGCTGTTTTCTTTGCATCCGTCTCTTTTGCCAAAATCTGGCGTCTGAACAACAATCCCGGCGTCACTGCCAATTTTACCAACCTGAACGATGCCCTGGCTTCCGCCTCCGTGGTTGATGGCGATACCCTGCACCTTGAACACAGTGCCGTCGCTTATGACGGTGTAACCGTCAACAAACGCCTGGTGCTGATTGGCCCGGGCTATTTACTCGACCCTGCCGACCCCACCTATGGCGGAAACAGCGGCCTGCAGTACAAAAAAGAATCTGCCACAATAGGTTACACACAGGTAATGCCGGAAGGCGCCGGCAGCAAGTTTATGGGGCTTACCATGGGAGCGTCATTAGTTATCTACCCTGGTGCATCGCCCATGAACCTGACGATTGAAAAATGCTTTTTCCTTTCTTCAGGCATTTATTTTTTTGAGAACGGACCTAACACCACTACGAACGGCCTTACCGTGCGTAAATGTTTTTTTTATCAAAGCCAGGCATTGACACCCAATGGCAGTAACCCAAGGCTGAACAATTTGATCCTTGAAAATTGCATATTGTACAGGAGCTATGTCACCTTAGACCAATTAACCGGCACCGGAAACATTATCCGCAACAACAGTTGGTACCAGGGCAATTTTGCGGGCGCAAACAGCATAGCCAATGCTTACATCGCCAACAATATTTTTGAGACGCCCAACAACACATTTATCAACGCTACCATTAAAAACAACCTGTTTTCTTCGGCGCAGCCCCTGCCCGGCACGGCCACCGGCAACCAGGTTAGCGTGGATATGAGCACCGTTTACACCGGTGGCACCGGCTCGCTGGATTCAAGAGTGCAGCTGAAGCCCGGATCTCCCGCTACGGGTGCCGGTGTCACTATTGCGGGCTACACACCCGATGCCGGCGCTTACGGGTCCACCGATCCATACAAGCTTTCGGGCATACCGGCAGTGCCCAGCATTTACAGCCTGTCGGTACCCACCTCCATTCCTACCGGGTCGGCCAGCATGAACGTCACCTTCAGCTCACGGAACAACAACTGACAACGGTGTTCATTGCCATAGATAATGGCAACGCAGCCGGCCGCCGAATCGCCAGGCCGTTCAACGATTTTTACATGTTCTAATCGCTTGTTATGAAAGCCTTGTTTTATTTCGCCGCATACATGGCCTGGGCAAATTGCGCCAGTGCGCAAGACCCGGCCTATCCAACTGCGCCACCACCTGTGCAAAACCTCAACCGGGCCGAGTATTTCATTGACACCGACCCGGGTTTTGGCAATGGTGTCAATATACCGGTGACTGCGGCCACTAACCTTGCCAATATACCGGTAACGGTCAACATAGCCGGCCTGAGTCACGGCCCACACCGGCTTTGGCTTCGCACCCGCAGTGCGGACGGCCGGTGGAGCCTCAGCAGCTACCGGGAATTTCTGGTGGACTTTGACCCGCCGTATGCGGTGGCGCCGCCGCTGCAAAATCTCAGCAAAGCAGAATATTTTATAGACACCGACCCTGGTTTTGGAAACGGCATTAACATTCCAGTTACGTCAGCCACCGACCTTTCGAACATTCCTGTAACGGTGAATACGGCAGGCTTAAGCCAGGGACCGCACCGGGTGTGGGTGCGTACCCGCAATGCCGAGGGCCGGTGGAGCTTGAGCGGCTTCCGGGAATTTTTGGTAGATTTTGATCCGGCTTATCCCACCCTGCCGGCGGTACAAAACATTACTAGGGCCGAATATTTTATTGACACCGATCCCGGGTTCGGTCAAGGTACGGCCATTCCGGTTTCACCCGCAACGGATCTTCCGGCTGTAGTTGCACAAATAAATACCAGCGGTTTGTCTATAGGTGTACACCGCCTTTACCTGCGCACCCGTAACACCGAAGGGCGGTGGAGCCTGACGGCGCAGGGTGATTTTTTGGTGGATGAAAACCCGGCTTATCCTACGGCTCCCGCTGCACCGGGCAATCTGGTGTATGCCGAGTATTTTTTCAATACCGATCCGGGTTTCGGCAACGGTACCGCGGTGGTATTATCACCGGCTGTTGATCTGGGCAATAGAACTATTGCCGTAAACACCAGCGCCCTGCCCGACGGCAGACATACCTTTTACCTCCGGACGCTCGACGACTGGAGCCTGACCGGTTACCAGTCCTTTATCAAAGGCAGTGCGTTGCCGCTTCGGTTGCTTTCGTTTTATGCCAAAAACAAAGAACAGGCTGTGGAACTGGAGTGGAAAACAACAGATGAAACAGGCACCTCGCACTTTGACGTTGAGCGCAGCGCCGATGGTATCCGGTTTGACAAACTGGGAACCATACAGGCACAGAACCGACCGGGTACGCAGCAATATGCTTTTGCCGACACCAGGCCGCTAAACAGTAAAAGTTTCTACCGCCTGAAGCAGGTGGATAAAGATGGAAAAGCGGAATACAGCCCTACAGTTTTAGTCAATCGTGATCGCGGGTTGATGTTTCAGGTATTTCCCAGCCCGGCAAGAGAACTGGTAACGGTAGTGCTGGCGCCGGAAAGCACGGTGCGGGAACTGGCGCTTTTGGATGCCGGTGCAAGAACGCTGAAGGTTGTACCCATCCAGGCAGGAACCGGCAACGTCAGTCTATCACTGGCCGGATTAAAGGGCGGTACTTACTTTGTTAGGCTGCGAAACGGAGAAAACGTATCAGTGCGGCCGTTTATAAAATTGTAGCCGAAAAATAACCGGCAGGACCTTCCATTGTTTGGTCTTGCCGGTTTTTTATGTGGTAACTGAAATCAGTTGTTTGGCCCTCTTGACACACCGGCCCACCGGCACCATGTGCTGGTGCAAATCAGCTGCCTCGAAAATGTTTTTCAATTCCGCTAGTCCGCTTTCGTCTGCCGCAATCAGCAACCCGCCATTCGTTTGCGGATCGGCCAGGAGTTGAATAGCTGTTGCTTCATCAATGGCCGCATCGAAAGCTACACCATGGCCGTAGCTGGCCCAGTTGCGGGCGGTGGCACCGGGAATTGTTTTCAGTTGGCGATACTCTTCAAAGCCTTCGATGGTGCAAATGGCTGCATAATTTAATTCAATGCTAACGCCACTGCCCTGCGCCATTTCGGTGGCATGGCCCAGCAGTCCAAAGCCGGTTACATCGGTCATGGCGTGAACCGCAGAAAGTTTGCCGAGGGCCTCGCCGATGCTGTTGAGGGTAGTAAGTTGTTTCAGTAGAATGGCATAGTGCTCATCCTTAAGCAGGCCTCTTTTTATAGCGGTGGAAAGAACACCCACGCCCAATGGTTTTGTCAAAAAAAGCAGGTCACCTTCCCGGGCGCCATTATTTTTTTTGATTTGCTGTAGCGAAACAGAACCGGTAACAGCCAGGCCGAATATTGGCTCAAGGGAATCAATGGTGTGGCCGCCCGCCAGCGGAATGCCGGCTTCTTTGCAAACCGACCGGCCGCCTTCCAACACCTGCTGCGCCACGGCTGGCGGAAGCTGCGCTACCGGCCATCCCAATACCGCAATGGCCATCATGGGCTGGCCGCCCATGGCATACACATCGGAGATGGAGTTGGCGGCAGCAATGCGGCCAAACTGAAACGGATCATCTACGATGGGCATAAAAAAATCGGTGGTGGAGATGATGGCCGTGTCGCCGGTTAGTTGGTACACAGCGGCATCGTCGCTGCTTTCGTTGCCCACCAAAAGATTTGGGTAAAACCCTTTATCGCCGGCCGGCAGCATTTGCTGCAATACCGATGGGGCAATCTTGCATCCGCAACCGCCGCCTTTCGAATACTGCGTCAGCTTAACCTCTTCCTGTGTTGTCATGAAACAAATTGTGTTTGCGAAAGTAGGGCGGCATTTTGTTCCGAAACGGATTGGCAGGGAATATTTGTGAGCAGTTCACCCAATGCCGGGCGGTTGTGCAAGCCTTTCAGGTAAAACTTGTCGTAGTACTTCAGCAATATGCGAAAGCAACCGGTATAGTCTTCGTCTGCCAGGGCCTGCAGGGCATTTTTTGTTTCCACTCCGCCAAGGCGTTTTTTGATACGCTCTATGGCGCCGGCCAGGCGCTCCTTACCGCAGCGGCTATATTCTTCGGTAATATGCTTCAGCCTTTCTTCAAAAGGAATTTCCAGAAAATAAACCGGCGAAGTGCGCATGGTTTGCCACAAGGCATTGGGCAGATTGATGGTACCAATGCGCTGGCTTTCGTCTTCGAGCCATATTGAGTTTGGGTTTTGGGGTTGGGTGTTTGGGTGTTCGGGATTTTGTTCTTCCTGCTCATGGCTCATGGCTAGCAGCTCGCAGCTTAATATATTCTCAAACATTTCCTGCGAGGGTTGCGGCGGCATGTTAAGGTTGCCAAAGGCTGAACCTTTGTGACTGGCCAGGCTCTCCAGGCAAACCACTTTTTCGCCGCTTTCTTTTAGGCGCTGAAGCAGTTCCGTTTTTCCGGAACCGGTGTAGCCACCAAGGATTTTGAAATGATACGGCTTCCCGAACGATTGTAATACATGGTTGCGAAATGCCTTGTAACCGCCGGCCAGCGTGGTGACATTAAAGCCATACAAATTCAGCAGCCAGCTAACGGCACCACTGCGCATACCGCCGCGCCAGCAGTAAACAAACAGTCTGGCGTTTGGGGTTTGGAGTTTGGGGTTAGTTACGGAACCACGGCTGATGTCTGCCCTATCCACTTCAACATTCCTTGTTCTTTTTTCAACATTCGCTATTCTTTCCCGTTGTTTGTCTGCTCGATAGTCAACCAATCGTTCTACTTCTTCCACCATCTCCTTCATCCTGGGACCAAAATAATCAAGGCCTATTTTGATGGCAGCCTGCCGGCCCACCTGTTTGTATTCGGTGCCAACCACCGCTCTTTCTTCGTCGGAAAAAAGCGGCAGGCTGACAGCGCCGGGTATATGTGCATGCTTGTATTCGCCCGGCGAACGAACGTCCAGTATCAACCCATTTTTGCTCTCCTGCAAAAATTCAGCAACAGCAATCCGCCTCATGCAAACAAATGTAGGGCAAATAAAAAGTCCCGCCGGGGCGGGACTTTTTAACTTCTCCAAAGACAGATTAATTCTTCTTGGTCTTCACGCCGTCTTCATCCACCTTAATCTTGCCGTCCTTTGTTTTAATTTTTAAATCACCGTCGGCTTCCTGCTTGATCTTGGTGCCGTCGTCTTTTTTGATCTTTATATCGCCGTCTTCTTCTACTTTCATTTTACCATCGGCGGTTTCTTTCTTCCACTCGTCTTCCAAAAGGCCATCGTCTTTTTTCCAACGGGCATCATAGTCCACCCACTGGTCGCCATCGCCTTTGTATTCCAGCGCTTCGCCCTGCATGCGGGCCTCTCCTAACTGGCGCCAGTTGCGATCGCTGTTATCATAGCCATAAACCCACCAGTTGCGGTTGTCAACATATCGCCATACCGGCTCGCCGGCTTCGGTGCTTACACGCCCGGTAGAGCGGTCAACACGCAGGTTGCTGTAGGCCTTGCCGGTTTTGGGATTGAGGTAGTAGCCTTGCTGGCTGTTGCGCTCCACGCTGTCGGCCATAGCAGCATAGTCGCCGGTGCTGGTTGTGGTGGTTGGTTCTGTGTTGGCTGAGGTTGCACTTGTGGTCGTGTCTGCGTTGTCTGCGGCTGCGTTCTCGCTATTGCTGCAAGAAACCACGGCAAGCGCCAGTCCTGCTACCACTGCCACATTAAGAAATTGCTTTTTCATCGGTCTAAAATTTTGTTTCAACCCTTGAAATACAAAAATGAGACCACAGCGGAACAATTGGCAAGAAGCAACAGGCAATGGGCAAGGGTTTACACAATAGATGATCCGGAAACAAAGTGGCGTAACAAGCAATAGGCAATGGACAAAAAAACAAAGAGCAAAAGCAACGACCAATGGAGATTTGCATATAAAAAAATAGGCAAAGAAAAGCAGAGTCCGCTCTTCCTTGCCTCTTGTTAATGGCTTATTGTCGTTGAAACTACCCGTTCATGGAAGCCAAAAACTCTTCGTTGCTTTTGGTGCCCCGCATGCGGCGCAGAAGTTCGGACATGGCTTCTTCGGTGTTCATATCATTGAGGTAAACCCGAAGCAGGTTCATACGCTGCAACACATCTCTTTCCAGCAGCAGATCATCGCGGCGGGTAGAGGAAGCTACGAGGTCAATGGCCGGGAACACCCGTTTGTTGGCCAGGCGACGGTCGAGCTGCAATTCCATGTTGCCGGTTCCTTTAAACTCTTCAAAAATTACCTCATCCATTTTGGAGCCGGTGTCAATGAGTGCAGTCGCCAGAATCGTGAGCGAACCCCCGTTCTCGATTTTGCGGGCCGCGCCAAAAAACTGTTTTGGCTTTTGCATAGCGTTAGCTTCCACACCGCCCGACAGTACTTTGCCCGATGCCGGCGCCACGGTGTTGTGGGCACGGGCCAGCCGGGTAATGGAGTCGAGCAGGATGACCACATCGTGTCCGCATTCTACCAGGCGCTTTGCTTTTTGCAAAGCCATGGTAGAAACCTTTACGTGTTTCTCGGCCGGCTCGTCAAAGGTCGAAGCAATGACTTCGGCTTTTACGCTACGCTCCATATCGGTGACTTCTTCGGGACGCTCATCTACCAGCACCACCATCAGGTAGCACTCCGGATGATTTTTGGCAATAGCATTGGCTACTGCTTTCAGCAGCATGGTTTTACCCGTTTTGGGCTGGGCCACTATCAATCCACGCTGGCCTTTGCCAATGGGCGTAAACAGATCCATGATGCGGGTGGGATTATTACCGGCATCGTCGAAAAGATTTAGTTTTTGGAAGGGAAACAAAGGCGTCAGGTAATCGAAGGGTACGCGGTCGCGAACCTCTTCGGGGCTTTTGCCATTGATCTGATCCACCTTCAACAGGGCAAAGTATTTTTCGCCTTCTTTCGGCGGCCGAACGGCGCCCAATACCGTGTCGCCGGTTTTTAAACCAAAGAGCTTTATCTGCGAAGGCGATACATAAATATCATCGGGAGAAGAAAGATAATTGTAGTCGGAAGAGCGAAGGAAGCCATAACCGTCGGGCATCATTTCCAACACACCTTCGGCAAGGATCACACCATCAAATTCAATGTTGAACACCTGCTCTCTGCGCTGCGGATAAAACTTGCTGATCTGATTGCCACGCTCCGGAATTTCTACATTGATGCCGTTGGCGTTGGCGGTATTCACTTCGTCCATACCGCTGCCTTCATCATTGGCTTCTGCTTCCTGTGCATCTGCCTGCGGTGCATCCATACTGTTGCCCACTTCCATTGGCAGGGTGGGCTGCTGGTCGTCGCCTTTCTTACGCGGACGCTTATTGTGCTGGGGCTTTTCTTCTTTTTTTGCGGGCGCCTTTTTGGCCGCTACGTGTTTTTTCGGTTCTTCTGCCGCCGCTTCCACAGCCGGTGGCGCATCAGATGTATCTTCTATCACCGCTTCCTCTGTTGTGTTGGCGGTAGAGGCTTTTACAATGCGTTTGCGCTTGCGCTTGTCGGCTTCGGAGGGTGCGGCGCTTTTGCGCTGGCTGCCAACTACAGCCTGCTGATCCAGTATTTTGTAAACAAGCTCCTGCTTGTTGAGTTTCTTGGAATTATCAATCTGTAAGTTCTCAGCTATGTCCTGAAGTTCGGGTAGGAGCATGTCGTTTAGCTGCAAGATGTCGTACATAGAAAAAATTAATATTTAAATCTGCTAATCAAGCCCGAAAGCGGTTCTGTTTTGATGAAAAGTTGCCAGAGATTGTTGTGAAAAAGTCCGGTGTTGTGAGTGATAAGGGTATGAGCTCTCAACGGTTTCCGGTGCAAGTTTAGTGAGAAATGGGGAAAAAGGAAAAATTTTTTTGCTTTTATAACAGTGTGCAAACAGCCAAAACAACAAGGTAAAATGGTTCGTTTTCTTCTCTCGCAACGCAGATTTTCGTGGCAGCCGGAAGATTGTACTCGGCAAATTTTTAACAAAAGCATTTTTGTTTCCACCGGCGCAAGGCAAGAAATTTCGCCGGCAAAAAAGCTTCAGGCAATAGCAAAGCACAGCTGTTATAAAAAGTTACAGGCGCCCTTGCGTAAAAAATAAAAGGCCGGTCTTTTTAAAAAGACCAGCCTTTGTATAGACACGATGAACAAAGCCATTATGGAATCAGCACCCGGTCAATAGCATGCACCACTCCGTTGCGGGCCACAACATTGGTACGAACAATATTGGAGCGATTGCCACCATTGCCATTGCCGGTAATGGTGGGTCCGCCACCAGTGCCGTTGGTAAGGTTGATGGTCGTGCTTCCTTCGGCCAACATGGTCAGATTGCCATTGGCCAGATCAGACGAAAAGGCACGGCCCTGCACCACATGGTAACGCAGAACCGATAGGAGGAGGTTAACGGGAATCTGATTGATGTCGGTGAAATTCAGTGCCGTCAACAGTTGTGTGAAAGCAGCGTTTGTTGGCGCAAACACGGTGAGGGTTGCCGTGCTCAGCGTATTGGCCAAATTGGGATCGCCGCCCGGTGCGGTAGTCGCCCTTGTCACAGCCTTTACCAGTGAGTCGAAACCGCTTCCGGGGGCAGCAGCCGTTTGCACAATATTTCCTGCCGGTGGCATCAGCACCCGGTTAATCCGGTGTATAATGCCGTTGCTGGCCGGAATATCAGCTTCCACTACCGGCACACCATTAACAAATACACCGGCGGCATTGCGGGTTACAAAAACCGAGTCGCCACTGGCGGTAGTCACACGGGCATTGGGGCCTGCCGGCACAGCCGACGAGACCACGGTAGAAGTAAGGGTATGATACAGCAAAATTTGCTGCGCCTGTGCAGGCGTCAGCGAATTCAGCACGGCCGGCGTTACACCCGAGGCGTCAAACGCAGCATTGTCGGGTGCAAATACCGTAAAGGCGCCGGGGCCGCTCAGCGTGGCGCCCAAATCGGCTTTCGTTACGGCTGAAGCCAGTGTGCTGAAATTGGCCGACCGGCCCACGACACCGCCAATGGAGTTATCGTCCACACCAGCGCCATCATCGTCGCGGCTGCAACCTACAGCCGCAAGAACAAACATTCCTGCGATCATTAATCCTTTCATTGTAATCACGTTTTTGGTTATCATGGTAAGAGTTTATGTAGGTTGACAAACAACTTTTTTTGTGGAAAAGTTGATGATGGTGGAAAAAAGTTTTTACGGAGGCAAAAAAGTGCAAAAGTGGCGCTGTCATCTGCCCGAATTCTGAAACAAAACTTGTCAGAAGAATTTGTCAGAAGAAGATAATTGCCACGTATTATGGCAAGGATATAGCCGCGGCCGGCAGCCGATGGCAGTAGCCGTGCACGGTTTATATTTGCACCCTTATGTTCAACAAACGCATCAAAATAAAAGAGCTGCTGGCTACTTCGGCACAGGAGCAAGAGGTAGTGGTGATGGGCTGGGTTCGCACCTTTCGAAACAACCAGTTTGTGGCGCTCAACGATGGCTCCACCAACCAAAATCTGCAGGTAGTAATAGAATTGGGAAAGTACGACGATGCCTTTTTGAAACGCATCACCACATCGGCTTCGCTGAAAGTAAAAGGTCGGTTGATAGAATCGTTGGGCAAAGGACAAAATGTGGAAGTAAAGGCGGAGGAAGTAGAGATACTTGGTGACAGCGATGCGGAAGCTTATCCTCTGCAACCCAAAAAACACAGCCTTGAATTTTTGCGTGAAAAAGCGCATTTACGTTTCCGTACCAGCACCTTCAGCTCGGTGTTCCGGGTGCGTCATTCGCTGGCTTTTGCCGTGCACAAGTTCTTTAACGAAAAAGGATTTTTTTACCTGCATACACCCATCATCACCGCTTCAGATGCCGAAGGGGCCGGTGAAATGTTCCGGGTAACAACGCTGCCCTTCGACAAACCGCCACGCAAAGAAGATGGAAGCATTAATTTCAGCGAAGACTTTTTTGGCCGCTCCACCAATCTCACAGTAAGCGGACAGCTCGAAGGCGAATTAGGGGCCACAGGGCTGGGTGATATTTACACCTTTGGGCCTACGTTCCGCGCCGAAAATTCAAACACGGCACGGCACCTTGCCGAGTTTTGGATGATAGAGCCGGAGATGGCATTTTATGACCTGGAAGACAACGCCAACCTGGCGGAGGAATTTATCCAATACATCATTCGGTATGTAATGGAGCACAACGCCGACGACCTGGAGTTTTTGCGTACCCGCCTTCTCGACGAAGAAAAAAGCAAGCCGCAAACCGAACGCAGTGAGCTGGACCTGATGCAGAAACTGCAGTTTGTGGTGGACAATAAATTTGAACGCATTAATTATACCGAGGCCATTGACATCCTGCTGCAATCGAACCATTATAAAAAGAAAAAGTTCCAGTACGACGTGGCCTGGGGCATTGACATGCAAAGCGAACACGAACGCTACCTCGTGGAAAAACATTTTAAAAAACCGGTGATCGTTACCAATTATCCCGCGGCCATCAAAGCCTTTTATATGCGGCAGGACGAAGGCTGCGAACCCGGAAAAGAAACCGTGGCAGCGATGGATATTCTTGCGCCGGGCATTGGCGAAATCGTGGGCGGATCGCAACGCGAAGAACGCTACGATAAACTCACCGAACGCATGAAGGCCATGCATGTACCGGCCGAAGAATTGTGGTGGTACCTCGACACACGGCGCTTTGGTACGGTGCCGCATGCCGGTTTTGGCTTAGGCTTTGAGCGCATGGTGCAGTTTGTGACCGGCATGGGAAATATCAGGGATGTGATTCCGTTTCCGAGAACACCGAAGAGTGCGGAGTTTTAATACACTTCACAAGTTCACCTGTTCACAAGTTTACAAGTTCGCTGGCTTCAACACATGAACCTTTGATCAGGTGAACCTGTGATCTTTCATTCATTCCTCAAACTCATCACCGGCACGGGCACCGTATGCAAAATGCTTTGCGTATGTCCTTTGAAAAAAAGCCGCTCGTAGAGGCTGTGCTTATGCGGCAGCACTACCAGGAGGTCCATGTTGTTTCGCTCTACAAACTTCTTTAACCCCTCGGCCACGTCCTCTTCTTTGATGGCATGATAGGTGGCGTTAACGTCGGCAAAAGCAGCCACCAGCTCTTCCGGATAATGTTTGCTTTCGTTTGGCTCCACATGCACAATGGCAAGCGCTGCGCCCAACACTTTTGCAATTGCTACAATGGTGTCAACCGGTATATCCTCTGCACTAAGCAAGTCGGTGGCCAGCACGATATTTTTGGGCGCCTCCGGCCTGGCGCCTTCCGGCACGGCAATTACCGGATGCGAGCAGCTTTTTATAAGCGATGTAGTGACGTCGCCAAACAAAAAGCGTTCGAAACCACTCAGGTCTTTGGTGCCCACTACCACGGCAAACGGATTGTGTTCTTTGCAAGCCTCTTCTATGCCGGCAGCAATATCGCCAAGCCGGCTCTCGGCCCGAAACACAACGCCAGCCGAAACAGCCTGCGCCTCTTCTTTTGCTTTTTGCAAACCTTCCTCAACGCCTTTCCTTATTTCTTCGGCCGATACCACCATCACCGGATATTCGGTCAGCGGTACCGGTAGCTGGTACACATGCAGCAGCAAAACGGCCGCTTCGGTCTGCCTTGCCAGTTGGGCGGCATAAGCCGTGGCCCGCCGTGCCGCCGGCGAAAAATCGGTCGGAACAAGAATGGTATTCATAAGTCAAGATTACAAAGAAACCGGCAGTTGCCTTATGGATTCAGCCATGATTTTTATCATAGCACAAACCTTGTTGATGACCGGTATTTTACCACATCCAACCGCATCCGCCAAACGGCACCAGCACTCGCTAAAAATTGACATGACGCCGATGGTAGATCTCGGCTTTCTGCTGATCACGTTCTTTATTTTTAAAGCCACTCTTTCACAGCCCGGCGTAACAAAGCTCGTGATGCCGGCAGAAGGCCCGCCCGCCGGTGTGGCAGCAAGCCGTACGCTAACGCTGCTGCTCGATAAGGAAGCGGTATTTGTGTACGAAGGCCGCGAACAGGACGCCCTGGCAAACGGGTCGTTTTCAAAAAGCAATTATTGGCAAACCGGCGGCATGGGCCACAGCATCCGCCAAAAGCAAAAATCTTTAAAGGATAAAAATGAACTAATGGTGCTGATCAGGCCTCTACCGGGCGCAACCTATCAAAACATCATAACGGCGCTCGACGAAATGCAGATCAATGGCGTGAAGCAATATGCGATTGTGGACGCCTCGCCCGCCGAACGGAAAATGACGGGTTATCGTTAAGGGTTATCCACAGCTTTGCGCATTGGATCGTTGGTCAGCACTTGCCTTACACGGTTCCCGCTTTGCCGAAAGCCGCGCCGCCGCGGGCTAGGCCGCATTCCGCAGGTTAGCACCCTGCATGGTTTGCCGGTTTTTTGCCTGTGTAAAACGACAGTTGTAAATTTGCCGTTCTTTCACTAAACGAAATTTTTGCGTATGAACATTCCTGTCGTTGACCTGTCGGATTTTTTAAGTGGCGATGAAACCCGTAAGCAGCAGTTTGTGCAGCAGCTTGGTAAAGCGTATGAAGAAGTAGGCTTTGTGGCCGTAAAAAATCATGGCATTCCCGATGACCTGATTGCCGACCTGTATAACTACGTGCAGCAGTTTTTTTCGCTGCCATCCGATGTGAAATTAAGATACGAAAAGCCCGAGTTGGCGGGCCAGCGTGGTTATACCTCGTTTGGCCGCGAACATGCCAAAGGCTTTGATGCACCCGACCTGAAAGAGTTCTTTCAGTTTGGCCAAACCATAGAAGACGGCGAAACCGTGGGCGAAGACTATCCTGCCAATATCACCGTAGAAGAAGTGCCGGAATTTACGCCTACACTTTACAGCGCCTACCGAAATTTTGAGCGCAGCGGCAAAGCTTTGTTGCAGGCCATTGCGCTTTACCTGGGCCTCGATGAAAATTACTTTGACCAGTGGGTACACAACGGCAATTCTATTTTGCGGGCTATTCATTACCCGCCTATCAAGAGCGAACCGAAATCGGCTATTCGCGCCGAGCAGCACGAAGACATCAACCTGATTACTCTGTTAGTGGGCGCCTCGGCAGATGGGCTTCAAATATTAACCAAGCAGGGCGAATGGGTGGGCGTTACCTCGCTGCCCGAGCAAATTGTGGTGAATGTGGGCGACATGCTGCAGCGGCTCACCAACAATAAACTTCGCTCTACCACCCACCGTGTGGTGAATCCACCGCGGGAATTATGGGGCACATCCAGGTTTTCCATTCCGTTCTTTTTGCATCCGAAAGGCAGTATGAGCCTGGCCTCGCTCGAAAGCACCATAGACGAGCAGCATCCGAAGGCGTACGAAGATGCCACCGCTGGCGAGTACCTTGATGAGCGCCTGCGGGAGATTGGATTGAAGAAATAAACCGAGCTGGTTGCCATAGCCTTCATAAGCAGAAATGAGTTTTAAAGCCCTGATGGGGCTTTTTTCTTTTAACAATCGCTCCAGCTTATCCCGCCTGGCCGCCATTTATCAAATCGGTAGGGACCTCCTTTTCTTAAACATCGTTGATTATCAGCAAATTAATTTTCGTAAGCTTCTAAACTACCTAAGCTTCTAAAAAAAACTTGGTACTATGTATTGTAAAGTACCATCCTTCGCCATATCTTTGGTTTGTCAACGATATTCAACATCTCCTCACTCCGGGTCTTTCACCCCAAAAAATGGACGATCCGGCGGGGCTAAAGAAAAAAGCCATGAACATTGAAAACACGCAGAGCCAGATGAAAAAGGGGATACTGGAGTTCTGCATTCTTTCCATCATTCGCCGGGGAGAGGCCTACCCCAGTGATATTGTGGAGGAAATGCGGGCCGCCAATATGCAAATCCTGGAAGGCACGCTATACCCCCTGCTTACCCGCTTGAAAAACGCCGAAATGCTGACGTACCGGTGGGAAGAAAGCAACTCGGGCCCTCCGCGGAAATATTTCTCCCTGACACCGAAAGGCGAATTATTTTACAAGGAATTAGAACAGACCTGGGTAGAACTATCCAATGCGGTAAACACGCTGACCAAAAAAGAAGAACAACCCACACCTGACAACTTCAACCAAACTGTATAGACATGAAAAAGATTATCAACATAAACTTATCCGGACGGGTGATTCCGATAGAGGACACCGCCTACGATAGTTTACAACGCTATATTGAAAGCCTTCGGCGGTATTTTGCGGCCGAGGAAGGGCGGGACGAGATCATCAACGATATTGAAGGGCGCATTGCCGAGCTGATGAACGACAAGATCAAGAAAGGATCGGCTTGTGTTACCGAGGCCGATATTGAAGAAATCATCAGCGCCATGGGGCGGGTGGAGGACTTTGAAGCCGCCGGCAGCGAGTCAATCGGCACAGCTTCTGCCACTACGTCGGGCAGCAGCTATAGTACCGGCAGCGGCGCCTACCAGCAGCAACAGCAGGGCACACGCCAGCGCTTTTCCGGCCGCCTGTACCGCGATGCCGATGATAAGATCATTGGCGGTGTTTGCGCTGGTGTAGCCAACTATGTCAATGTTGATCCAGCCATTGTGCGCCTGGTGTTTGCCATCATCACCTTTGGCGGCTTTGGCTTTGGCTTTTTGCTGTATATTCTTATGTGGATCATCCTGCCGGCCAGCTCCCTCAACCGATACCACGGCAAGCGCTTTTTTCGCAACCCCGACGACCGGGTGCTGGGTGGCGTAGCCGGTGGCCTGGCCGCCTATTTCAACAAAAGTGCCTGGACCATCCGCGCCATTTTTGCGGCACCGCTGCTGATCAATATAGTGTTTAGAATCTTGAGCGGCATTTTCCATGCGTTCGACCGCGGCGATATTTTCCCCAATGTATTCTTCGGCTCTTTTACCGGCACGTTTATCCTCACCTACATTATCCTCTGGATTGTGCTGCCCGAAGCCAAAACGCCGTACGATAAAATGGAAATGCGGGGGGAGAAAGTTGACATCAACTCCATTAAACAAAATGTGCAGGAAGGCATGGAAAACTTTGGCACCCGCGCCAAGGCCTGGGGCGAAGAAGTGAAAACGTCGGCACAAAGCTGGGGCACCCGTGCATCGGAGTTTGCCAATACCCGCGGCCGTTCGTTTGCGCAGGAGGCGGCTTCGGTAGCCCGCCCGGCCGCTACCGGCATTGGCCATGTTATTGGTGTGCTGTTTAAATCTTTCTTTTTGCTCATTGCCGGTATCATTGCCTTTGCCCTGTTTGTGCTGTTGCTGGTCTTTACGTTTGGCGGCGTGGCGCAGCCGGTCAATGCTTTCCTGGTGGATGGTTTCTGGCAAAAGATCTTTATGTGGAGCACCGTGATACTTTTCCTGGCAGTGCCGCTGATTGGTATTATTACTTGGATCATTCGCCGGGTGATGAACGTGCGTTCACAGAACCGCTACCTCGGCTGGATCTTCGGCGGCCTGTGGACCCTGGGCTGGGTAAGCCTGACCCTCTTTGTCTCGAGCATGGTGAAAGACTTCCGGTATTCCGAACAAACCGAAGCAGACATTCCGCTAGCAACGCCGGCCATGAACAAGCTGATTGTGCAGGTGCCGGGGAGCCCCATTCGCTACAGCGGCAACTTTGGCTGGATAGATGATGACAACGACGGCAACGGCTGGGACCTCACCGATGATTCGTTGAAGCTTGCCAACATCCGCGTTACGGTTCGCCAGAGCGAAGACAGCCTTTACCACGTTACCCTCCGCCGCTTCAGCGCCGGCCATAACCGGGCACGGGCCCTGCAACGTGCCGAAAGCATTCAATACACGGTCAGCAGCCAGGACAGCATTCTTTTGTTAAGCACCGGTTTTGGCCTGGGTACCGCCGACAAGTTCCGTGGCCAGAAAGTGATGGTAGAGATAAAGGTGCCTACCGGTAAGCAAATCCGGTTCGACAACACAGTAGCCGATAAGCTGGATCCCTTTGATGTGCGTATTGGCGAAACGGAAAACCGCAACCGCCGCCGCAACTGGAACCGTCGCAACTGGGATTTTGAATGGGACAACAGTTGGTACTACGACTGGGCGCCGGATACCGATTACTACATGACGGCCGATGGCAAGCTGAAAGAAGTAGGCGTACCGGAAACAGATAACAGCGAAACACCGGATGCCAAACGCGACACCGTTCGGAAAGCCGAAGAAACATTGAAAATTCGCGTTCGGGAAGAGGAAATCCGCACGGCAACACCGGCCATCGGCAAACAGCGTAAAGAAGTGGGCGGCGACCTGCCAGCTCCCATGCCCATGCCTTTTGTCAATACGATCTTTTAACCTCGGTTGAAGTTGCGTTCCGGTTTTGCCGGAACAAAACGAAGGGCCTCTCCGGAGGCCCTTAATTTTTCTACCTACCAGAAAGAGTTGTTTGCCAGGGGGCGGCTCCCAATCAAAACAGAGCACCTTTTTTTGCCTGTTTGCCCCGGAAAAGTAAAATGGGCATTAGACCAGTTGGTGTACCGGTCAAAACTTGCCATCCGCTTCAAATTAAAGTATTCGGTATTGGCGGCACGGGTTCTGCGGTTATTTTTGCCGCCACAAATTTTTTGCATGAAAAGTACACCGTTCACTCAAAAGCATATAGATAAAGGCGCCAAGATGGCTGCTTTTGCGGGCTACAACATGCCCATCTCATACACGGGCATCAACGACGAACACCAAACCGTTCGCCGCAACGCCGGTGTGTTTGATGTAAGCCACATGGGTGAATTTATCCTGAAAGGCGAAGGGGCGCTGGACCTGATTCAACGGGTTACCTCCAACGACGCGTCGAAGCTGACCACCGGTAAAGCACAATACAGTTGCCTGCCCAACGAGCAGGGAGGCATTGTGGATGACCTGCTGGTGTATTGCATTGAGGAGAACAAGGTGTACATGCTGGTGGTGAATGCCAGCAATATTGAAAAAGACTGGCAATGGATACAAAAGCACAACACGGCCGGCGTGGAAATGCACAACATTTCGGACGATACCTGCCTGCTGGCTGTGCAGGGGCCCAACGCCACCAAGATTTTGCAGGCGCTGACCGACATGGACATCCTGAACCTGAAATATTACACGTTTGTGCGGGGTGAGTTTGCCGGTGTAAAAAATGTGGTAGTGAGCGCTACCGGCTACACCGGTGCCGGCGGCGTGGAAATTTATTTCGAAAACAAAGGCGACAATGCCGAAAGACTCTGGAACGCCATTTTTGAAGCCGGCGAACCACAAGGCCTGAAGCCTATTGGCCTCGCTGCAAGGGACACGCTTCGCCTGGAGATGGGCTTTAGCCTTTACGGGAATGATATTGACGACACCACATCGCCGCTGGAGGCGGGCCTGGGATGGATCACCAAGCTGGGCAAAAACGATTTTGTAGCCAAAGAAATTTTGCAAAAGCAAAAAGAAGAAGGCATCAAACGCAAGCTGGTAGGTTTTGAAATGGTGGACAAAGGCATTCCCCGCCATCACTACGAAATCTGCGATGCGGATGGCAAACAAATCGGCTATGTGACGTCGGGTACACAATCGCCAAGCCTGGGCAAGGCCATTGGCCTGGGTTATGTGGAGATGGAGCATTCATCGTTCGATAGTATCATATACATAAAAGTGCGGGACAAGCTGCTGCAGGCCAAAGTGGTGAAAATTCCGTTTGCTTAATGCCGTTGGTTTATCTCGAAACCGTGATCCATGCAGCGCCGCAGCTGGTTTTTGACCTGAGCCGGAGTGTGGATCTGCACAAAGCCTCCATGACCCATCACCAGGAAGAGATTATTGCCGGCATTCGTGATGGCCTGATGGAAAACGGTGATACAGTAACCTGGAGAGCCCGTCATTTCTGGAAAAGCCGGACGCTGAAAGTAGCCATCACCGAAATGGAGCCGCCACATTTTTTTATTGATGAAATGATAGCCGGTGATTTTACCATGATGCGGCACCAACACGAGTTTCAGCAACGGCCGGATGGCACAGGGATGGTGGACCGCTTCCGGTTTGAAACACCGTACGGCCTTTTTGGCCAATTGATCAATCGCCTTTTTTTGAAAAATTATATGACACGGTTGCTGCAGAAAAGAAACACCGAAATAAAACGGGCAGCCGAAACTAATCTGTGGAAACAATATTTACACGTATGAACAAGCCAACTCTTTATACCTGCCTTTCCCCGGCGCTACTGCACCTCTATGATGTGAAGAGCACTGTTTTTGTGGTGATTGATGTGCTGCGGGCTACCTCTACTATTGCCACAGCACTTTACAATGGTGCCCGCGAAGTGATTCCGGTGGATAGTGTGGAGCGATGCATTCAACTGGGATCGCAGATTGAATGCGTAACGGCCGGCGAACGCGACGGGCAGGTGGCGCAGGGACTGCAGTACGGCAACTCTTCGTTTGAATACCCCGAAAGCTTTATCAAAGGCAAAATACTGGTGCTTACCACCACCAACGGTACCAAACTGCTGCATATGGCACTGGCCAAAGGCGCTACCGAAATCATCACCGGTGCATTTTTGAATTTGTCGGCTGTATGTGATCATCTGACCGGCATGAAAAAAAACGTGGTGCTGGGTTGTGCGGCCTGGAAAGACAAGCCCAACCTGGAGGACACACTGTTTGCCGGTGCGGTGGTAGCAAGGGTGAAAGAACACTTCAGCGTCAACTGCGATGCGTCGCATATTGCCGAAAACCTGTACCATCTTTCCAAAGACGATATGTTTGGTTTTATGGAAAAGAACAATGCCTCGCATTATCACCGGCTGATGAATTTTGGCCTGGAAAGAGATATTCGGCACTGCCTGACGCCAGACCTGGCCAATGTGCTGCCGGAGTATATGGATGGCAAGCTGATGATCAGTAAGCGGTGAGCCCCCCAACCCGCTGAAGACGGCTTGCTTGTGCACAGCCCTTACTTTTCAACGATGGTTTTGTCAGCAAGCTGGTAGCTAACACAAAGAGTGGTGGATTGTCATCCCGAGGAACGAAGGATCTGTGGGGAATGATGATGAACTTCCATACTGGTTGCTACTTTTCTTTTGCAGTCCAAAGATGCCTCCTTCCTCGGCATGACAAGCAGAGGGCTGTGTGATAGCAGGCAGGTGGCTATGCGAACAGACAATTGCCTTTCCTTCGCTGCGGCCCCCTGCGCCTCCGCGTCTCTGTGTGAAACCAGCCCTCCAACAGCGCTTACCTTGTCTTTTTTCTATGTGAAACCCTATGTCCCTTTGTGCCTATGTGGTAAAAAAAATTCCACCACTTTCGGCATCAAACCCAATCGGCAAACACTCTGCACAATGCCCAGCAGAATTACCAGCCGTACAAGAGTGCGACGCAACGGAAGCCCCATTTATATTCTGTCGCCGGTAACCAAAAGAAAAAGCCTCCACCAGAATACTGATGAAGGCTTTTTACTACCGTTGATTCCTGAGCCGGGCTAGTGCCCCGCCAGCGAAGACCCGGTGGGCTTTTTTGGCAGCCAGGGCATATCCGGAACAGCTACCGGCTCGCGGTAATAATTGTTCCGCAGGCTGTCGTTCCATCCGTTGGGATTTTTATCAAAGGTTGTGCTGCTGAAATAAATCTGGCCGTGCACATTGGCCATGGCACGGGAAGAGTCAATCTGCCGCGGAATCTGCATCAGGTCTTTCCAGGCGGCATTGCTGCCGGCCCGGTAAATGCCCATGCCGATATAACAATGACGGCCGTAAGTGTTTTCGTTCCACCATTTCAGGATGGGCTGAAACGGCGCCGCGGCGTGCGAAAATTCCCAATAGATCTGCGGCGATACGTAGTCAATCCAGCCGTTGCGCAGCCACAGCAGCACATCGGCATACAGGTCGTCGTAATTGGTAACGCCGGCGCGGGTGGGGCTGCCCAGCGGGTCTTTATCCTTGTTGCGCCACACGCCAAACGGCGAAATGCCAAACTTCACCCAAGGCTTGGTTTCTTTAATAGCCCGCGAAAGTTTTACAATGATGGAATCGGTATTGCTGCGCCGCCAGTCGTCCTTCTTTATGCCGTTGCCATAGCGGCGATACGAAGCGGTATCGGGAAATTCTTTGCCGGCAATGCGGTAGGGATAAAAATAATCGTCCATGTGAATGGCGTCAATGTCGTAGCGGCTCACCATATCGGTGATCACATCCACCACCCAGTGCTGCGCTTCTTTGTTACCGGGGTCGAAATACAGCGTGTTGCCGTACTGCAGAAACCACTCCGGGTGCAGGCGGGTAATGTGCGCCGGCGCAATGGATGCTTTGCCCACCGAAAAATTAGCCCGGTAAGGATTGACCCATGCATGGTATTCAAAGCCACGCTTGTGGGTTTCTTTAATGGTAAAGTCCATGGGGTCGTAATAGGGCGCCGGCGGTTTGCCCTGCACGCCGGTAAGCCACTGGCTCCAGGGCTCGTAGGGCGAGGGATACAACGCATCGGCGGCGGGACGCACCTGCACAATGGCAGCGTTCATGCCGTTTCGTTGGTGCAGGTCCAGTTGGCGTATAAATTCAGCTTTTTGTGCCTCTACGTTCCATTGGTTGCGGCGGGGCCAGTCAATGTTGTCGACAGAGGCGATCCACACACCGCGAAACTCGGGTTTGGACTGTGCCAAAGCAGCAAAAGACAAAAGGAGAAAAAAGAGGAAGGTGGTTTGATTCTTCATAGTGGGTGATAAGGGGGCCAAGATAAGAAAATCGGCGGGGCAAGGGCTAGCTGGCACCGCGGAAAAACGTTAATTGTGCCATGAACCGCCGGTTGTTGGGTAGATACCCTTAGTGATGGCTTTGCTCTGTGGCCTGTCTGTTTTCGGTCTGGGCCGTGTCAGTGGCAGGCTGTTCTTCGCTGCCCCGTAGCTTATCCAATAAAAAGCTAAGCGTGTCTGCTTCTTCCTCCGAAAGATTGGCGAGTAACTGGTCCATGGCGTCCGACTGCTGGTCAATGCGTCGCAGCAGGTCATGCCCTTTTTCGGTGATCACCACATCCACCAGGCGTTTGTCTTTGGAGCAAGGGCTTTTTTGCACCAGATCTTTTACAAGCAGCCGGTCCACAATGCGGCTGGTATCGCTCATCCGGTCGAGCATCCGTTCGCGAATCTGCAGCGTAGATAGCGGCGTTGGGTGCGACCCCCGCAAAATGCGGAGGATGTTGTATTGCTGGTGAGTAATGTCTTCCTGAGCCAGAAAGCTTTTAATTTTTTCGAGCAACCAGCCATAGGTGTACAGCAGGTTGATCATGGCCTTTTGCCGGTTGTTGCGGAAAGTTTGCTGATGTATTTCTTTTTCAATGTGCACGGCTGCAAAATTATGCGTAATCCGTGTAGGTACGGAAGGTAAATCCAAGGCAGCCAGCGCTTCTTCACTTGGAACAACGGCTGCTGAAGGCGCACCGGCCCTTAGCCTGCCGCCATCGAGTGCGAAAGTTCTGCACGAAGCAGGTTTTGGATAGACCGGCGATAGACCTCATAAACAGGCATCACCGTATCGAGTTCAACCGATTCGTCGGTGCCATGTACGTTAGCATAGCCAACGCCAAATCCGCTGAGGGCAGGGATGCCTTTTGTAGCCAAGTAATTCCCAATGTTCGAAGGCCCACTCACCACGGGCGCCACCGGCTGCTGAAAAACGTCGCGGGCCGCGGTTAAAAATTCCTTGACCAACGGCGATTCGGCAGGCAGGTGATAGGCGGGCCAGCTTTCTTCCCAGAGAATCTTTGTTTGTTTGGGACCGGGGTATGCCTGGTCAATGGTATCAATCACGGACTCAATCCAGCCGGCTGCTTTATTTTGGTCAATAGTTGGCGTAAGCCGGAAATCAATTTTTGCCCGGCAACAGTCGGGAACCAGGCTATAGCCTTCGCCGCCCTTTACTTCTGTTACCGTTAGCCGGGGCCCCATCAAAAAATCAGGTGCCTCTTCTTCGGGCAGTGGCGTGTCTTCAAGCCTGGCGATCAGGTGGGCCATTTTCAGCACGGCATTGTAGCCAGAAAGCCTGCTGGCACCAGAATGTGCTGCCTCGCCATAAACGGTCAGTGTGGCCCGAAGAAAACCTCTTGAGCCAATCACCAGTTTATTATTGCCCGGATAGCCGATCAATACTGCATCCGGCTTTGCCGTTGTTTTGTTCAGAAAATTCTTGATACCGTTAAAATGGCCGGTATGTTCATCGGCATCGAATACAACAAATAATTCGCCGTAGGGCAGGTCGGCGGCAGCCTGAAAACTGGCCGCCAAATGACTGAAGATGGCAACTGCCATTTTGCAATCGGCAGCGCCCCGGCCATACAACCGGTCGTTTACAATAGCGCCCGAGGTGGGCGCATGATGCCACAAATCCTCGTTGCCAAATGGAGCGGTATCGAGGCAGGCATTTAAACAAAGCACCGGGCCAGGCTCCGGTGATCGGAGGTGACAGTAGAGCCCCACATCGTTGCCATCACCATCGGAAAGCCGGTGAACATCCAAATTTTTTTGCTGCAACCAACCAGATAAAAAATCAATGACAGGCTGCACCGGGTCAATGCCTGCCCGCGACGGGATGCGAACCAACTCTGCAGCCAATTGAATAATACTCTCTTTCATTTCTCGTTTTTCTTTTCGGCCTGACCCGCAGGGTGCCCTTTTAGCGGATGGCCAGCATCTCCAGTTTTTCTTTTGTTTCAATCACCTCACTCATGCTATACAATTGTTTTACAAAGCGCTGAAGTCCCTCCACTTCGTCTCGTCCAGTAAAGATGATACCAGAATTGTACTCGCCCACACCCAGAAACGAGGGCAACAACACCAACACCTGCTTTTCATTACCCAAAATAAAACTTTCAGCCTGCCGCCGCTCATTCATAAATAGTCCAAGGTGTATGGTTTTAAATCCCTGCGACCGGTCGTCGGGTGAGCGGAGATGACGCAACTGCAACAAATGGTCTTTAAGGGTTTGATGATAAGGCAACCCGAATAGCACACGGTAATGGACCAGTTGGGGGTTTTGTTCCAATTTCTTTTCGATTGTATGGAGATACTGCACATCACGCGACCGGGAGCCGGTGATAAAAAGTATTTCCTCCGCGTTTTGCACAATCCTTTCGTTCCATTCCATTAAATCGTCGGCCGACCGAATGACCGTATAGGTCCTGCCACCGAGTTCGCCGGCATGCTTCATCAGGTAAAGCATGAGGTGGCTGCGCACAAGCTGCAGAAACTCAGCTTTGGTTTTGTACGGCCAGCAAAGCGCCTGCTTTGATAACAGGTCTTTATAGGCATCTACTTTCTGATGTTGTTCCCTTTCCGCATCGTCTTTCGCCTCCTGCTTTCTTTTCTTGAAATAGATCATGATCTGCGGCCGTTTTCCCTTGCTTTGCAACCAGGCGTTGTGCGCCCGTTGCAGTTCATGCTCCGTGCCAGAATTGGCACCGGCAACCGGGGTGCCAAACCGGTTCCAGAAAATGCCGATCATAATATCGCAGTTGTCTATTTGCAGCGTTTCGTCTATATGGCCTTGAAGGCCCTCCGGATGAAAAGAGGGATAGGTATCTGTTTCCCAACGATAGACCCGCAGCTCAAGGCCCAGTTGCGGGGTGATGTGCCGGTTCAGATCGGCCACCACCGCCTCCATAGCCTTTCTTTCAGGCATTACATCGCCTGGCGATGCCACAATTAATCTGAGTAATGTTGTTCGTTCCTGAATGGCCATGAGCAGGCTGACTAATTTACTTTTACAATCGGCTAACTTTCACGCTGTGTTTTTCATTGATAACCGCACCTTCATCCTGAAGATACAAATTAGATTAACCGTTGGCATCCTTGCTACAGCTGTTGCGCACTTCGGCTGTTTCAACTACTTTGTTTGAAGTATTGCGGATTGCCCGTTGTGCCGCCACCAAATGTTTTTTATTGACCGGCAGAAATCATCCGGTGCTCGGGCACATGAGGCTTCTATCCCCACACCTTTACCCCCTCCGAACAATTAGCGCAGATGTCAATGTTCTTCCGGCTTTGCAGCACCTGGCTGCGAAAGGTTTTGTATTCGGGATTTTGCCACAACTCTTTGAACGATTGCTGGCGCAGCGAACCCAGTTTGTGTTGTGCGTCTTTATCAAAGCAGCAGGGTACTACCGTTCCATCCCAGGTTATCACGGGGTCGTGCCAGAGGCGCCAGCAATGGTTGGCATTATTGCCTTTAAACACATACTTGCCTTGGTCGTTTTTTTTATACCGGCTGTATTTTGTGTTGGCGGGAATCAGTTTGTTTGGATCATTTTCATAATCGTACACCTGTGCCGTTTTCAGCCACACATCGTCCACACCAATTTCTTTGGCCAGCCGCTTCACCTCTTCTATCTGGTGCTCGTTGTGCCGCACCACCAAAAACTGAAACACGACAAATGGCGTTTGGCTCCCTAATTCCCGTTTCCATTTTACAATGTTGGCCGCACCCTCCAGCACTTTGTTCAGGTTGCCGCCCACCCGGTATTGCCTGTAGGTTTCCTGCGTGGTGCCGTCAATGGAAATGATCAGGCGGTCCAACCCGCTTTCCACCGTTCGTTTTGCGGCTCCATCGGTCAGGTAATGCGCATTGGTGGAGGTAGCCGTGTAGATTTTTTTCGCGGCGGCGTATTTCACCATCTCCAAAAAATCGGGATTCAGGTAAGGCTCACCCTGAAAATAAAAAACGAGGTACAGCAGTTCTTTGTGCAGTTGGTCAATCGTTTCTTTAAAAAAGTTTTTCTGCAGCATGCCGGTGGGCCGGGTGAAGGCCCGCAGTCCGCTGGGGCATTCGGGGCAGCGCAGGTTGCACGATGTGGTCGGCTCGAACGAGATGGAAACGGGAAAACCCCATTGCACCGGCTTTTTAGTCCACTTGCTTAGCTGGTAGCTGGCCAGCACTTTTAGCGCATTAACAGCCCGCTTTGGCGTTAGCTTGCTCAACAGGTTCACAGTATCGCGCCGGTTCCATTGCATACGCAAATATAGGCTGCGGCCATTGGCAAGCCGGCGGCATTCCAAAGCCCGAAGGCGATACTTTTGCAGCGTTTATCAGGAGGCTTTGTCAATTATCCTTTTTACATCCATTGCCGTTATGCTCCGGATTCTGGCGAATCCTGTTGCCAATGTTTTTCAGAAAAGCCTTACGGCAAAAGGTCACCATCCGCTGGTGGTAAATTTTCTCAGCTACCTCGGCCTTAGCCTGCTTTGCCTGCCGCTTGCCTTTCGTGCGGAGTGGAGCCGCCTGCCAGTTTCATTTTACGCCTGGGCCGTCGTTAGCGGCCTGGCCGGCGCTGTTGGCAATGGCTTTCTGGTAAAAGCGCTGCAAAAAGGAGACCTGTCAGTGTTGGGCCCCATCAATGCCTATAAGGCCGTTGTGGGCATTATCGTGGGCATTCTTTTGCTGGGCGAATGGCCCAACGGGTGGGGTCTTGCCGGAACAGCCCTCATTATCTGGGGTTCTTATTTTGTACTGGATACAACGGAAGAACGGTTCTCCCCGGCCTTGCTGAAACGAAAGGAAATACAGTACCGCGTCTGGGCCCTGGTGCTAACCGCCATTGAAGCGGTGCTGATTAAAAAGGTGATCCAGGCATCGGACGTAACAACAGCTTTTGTAAGCTGGTGCTGGATGGGTGCTTTTTTCTCGCTTTGGTTGCTGCCGCTCTACCGGGTTAGCCTGGTGGCAAACGTTGCACAAATAAACGGCAGCGCCGCCGCATGGTATGCAATGCTCCTCCTTTGCCTGGGCACCATGCAGTTTACTACCAATTATGCATTCCAGCACATGCCGGTGGGTTATGCGCTGGCCTTGTTTCAGCTTTCCACCATCGTGAGTGTGCTGCTGGGCTACCGGGTATTTAAGGAAACAAACATCCGCCAAAAGCTGATTGGCGCCGTGATCATGATCGCAGGTTCGCTCCTGATCATGCTGTTGAAATAAAGCAGTTGAAGAAAACCTGACAGGTTTCGTTTTTCATGCTTCCTTCGGCCGTTATTTTACAATCCCAACACCAGCAGCAAACGTGACAACCATTTTATACCTGACCGATTTATACTACAAGGCCAATGGCCGGGCCTACCACATGGAGGACCTGTACATTACCTCGCGGCTGAAAGACCACTTCCATGTGCTTATTGCCCACCCGCAGCAGGCACTCCCTTTTCTTCACCTCGCAGAACTGGTTGTTTTTCGCAACACCGGGCCGGTGATGTGGTACAAAGATTACTTCAACCGTTTTGTGACGGCGGTCAGCGAAAGAGGTATCAAAACGTTTAATTCTTTCGATGGCAAAGCCGACCAAAAAGGAAAAGACTACTTGCTGCAGCTTTCGGCCGAGGGCTATCCCGTCATTCCAACCGTGGAAAACGTGGCACAGCTCAGTGAACTTGGTGCCACGGCACATTACCTGGTGAAACAGAAAGACGGTGCCGATTCCATCGGGATGCAGGTACTCAGCCACGAAGAATTGTTGCACCAAAATCCATCAGGGCTGCTCCTTCAACCCTACCTGGACTTTGTACACGAAGTATCCTTTTATTACCTGAACAATATGTTTGAGTATGCGCTGTTTGCGCCCGATAAAAAGCAGCGGTGGCAATTGCAGCCCTTCGAGCCATCGGCAAACGACTTTGCCTTTGCCGACCGTTTTATTCAATGGAACAACATGACCCGCGGTGTGGCAAGAGTAGATGCCTGCCGGCTGAAGGACGGATCATTATTGCTGGTGGAGCTGGAAGACCTGAATCCTTATTTATCCATTGATGCGTTAAGCAAAGCCAAACGGGATTTGTTCATCAACCGTTTTATTGCTGCCTTAAAAAATGCGTTTTAAAAAGGAGAGTCCAATGAATCAACCCAACAGCCTCGTCATCCGGGAGGCCAGCGCAAAGGACTACCCGGCCATTGCCGCCCTGCATGCCGCCAACTGGCAGCAGCACTATCGCGGCATTTACAGCGATGCTTACCTTGACCGGGAAGCAATCCCCGAGCGGTTGGCCGCGTGGCAACAACGGCTCGGGGGTCCCGCGGCCAATCAGCAGGTACTGGTGGCTATGCAGCACGACAGCATGGTTGGCTTTGCCTGTTTTTTTATAGACGAAGACCCGCTGTGGGGTTCTTACCTCGACAACCTGCATGTTGCTGCTGCGGCGCAGGGTTTGGGCGTGGGCAGGCGCCTGTTGCAGGCCTGTGCTGCCTGCCTTGTCAACAGCGCCAAAACCGCAAAGCTGTACCTGTGGGTGTACGAAGCCAATACGGCTGCAAGAGCTGTGTACCGGCACCTGGGCGCCCGCCATGTGGGCACAGAAAAGCAGTTGACAAAAGATGGCCGGCAGGCCATTGCCTGCCGCTATGCCTGGGACAACGTGGCACCGCTTGCCGTTTTGAATACGGCGCAGCCCCCTTCTGAAAAAGACATCGCCAGCCGTAAGAACGGCAACAATTAATCGGCCGGATTCACCGTTATTTGCCTATTTGTTGAGGGTGGCAAAGCGGAAATCATATCAGGCGCTGCGGCCGTTTTTGTGGGTTACGGGCATTGCTGCCGCCTGCTTTTTTGGCTATCTTTTTTTTCTGTGGGTCATAACACCGCCACCCAGCAGCGTACGGTACCGCGAGTTTGGCATTGCTATTCCTTCCAATTACCAGGTTCACGGCATTGACGTTTCGCGGTACCAGCAAACCATTTCGTGGAAGCTGGTAAGGGATATGCAGGTCAACGACATTCGCCTGCAGTTTGCATTTATCAAGGCCACCGAAGGCAACAACCTGGTGGACCCCTACTTTAAACGAAACTGGAAAAAAGCAAAAGAAGCGGGCATCATCCGGGGTGCTTATCATTTTTTCAACGCCAGAAAAGACGGAACCTCCCAGGCCCGCAGCTTTATAAAAGCGGTGAAGATTGAAAGCGGCGACTTACCGCCGGTACTGGATGTGGAAAAAGGATGGAATTTGCCCAAAGCAAAAATTCAGCAGGAAGTAAAGGCCTGGCTGAATTCCGTGGAAGCGGCGTATGGGATAAAACCGATTTTGTACACCTATGTGACCTTTTACGAAAAATACCTGAAAGGCGCATTTGACGATTACCCGCTTTGGATTGCCCACTACTACCAGCCCGGGCGGCCCCGCATTGGCCGCACCTGGCATTTTTGGCAGCACAGCGAACAAGGACGGGTGAATGGTATTGCCACCAGGGTTGACTTTAACGTTTTTAACGGCGACTCCACTGATTTTTATGCGCTGCTGGTGCCGTAGGTTAGTTCACAAGTTCGCGGGTTTTTTTACGCAGGCATGATGTGTGTGCAAAACCAACTTGTAACCTCGTGAACATTTAAAAAAACTTGTGAACTTGTGAACCCGTGAACTTGTAAACTGTTTAAGGAACCCTTGAACTGTTGAACTTTACACCATGGATGAATACAACCAGGGCTGGGACCCGCAGGTGCGGCAATTTTTCAGAAAAATTCTGAACTCGTTTGGTGTATTTATTACCTGGCTCCTTTTTATTTCTACGCTGGGCCTGTTTATGCGGATGGGTTATGTGGGCAACAAATGGAACTGGCAAAACACCGTGTTCTACGTCTTTTTCCTGGTGAGCTTTTCTCTTCTTATGCTGTTCATGTATCGCACCTGGCGAAACAAACGATGAGGACAACCGGGGCACACGGCGGTAAGGTGCCATGGCGGCACGCCGCTGCCTCCGCTTTACTGCCACGAATAACTTACGAGGAGTGATCGGCCACGATCAACCACTGTCCCTTGATTTTTCTTAGCAGCAGATTGTAATGCCCGCTCAAATCACCAATGGTCCGGGCCAGCATCCATTTACCCACCACATAATAGTAGTCGGGCGACAGCTTTTTGATCACCAGAATGTCGAACGATAATTTGCCCATGGCGGCCGTATCGGGATAGCCTTTTCTATAATTGTCGAGCGTGGCCTGCCAGCCCCATTTGATGCCGTTTTTGCCAATAAACATCAGCGAATCACTTTTCCAGTAAGTCTGCATAAAACCTACCAGGTCGCCGCGGTTCCAGACCCCGGTTTGCGCTGCCAGCAAAGCGCCGATTGCTGCCTCTTCGTTCTTTTGCGCAGCGGAGGCAAAAGCCATAAAAAGGAATAAGGCCAACAAACATTTCCGCATATTCTTTTGTTTTCAGCAAGATACCGGAAAGCCACAAACACACCGCAGGAAACCAATTTGTAAAAAATTCGTGTCGAAAGCTCCTGTTAATCCCTGGTAACGCCCTGCATCTGCAATTAAATTTGCTGTCGGATTCGTGCAATTCATGCTTTAATTCGTGTTTCAATGTCTAAGAAAGTTATTTTTTATACGCTTTTTTTCACGGCTCTGGTACTCGGTTTTTATTTTGCCGTGTCGGCGGTAATTCCCGGTTTTGCCAAAAAACGGTTTCCGCCTATCAGCCGTGTGGAACCTTTTCAGTTTACCAACCAGGATGGCAAGCGCTTTACCCACGAAGACATGAAAGGAAAGGTGGGCGTGGTGAATTATTTTTTCACCACCTGCACATCGGTTTGCCCGCGAATGAACAACAACCTGAAGGCCCCCTACGAGGCATTTAAAAACAATGCGGATGTGCTGTTTCTTTCCTTTACTTCCGATCCGGCCCGCGACTCGGCCGCCCGGCTGCGGCAGTACGCCGACTCGATGGGCGTGAACACTGCCCGCTGGCAGTTTCTCACCGGCGCCAAAGACAGCCTGTACAAAACCGCCCGGTACAGCTTTAAAATTGACGACCCGGATAATTTTGTGTCGGGCGAAGGGGTGGACTTTCTGCATACGCAATTTGTAGCGCTGGTAAACCGGCAGGGCGAGGTGGTAAAGATCTATGATGGCCTGAAGCCGTCGGAACTAAAAACAATGAATAACGACATTCAAAATCTTTTGACCAACTGATGGAGCCAAAAAGCGTAACCACCCGGCTGAATGATATTCTGCATCACCGGCAGCTCAGCTCTACCGAAAGCCGGCGGCGGATCCTTTCGCTTTTCCTGAACAGCGGCGATGCGCTGACGCACGGCGATATTGAAAAAGAAGTAGGCGAAAAATACGATCGCGTCACCATCTACCGTACCCTGCAAACCTTTACCGAAAAAGGCATCATCCACACCATTCCTACCGCCGACAATGCCGTGCTGTATGCTTTGTGCAAAGAGTGCGAAGAAGGACATCACCACGATGAACATGTCCATTTTATCTGCACCAATTGCGAGAAAACAATTTGTCTTGATGATGTCGTTTCGCCAAAGATTGAACTGCCGGAAGGGTATGTAAGCGAAAATGTGCAGGTGGTGATTAAAGGTTTGTGTAAAGACTGCAGCGGTTGAACAAGATAAATTTTAGATTTTCTCTACGCTTGTCCATCTGTATTTTTCGTACTAAATTGTAGTTTTATACGGAACAGGAACAATGCAGGAAAAGTTGACTATATTAATTTCAGCCGAAAACAAAAAGTTTCTGAAGCGCCATGCACGCCAACAGAATAAAAGTATGTCGCAGTTTATAGATGAGCTGATAGCCTCTGCTAAGCGACAGGCACCAAAAAAGTTGGAAAAAGACGAATGGGTTGAGCAAACAGCAGGCCTTTACCGTACGGGGTCAGCTGATATCCTTCACGAACTTTTTAAGGACATTAAAAAGTGAACCGTATTTTTCTCGATGCGAATATTGTAATTGATTATCTCGACCAGTCTTCACATGATCATTCATTGGCCGTAGATTGTGTTCAAATAATAAGAGCTTATTTTGGAAAACCAATTGTTTCTCCATTCACCTTTCTGATTACGAACTTTATTTTCGCCAAATTTATTAAGGACAAAGCAAAGCACAAGAGTCAGATGAAGGCTGTGTTTTCCGGCCTCGAAATTACAACAGTAAAATCCACAGCAGTGCGTTCGGTACTGGACAGTAGTTTTATAGATTTAGAAGATGGCCTCCAATATGAAAGTGCACTGGCTGGAGAAGCCAACGCAATTATAACTAAAAATGTCCACGACTATTTTCCTGCTAAGCTGCCAATTATTCATCCACACGACTTTGTTTCCCGATTTAAAGAGTTTTTGCTCTAACCACCAATGAACTGTAACGCGAATATGGTATAGGATCAACGATCGGCAGTTGATGTTCAGCGGCTTCACGGCCTGCAAACCGTCGTTATAGACTAGGCCTGTTCCAGCAGGATTGTTAGCATTCATCGCAAATCGAACAGAAGTGGCGCTGCAAAAAATGCGTAAAAAAAGCCACTCTTTAAAGAATGGCTTTCTCTTTTGACTCGCTATCGGAAGTTAAAACGCCGACTTCGCACTCTTCACGTGTTTTTCCAGCCACTGTCCCTGCTCGTGCAGCATGTGCAGCAGGTTTTCCTTGCCGGCATAACTGTGCGACTCGTAAGGCAGCATCACCAGCTTCACCGTGCCGCCATGACCTTTTACGGCGTTAAACAGGCGTTCGCTGTTGATGGGAAAAGTGCCGGAATTGTTATCGGCCTCGCCGTGAATGAGCAGCAGCGGCGATTTTATTTTGTTGGCGTAAGTAAACGGACTCATGCCCATGTACAGGTCTGGCGCCTCCCAAAATGTACGCTCTTCGTTTTGAAAGCCGAACGGTGTCAGGGTACGGTTGTAGGCACCGCTGCGGGCAATACCGGCTTTAAAAAGATTGGTATGTGCCAGCAGGTTGGCCGTCATAAAGGCGCCGTAGCTGTGGCCACCCACAGCCACCCGGTTACGATCGCCAACACCCATTTCTGCCAGGGCGTTGATGGCGGCTTCGGCATTCATCTTTAACTGGTCCACAAAATTGTCGTTGGGTTTGCCGTTGCCTTTGGCCACAATAGGAAACTCGGCATTGTTCAGCACGGCAAAACCCTGGGTAACATAAAACACGGGCGAGCCCCAACTGATGGTGGTAAAGCGATGCTCCGAGCCCCTTACCTGTGCGGCATCATCGGCCGAGTTGAACTCGCGGGGATAAGCCCACATAAACACGGGCAGCGGGCCGTCTTTTTCTTTGTTGTAGCCTTTGGGCAGGTAAAGGTCGCCGGTGAGGCTGACACCATCGGCACGCTTGTAAAAAATCTTTTGTTTGCTTACGCCCGCCAGTTGCGGGTAGGGGTTTTCAAACTTTGTGAGTGGCCGGTCGGCAATTTTGCGTACCAGGTCCTTCAGAAAAAAGTTAGGCACATCGGTTGCCGTTTCGCGACGGGTGACCAGGGTAAGATTCTGGGGGTCCAGCACATCTATCACATACTCATAGGTTCCTTCGGCGCTGCGCCAGATAACGTTGTTCTTTTTGGTAGCCAGGTCAAACTTTGCCAGGAAGGGCAGGTCGCCTTTTGCCGAAGAGCCCTTTGTATTGTTCATCAGCAGCTTAGTACCGCCATCCACCGTTACAATCACATTGCGCCCCCAGCCGTTCTTTGCCATTACCGGCTCACCGGGGTCGTTATAAGCATCGGTTTGCGCCAGGTCATACAATTTTTCCAACGTTCCGGTGGCGGAGTTGTAACGGCTCACCCGGGACATTTGCTTCGAACGCAGCCCCTCTGTTACCAGGGCCAGGGTGGCATTGCCCCAGGTGGTACCGCGGTAGCGCATCGTGGTTTTAAACAACTCCTTTGGCACCCCTGTAAACGGCGCCGAAAGCGAATAAACCACGTCATGGTAGTCCATCTTTTTCCGGATGAGGCCACTGTCGAGCGGCTGCGCCCACACCACGGTTGCCGCTTCATCGTCGCGCCATTCAAAACCACGCGGAACGTTCTGCACATTATCGTAACCGCTTGGCGTGCCTTCGCTCGACGGCAGCACCGCTACTTGTTTTACCACTTTGCCTTTGGTATCGGCAATGGCCACCGTGGTAGGAAAACCACCCGCCGTTACCAGGTACGAAAACGGTTTGCGGATGGTGCGGGTCATCATAAAAGCTTTGTTAGGCGACAGGGAAACAGTGAGATACATCGCCGGGCTGCCCACCTTTGATTCTGCGCCACCGCGGTTCAGCACCAGTTGCGAGGTGCCGTAAAACTGAAACAGGTCTTCGTCGTGCGGCGACTTGATCAGGTCCTGGTAGGTACGGTCGGGGGCTGCCTTGCCGGCGTTTTCCTGAACAACCGGGCCTTTGGGCGTGATGCTCTTTTTGGGCGCCGCACCGGCTGGTGCGATGGTGGCTTTGTACAGGATGGTGTTATCGTCCACCCAGGCATAAGCAGCACCCAAGGTGTTGTTTACCGCCTGCTTGTTGATTTTTGTGGCCTTCATGGTTTTAACGTCCACCACGTAAAGGTCAACCTTCGCTGCGCCGGTGTTGAGAAAAGCCAGCTTTGCCTCCGAAGGGCTCCAGCTAACGTTAGAGGCCAGCAATACCGGCGGCAGCCCGGTCACGGTTGCTTCTTTGCCGCTCCGGACGTTGCGCAGCTTAAAATTGTTGATATACACTTGCCGGCTGGGCGAAAAATTAGCAGGATTGAGCCGAAGGCCGGCAATGCGCAGCTCGGGCTGTCCCAGCTCCTCTACGGTTGGGTAAGGGTTGCGTTCGCTCAGGAGCATCCACTCGCCTTTGCTGTCAAGGCTAACGGTGGGTGTGGGTTTGGCCAGAAGCAGGTCCGCCACATCTTTAGCGGGCATTTGGTAGCCAGCGGCCGTTTGCGCCCATGCCGCACTGATACCGGACACAAACAAGGCAATAAGCACAAGTCTTCTCATGGTTTTGATGTGTTTTTGTTCGTTAGAGAAATAGGGATAAAAATAAAGAAGTCCTGTGTGGAAACAGGACTACGCAAAGAAGTTGTAACGTCTGTTAACGCTACTTTGTTGTCAGAAAGGCAATCCGTCTTCCTCATCACTGCTCGTGAAGCTTTGCCCGAACGGATCATCGCCCGAAGTTGCGGCAGCAGCCGGTGCGGCGCCTTCCAGTTCCAGTTTCCATGCCTTTACATCGGTGTACCACCGGCCATTGAACTCGCGGCTTTCCACATCAAAATCAATTTTCAGGCGGTTGCCCACTTTCAGCAGGTCTTCGTTGATCTTGTCGCCCCATACGGAGATGCAGATCTTTTTTGGATACTGCCCGTCGGTTTCCACGATCACGTCTTGTTTTTTCCATTGCCCGTTGCGGCCGCTGCCGGTTTGCAGGGGCAGAAGTTGTATGAGTTTGGCAGAGAGTTGCATAATTTATCGTATTGAAAAATAAAAATAGTTTTTATCGCACGAAGAGTGGTAACTGCTACGGCCGGCAAGATAAGTAAATAACCACCTTGGTTTTTGTCCAAAATTTGCCGGTTCAAACAGTACAATAGGTGAAAGAAAAGGATACCACAACTGCCTCCGCAAATTTCATTTACACATTGCGTAGGTAAGCAAAAAAGCAAGGGCAATAAAGATCGGGTGGCAGACAGGAGGCCAGCAAAATAAGAGGCGCTCCAAGGAGCGCCTCTTATTTATCCTACTCATCCATAAATCCCAAAAATCGTGGTTCAGACAACGTTCGGATGCGTTATCTTTTCCATTTCGCCGTGCACAAACAGCATCAGTTCACTGATGTATTCCGGCGAAAAAGAAAATTTCAATCCGGCGGCTTCGTACAACTGCGGCAACGTCTTTGTTCCGCCCAACTGCAAGGCCGTGATGTAGTTATGAACCGCTGTTTCTTTATTCTCTTTAAACTGCTTCCAAAGCCCGATAGCGCCCAGTTGGGCAATGCCGTATTCGATATAATAAAACGGCACTTCGTACAGGTGCAGTTGCCGCTGCCAGCTAAAGCGGCGGTATTCTTCCAGCCCCGATACATCCATGGTAATAGACGTGTAATCGTTGAGGATGCTGCGCCAGTTTTCCTCTCTTTCGGTTAAGGTGTGGTTGGGGTTTTCGTACACCCAATGCTGAAATTTGTCAATCGTGGCAATCCAGGGAAAGATGGTAATGACCCGTTCCAGTTGGTGCTGTTTTGCCCGGCGCAAGTCTTCTTCATTGTTGAAAAATACGTCCCAGTAGTCCATGCTGAAAAGCTCCATGGCCATAGACGCCACTTCGGCAATTTCCATGGGATATTCTTTAAACGCCGTTAGCGGAAGGTCGTGTGCCAGAAAGGAATGCACCGCATGGCCACCTTCGTGCACCATGGTGGTAACGTCGCTCATTTGCCCGGCGGCATTCATAAAAATGAACGGCGCACCGGTTTCGGGCAGCGGACAGTTGTAGCCACCCGGCGCCTTGCCCTTGCGGCTGTCTAAATCCAGCCGTCCCATTTCCCGCATTTTGGTCAGGCAGTCGGCAAAAAATGGATGGATACGGCGGAAGCATTCAATGGTCTTCTCCACCAACTCTTCGCCGGTAGCAAATGGCGTCAGCGGTTTTACGCCATCAGGTTCGGCCTCGGTATCCCACGGACGCAGCGTGGGCAATCCCAGCTTTTGCCGCTTGCGGTCGTAAATAAAATCCACCAGCGGGCGCACCTGGTTTTTTACGGCTTCGTGAAACTGAAAACAATCTTCTTTTTTATAATCGAAACGGCCCAGGTCGGCGAACTTGTAATCGCGGTAATTGTCAAAGCCGGCATTTTTTCCCACTCTGTCCCGCAGGCTTACCAGCTTTGAAAACAGCTCGTTCAGTTGCTCTTTGTCTTGCAGGCGGCGCTCCTGAATTTTGCGGTACACCTGCTCCCGCAGGTCACGGTTGGGATTTTCCAAAAACTTGGCGGCCTGCTGCAGCGTGTATTCGCGTCCGTCAATTTCCACGCTCATTTTGCCATTGATCACGCCGTATTGCTGGGCCAGCACGGCTATCTCCGATTGCAGCGGGATGTTTTCTTCGCGGAAAAGCTCTATGCTTTTGCGCACGTTGCGCAGATAAACGCTGTAGGCTTCGCCTTCAAGTGTTTTGGTGTATGGGTTCTCTACCAGTTTACGATTGAGCTTATCGGCATAAGGCTGCATTTTCGGCTGTATTTCTGTTACGAAGAAGGTGAAGGCAGCTTCCAGTTCTTTGTTCTCCGTGTCGCAGGTCATGCGTATCTGCCGCCAGGCAGCATCTTCGCCCACCACGGCTTCCAGTTCGCTCAGGTCTTTTAGCCAGGCCTCCAGTTCTTCGCGGGTATTTAGCGGCCGGTCCTGTAATTCTTTAAAAAAAGGTTCCAGCGAATCCCAGTCTTTTATTTTATAATCACCAGGCAGGTACGATCGTGGCACGCTGGCGATATTGGCAGTGTATTGCATGTGTGTAGGTTAGGGTTGAGGGTTCGAACAGGATGATTGATGATAGATGACGGATGACAACAATAAATTGCTTAATCTGTCATCCGTCATCTGCCAACTGTCATCTATTAGTTATTCTTCGGTTTTCTTCTTCCTGCTTTTAGTCTTTGTCTCGGCTACCTCGGGCACCGATCCGGGTCCCACTTCCATCACTACTTTTTCATCGGCCGCCGCCAGCGTTTCGGCAACATTCGGCTCTGCGCCGTCGCCTTCCTCACCTTCGGCCGGCTCCTCTTCTTTGATAGTAAAATCAATATTGTGCTTTTGCAGCACATTATACCAGTTCACCATTTTTTTCATGTCGCTGGTGTAAACCCGTTCAAAGTCCATATCCGGATAAGCCGCTTCAAAATAGCTTTTCAAGGCTTTGTTGTCTTTCGGGTCGGGCAACGGATCGCTGCTGTTTTTCATGGCTGCAAACACGTCGGAAAGCGAAACATTTTCGCCTGCTGTGTAAATTTCAATGCTTTCGAGGTGCGAAAGATTGTGCACACGGCTGGAGATAAATTTGGTGCTTCCATCGTCGAGCGACCGCACAATAGCGCCATCGCTTTTGCTGCTGAGGATTTCGTAGAGGCCGGGCAAACCGGTGACGGCTACAATTCTGCTATACTCCATATTCTACATATTTGGGGCAGCGAAGATACGGCCATTTCGGCTGAGAGTAAACAGCGTGAAATTGGTATAATCAATAGTCAATTGGCAACAGGCAACGGGCAATTCGATACAACCACTGCAATGCCTTCTTTGTTATTGCTTGTTGCCCATTGCCTGTTTCTCTTTGTTTTATTAGCCTTAATTAACCTGCCCCGACCTTGCAACGGCACTATTTTTACAGCTTTGTTTAGCAGCGATCAACGAGTGACTATGCACAGAAGAGTTCTACCCCTGTTATTGGCTTTGCTTTTTTCTTCCTTTTTACATGCGCAGTTCCGCATTAGTGGCCTTATACGGGAGCAGCAGGGTGCCACGCCGCTGAAAGGCGCCAGTGTGCGCCTGCAAAGTGTGGGCACTACCGGCGTTGTGCGCAACGCCATCACCGATTCGTCCGGCCGCTTTTTATTTGCAGAACTCCCGGCCGACAGTTTTTCGCTGGGCATTTCCTATGTTGGTTTTAAAGAAGTCATCCGTGGCATCCGGCTCGATTCATCAACCGTAAGTCTCGATCCAACGTCGGCCGGCGCCGTAACCGTTGAGATTACGCTGGCACCAAATGCATTAAATGATTTGGCAACCGTGGTCATCAGTACCCGCATAGCGCCGGCTACACAAAAAGGCGATACGCTGCAGATCAATGCCAGCCAGTTCAAAGTCAATCCCGATGCATCGGCCGAAGACCTGGCCCGGAAAGTTCCGGGAATAACGATTGAAAACGGGCAGGTGAAAGCACAGGGCGAAAATGTGCAGAAAGTTACCATTGACGGTCGCGAACTTTTTGGCGATGATGCCACGGCGGCGCTTCGCAACCTGCCGGCCGAGATCATTGACAAGATTCAAATCTTCGACCGCCTGAGCGACCAGGCCCAGCTTAGTGGCGTGGACGATGGCAATACGCAAAAAGGCATCAACATTGTAACCAAAGCCAATATGCGCAATGGCCAGTTTGGCCGTGTGTTTGCCGGCTATGGCACCGATGAGCGGTACCTGGCAGGCGGCAATACCACTTTATTGAAAGACAATCGCCGCATTTCCATCGTCGGCAACTTCAACAACGTAAACCAGCAAAACTTTTCGCAGCAGGACCTGTTGGGTGCCACCAGCAACCCTGGCCGTGGCGGAGGTGGCGGTGGTTTTCGCGGCGGTGCAGTTGGCGGCCGTCCGGGCGGCGGTGGCGGCAACTGGGGTGGCGGCGGTGGCGCCGGCAACTTTATGGTGGGCCAGCAGGCCGGCATCAACCGCACCAATGCACTGGGCATAAACTTTTCCGATGTGTGGGGGAAAAAGCTGACGGTAACGGGAAGCTATCTTTTCAACAACACAAAAAACACAACAGAGCAGCTTACGAACACCGATTACTTCGACAAAAGCTATATTACCAACACCACCGATACCACCCGGTCGGTCAGCAACAACACCAACCACCGTTTCAATATGCGGTTCGAGTACCGGATTGACTCCATGAGCCAGTTGATTATTACACCAAGCGCCAATATTCAAAACAACACTTCCGACAGAAGCACGGGAACGGTTACTTCTTTTAATCCAAACAGCCCCCGCTCAAGGGCCACGCAAACGCTGAACACCAATGTGAATGATGCCAGCCGCAACGCCATGAATCTGAATAATTCGATCTTCTACCGTCGCTCATTTGCCAAACGCGGCCGTTCGCTCACCATTGGCCTCAACACATCGTACAACGACCGAGACGGCGAATCTTACGTAACCACCTTTCAGCGCACGTTCGATCCGGTGGGCTTTCAGGACACATCCACCAACCGCTTTACCGACCAGGCCAACAATACATTTCAGCTTGCGCCCAACATCTCTTACTCCGAGCCGCTGGGCCCTAATTCGCAGTTGCAGTTCAATTATAACCCCCGGTTTTCCAAAAGCCAATCCGATCAAAAGATCTTTGAGCAAAACTCCACGGACTTTAAGTTCACTGAGTTCAGAGACAGTTTGTCGAACGTGTTGGACAACCGCACCACCGCCCAAAACGGCGGCCTGTCGTACCGCTGGGGCGACAGAGACCGCATGATCTCCTTTGGCGTGAATTATCAAAGCACCAACCTGAAAAGCAACCAGAGCTTTCCAAGGCAGGTAACCGTTGACAAAACCTTCCAGAATGTATTGCCTAATGCCATGATCCGATATAAAGTGTCGGCCCGGAGCAATATCCGGCTGTTTTACCGTACCAATGTAAACGAACCATCGGTGACACAGTTGCAGGGCGTTATTGACATATCGGATGCACCGGTTTATACAGTGGGCAACGTAAACCTGAACACACAGTATATGCACACCGGCAGCGCCCAGTACACCTATACCAATACCGGGAAGGGGCTGTTGCTCGTTGGTAACATCTTCTATCAAACGGCTACCGATTTTCTGGCCAATGCCGTGACGCAAATCAGGCAGGACACGGTGGTAAGCGGCGAAATACTGCGGGTTGGTTCACGGCTGTCGCAGCCCGTTAACCTCGATGGATACCAGAGTGTACGGTCGAACCTGACGTTTGCCGTTCCGCTGGGCTTTATCAAATCAAACTTCAACCTCAACGGCGAACTGAATTTTTCGCGGATACCCGGCCTGACCAACGAGGTGCTGAACGAAACGCGGAGTTCGACCTATTCGCTGGGAGCTGGCATTGCCAGCAACGTTAGCCAGTATGTTGATTTCAATATTTCGTACCGGGCCAATTTCAGCGACGTGGAAAACGAGATATTGGCCACCAAGAACGAGTTTTTCCAGCATATGTTGAGCATTCAGACGAACCTGCTATCCAAGAACGGATGGTTCTTCCAGAACGATTTCAACAACCAGTATTTCAGTGGCCTGTCGGCCGGCTTTAACCAGAGCTATGTTCTCTGGAACATGAGTGCCGGTAAAAAGATTTTGAAAGACCGCAAAGGCGAAATCAAGCTGAGTGTTTTTGATTTATTAAAGCAGAACCGCAGCATTGCCAGAACCACAAACGAGTTTGGTATTATAGATACGCGGAACGAAGTGCTGCAGCAGTACTTTATGCTGCACTTTACCTATAACCTGCGCAATTTTGGAACAGCCGCAGCCCGGCAGATGAACCGGAACAACGCCGGAGAAAGAGGGCCGGGGGGCATGCCGAGATTTTAATACACATGGAATAAAAAAACAGCCCAATGCCGGGCTGTTTTTTTATTCATTTAAAAGAGGCATATTACTGAAAAATAGTTGGTGAATCCGGCTGTAATCCAGTTGCAGCAAGGGTTTGGAGGAAGTTTAGTGAAAGCAGTTTCACTAAACTTTTTTTGTGTATGGCAAAGACTAAAAAAAGCGGTGCTGGGCC
>CBDUBQ010000005.1:0-196661 GCA_965365435.1 uncultured Flavisolibacter sp.
AACAAAAAAAAGCTCGGATAAGTCATAGAAATCTGCCGGCATAGCAGCAAACCGATGTTGGCCGATGGGCATTGTTACACAGCTTCTTTCAAAATTTAGGTTAGTTCGAATACATCAAAAAAGCCTCGATTTAGTCCGAGGCTTTACAACTTTCGTCTAATTCCGTTAAGGAATTTTTGTGTCATCGCCCCTATGGCACCACGCATGCACATCGGTTTTCCAAGTATCGTCACTGCGATACTTGTAATCGTAAATTACACGACCTCTTTCAGAAGAAATTGGGATTCTTTCGTCGCGTTGAATCCATCTCTCCTCAATCAAAACCTTTCCTTTCGTGTTATCCGCCTTTTCTTCCCAAACTTTTACAATGGCCGGTGCTCTGCCACTGCCGACGATAACACAAGATTCGAATTTTATAGGAGTTTTCTCATTTGCAGGGGCGGAAATGTTTGCATAAACAGCAAGAGCGAGCATAGTCAGTGACAGTGTCACTAAGAGGATTAGCTTGTTCTGTTTCATAAATATATATTTGTTCTAATATAGAAATAAATTAAATATGAAACACCGCTGCACTAAGATTTTTTTTATTTAGTTGACCTTATAACTGTTTGCGCCTTTCGGCCAACTCGCTAATATACGCTACTCCGGGCTCACCTTCCCCCTTATTTCCAACGCCAATCTGTGCCCGCACAAAATATTCGGACTCGCAGCAACAAACTTTAAAATCAACGCTAAGAAAAACCGGCACGTGCCACTTTGTTGAACTCTGCCCACCAAAGCTAAGATTCAAAATGCCTCAGCCACTTGCCCTTCCGCTAGTCAGTCGCTGGCAACCAATTATCCCGATAGCCAAATATCCTCCCATCAATACTCCTTCACCACATTATACAACGTATCCCTCTCCACCGCCTTTCGTTTGACCTGCTTTATCAGGGTCACTAATTCGCCGGTGCTCATGGCGGGCCGCTGTTCTTCGGCACCGGCCATGGAGTAAATTTTTGTGGTGTCGTCAATGGTGCCGTCAATGTCATCTACCCCAAACGAAAGCGAAAGCTGTGCGTTTTTGCGGCCCAGCATGGGCCAGTAAGCTTTCAGGTGGGGGAAATTGTCCATAAACAGCCGGGCAATGGCATAGAGGCGAAAATCTTCCACCACGCTCACTTCCGGCACGTTGCTCATGTCGTTGTCGCCGTTGCGGAATTTAAGCGGAATAAAGGTGTTGAAACCCCCGGTGCGGTCCTGCAACTGGCGGAGGCGGCTCATATGGTCCACGCGGTGCTCGTATTTTTCAATATGGCCATACAGCATGGTGGCATTGCTGTGCAAGCCGGCCCTGTGGATGGCTTCGTGTATCTGCAGCCAGCCGTCGCCATCCACCTTGTCGTCGCAGATATGCCGGCGCACATCGGGGTGAAAAATCTCGGCGCCGCCGCCGGGGATGGAGTTCAAACCCGCTTCTTTCAATACCTGCACGCCTTCGTCCACGCTCAGCTTTGCTTTCCGGAACATGTAGTCCAGCTCCACCGCCGTAAAGGCCTTGATGTGCAGGTCGGGCCGGTGGGCCTTTATCTTTTTCAACAGGTCGGCAAAAAAATACAGGTTCAGCTTGGGATGCACGCCACCCACAATATGCACTTCTGTCACCGGCTGCCCGTCGTAGCGTTTTACAATGTTCAGCATATCGTCTGTTGTCAGTTCCCAGCCTTCTTCGCGGTGGGCATACAGGCGGGAGTAGGAGCAGAACTGGCAGGAGAACACACAAACGTTCGTTGGCTCAATATGAAAATTGCGGTTGAAAAACACCGCATCGCCATGCAGCGATTCTTTTACATAATTGGCCAGCGAACCCACAAACGGCAGGCTGGCCAACTCAAAAAGCAGCAGCCCGTCTTCCTCGGTCAGGCGCTCCTTGTTATATACCTTGTCGGCAATGGTTTGCAGGGCCGGCGCCTCGTGGCGGAAGAGGACTTTTTCTTCGGTAGCGATCATGCCCGCAAAGGTAAGCCGGGAACAGGCTGCGGGGGGCAGGTGGTAAGGCGCCGTAAACAGCAGTAACAAGCCGTCCTTGTCACCCGAATGCGGCACTGTACACCGGCTTCCCCCGCACGAAAAGGCATCGCTGTGCATTCACCACCATCGTCCCCGCTTCGGCGCCACCCGCCCGTTCGGCAGCCCGTCGCCGCCGCCGATTGCTCAACCCATTCACCGAAATGAAAAAGCCGGAGGCCTTCGCCCCCGGCTTCTTTTAGCTATAAAACAAAAAACAGGTTGGTCAGTCCCTCTTACTGCTTTATTATCTTTTGCAAAACGTTCTTCCGGCCGTTGGAGTAAGCCATTTCCACCAGGTACACGCCGGCCGCCTGCCCGGTAAGGTCCACCGCCACCTGTTTATCGGCATTGCCGGTAAACTGCCGGGTCCAAAGTGTTTGCCCGGCCATATTCATCACCCTTATGTACCGCAGGGCCGTGGGTTGCTCGTAGTGCCACACCGTAAACTTGCTGCCAAATGGCGAGGGATAAACAAGAAAGCCCTGTTCTTTCAGCTTAGCCGACAATATGCGGGTGATAAAGGCCACATTGTCGAGAAAAATGTTGTTTTCATTATTGTTCGTGACACGGAAAAAAAGCAACAGCGGGCTTTGAGCGGCAAAGGCGCTCAGGTCTATCGTTTCGCGGCGCCACTGGCTGGCCGTTTGCGGATAAAACTCAATGGGCTGCGGCGAAAACGGATCGCCGGATGTCTTCAGCTCTTCGCCCCATTTCTTATACACGGTGGTAAAGCTGGCGCCGCAGTCTTTGGTTACCACCACTTCCAGCGTGTCCATCAGGCTGCCCGGGTTGGCCGCATAGCTGTAGGGGGCTGCCGCCAGGTCAAAACTTAGCCGGGCCGAGTCAGCGGCGGCAAAAGTGATGATGGGCGAAATAAGATCGGCTTTTTGATCGAGCGCCGACAACCGAAAGTTCCGCACAAAGGCTGATCCCCCGGTGCCATTGCCGGTTGCATACCGTTGCCAAAGCGTAGTGCCGGTAGCATTCAGCACCGTCCAATTGGCGGGCGGAAACGTAGTGTTGATAAAAGATTCCGTAACCGGGGCGTCCGCTTTTCCCGGCACCGAAAAATTATAGCGCAGCGTATCGTTGCGGGCATTCAGGTCGGTAGTGCCGCTGGCTGTGGCCAGCGCCGAAGCCACAATGCGCAGGCTGTACGTGCCGGCGGATAAGCCGGTCACCACCGGCAGGTTCACGGTGGCTTCGGCGCCCCGCACAAGGGAAAGGCCAGTTGCCGTGTGTGTTTGGGCCGGTCCGTTATTCACGGTATAAGTCACGGAAAAACCCTGTACGGTTTCCGTGCCTTCGTTCCGCACCCGGATGGCCGGCGTTACCGTGGGCGTGCACACGAAGCTGCCCGGCTGCTGCACCTGCAGCAGGTGAAGGTCGCGTTTGTACACGGCGGCAATGCTTATGTTGTCTATAAAAATATTGTTGCCAAAACTGTTGGTGTTGCGAAACGCAAGGCCCAGGCTGCCGCCTGTAGTGGCAGTGCCGCCCAGCACTACCCGTTCGGTGCGCCAGTCAGTAGCGGCCGGCAATAAATAATCGTCTTCGCTGCTGCCGGCGGTTGCAAGCGCCGTTCCGGCCTTACTGTACACCGCCGTAAAGCTGTTGCCGCAGTTGGCGGTGGACAGAACGGTGAGCCGGTCGGTGGAGGCGCCAAAAAGGCCGGGAAAATATTTGTGCGCCACGTCAAAGGTCACAATCACCGAATCGGCGCCGGCCACATCAAAAAACGGCGTTTGCAGATCATCGGTTTGTCCTACCAGGTTGTTGTTATAGTTGTCGAAATAAGCGCTGTAGCGGGTTCCGCGGCCCGGCGACCGCCGCACCCAGGTGGCATTGTTATCGGGATTTACGAGGCTCCATCCCTGCGGGGGATAAGCGGTTTCAAAACCTTCGGCCAATGTGGCCGGCAACAGCCGCACCACGGTAAAGCTTTTTTGCAGCGTATCGTTTACCAGCCTTGCATCGCCGCTGCCCGAAGCCGAAACAGGACTGAAGGTAAACGCCGTGAAGGCATGGGCGCCGGGAGTGGTGGTGGCGGCCGGCAAGGCTACTGTAGCCGTTGCGCCCGGAACAATTGTTTGCGTAAAAACCTGCTGCTGCACGGGGCCATTGTCTATGCGGTAACCCACCGAAAAAGAGGTCACCGCCTCGGTGCCCACATTTTCTACCTGCACCAATGGCGTAAAGGCCGTGCTGCAAACATTGTTGCCGGGCGTGGAGGCGGCGGCCAGCCGAAGATCGCGGGCGCCGATTTTTACCAGGCTGATATTGTCTAGGTGCACCTGGTTGCCGTACCCGCTGTTGTTCCGGATAACGATGATGATCTTGCCCGTTGCCAGCAGGCTGCCGGCCAGGGTAATGGTTTCGGTACGCCAGTCGCCGGGGGCCGGTTCGGCGTAGTCCTCGCTCGAAGAACCGGCCGTGGCCAGGGCCGCGCCGCCCTTGTGGTAAACCCGGGTAAAGCTTTGGCCGCAGTCACGCGATACAAACACCGACAGCGAATCGGTGTATTCCGGATCGGGATAATTTTTATGGGCCAAATCGAAGTTTAGGGTGTAGGAAGCTGCCGCATCCACCGCAAGGGTGGTGCTGCGCAGGTCGTCGCGGTGGCGGTAGCCATCGTTGCTGTAGTTGTCTATGGACAACCTGCCGGCCGTGCCATTGCGGCCCGGCGTGGTTCGCTGCCAGGTAAAGTCAAAATCAGGGTTGTCAACGGCCCAGGCCTGCAGGGGCAGGCTTGTTTCAAAACCTTCCTCCAGCGGCGTCATTGCTTCTGCCATTACCACCAGGGTTTTAGTATAGCTGTCGTTCGCGGTCACCTCATCGGCGCTGCCATTGGGGCCGGTGGTGAAAAACCGCAGGTTATGCGTTCCAGTGGCGATGGCGATAGCCGGAAAAGTTGCCACATAAAAGCCGCCCATTGGAATGTTGACCGGAACAGTTTGCACGACAGCCGGGCCGCCGTTCAGGCTGTAGCCGACAGTGAGCGAGGTAAGCGTTGTCTGGCCACGATTTTCCACCCTGAACTTTGGCGCCAGCACGCCCGGACAGCTCAGTTGATCGGGGTAGAAAACAGCCCCGCAGCCAACAATCTCAAAACCGCCGGGATTAACGGCTGCCACCGGTGCGGCATCGAGCAGCGGGGCGCCGGATGGAGGCTGGCAGGCAGTGGAAGAAACCAGGCCTGCGCGGCAGTTGGCCAGTACCCACTCCATGCGGGCCACCTGTTTGGCCGTAAACAGCGTAAGGCAGGCATCGTTGGTGTAATCCATGAAATTCTGGAACATGATGCCCGGCCCAACAGCCGAGCAGCCATCGGTGACGGTGCCGCCGGGGCAACCAAAGGTGGCTGTGCTCTGGTTGGGCGTATCGCCAATGTCGGTAGCGCCATTGCCCTGGCCATCGGCATTGTAAAGGCCGGCGGGCAACGAGCAGTTGGTATTGGCCGGTAGCTGCCGGAAGTCATCATCGGAGCAACTGCCGCTGCTGTTTGGCCCCCAAATATGGTAAAGCCCTAAGTAATGCCCCACCTCGTGGGTGGCCGTGCGGCCCAGGTTGTAGGGTGTGGTGGCGTAACAGGATGAGCTGCCAAACGCTTCGATGTTTAAAAACACGCCGTCGTCCTGCGAACTGCCGGGGCCCAGGTTGTCGGCGTACCCCAGCACACCCTGGCCGGTGATGTCGCGGCCCACCCAAAGATTGAGGTAGCGGTCGGTATCCCAGGCATCGAGGCCGCCCTGTGCCGTGCGTTTAATGGGGTCCACAGATTCGTCGGTGTTGGAGCCGGTGCTGCTGGCCCTGCGTTCGATGCCGTTGGTGGGCTGCCCGGCCGGCGTGCGCCGGGCCAGGCAAAACCGGATGTTGCTGCGTCCCCGCTGCGCATAAAAACCGGTGGCATTGGTGCTATCGGCATTGCGCCCCGAAAAATCAAGATTCAGTTTGTCTATCTGTGCCTGTACGTCGGCATCGGTCACCAGGTAGGGGTTCGACAGTACCACATGCACCACTACCGGTATCGTCACCACATTCTGGAGCCGGAAGCGGCCGGCATCGGCGCCGCCAACGATTTTTTTCGCTTTCGCTATATCGGCTGCACGAAGGGCGGGATTGGCAGCAAGCTGCATTTCCACCCGCTTCATGGTGGCGCAACGTTCGGGTGTGGTGGCTTTTTTTTGTGCAAAGCCGGCGGCGGAAAAAAGAGCAGCCGACAGCATCAGGAAAGCAGTGGCGAGAGGTTTTTTCAAAGCAGTTTTGAATTTTAGCTGAAAAATGGTCAATCAAAGAATTAACAAAGACAATAATAATTCATTCGGCCGGGCGAAAAAAACTTTCTCGGTGCGGGCCCGTTTTTGACGGATGGACGGCCGCGGCAGGTGAGTAGTGCAGGCGAAACCGGCTTTTTGCCGAAAGGGTTTGCCGGGCATAAGGTAACAGAGGTTTTATACTGGTGGAATAATGAAGACTGCCGCCGGGGCAATGAAGACGCGAATGGCCAAACCTTTACCGCGGAAGACGTCCATATTTTTGATCTTACCACGGACTAAAATAAACACCTGCTAACCTTCTAGTGAATGCGGGGGGCAGGAGGCCGCTGACTTTGTTTTGGCGTGCCAAAGGGCGGCGATTCTTCTTTTCGTTTGCGAAGTGAGCCAGCCAGTGAGCCATTTGGCCGGACATCAATGAGTAGCCTATTTGAAATTTTTGGCTGTATCTCGCCCAACTTTTGCCGTTGCTTTACTTCCGCAATGCCGAATGCTATCCCTGCTCAAACAAACAAAAACTTCCGCCCACCCATTCTTTGTCTTTGTTGTACCGCACACCAATCATCTTGCCCTTGCTCAGCCTCGAAAGGTTACAAACCGCAACCGGCCGTTCATCGCCTTCGGGCCAGAAATAAAAAATGCGGATCTCGGCTTTGGCGGGTTCGTCGGGCGTTTCTATGGCGGCAGCATAAGGCACCTTGCGCTGCAAGATCCAGTTTTCCGGGTCCTTGATGGCGGTAATGGCTTCCTTCGTCACATCAATAATCACTCCCTGCCCGGCAAACGAAAACAAGGGTTTCACCACATAATTTTCCAGGTCTTGCGGCAATGGGTCCACGGTGTGCAAAAAGCGGGTCCAGGGCACAAAGGAATGATCAATAAATGGCAGCGAAAATTTGCTGAGGCGGTAAAACCAGTTCGGGTGCGGAACCCAGGTCACATCCAGGTCTTCCATCATCAGCGCCCCTTTTTCCTGCACGTCCGCCGGTTGTTGAAAGAGGTCGTCGAAGATGAGGCGGTTGTAAATGCGGTCAATCTTTGTCTTCTGTCCGTCGCGATCGTAATAAAGGTTGCGACCTTCGCGTATCAGCTTTGTCAGGCAAACGGTTTTTACGCCAATCAGGTGCTCGGTGGCATAAAAATCAACACGGGTTTTTTGCTTTTCCGGAAATATTTCCAGCAACACCACATTTTCCGGCCGGCTGTTGCCAATAATGGTTTGGCGCAGCAGGTCTATGTAACGTTCGCGGGTGTAGCCGTTGAGGTAAATATCAAAACCGGCCGGCCAGGGAAAATGTTTTTTGTGCACATCGGCCTGTATTACCTGCCAGGCAAAAATGGTCGGAAAACCCTGCATTTCTATCAACTGCGGCTCCAGCTCGCCATCCTCGCCCTGGCAAATGCCAAAATCAAAAGCAATAAAATGCGGATGCCGGTTTTCGTTCGGTACGCGAAGCTGCGGCGGAATGGCCTTTTCACTTTCGCGGCGATAGTTTTCGGTCAGGGTAATGTCAACGATGCTTTCGCAGGCCGCATGCACTTTTTGCCAAAAATTCTGCGGAATAAAAACGGGTGTTTCGGCTATCCGGAAATCAAGCTGGCCCGGAAAAACTGCCTGCAGGTCGGCCACGTAAGCATCGTATTTTTCGGCGGTAAATTCCTGGTTGTATTGCTGTCGTACAGAAGGGATCATGACCACATTTTTAGAGGGTCAAGATAGCCAATAATCCTACGCCATCGCGGCTATTTCTCCGTTTAAATGGGCTTTACTTTGCCCTGCTTGTCGGTGCGAAAGATGGCTTTTTTGCCGGTGGAGGGCTGGTTGGCTTCAAAGCGGCAATCGCGGCAGATAAACGAGTCGTTGAGAGGCGGCACTTCTCCGTTAAACACCATCCGGCAGTTGTTTAGCTGATACTTTTCTTCGGGTTTGGCATTGGCCGCCGTTGCTAGCCAGGCCAGGTGCTTGCGGTTGGCGATCATGGTGCAGTTGTCGAACCGCATTCGGCGGGCGCCGTTCGATTCAATTAAAAACCGGCCGAAGACTTCTTTCCCTTTATACGGTTTGTCTTCAAACACTGTATTGATAAACCTCGTGGCATCCGCATCGGTTGGCGAATCGTAGCCGTGCACAATAGAGCCGTGGACGGTACAACTGTCGAAGGTGAACCGCGGCTTGCGCACCCACACCGACCAGGAGTCGACACCCCAAAAAAGGCAACGGGTAAAAATGCAGTCGCTGCTTGGGCCGCTATCGGCCAACAGGCCACAGCCGGCGTTGTTCACAAACTCGCAGTCCACGAAGGTCCCGTTCCTAACCGGCCCCACCTCGGCTTCTATATCTACACCGGCCCCCGGCGGCGACATAAATTTGCCTTTTCCGGTATGGCTGAACTTCGACCGCACAACCGCCAGGCCGGTGCCGCCCACCCACGACAGGCCTTGCCGGGCATTGTACTCAAAACGGCTGTTGCTGATCACGATCCGGTCGGTGGCGCTGTTGCTGGCGGTGGCATTGGAGATCACCATTCCGTCGAGGGCAAAATGGTGGACATAAACATTTGTCACCACCACGCCGGTACTGTTTTGCAGCCAGATGCCGCTATGCGGAAGCTGGCGGCCCATATCGCCCCAAATGCCTCCCAGCACAATGCCCTCGTTGTTGCCATCCAGCTCCAGGTTCAGGATTTGAACATTCCGGCAGTTCGACAGCTCGATGGCATTTTTAATGGTGGCGGCAGCGCCTATTTCAAAGAAATTATTGCCGTTGGCAGATGCCTGTTCTGTGGCGGGTACAAAGCTGCCGAAACGCAGGCCGCTACGGTAGCGCACTACCGGCTGGTTGACGCCTTCAATGGTCAGGTTCGAAAGGTTTTTAAAAAGAAGCAGCGTTTCGCCTTCAAAAACAGGCCTTCCTTTGTCTTTTTTTTGCACCGATTGCTGGCCCACCAGGTAAGTGCCTTTCGAAATGACCAGCTTTCCGTGCCCGCCGCGGTCGTTGAAAAAAGCTGCCGCCCGCTGAAATGCCGCATGGTCGTTGGTTTTTCCATCGCCCCTGGCGCCGAACGACTTAATGTCGCGGACTATTATTTTTTGCCCGGCGCCGGCCAGTGCAAAAAGAAGGAGGAATAGTGTAGAGATTGTTTTCATGCGGCTGTTTTTAAAAAGCTGTGCCGTACAAAGAACAGGCAAATTCCTGTTTGTTTACCGGCAGCACCGCGATTTACCATTTCCTTGCAGGTGGGAGCGAGGTGGTGATTTTCCAGCCTGCCAGCCCGGCCGCTACACCGGCCGTGGTATGTTATTTGTGCCCTTCCCCAAACAAAAACCCTTCTATGGACAAACGGATTGTTGACAGACGAGAAATATCTGCTACCGAAGAAAGGCATATCGTCAATAACATCTTTGCCGTGGCGCCGGGAGTGTGGCGCATGAAAGATGTGTTTGTAAACGTTTATATCATTGAAAGCCAGGAGCAGCCGGGGTGGGTGCTGGTGGACACCGGGCTGAAGTCGTCGTATGCAAAAATTAAAAACATGATTGCGGAAGTGATGGAACCGGGTGCCGTGCCGGCAGCCATCCTGCTGACCCACGGCCACTTCGACCACCGCGGGGCGCTGCAGCAACTGGCGGCCGAGTGGCGGGTACCCGTTTACTGCCACCACATGGAGATGCCTTATCTCACTGGTAAAGCTTCTTATCCGCCACCCGACTCCACGGTGGGCGGCGGCATGATGGCCTCCATGGCTTTTGTGTACCCAAGCGGACCAATAGACGTGCAGGAATATATGAAGGAGTTGCCCGAGGGCGGAACCATCACCGAGCTGCCCGACTGGCAGTGGCTGCACACGCCGGGCCATACCCCCGGCCACCTCAGCCTGTTCCGCGAAAAAGACGGTGTGCTCATTGCCGGCGATGCCATCGTCACCACCCGGCAGGAATCTATTTTTTCTGTCATGAGCCAAAAAAGAGTGCTGAGCGGCCCGCCGAAGTATTTCACGCCCGACTGGGGTTCGGCCGCCCGTTCGGTAAAAGCCCTGGCCGCCCTTGAGCCAAACGTGATTGCTTCGGGCCACGGCTGCAGCATGTACGGCGATGAAGCCCGCAAAGCATTGCACAAAATGGCCCGCGAATTTTGGAAGAGAGGAATGCCCGAAAGCGGCCGCTATGTAAAAGAACCAGCGCTTTTCAACGACGAAGGGCCCACCTACGTGCCGCCTCGGCTCACGAATTATAAATTGCTGGCCACCGTGGCTATTTCGGCGCTCATCATAGCCGGGGTGGTAGCGATTGCCCGGCAGGAGAAAAAGCCGTTTTGGAAACGCAAACTGAAACGGTAACCGGACAGGGGAATTTTATTATTCAAAAAAGGGCAACGATTTTTTTCGTTGCCCTTTTTTTGCCTGAAGCCGCGAACCACCTATTCGGCCAACTGTCGCTTGTAGAGCTGTATGGCATTTTCGAAGCCGAGGTAGATGGCGTCGGAGATAAGCGCATGGCCAATGCTGACTTCATCTACCCAGGGAATATTTTGTTTGAAATATTTGAGGTTGTTAAGGTCCAGGTCGTGGCCAGCATTTACTCCCAGCCCCGCATCCTTGGCCTTACGGGCGGCATCTACATACTTTACAATGGCGCCGCCGCGGTTGCCGGCGCTGTATTGCCTGGCATACGATTCGGTGTAGAGCTCCACCCGGTCGGTGCCGGTGAAAGTAGCAGCTTCCACCATTCTTGGGTCGGGGTCAACGAAGATGGACACACGTATGCCGGCGCTCTTGAACTGCCCGATAATTTCTTTCAGATAAGTTTTGTTTTTGATCGTGTCCCAGCCATGGTCCGATGTGAGCTGGCCAAGTTCATCGGGTACGAGGGTTACCTGGTGGGGCTTCACCTCCAGCACCAGGTCCACAAACTTTTGCTCCCGCGGGTTGCCCTCGATATTAAATTCCGTGGTAATAATGCGGCGTATGCTCCGTACATCGCTGTAGCGAATGTGGCGTTCGTCGGGGCGGGGGTGAACCGTGATGCCATCGGCGCCAAAACGCTGGGCGTCTATAGCCGCCCTGGTGACATCGGGATGGTTGCCGCCACGGCTGTTTCGCAGGGTTGCCATTTTATTGATGTTGACAGAAAGTTTTGTGGGCATGTTTCAAAGATAATTAATGGCGCCAGATCGCTGGCAATCGCTCCAGCCTCCACGGTGCAATCCTGTGGCAAACCCACTGGCCAATTGGCTACTGCGCCATAAGAAAAGCTTCCTTTCGGAAGCCTTACAATGTTGCAGTTTTCCTTTGCTGCATACGCCAAACCCACCACTGCAACTATTCTTTTTCGGTAATACGATCAGGCCAGGCTGTTGACCAGCAGATAAAAACTGATGCCCCAAAAAGTGAGGAATAATAAGATCATCATCAAGGCCGACTGAATACCATATTTTCCCTGCGTATCGCCTTTCTTCACCAGTCTTTCCAACGCTTGTTTCATGTGTTTTTCGTTTTTGGTTCTGTCTTAGTTAATGAAAATACATGCCAATTTTCGGCTGCCTTTATAAAAGCTATCAAGCTGCCGGCTGCAAACTTCTTTGGGGAGACCAAGCCACAACAGGTGGTGAAACTTTACCATCAACCTTCTTGCTGCGGCCACCCTTTTTCCTGTGCCGGTGCCGGCCGGGCCTTCTACCTTTGCCCGTATGTATTCGAAGCAGGAAGCGGCCCGGCTAAAGCAGGCGTTCTGGACGGCCTTTGGGCAGTACCTGGCGCCGCTGCCTTCGGCCGAAGGCGAAAAAATCAATTGGGTAAACTACAAAACCGGTGAAAAAGACATCCGCTTCCGCATGGAGGCCGATAATAGAAAGGCCACTATCGCCATTGAAATCAGCCACCGCGATGCCGGTATCCAGCAGCTTTATTTCGAGCAGTTCCGGCAATTGCAATCGTTGTTGACCGAAGCCGTAGGCGAAGAATGGCAGTGGCAACTGCACACCACCGATGAGTGGGGGCGCACCGTTTCCCGCATTGGCATCCAACTGGAAGGTGTTTCGGTTTTTAAAAAAGAAGACTGGCCGCGATTGATTGCTTTTTTCAAGCAGCGCCTGTTGGCTCTTGACCAGTTTTGGAGCAATGTAAAATACAGCTTCGAAAGCCTGCGGTGATCGCTGCCGGCGTGCTTGCGCCGGTAAGGCGGTAAGATGCATCGCCGGGTCCAATATTCGGTCAGAATTAACAAGGCCTGTCATTATTATAAAGCCCGGCATTTTATTTTTAAGCCTTAAATCAACCTGATGAAAAAGATCTTCTTCGCCTTTCTGCTGTTGCCTTTCTTATCGCCGGCACAGGATTGCAAGCTGAAGAAAACAGTGGATGCGTTTACCCACGAAACAAAGCTGTCCACAGGTTTTCAGAATTTTACCGGCAACGGGCTTACGGTTTCCATCTCGGCCGATGCCACGCCAAAAGAAATTGACTTTTTTGTGTGGATGAACGGCGATAACAAATGTTTCGATTCGGAATCAACCGCCAACGTTATTTTTGAAGGCGAACGCACCCGCGCCATTTTCCGCAACAGCGGCTCCATGAACTGCGAAGGCGCCTTTCATTTTATCTTTAAAAACCTGCCAACGAATCCTTCGTGGCTCAACCGGTTGGTGACAAAAAAAGTAGCGTCCATCCGCCTCACCGGCACCGATGGAAAAGAGATGGTGATCAGCCTGAATGAAGAACAAAAAACGCTGTTGCAAAACATGGCTGTCTGCATGGCCACCGAAGGCAAAACGCTGATACCGAAGTAAGCATCTGGCCGCCGACTCACCTGATCGTCTCCGCCACTGCGGAGATTTTTTTTGCCTTTTTCTGCTTCGTCTGCCGCTGGTGGCCTCATCGGCGGCGCCGCTCCTGCCGCCCTTTTTTCTACGCCAACCTATAGCGTTTTTTAATTGCCTGCATCCCTGCAAGCAGGCGTATCCGGTATGCCCCTATCACAATCTCTCATTATCCTTCCTATCTTTCGCCCCTATTTATTGCTTATGCGAATTGTTCCGTTTTTAATCAGTACGGTTGTTGCCGCAGCGCTGATTTTTGCCCTCAACAAGCGATGGGGGAGCGTGCCGGCGCTTGGCCAGTTTCTCAGTCCTCAGTCGGGCATTTGGCAAACGGCCGATGCCGAAGGTGAAAGCCTTGACGAAGAACTGGCCTTTGCCGGTCTGAAAGGAGCAGTGGAAGTATATCTCGACGAACGGCTGGTGCCACACGTTTTTGCCAGCCACGACGAAGACGCCTATTTTGTACAAGGTTACCTGCACGCCAAATACCGCCTCTGGCAAATGGATTTTCAAACGCGGTATGCCGCCGGCCGGCTCAGCGAAGTGCTGGCTAACGAACAGTTGGTGAACGTGGACCGCCTGCAGCGGCGCATGGGAATGGTGTTTGCCGCCGAACGGATGTTGCAGGAGGCGGAAAAAGATCCTACCACAAAGGCAGTGCTCGACGCTTATACGGCTGGTGTGAACAGCTACATTAAAAACCTTTCCGAAGCAAGCCTGCCTTTTGAGTTTAAGCTCCTCGGCTACCGGCCCGAACCCTGGAGTAATCTGAAGATTGCACTTTTTGCCAAACTGATAGCCGCCGACCTGGCCGGGCTTGGCCTTGCCCGCGACCTTCCCTTTACCAATATGAAATCGGTGCTTTCGCTTCAGGACATGGCGGCCCTTTTTCCGCAGGTGCCCGACTCCACTCAGCCGATTATTCCGAAAGGCACGGTTTTCACCGCTTCTGCCGCCATTCCGCAACCGCCGGCCTCAGTTGATTCTCTTTATTATGAAAATGATACCACGGTGAATCCTGTTCGTGTGCCAAAGCCGGTTGATATTAACGGCAGCAACAACTGGGCGGTGAGCGGCAGCAAAACGGCCAGCGGAGCGCCTATCCTTTGCAACGACCCGCACCTGCGGCTTTCGCTGCCGTCCATCTGGTTCGAGATGCAGTTGCACACGCCCACCACCAATGTTTACGGGGCTACATTCCCCTGCGCCCCGGGTGTGCTTATTGGCTTCAACGACAGCATCGCCTTTGGCGTCACCAATGCCCAGCGGGATGTGATTGATTATTACCGCATCCGTTTTAAAGACGAGAGCCGCCGGGAGTATTGGTACAATGGCCGTTGGCAGGCGTGCGAAATGAAGGTGGAGCAAATTAAAAAGACCGACGGGAGCGTACTGACCGATACCGTGGCGTACACCGTTTTTGGGCCGGTGATCTACGATAGGACATTTAACAACGGCGACAGCACTATCACTACGGCCCTGGCCATACGGTGGGCGGCCCACGACTCTTCCAATGAATTGTTGGGCATTTACAGGCTCAACCGGGCCACTAACTACGCCGAATACGCCGAGGCTATCAAACCCTTTTATGTGCCCGGTCAAAACTTTTTGTTTGCCGCCAAAAACGGAGATATAGCCATCACCCAGCAAGGTCGTTTTCCGCTGCGTTGGCCGGGGCAGGGGCTTTACGTATTGCCGGGCGAAGACAGTGCCTATGGGTGGAAAGGGTGGATTCCGCAGCAGGACAATCCGCATGCCCTCAACCCTCCGCAAGGCTTTTTGCAAAGCGCCAACCAGCGTCCGGTGGACGGCAGCTATCCTTATTTTATTCCCGGCGATTACATCGAAACAAGAGGCCTGTCCGCCTACCGGCAGCTCGATACGGCACAGCGCATTACACCCCAGCAGATGATGCGGCTGCAAAATGATGTTTACAGCCCGCTGGCGGCGATGGTGGTGCCGTTCCTGTTCAAACATCTCGACCAGGAATACCTGAACGGGGAGGAGCAAAAACTGGCCGCTGATGTGCGCAACTGGAACTTCCAGGTCACTGCTTCGTCAACCGCGGCCACTGTCTATCAAACCTGGTTCGACAGCCTGGAAAAAGCAATCTGGACCGACGAATTTGCCCGCATCGGCAAGGCCATTACCTATCCGTCCGAGCAAACACTTTTTGAAAATCTTGTCCGCGATTCGGCCTTCCGTTTTATAGATAACATCAACACACCCGAAATAGAAACATTGCGCCAGCAGGTGACCACCGCGTTTAAGCTGGCGGCTGGCCAACTGGCTAAAAAAGCGGCGCCCGGCGGGCTGGAATGGTGGAAGCACAAGGAGAGCGCCATTCAGCACCTGCTCCGCGATGCCCTTCCTGCCCTTGGCCGCTACCGGATAGAAGCCGGCGGCTGGGGCAATGTGCTCAATGCCTTTACAAAATACAACGGGCCTAGCTGGCGCATGATCGTACACCTGACACCCGAAACAGAGGCCTACGGCATTTACCCCGCCGGACAAAGCGGAAACCCTGCCTCGCGGTTTTACGACAATTTTGTTGACGATTGGGTAGCCGGCAAATATTATCGCCTGTGGATGATGAAGCAGTCGGAAAAAACCGACAAGCGCATCATCGGTAAACTTCAATTCAACAAAGCTTAAACGATCCTCATGCGTTTTATCTTAGCCACCCTGCTTACGGCCGCTTTTAGTTTTATTGCCGGTCTTTACCTGCCCTGGTGGAGCATTGCTATTGTTGCGTTTTCGGTGGCCTTGCTCGTCCGGCAAACCATTGGCCTGGCCTACCTGGCTGGGTTTACCGCCATTTGCTTTTTATGGGGCGGCCTTGCATTGTTTATTCACATTCGCAACAAAGGCCTGCTGACACAAAAGATCGCCCAGATTTTTCCGCTTAACGGAAATTCATTTTACCTCTTATCGCTAACGGCACTGGTGGGTGGCCTGGTGGCAGGTTTTGCCGCCATGAGCGGCAGCTCTCTGCGCCCGGCCCAAAGGCGGGCTGTTAAATAAGGCACAATCCGGTGGTGCGGTTGCCGGCGCCTTGTGCCCGGCGCTAATTTCATACTATGTCACTTTTGTTGAAACGGGTTCTGCTGACGACTGTTTTTCTTTGGCAACTGGCCGGCGTGCAGGCGGCCACCATCAATGGCACCGTTGCCGGTGAAAGCGGCGCCCCCCTTGGCTTTTGTTCCATCACGGTGAAGGGCACGGGCAAAGGCGCAGTGGCCAATAGCCAGGGCCGTTACACGCTATCGCTCAGCCCCGGCAGCTATGTGCTGGTGTGCCATCATGTGGGCTATCGTTTGCAGGAAAGGGAAGTGCAGGTGGAGGCCGCGGATCTTGTGGTCAACTTCCGGCTGCAGCCGCAGGAGCTGACCCTGCCCGAAGTGGTCATCAGGCGGGGCGAAGACCCGGCGGTGCAGATTATGCGGCAGGCCATTAAAAAGCGGGAGGAACATAACAAAAAAGTGGACTCCTTTACGGTAGAAGTGTATATCAAAGGGTTGGTACGGTCACGCACAGTGCCGGACCGGGTGCTGGGACAAAAGATTGACCGCTCGGACTTTGAAAAAAGCGGCATAGACTCCGCCGGTAAAGGCATCTTATTTCTTTCCGAATCGGTGACGAAAGTGGCCTTCCGCCGGCCCGACAAGCTGAAGCTGGAGGTGCTGTCATCGCGGCAAAGCGGCGGTGGCTTTGGCCTCAGCGTACCTTTTTTCGTGAACTTTTACACACCCAATGTAGCGCTGTTCAGCGGCAGCCTGGCGCCGCGTGGTTTTGTTTCGCCCCTGGCCGATGCCGCCTTTCATTTCTACTCTTTTCGCTACGAAGGCAATTTTTTTGAAGGGGACAAGATGATTGACCGGATACGGGTAACGCCGCGCCGGAAAAACGAGCCCCTATTTGATGGCTTTTTGCAGATCGTTGATGGCGAATGGCGCATTCACAGCCTCAGCCTGATGGTAACCAAACAACAGGGGCTGGAGATATTGGACACCGTTAGCGTGACACAGGTGCATGCGCCGGTAACGGCCGACATCTGGCGAACGCAAAAACAGGTGGTATCCTTTGCGGCCAACCTTTTTGGTTTTGGTGTGGCCGGCGATTTTTTAAACGTGTATTCAAAATACGAGCTCAACCCGGGCTTTCGCCGCAACTATTTCGACAGGGTGCTGATGAAATACGACACGGCATTTAATAAACGCGATAGCGGGTATTGGCAAAGCCGCCGCCCGGTACCGCTGGAGGCAGATGAACGCGAGGATTTTCAGCGGAAAGACAGCATCAGCCGTATGGAACGCGATTCGATGTACACGCAACGCAACGCCGACTCGCTGAACCGGGCGCAAAAGCCGGTGCGGCTGTGGCAGTTTGTGCGGGGCGGTGTCAGCCGCAACCGGTATTCGACCACCGCCTGGAAAACCTACGAGTTTGATCCGTTGGTAAACGGCTTCCAGTACAATACCGTGGAAGGCATTTCGCTGTCGCTGCAACAACGGTACACCATCCGCCCAAAGGCGGGCCGGGTAGATTACGACCTGGGCTTGAATACGCGGTACGGTTTCAGCAATTCGCATCTCAATGCCTTTGGCAGTTTCACCATCCGCTCCAAACGCACCGAAGACGAACGCCAGGCGTTGACGCTTAGCGGCGGCAAAAGGGTTTTGCAGTTCAACCGCAACGAGCCGATTGAGGAGCTGACCAATACGCTTTCCACCTTATTTTACCGCAACAATTACATTAAGTTTTACGAGGCCTGGTTTGCCCGGACCGACTACCGGAAGACGTTCGAATCGGGCCTGCGGGTAGGCTTGTCGGCCAATTATGAAAGCCGCATACCGCTGCGGAACACCAGCGATTTTTCTTTTTTTTACAAAGACAAACCCCTGCTGCCCAATCATCCCTACGAACTGGCGAATATTCCCTTTAACCGGCATGCGGCGCTGGTAGTTTCGGCGGTATTGACCTGGCAACCGGGGCAGCGTTATATTGAGTTGCCTACCCGGAAAATACCGATCGGATCAAAATACCCAACCTTTGAGCTGCAGTATGGAAAAGGCCTGCCAAACATATTCGGCAGCACTGCCGATTTTGACAAATGGCAGGTGAATGCCGTGGATGATCTTAACCTGAAGCTTTACGGCTTGTTCCGCTACCGCATTGGAGCCGGCGGTTTTTTAAATGCCCGCCACGTGGATATTCCGGATTTTCAGCATTTCAACGGGCACCAGACACTCGTTACTTACAACTATCTCAATACCTTTCAATTGGCGCCGTACTACCGGTATAGCAACACGGAGCGACTGTATTCTTTTCTACATGCCGAGCACCATTTCAACGGCCTGCTGACCAATAAAATTCCGCTCTTCAATAAACTGAAGTGGCATCTTGTGGCGGGTACCAATACTTTTTTTGTCAACCGGAATAATTATTACGTGGAAGGATTCCTTGGACTGGAGAATATCTTCAAGATTTTCCGGGTGGATTTTGTCACCGCTGCGCAGGCCGAGCCGGGGCATTCGTTCGGCATACGCTTTGGCTTTGCTGGGGTAATCGGTAGCGGCATCAGGAGAAGATAGGGGCTGAAATTCGATGTTCGAAGGAACCTTTTAAGATAGGGGAAGATTGATGGACGGGACGCCGGCAGGCGTCCAATATTTGCAGAAAACAATAGAGCCATTTTGATCCCGGCTCCCTAGGAGTCGAATATCGGTAGCACTCCGGCGCCGCCACAAAGGAGAGAGGAGTCTTGAGTTGAAGGTTAAACGCGTTTTTCTTCTTCAACCGTCTGACCATTTGCTTTGCAAAATTCAGCCTGCATCAACGCTGTCTGTAACCCTCAGTCCGGGTCAGAAAAAAATACAAACCAAAAGCCGGCATCGCCGCACAAAATGGCTTTTCGCCCTTCGCAAGACAACCTTGCCCTCACAAGATCACCACTTCCCGGCCCTCTTTATTCACTGGTAATTCCCTTATTTTTGCAGCACCATTTAACCAATTGAAACAATCTTTATGGCATTCAGCACAACGGTTCAACCCCTGGAAAAAACAACCCCTCCGGCCGAACAACCTTCCGGTCATGTTTCCGACGCACTCTTAGGCATGATGCTTCTTTCGATGTATGGTGCGCAAATGAGCAAAAAAACAGTCAGGAAACTCAAGCGGCGTTTTTTTCTGACCTCATTGAAGCTGAAGGCAAAAGCTTTGCTGCCGCAACAAAGGGTATCGGACCGTACACTCATTTACATTATCCTGGCGGCAGCCCTTGTGGCCCTCATTATCCTGGCGCCGATCTTTATCCTGGCCCTTGCAGCCGTGGTGTTGATCCTGTATTTGGCAGGCGTTCTTTAAGCTGACGAAAATCAGCTTTCCTTTCACACTTCGGCAGCGGAGTGGTGGGTATCTTTGCGCCGTTTCCGGAAATTTTGTTCACCAGGCGTGTGTCCTTAAAATTTCAAACTGAATGGCAGCATTACACAACCGCGTTTCCCAAAAGGAATTAAAGCAGCGTTTGCTCGAAGAAAAAGAGCCCCGCACCACCCTCTCGTTTTACCATTATTTCTCTATCCCCGAGCCGCAACAGTTCCGGGATGATTTGTATAAAAACCTGGATGCACTTTCGGTGTTCGGCCGCATTTATGTGGCTCACGAAGGCATCAATGCACAGATCTCGGTTCCCTCGTCACGTTTCGATGAACTGCGGGCTTACCTGTATTCGCTGGAGCCGCTGAATGGCATCCGATTGAACGTTGCCGTTGACGACGACGGCAAGTCGTTTTGGGTGTTGAAGATAAAAGTGCGTGACAAGATCGTGGCCGACGGCATCAGCGATTCTTCCTTCGACATGCAGAACCGGGGGCGCTACGTTGATGCCGCTGCATTTAATTTGCTTACCGAAGATCCCGATACGATTGTGGTGGACATGCGCAACCACTACGAATACGAAGTGGGCCATTTTGAGCGGGCTATTGAAGTTCCTTCGGATACGTTCAAAGAGCAGTTGCCCATGGCAGCGGCAATGTTGAAAGACGCCAGGGACAAAAATATTATCATGTATTGCACCGGCGGCATCCGGTGCGAAAAGGCCAGCGCCTACATGCTGCACCAGGGCTTCCGCAATGTTTACCACCTCGAAGGCGGCATCATTAACTATGCCAACCAGGTAAAGAAAAAAGGCCTGCCGTCGAAATTTCACGGAAAAAATTTTGTGTTCGACAACCGCCTGGGCGAACGCATCACCGGCGAGATCATCGCCCATTGCCATCAGTGTGGCCAGCCGGCCGATACTCATGTGAATTGCGCCAATGAGGCCTGCCATCTTTTGTTTATTCAGTGCGAAAGCTGCCGTAAAAAATGGGAGGGAACCTGCAGCCGCGAATGTTTCGATTTTATTCATCTGCCCGTAGAGCAACAAAAAGAATTGCGCAAAGGCATTGAAAAGGGGCGGAATGTGTTTAATAAGTCAAAGGCCAGGCTGCGTCCCAAATTATCTGAACTCCGCAACGCGGAAGCCGGCAAGGCGGAGGAATGAATGGCCCGGCCGATGGCCCGAAAATATGCTCCCTCTCGGTTGCGACAGCACACTTCCCCTTCGGCCGAATTTGAGGGTGAAATGCCGCGCAAAGATTTTACAAACCTTCTCCCTTTTCATTCCATTTTTTTACGGCCCGCGGCCAGCACTTGCCTGGTTGCGATGCCTCACCCGTTCCGGGCATAAGGCGACAAAAGAGGCCCGTAAAAATGTCAAGCTGAGCAGTAAAAATCAATCGGTTACGAAAAAAAAATTTTACGTGCCCGGCAACAAGTTCTATTTTTACGCAAACGATTGCGTAGGCTGCTTTATGCGGACACCCAAAACCACGATCCACGACATTGCCAGGGAGCTGCATGTTACTCCTTCCACGGTTTCCCGTGCGCTGAACAACCATCATTCCATCAGCGACGCCACAAAGAAAGCAGTTGCCACTACAGCCCGGAAGCTTCATTACCAGCACAACAAAATTGCCTCTTCGCTACGGCTGGGCCGCACCCGCATCATCGGCGTCATGATTCCCAGTGCTGAAATCAACTTTTTCGGTTCGGTGGTGCACGGTATTGAAAAAGTGGCCCGCGAAAAAGACTATTCCATCCTCATTTTTCAATCGAACGAGCAAACCGATTTTGAACGCGAAGGCGTGGAAACGTTTATCCGTTCCCGTGTGGATGGGGTGCTTGTTTCCATTTCGAAACAAACCGCCGACCCTTCGCATTTTCTGGAACTGAAAAAGCGAAGAGTACCACTCGTGCTGTTTGACCGGGCCAGCGATAGCCTGGGTGTGCCCTCGGTAGTGGTGGATGACTATGCCGGTGCCTTTAAGGCAACCAAACATTTGCTGGAACAAGGCTGCCGGTGCATTGCGCATATTGGCGGGCCGCAGCATGTGCCTATTTTTCATCAACGCCTCCAGGGCTACCGCAATGCTTTGCTGGAAGCCGGCCTGCCGGTACAAGACGGGCACCTACAATACGGGTCCATTAGCATCGAGTCGGGGAAGGCGTGCATGGAAAACCTGCTCCGGTCTGCGCAGCCGCCCGATGGCATATTTGCGGTGGAAGATTTTACGGCTTTGGGCGCCATGCAGGCGCTGAAAGAAAAAGGCCTGCGCATACCCGGCGATGTGGCCATCATTGGCTTTGCCAACGAGGCCTTTGGCGCCTTCATTACCCCATCGCTTTCCACCGTTGACCAGCAAACCATACAAATGGGTGAAGCCGCTGCCCGCCTTTTTTTCGACAGCCTGGAGGCCAACGATTTTTATACCGCACCACCACAGAAAAAAGTGCTGGAGCCGGTGCTGGTGTACCGCCACTCCAGCCTTCGGCACAGTGGGCTGGTTGCTGCCAATACAATAGAAAAAACTGGAAAAAGCTGCAAAAAATATTGACGAACTTAAAATGCGAAACATGAAAAAAAGACGACTGCTACATGCGATTTCTCTCACTTGCCTTGCGCTTCTGCTTTGCTTTTCCGTAATGGCACAGCAAGCGGTCAGTGGCACCTTGCGTTCCGGAACCGGCGAACCATTGGCCGGCGCCACCGTTTCCGTAAAAGGAACTGCCACTTCGGTGACAACCAACGCCGCCGGCCAGTTCACCATCAACGCGCCGGCCGGCAGCACCCTGGTGGTAAGCTATGTGGGTTATACCACCCAGGAAGTGTCGGTATCGGGACAGGGGCCGCTGAACCTGCAACTGCAGCCTGCCAACCAGGAACTGCAACAAGTGGTGGTGATCGGTTATCAAACCGTTCGCCGCCGCGACCTCACGGGTGCCGTGGGCGTTATCAATCCGGCTGCGGCTAACCGCAACGTGGCCAACACCGTGGCCGAAGCCATACAGGGCCTGACGCCGGGCGTTACCGTTCGCAATACCGGCACGCCGGGTGGCGGCGCCAAGATTGACATACGGGGCGCCGGCACGTTTGCCAATAACAACCCGCTGTACATTATTGATGGCATGTACAGCGATGCCACGCCCGACTTCAACCCGCAGGACATCGAGTCTATCCAGATTTTAAAAGACGCCTCTGCGGCGGCGATATATGGTAGCCGCGCCGCCAATGGCGTCATCATCATCACCACCAAAAAAGGCCGCCGTGGACCGGTGCAGATCACCGGGAGCGTTAAGGTGGGTGTGCAAAACGTTCACCGCCGCTACGACATGATGAATGCGGCCGAATACCGCGACCTGGCTACCCGGCTATACCAGGCTGGTGGCCTGGCGGTGCCCACCTCGCTCACTACCGAGTTTAACCCGTCCATTGACACCGACTGGCAAAGCCAGTTTCTGCGCACCGGCGCCATTGGCGAGTACAACCTTGGCGCCTCCGGCTCCATCGCCAACAAGGTAAATTTTTACATCAGCGGCAACCATTTTCACAACAAAGGGCCGGTGATCGGCAACAGCTTTGTCCGCAATGGCCTTCGCATCAACACCGAGGCCCGTTTCGGGCGTTTTACCATTGGCGAAAATGTGCTGTTTAGCCTGACGCACGAAGACCCGATTGCCGCTGGTGGCGTGGGAGTGAACCCATTTGTGGATATGATTTCGATGCCGCCCGTGGTGCCGCTGCTGGGCGACCGCTTTATCAATGTCAATAATCCCGGCGGCTGGGGCTTTGGCCTGAACAATGCCTACCTCAACACCCTTACGGCAAACGTACCGGCGCTGCAACGGCTGGACCAGTTTGACCAGTACAATTCAAAAATTCGCGGCAATGCGTATGTAGATGTACGACTGCTGGAGGGACTGACGTATCGCTTCAATTTTGGTTTGGAAAAAACCATAGACCGTGGTACCGGCACCCGTTATCCCGGAACGGTTCGGCAGGGCACCCCGTCGCCGAACAATAACCAGATTGCCCGCTTTGAAAACACGGGACGCCTCACCTCAAAGCTTTATGAGAACACGTTGAATTTCGAACGGGCCTTTGGCTCTCACCGGGTCAGCGCCGTGGCCGGTGTCAGCAACCAAACCTTTGAATATCCCTTGCTGCGGTTCGCCACCATCGGTACCAATCCTACGTCGTCGGATCCGTATATCGAGCGATCGAACCTGATTGGTTTGCTGGGACGGGTGAACTATAACTTCCAGGATAGATACCTTGTGAGCCTGACCTTCCGCCGCGATGGCAGTTCGTTATTCAGTAAAAACAATCGCTGGGGCAATTTTCCGTCGGCTTCTGTGGCCTGGCGTATTGCCCGCGAAAGCTTTTGGAAGGTTGATGCCATTAGCGATCTGAAAATACGGGCATCGTATGGTTCGCTCGGTAACTCAGAATTTTTGCGTGGGTGGCAGTATTATGCGCAGATCAATCCTTTTCCGCGGGCCATCTTTGGTCCAAATCAGGCCGAACAGCTTGGTGGCATTGTAACAAGGCTGGCCAATGGCACCCTGCGGTGGGAACGAAAGATTACCAAAAATCTTGGTCTCGATGCAGCGTTCCTGAACAATCGCATTACACTTACCGCCGATTATTTTATAGCTGAAACAGATGGCGTTTTAGTCAATCTTCCAATCAGTTGGACAACGGGTAATGCAGGTGACCCTCCGGCAATAAACGCCGCGTCGCTGCGCAATAAAGGCTTTGAGTTGGCGCTTGGTTTCCGTCCGCGGGCCGGCCGTGACTTCCGCTGGGAAGCCACGCTGAATTTTACAACCATCCGCAACAAAGTCATTGCCTTTGGCGATGCCACCACGAGATTCACACAAGTGGGTGATGCCCGTACAGAAATCGGCCGCTCCATCGGCGAATGGTATGTGTTGAAAACCGACGGCATTTTCCAAAGCCAGGCCGAAATTGATGCTCACCGCGGCAAAAACGGCCAGGTGCTGCAACCCTGGTCGAAACCCGGCGACATTCGCTACGTTGATGTGGACGATGATGGACGCATTGACCTGGACAAAGACCGCTACTATGCCGGTAGCCCCTGGGCCGATTTTGAAGCGGGTTTGCTCCTGAATTTTTCATACAAGGCTTTTAGCCTGAACATGCAGTGGTATTCGGTGGTGGGCAATGAATTGTATAATCGGCCCCGTTCCACAGTTGACCGGATGGTGGAGAACACCAACTATCGTCGCGGAGCACAAATTTGGACCGAGCAAAACCGGAGCACCGAGTGGCCACGGGTTGCCATTGGTTCGCCCGACCAGGGCATTCAGTACAATGTATTGCCGCAAAGCGACCGCTGGCTGGAGAGCGGCACCTACGTGCGCCTGCGCAACCTGGAGCTGGCCTACACCATTGGCCGTGAGCCATTGCGCCGGATGGGCTTCAACAATGTACGGGTGTTTGTGAGCGGACAAAACCTGTTGACGTTTACCGGCTACAAAGGGCTGGACCCGGATATTACGGGCGTGAACATATTTGAGCGTGGCCTCGACAACGGGCAGTATCCTGCCCTGCGCATTTTTTCAGCCGGTGTGAATTTTGGCTTTTGATCAACCCCATTAATTTTTTTGACAATGAGAACATTTTTGAAATATTGCTTTGCAGCGACGGTCATGCTCTCGGCCGCGTCGTGCAAAAAATCGCTGGATTTGGATATTGAAAATCCAAACCGCATTGACGAGTCGAATTTCTGGAAAACAAGCGATCATGCCATTCAGGGCATCAACGCGGCGTACGCCAATTTTCAAAAAGTAGGCGCACCCTACTCCCGCTGGCTTCCTTTTTACAACGACATCAGGGCCGATGAAGGCTATTCGACGAGCCCCTGGAACGAACTGCGTAGCGTGGGTGCGCTGAACATTACCGACTATAACTTCCCGGTGCAGTTTGAAACCTGGGATGCACATTGGCGCGGTGTGTTCCGAGCCAACCAGGTAATTGCTTATGTGCCGGCCATTGAGATGGACCAAACCCTGCGCAACCGCATTGTAGGCGAAGCGAAATTTTTACGGGCGGTTTACTATTACAATCTCCTCAACATCTGGGGCAATATCCCGCTCATTTTGCAGCCATCGCGGCCCGACGATAAGCCGGCGCAAGCCTCGATGGACGCCGTGTGGGCGCAGATTGAAAAAGACCTGACCGAGGCCTCGGCGGTGTTGCCAAATTCGTACACGGGCAATGACCTGGGACGGGCCACGAAAGGCGCGGCGCAAGGTTATCTCGGACGTGCGCATATGCAGCAGAAAGAATGGCAGTTGGCGGCCGATGCACTGGCCTGGCTGGTGACTGGTCCTGGTTCCTCGCTTTACAGCCTGGTGCCGAATTTTCAGGACAACTTTAAAGAGGAAACGGAAAACAATGCCGAAGCGGTATTTGAGGTGCAGTTTCGCCAGCGGCCTGAAAATGGTTGCGACGATTGTCCCACTTCGAACTTCGGCACCAGCCGGCCACCGTTCTTTGCGCCACCGGGCCACGGCTTTAACGATGCCAACATGCACCGTTGGGTGGTGCATGAGTTTTTACGGGAACAAACAGCCACCGGTGGCCGCGATCCGCGGCTGGCCGTGACGGCGCTGTATGACTCGACAGATGAAAGAGGGCCGGATTTTACACTGGTGTATGGGCAAACCTTCGCGTCGAAGAATTATGATCCGGGCATCCGGAACCGTGTTTGGTACCGCAAATACCTGAACGATTACAAATTCACCAACGGTCAGTTTGAAATCTTCAACAGCGGCAACAACTTCCGGGCCCTGCGGTTTGCCGATGTGCTGTTGTTGTATGCCGAGGCCTTGAATAATTTGGGCCGCACCAATGATGCTTACGCCTTTGTTGACCGTGTGCGTCAGCGGGCCGGCCTGGCACCATTGGCAAGAACGCTGAACCAAACCCAGTTCCAGGCGCAAATCGAACATGAGCGCATTCTTGAACTGACCGGTGAAAGTGTACGTTGGAATGACCTGGCCCGCTGGGGATATTTTGACGATGCCGGCAAGATTGCCATCCTTCGTGCCCGGGATCCGGAGTTTGCCAATTTCCAGCTCGGCCGAAACAAATACATGCCCATTCCGCAACGGGAGATTGATATCAATCCCAACCTTACCCAAAACCCGGGTTGGTAATTTTTCGATCCCGGAGGCCATTGATGCCTCCGGGATTTTACTTCACCGAACATTGATACCATGATTGAAAAAAAGCTGCCCCTGTTGAGCCGATGTGTTGTGTTATTTCTTTTTGTTGCCGGCGCTACTTTCTGCAGCAAGCCTACTACAACACCAGGACCGGAGCCGCCTCAGGTTGATCCTGCTACGGTCTTTCAAAATCCATTGCTACCATCGGGGCCCGATCCCTGGGTGGCGCAAAAGGATAATTTTTATTACTACACCCATACGCTCGGCGACCGCATTGCTCTTTGGAAAACGGCAAAGATGTCGGACCTGGGCAAAGCCACGCCGCAAACGGTGTGGACGGCGCCGGCCGCCGGACCCAATTCAAAAAACGTTTGGGCCCCGGAGATTCATTTTCTCGACAACAAATGGTATGCGTATTACACGGCCGGCAGTTCGACAGACCTCGCCACACAACGTTCGTTCGTACTCGAAAATACTTCCGCCGATCCCACCGGCGGCACCTGGACCGACAAAGGCCAGATAAAAGACCCGGCGGCTGATTTTTTTGCCATTGACGGAACGGTGTTTACCCACAACGGCGCCAATTATTTTCTTTATAGCGGGCAGCCGTCGGCCACCGATAATACACAAAACAATTATATTGCCCGCATGACCAATCCGTGGACGTTGGCAACGGGCCGCACGCTGTTGTCCACGCCTACGCTGGCCTGGGAAACAAAGGGTTTTGGCGGCGGTTTGCCGAAGGTGAACGAAGGGCCGGAAATTTTGAAAAACGCAGCCGGCAAAGTCTTTCTTATTTATTCGGCCAGCGGCTGCTGGACCGACGATTACGCCCTGGGTATGCTGACGCTGAAAGACGGCGGCGATCCGCTAAACGCAACCGACTGGACCAAAAGCTCAAATCCCGTCTTTTCCAAAAAAGAATCGTCAAGCGCTTACGGGCCGGGACACAATACATTCTTCAAGTCGAAAGACGGCACAGAAGACTGGATCCTTTACCATGCGAATACCGCTCCCGGACAAGGCTGCGGCAATGCCCGTACGCCACGCATGCAAAAATTTACCTGGAACACCGATGGCACACCAAATTTTGGCGAGCCGGTGCCGATCAATACAAGCATTAAGAAGCCAGCGGGCGAATAAGAAAGCGGCGACTGAATAGTGGAGAGGAGCGCTTGAAATACTACATATTTAGGGGCGCTTTTTATGTGAACGTTGTTATCCCCGAACAATAACATGCAACGATTACGTTCTGTTTTTTTGACCCTTGTTCTTTTCGCAGGCATTGCCGGCTTTGCCCAGCAAACGTTCACGAACCCTTTGCTGCCTTCCGGCGCCGATCCCTGGGTTATTTACAAAAACGGTTATTATTACTACACGCATACGGTGGGCAACAGGCTGGTGCTCTGGAAAACCAAAAGCCTGACCGATCTGCAAACGGCACCACAGAAAACCGTGTTTACGCCGCCGAAAGGCACCCTTTATTCGCGGCAGTTGTGGGCGCCGGAACTTCATTATTTACACAACCGGTGGTACCTGTACTTTGCCGCTGACAGCGGCCGCAACGAAGACCACCGCATTTGGGTGCTCGAAAACAAGGCCGCAGACCCACTTACCGGCGAATGGACGCTGAAAGGCAAGGTGGCCGATGCCACCGACAAATGGGCGATTGATGCCTCGGTGTTTGAGCACAACCGGCAGTTGTTTATGGTTTGGTCGGGATGGGAGGGAGATGCAAATGGCCGGCAGGATATCTATATCGCCAGGCTGAAAAATCCCTGGACCATAGATGGTGAGCGGGTGCGGATAGCCAGTCCGGTACATGAATGGGAGCGTCATGGCAACCTGAATGATCCGGCCAATCCGCCCCATGTGGCCGTGAACGAAGGGCCGCAGTTTTTAAAACATGGCAAAAAAGTTTTTCTGGTGTATTCGGCCAGCGGTTGCTGGACCGACCATTATGCTTTGGGCTTGCTGTCGGCCGATGCAAACAGCAACCTGCTGGATTCACTGTCGTGGACTAAACAGCCGCAACCTGTTTTTCAAACTTCGGTGGGAAACGGCGTGTATGCACCCGGGCATAATTCATTCTTTACATCGCCGGATGGAAAAGAGGACTGGATACTTTATCATGCCAATTCGAAGCCGGGGCAGGGCTGCGGAAGAAACCGGTCGCCCAGGGCACAGCGGTTTACGTGGAACGAGGCGGGCTTTCCGGAGTTTGGCGTGCCTGTAACGGAAGGGGAGAGACTGGCATTGCCATCCGAAAAAAAGAAGCGGATTCAGCGCTGGCCCAAACCCAGTACAGCCATTGAAACAAAACATCGTTGATACTGCTGGTGAATGCCCCAGTTATCCGGTTGGTCGAAGACAGCTTTTTGCATCATCACAAACTCAAACGAAGCCATGCGAAACATTCTACTTTGCCTTAGTCTTTTTTTTGCCACGGTATTGGCAGCGCAGCAAAGCCCCTTCAGCGGACTGGATATGAATATGGGCAATTTATCCCGCTTGTCCAATGCACGAACGAGGTCTATCAGTCCGGAGAACTTTACCGGTGCCAAAGGCCGGGGCGGGATGGCCGATCCGAAGTTGGATAGTGGTAAGCGTAACGTGGCCAATGCCTGGTTTGCCGCCCAGGATCTGGGCAAGGGCTGGAAGGTGAATCCATTTATTGAGGTATTGGGTGGCGAAACCATCACCATCGCCGAAATGGAAGGCCCTGGTGCCATTCAGCATATCTGGATGACGCCGACCGGCAACTGGCGTTTTTCGGTATTGCGCTTTTACTGGGACGATGAAAAAGAACCTTCGGTGGAAGTGCCGGTCGGTGATTTTTTCGGCATGGCCTTCAACGAGTTTGCGCCGTTGAATTCGCTGGCGGTCACGGTGAATCCTGGTAGCGCTTTCAACTGTTGGTGGAAGATGCCTTTTCGCCGAAAGGCAAAAATCACCATTGAAAACCTAAACAAGCGGGAAGCGATGCGGCTTTATTACCAGGTTGATTACACACTCACCGACGTAGGCGATGATGAAGCGTATTTTCATGCACAGTTCCGTCGTTCGAATCCAACCGTTAATTCGTTGCATACTTTAGTTGATGGGGTAAAAGGGAAAGGTCATTATGTAGGAACATACATGGCCTGGAACGTGAACAACAATGCATGGTGGGGAGAAGGGGAGATCAAGTTCTACATGGACGGCGACACGCAGTATCCAACGATCAACGGTACCGGTGCGGAAGATTACTTCCTGGGCTCTTACAATTTCGAAAATTCTAAAACAAAACAATACCAGGAATTTTCAACTGCCTATTCGGGCCTGCACCAGGTGATACGGCCAAATGGATTGTACCTGTCGCAGCAAGCCTTTGGCATGTATCGCTGGCATATTCTTGACCCAATCCGTTTTGAGAAGGATCTGCGGATCACGATCCAGGATCTTGGCTGGCGCCACGACTGGCGGTACTATCCGCAAAAATCCGATATATCCTCAGTAGTGTTCTGGTATCAACGGGAGCCGCATGCGAGTTTCCCAAAACTGCCGTCGAAAGATGAGTTGGAAATACCGAAGTGGTAGGCGGTTTGGAGTTTGGAGTTTGGAGTTTGGAGGAATTTGTTTAAGGTAGGACAGGATTTTGCTCGAAGGAAAAGCGACGCCGTCAGGCGTGCAATATCTGTAGAAAAAAAATAACACATCTGCCAACCCAACTCCGAAGGTGTTGAACAGCGGACGGCCTCACCCCGGCCCTTCTTAAAAGGAGAGGGGGAGTTGGCCGATAGATTAAAACCATCAACCCTGCGTGAAGAAAGTGCGGCGAATAATGGCAAAAGTGCTGAAAGGCCGTAGGAAATAGCTCATGTTGAAGCCCTTGGATAAGAGAAGTGAAGGGCCGGCCAAAAGTAACCCATCCTGCAAGGGCTGGGTAAGGGAATGGTAAGGTAAACATTAGGCCCTGCAGGGGCGGAAAAAATCTGTAACAAATAACAATAACCGAGTAACTCATATAACCACTATGCAAAAACGTTTTTTTACCCTTACTGCTGCGGTTTTATTTATCCTTTCTGCCTGCAACAACGAGGGCAACAAACCCGCCACCACCAGCGATACCGCCGCAGCAACCAATGGCAGCGACACAACAGCCCGCAGTGGCACTACCTTCAACCGGAAAGCCTTCCAGGACATTATTAACGGGAAACCGACCGACCTATACGTCTTAAAAAACGGCAGGGGCGTGACGGCCGCCATCACCAATTACGGCGGCCGTATTACCAGCCTGCTGGTACCAGATAAGGATGGAAAAATGGTGGACGTGGTGGTGGGCTATGGCCGGCTGCAGGATTATGTGATGTCAACGGAAGCGTATTTCGGCGCCACCATCGGCCGCGTAGGCAACCGCATTGCCAATGGCCGTTTTACCCTCGATGGGCGGGCATACACCCTGGCAAAAAATAACGGGCCCAATTCGCTCCATGGCGGCAAAAAAGGATTTCAGTCGGTTGTATGGGATGCCCGCCAGCCCAACGACACCACCCTGGAGCTTCATTATCTTTCGCCCGATGGTGAAGAGGGTTACCCCGGTAATTTGGAGGTAACGGTGACCTATTCGCTCACCTCCGCAAACGGCTTCCAGTGTCGTTACACAGCCACCACCGATAAAAAAACAGTGGTCAATCTTACCAATCATGCTTTTTTCAATTTGAACGGCGAAGGAAGCGGCACCATCAACAATCATATTCTGCAGATCTATGCCGATAGATACACACCGGTCAATTCTACCCTGATCCCGACGGGTAAGATAGAGCCTGTTGCCGGCACGCCGCTTGATTTTAGCCGGCCAATGCCCATTGGCCAGCGCTTAAATGTAACCCACCCCCAACTTGCTTATGGTAAAGGGTACGATCACAACTATGTGCTGAATGGCAGCGGCCTCAAAAAGGCGGCCACCATTGTTGGCGACCAGTCGGGGATACAGATGGATGTGTACACCGAGGAGCCTGGCCTGCAATTTTACGGCGGCAATTTTATGCAGGGGAAAAATACGTTTAAGGGCGGCGCCAAAGACGAACACCGTACGGCGTTCTGCCTCGAAACGCAGCACTTTCCCGACTCGCCCAACCAGCCGGGCTTCCCGTCAATTGTGCTGGCTCCCGGCCAAACCTATCAAACCGCTTCCGTTTATACATTTTCAACGGCTAAAAAGAATCAATAATGAAAAGGGAAAAGAAAAGTCCGTTAGCAGTGCCTATTGTTTTATTGTTGGCCTTAATGATAGCCGGTGGGGCGGGCGGGCAGCGCCTTGTCTTGCCCGGGGATCATCCCGACCCGTCGGTAGTGAAAATCGGCGACCGGTATTGGGCATCGGCCACCACCTCCAACTGGGCGCCGGCCTACCCCCTGCTGGTTTCGAAAGATCTGGTGAACTGGCAACTGGAAGGGCATATATTCCCCCAACTTCCTGCCTGGGCCGACTATTATTTCTGGGCGCCGGAAATGACTTACGAAAACGGGAAGGTGTATGTGTATTATTCGGCCCACAAACGTGGCGGCAACCTTTGCGTGGGCATTGCCAGCGCCGACAAGCCCGAAGGGCCCTACCGCGACCATGGCCCCATTATTTGCCAGGAGGTTGGTTCCATTGATGCTTTCCCGATGCGTGACGAAAACGGTAAGCTTTACATGGTGTGGAAAGAAGATGCCAATAGCGTGGGCAAACCAACACCCATCTGGGCACAGCCGCTCAACGAAGAACGCACCGCCCTTATTGGCGAGAAAAAGGAATTGTTTCGTAATACCGAACCCTGGGAAGCCAACCTGGTAGAAGGCGTTTCGATGATCAGGCACGGCGAATATTATTACGCCATTTATGCGGCCGCCGGCTGCTGCGGCGCCGCCTGCACCTATGGCACAGGGGTGGCGCGGTCCAAAAATTTGTTAGGCCCCTGGGAAAAGTACAGCAAAAATCCACTGTTGGCCGCTACCGAAAAATGGACCTGTCCGGGCCACGGCACCGCGGTGGAAAAAGACGGGCGGAACTATTTTCTTTACCATGCTTACAGCCGCAAATCCACGGTGTTTACCGGGCGGGAAGGGCTGCTGATAGAGTATCGTTTTACACCCGATGGCTGGATAGAATTTTTGCCGGAGCAGGCGCCGCCGCAGGTAGTGCCGGCAAAAAAACTCAGCGATGATTTTGGCGGCACTACCATTTCCACCCGTTGGCAATGGAGTGTGTTTCAGCAGCCACAGGTACGGCAGCAAGGCGGCGAGTTGTTTTTGCCGGCTTCTGCTATGGAATCGGGCAACTACCTGGGGCGGCACACCACATCGGGAAATTATACGGTGACGGTGAAATTGCATGCACAAAAATCCACGGCAGCCGCCGGCGTGGCCGCCATTGGCGATGAAAGAAATACGCTGGCGGCATTCTACCGCAACGGTGTTGTGCGGCTGGTGCAAATTCGTGATGGCAAGGAAACGGAAGTGGCCCGGAAGTCAGTGCCCAGGGCGAAAAAACCGTTTTTGCGCATGCAGGTACGCAATGGAAAGGAGATGCGCTTTTTTTACAGCAACAACGGTAAACGTTTTATAGCCCTTAGCATCAATGCGCTTGACGGCGGCTTTCTGCCCCCCTGGGACCGGGCAGTGAGAGCCGGCATTGTTGCAAAAGGCGAAGACGGTACGGAAGGCGTTTTCGACAGCTTTGAGATGGTGAACCAGTAGCTATAAAACCTTTGTTGGTGGTGGTGTGATTGTGTTTTTTTGTTGCAAGGCAACGATGTGCCGGCATCGGTGCTCACACGCAAAAACTGTCTTTATGCGAATAAGGTTTTTCCTGCTGATAATGGTTGCTTTTGTTTTTATGGAGGCATTAGCGCAGCAAGGCGAAAAAAGCCTCTCGGCAGCGTTGGTGGTAGCGCCGTCAGATGACCGGGTGAGCGTTGGCCTTCAAAACTTTGCGGTATCAACCGGGCTCGGTATCGAAGTTGCCGGTCTTTCGCATGTTTCCCACAACGGTGCCATCGTTCTTCAAGCCGGTGTCACCCGGTTCCGCTGTTCGTCAACATTTACCAACTTCTTACGCCTGCCGGTGGTTACACCCATTTATGTAAAAGGTGGTTACCGGTACAGGTTTACCGAAAGCGGATTCTTCGTCAATGCTTTGACAGGTCTTGAATATTGGGATAAAAAGGTGTACCTGCCGCTAACGGCCGGTGTTGGGAAACGATTTTTTCTAAATGCCGATCGTTTTATTGACGCCGGCATTGACTTTACCAGTGGCACGCTGAATCGAATCAACGTGAAAGCGGCCGTTAGTTTCCTTCGAAATTATTAAGCGGAATTTTATTACTCCGCCTGCATCCGTGCAGTAGGATAGTAGTTTGATTCGCTAGCGCCTACGCCAGTTGCTGTATAGCTTCCCTTTTAATAAAGCAACCGCCGCAAGGTGTTGGTATAACTGCGGCTAACCCTTAGCGTTGTACCATTGTGCAGCACCACCTGCGGCCCCGATGGTTCGCGGTGGATTTCGCGGATGGCGGTAAGCGCCACAATGGCCGAGCGGTGCACCCTTTGAAACTGCTGAGGATTGAGCCTTCCTTCCAGCTCGCCGATTCCTTTGCTGCTCAGGAAATTTTGTTTGGCCGTATGGATGCGGGTGTAGTCGCCATCAGCCTGCAGCCAGAGGATTTCATTGACCGGCAGCGTCACCCATTTGGTTCCCTGCTCTACCAGAATGCGTTCGGGATAGCTGCGGGCCTGCAGGCTTTCGGTGAGGGCTACCAGGTTTTGCATCATGCCCGGGTCTTTGTCAATCGCTTTTTTCACCGCTTTGTCAAAACGTTCGCGGGTGAATGGCTTTAACAGGTAGTCGAGGGCATTGGCCTCAAAAGCGTTCAACGCATATTGGTCGTAGGCCGTGGCAAAAATGATCTGCGGCAGGTGTTCAATTTCCTGCAGCACATCAAAGCCGCTTTTGCCCGGCATTTGAATATCCAGAAACACAAGGTCGGGCTGCAGTACATTGATGATGCCAATGGCTTCCATCCCGTTTTTGCATTCGGCTACCACCTTCAGCCGCGGGTAGGCCTGCAGGTATTCCTTCAGCAGGCTTCGGGCCGGCGCCTCGTCATCGGCCACTACCACTTTCAATTCCATTGACGGGTTGTTTGCGGGTGAAGCGGCAGGCAGAACGACACAGCAAATCCCGTGGGCAGGTGCGTACCGATGGAGAGGTCTTCATCGTATAAACGCTTCAACCGCTGGCGGGTATTTTCCAGCCCGATTCCCTTGCTGAACAAAGTTTCTTTTGGCGTGCCGTTGATGCCTTTGCCGGAATCGGCTATCGTGACCACTATTTTGCTTCCGCTTTGCCGGATGGTGATTTCGATGCGGCCACCTTCCACGCTGTTGGCAATGCCATGTTTCAGGGCATTTTCTACCAGCGGTTGCAGCAGCATGGGCGGCACCAGGCAGTCGTTGAGTGCTTCATCAACCTGTATGGAAACAGATAACCGCTCGCCAAACCGGTTTTGCTCAAGCGAAAGAAAATTGCGGATAAAATCTATTTCCTTCCGAAGCGGAATGAGCTCTTTGTCCGACACATTCATGGCAAAACGAAAAACATCGGCGAGGCTGGCAATCAGCGTGCGGGTGTGCTCCTGCGAGGCCGGCAGCGAAGCGCTGATGGAGTTTAGCGTGTTGAACAGAAAATGAGGTTGTATCTGCGCTTTTAGGGTGGCCAGTTCGGCCGTGTGGGCCAGCTTCAGCAGGGCTTTTTCCGTTTCCTGCTGCCGCAGCGTTTCTTTCCAGTAGCTATAGGCGTGAAAAATGCCAAACTGCATAAGGTAAATCAACACCGGGATGAACACATCCCACCAGATGCCGGGGCCCTGCAGGCGACCAAGCTGCAGAAAATCCATCACCCCATAAAAAAGCGCCAGCCATACGGCTACATACAACACGCAGGCCGGAATGTGCAACAGCACTTTTTTATAAAACGGCCAGTGCCGCAGTTTTTTAAAAAAGAGCCACCAGAGCGGCGCGGTCAGCCCTATTTTGATGAAGTGATTGATGGCAATGCCGGCCGTTTGAGGCTGGCTGACGGTGAGCCACAGTGTGGTAGAATAAAATAGACCGATTAAAAAATGAAAAGCAACAAAGGCCGCCGATTCTGAAACACTGATGCCCCAGAAAAGCCTTTTCGACCAGAAGGAGGTAGCTTCTGTTTGCATAAATTAAAACTACTCTTTTGCGCCAACGCTTTTCTACTTCTTTCGATGAATGAACAATACCGTCGGCGAACGGCACATCAACAACCGAACGGCGGTTTTGTTGCTCTGCCGATGGGGCTGTGGCGCTGCAGGTGAAGAAAAGTAGGTTTGAAAAAACATTTTGTTATGCGCTTTTTTTACCTGCTCTTTTTGTTGCTTCCGGCCTGTGTGCAGGCGCAACTGATCTCAGGCACCATCACCGGCAGCAAGGGCGAACCCCTCTACAACGCCACGATAGCGGTGCAAAAAGCCGCGGATAGCAATACGCTGAAATTTTTACTGACCGACAGGGCCGGCCGGTTCCAACTCCCGGCCCTGCCGGCCGGCGGCTACCGCCTTGCGGCCAGTTTTACCGGCTTTGCCACCAGGGATACGTTGCTCGTTTTTGGCGCTGCCGCCGATGTGCGCCTGCCGGTTTGGTCCCTGCTGCCGGCCGAAAAAAGTCTTTCCGATGTTCGCATCACCGCTTCAAAACCGCTGTTTGAAGTGCAGGCAGATAAAACGGTGTTCAATGTGGCGCAAAGCATTGTGGCGGCCGGCGGCACCGCCCTGGAGTTGCTTCAAAAATCGCCGGGGGTGCTGGTGGACAAAGACGACCTGGTGAGCCTGAACGGTAAAAACGGCGTACGCATTTACATAGACGGCCGGCCATCGCCGCTTTCGGTGCAGGAAATGGCCGCACTGCTCCGGACCCTGCCGTCGAACGATGTGGAAGCCATCGAAATCATTTCGAACCCATCGGCCCGTTACGAGGCGGCCGGCAATGCCGGCATCATCAACATAAGGCTGAAAAAGAATAAATTTTTGGGTACAAACGGTAGCTTCAATGCCGGCTGGAGCGTGGGCCTGCTGCCAAAATACACCGCTGGCTTCAACCTCAACCACCGGAGCAAAAAGCTCAATGTTTTTGGCAGCTACAGCAGCCAAAAAGCATACAATGAAAGTTACCTGAATTTGTACCGGTACCAGAACGATTCGCTCTTCGACCAGCGGTCATCTACGGTGTCGAATTCGCAGGCGCACAACGCAAAGCTGGGCGTTGATCTTTTTCTGTCGAAGCAGCAAACGCTTGGCCTGCTGGTCAATGGCAATTTTAGCGATAGCCGCAGCCACACGTTTAGCACAACGCCTATTGCGGCGCAAAGCGATAAACAGCTTGCGCAAACCCTCACGGCAGCATCGGATGGTGAGCGGGCCCGCCGCAACATCAGCGCAAATGTCAACTACCGCTATGCCGACAGCTCCGGCCGTGTGTTATCGGTAGATGCCGATTATGGTTATTATGATGTGGACGGACGGTCGCAGACACGGAATCGCTACACCAATCCGCAGCAGGTGCCCCTTTCCGCTTTTGTTTTCTCCAATCATGCGCCGGTGGTGATTCGCTTTTATGCCATTCAGGCCTCGTGGGAGCAAAACTGGGCCGGCGGTAAGCTGAATGCAGGGTGGCGATCGGCCTGGGCCAATACCGGCAATGTGTTTTCGTTTTTTAATGAAAAAAACGGCGTGCCGGTTCTCGACGATACCCGCAGCAACCGGTTTGATTACACCGAAGCCATTCATGCCGCGTATGCGCAGTTCAATAAAACAAAAGGCAAGTGGAGTTATCAACTGGGCCTGCGCACCGAAGCCACCAGCAGCTTAGGCCAATTGACGGCGAAGAACGCCATAGCCGATGAAACGGTGAAGCGGCGGTACATTAACCTTTTTCCTTCGGCCGGCTTTACGTACCAGTTGCACCCGAACCACCAGCTAGGCCTTTCGTTCAGCCGCCGCATAGACCGGCCATCTTACCAGGACCTGAATCCTTTTGAGAACCGGATAGATGAGCTGACGTACCAAAAAGGTAATCCGTTTTTGCGGCCACAGTTTACCAACAATTTTGAGTGGAAACACACCTATCGCTACAAGTGGTCCAACAGTCTTTCGTTTTCCGATGTTTCGGATTTTTTCGCTGCCATCACCGATACCATCGAAGGCCGCCGCAATTTTATCACCCAACGAAATATTGCCCGCCAGCGCATTTATGCCTTTAGCACCAGCCTCCCGTTTGCCGTAGCCCGGTGGTGGAATGTGTTTGCCAGCGCCGGCGTCAATCACAGCCGGTACAGGGCTCAGTTTGAACCCGGCAAGGAAATACGCATCAACGCCACCGTGGCCAATGTCTATCAGCAGCATTCGTTTACGCTGGGCCCGAAATGGTCGGCCGAAATCAGCAGCTTTTGGCTTTCGCCCTACGTATGGGCCGGCACCTACGAGTGCCGCAGTATCTGGAATATAGATGCCGGTGTACAGCGAAAAATATTTGACGACCGGGCCACGGTAAAACTGACCGTCACCGACGTTTTCCGCCGCATGCCCTGGCAGGGCGTAAGCCGCCTGGGCGCCCTGCGCATAGAAGGGGCCGGCGGCTGGGAAAGCCGGTTGCTGCGCCTGAATTTCAATTACCGTTTCGGTGGCAGGGAAATAAAGGCTGCCCGCCAAAGGGCCACCGGCCTGGATGACCTGAACCGCCGGGTGCAGTAAGATTGTAGAAGCCGCCTTATTTTTCCTGGCTGCGCAATCATGACAGACGCACAACATCTCCCTTATTTCTGATGGCAATGGGCTTATCTTTATTTCATTGATGTAAAATGTGTATGAAGATGAAGCGACTGCTCCTGTGGCCCTTGCTGGCCGCCCTTTTGATTTGCACCGCGGCACCGGCACAAACAAGCCCAGCCACGTATAAAAATCCGCTGCCGGTGCAATTTGGCGACCCCTATATTTTGCGGACCAAGGGTCATTATTACATGTATGGTACCGGCGGCGGCGCCGACAAAGGTTTTTCGGCTTATTCATCGCAAGACATGGTGAACTGGAAGGCGGAGGGACAGGTGTATTTCCACAACAATAAAAATGGCTGGAGCGACCCCGCCACTGCCTGGGATGGGGCGTACTGGGCGCCGGAAGTGTATGAGGTAAAGGGGAAATATTATCTTTTTTACAGCGCCCAATGGAAGGTCAATCCGGCAAAAGAAGTCGAAAATTTTCGCATTGGCGTGGCGGTGGCCGATAAGCCCACCGGGCCCTTTGTTGATCTCTACGACCGCCCTGTTTTCGATCCCGGTTATCCGATCATTGATGCCAATGTTTTTTTCGACGACAACGGAAAGATTTATCTCTACTACTCACGTTGCGCTTACGAGCATCCGGTGAAAAGTGAGGTGGCTGATTGGGCAAAGAAGCGAGGCTGGTTTAAAGAAATTGAAGAAAGCTGGGTGTATGGCGTAGAACTAAAGCCCGATTTTTCAGGCGTGATTGGCCAGCCGGTGCTGCTGCTTCGGCCGCCGGAATCGCTCAAAGACAAACAAGCCGAATGGGAAAGCCGCTCGGTGACCGCAAAGGAGGTGAACCGCCGTTGGACGGAAGGCTCTGTCACCTTTCAAAAAGACGGTCTTTATTACATCATGTACTCGGCCAATTATTTTGGCGGCAAACATTATGCGGTTGGTTATGCCACGGCCTCAACACCGTTGGGACCTTTCAAAAAAGCAACGAACAACCCGGTGCTTCAAAAGAACGCTCACAAGGGTGGCGTAGTCACCGGCACGGGTCACAACAGCATTGCCCTTTCGCCCGACGGCAAAGAAATGTTTTGTGTGTACCATGGCCGCACGGCCGCCACTGGCGACGAACGGGTGGTTTTTATTGACCGCATGGATGTGAAAAACGGAAAGATCACGGTGTACGGTCCTACCACGACGCCGCAGAAGTTGCCTTCCGGTGCAGGGCGTTCTGCAACGCAACAAACCCAGTGAAAAAAACGGTTTCGCATCGCTGCAAAACCGCACGGACACTGTATCAAAACCGTACAACAGCCTTTCTTAGTTGGATGGTAATTCGTTGATTTTAAACCTTTTTGCAATCCGGCACCGTTCTCGTGCCGTCGAATGCACAAAGGCAGCATATGTTTCAGCACCATCTTCTTATTTCTATCCGCAAACTGCAGCGGCACAAAGGCTCGTTTTTCATTAACCTGATTGGTTTGTCAACCGGGCTATCCTGTGCGTTTTTAATTTATCTCTGGGTGCTGGACGAAAAAAGTTTTGATGCCTTTCACCGGAACGGCAGGCAACTGTACCAGGTGATGGAAAAAAGCGCCGAAAACGGCAACGTGGTGGTGCATGAGGCCACACAGGGCCCGTTGGCCGCTGCCATGGCCCGCGACCTGCCCGAGGTGGAAGCCGCCGTGCCGGTAATGTCGCTGCAAAAAGAAGGGATGGCGGTGCAACTGCGGGCTGGCGAAAAAGCAGTGCGCCGTTCGGGCCTATTTGCCGGCAAGGAGTTTTTCAGCACTTTTTCATTTCCGCTGCTTCACGGAAACCCCGGGTCGGTATTAAGTGATAAACAATCAATGGTCATTTCCGAGGCCCTGGCGACCGGCCTTTTCGGCAGTGTAAAAGATGCAGCCGGCAAAACGATCGAATGGGAGCTTTTTGGCGAAAAACGAATGGTCACGATCAGCGGCGTGTTTGCCAATCTTCCGCCTAATAATTCCATGAAGTTCGATTTCGCCATGACTTACGAACTCCTCATGACCGACCTGGCGCCTAATTTTCAGAAATGGTGGAACGAAGGCCCGGCGACCTACCTGGTTTTGAAGCCGGGAACCGACATAGAAAAATTCAATGCAAAGATTGCGGGCTTTATAAAATCCTACCACGACCAAACCATTTTTTCGCTGTTTGTGCGGCCCTATGCCAGCGGCTATCTCTACGGCCGTTACGAAAACGGGCAGCAGGCGGGCGGCCGCATTGAGTACGTGCGGTTATTTACACTGGTGGCCCTTTTTATCATGCTGATCGCCTGCATCAATTTTATGAACCTTTCCACTGCCCGTGCCTCGCGGCGGTTAAAAGAAGTAGGTATAAAAAAAGTCGTCGGCTCTTCGCGCCGAACGCTGGTTGTGCAGTTTTTGAGCGAAGCCCTTTTAATTACACTTTTGTCGGTTGTGGGCGCCTGCCTGCTGGTAGTGGCACTGCTGCCTTTCTTTAATGCGTTGACGGGAAAAGAACTGGTGGTAGTGCTGACCCCGCAACTGGTCATGGGCCTGCTGGGCATCACCATTGTCACGGGTTTGCTGGCCGGCAGCTACCCTGCCTTTTACCTGTCGGGTTTCCGCCCGGTGCCGGTGCTAAAGGGACAGGTAAAAAACTCGGTCGGCGAGCTTCTCGCCCGCAAGGGCTTGGTGGTTTTTCAGTTTGTGGTATCGCTGGTGCTGATTGTGGCTGTTATTGTGATCTACCAGCAGGTGGCTTATGTGCAGTCGAAACAATTGGGTTACGACCGGTCGAACGTGATTGTTTTCGACAAAGAAGGCGCCTCCGCGCAAAACGCCGATGCTTTCCTTACCGAGCTTCGGCGCCAGCCGGGCATCGTCAGGGCATCGGCCATGCAGCAGGGAATCGTGCAGGGCACCAGCCTTGGTGCATCCACCTACGGCATTGAGTGGCCGGGCAAATCGCCGAAAGACCTGGTGGATTTTGCCGTGCGGGCCGTGGACATTGATCTGCTGGAAACACTTGGCATAAAGCTAAAAGAAGGCCGCAGCTTTTCCACTGCCTTCGGCACCGATTCGGCCGCCCTTATTTTCAACGAGGCGGCAATTCGGGCAATGGGACTAACAAACCCGGTGGGCACAAAACTGCGGATGTGGAACGAGGAAAAAACGATCATTGGCGTGGTGAAGGACTTTCACTTTGCCTCGCTGCACGAACGGATTGAACCGATGGTGTTTTTTTACCAGCCGAAACAAACGTCCACAATCGTTGCCCGCATAGCCGCTGGCAGAGAAAAGGAAACGCTAAGCCGGCTCGAGGGGTTTTATAAAAAAATCAATCCCGGTTATGTGCTCGACTATGCATTCGTTGACCAGCAATACCAGGCGCTGTACCTTTCGGAGCAACGGGTGGGTATTTTGTCGCGGTTTTTTGCGGGCCTGGCCATCCTCATTTCCTGCCTCGGCCTGTTTGGCCTGGCGGCCTACAATGCCAGCGTACGGCATAAGGAAATCGGTATCCGTAAAGTCCTTGGTGCGTCGTTCAATAATATCCTGCTGTTATTGTCCAAAGATTTTATGCGGCTGGTGACCCTGGCTGTGGTCATAGCGTTCCCGCTTTCGTGGTGGGCAATGACCCAATGGCTCAACGGATTTGCCTATCACATTACCATTGCCCCGGCGGTATTTGTGGTGGCCGGCGCCGCCCTCTTTCTTATTGCGCTGCTTACCTTAAGCTACCAATCTATTCGCACGGCTGTTACGAATCCGGTGAATAGCTTGCGGAGTGAATGAATTTTGTGGTTTGTGGAAAACCGGTTAGGGTAGGCTGGGATTGCATAGCGGCGTCTGAATCCGTCAAAGTCGAATAGTGGTAGCACCGGGCGAGACAAGGTTTTAAGAAAAGCGCCGGTTGCCTCAGCGGCGTGGCAGAAGTCAAATAGTGGAGCTAACGGTTTATTGGAAATGAGTAACCGATTTAGGAACAGTGGCAACGCTCTCACCCTCTTGCTTTCTGATATTTACAAATCATCTGTCGTCGTTCACTGCCGGCCATTCCGTTCAAATGCGCTAATTTGCTTTTATGAGACGGCTTTTCACCCAGGCGCTTCTTTTGCTTTCGACGGTTCTCTTCGCACAACAAAACAAACCTTTCCGCATCGCCATTGATGGCCTCACGCATACCCATGTTCACTGGCTACTCGGGCGTGCCAAAGACGGCGACATTGAGATCGTCGGCATAGCCGAAAAAAACCGTGAACTCGCAGAACGGTACCTGAAACAGTACAGCCTTCCCGTAGCGCTGCTTTATCCCACGCTTTCAGAGCTGTTGCAGCACACAAAGCCTGAAGCGGTGGCCGCTTTCAACAGTATTTATGAGCATATGTCCACCGTGCAGCAATGTGCACCCAAAGGCATTCATGTGATGGTAGAGAAGCCGCTGGCGGTCAGTGTTGCCCATGCATCGGAAATGCAAGAGTTGGCGCAGAGGCATAAAATTCATTTGCTGACCAACTACGAAACCACATGGTATGGCAGTCATTACAAAGCCCTGGACATGCTCGATTCCCTTGGCCGCGTCCGCAAACTGGTGATCCACGATGGGCACCAGGGGCCGAAGGAAATTGGGGTAAACAAAGAGTTTCTCGACTGGCTCACCGACCCGGTGATGAACGGCGGTGGCGCCCTCACCGATTTTGGCTGCTATGGCGCCAACCTTACCACCTGGTTATTGAGGGGAGAGCGGCCGTTGTCGGTGTTTGCAGTGACCCAGCAACTAAAACCATTGGTATACCCGAAGGTGGATGATGAGGCGACGATCGTATTGACCTATCCGGGTGCCCAGGCCATTATCCAGGCTTCATGGAACTGGCCGTATAGTCGCAAAGACATTGAAATCTATGCCGAGAAAGGATCGGTATCGGCCGACAGGCAGGGGATCCGCATCCGCCGTTCCACCGACGAAAGAGAACAGGCCGAAAACGTGCCGCCGCGTCCTCGGCCTTATCATGATCCTTTTGCCTACCTGGCCGCGGTGGTTAGGGGAGAGGTGGTCCCGCAGCCGGCCGACCTTTCGGCTTTGCCCAACAACCTGCTGGTAGTGGAAATTTTGGAAGCGGCAAGGCAGTCGGCAAAAGAAGGGCGGGCCGTTTCATTGCGATAAAGGCAACAGGCTACGCCGCACAGTAAAAGATACTGACCGATTGTGCTTGCCCGGCTTCACCACCCGTTCAGCAGTCATCTTGCATGACCTCGGTCTTAAACGCCTCGATCTGTTTTTTCACTGCCTTCAACTCTTTTATCTTCTCATCCAGCTGCTGCAGCTTTTTGTTCAGGATAGCGATTTTTTTTTCTTTGCTGAGGCGTTTGTTGTACCAGGCATCAATCACTTCCCTTATCTCGGCCAGCGTAAAGCCAGCCAGCTTTGCATCGCGGATCAGCAGCAGTTTTTCCAATACCTCCTCGCCGTAATAGCTATAATTGTTCGTTTTCGCGTCGGACTTTTTACCACGGAACAAGCCCGACTTTTCGTAAAAGCGAATGGTGGCCACCGGCACGCCCGATTGCTTCGACAATTGGTTTATCAGCAGCATTTGTTAACTGAATTAAAATATTTAAAACCATGAAGTGTGCTTCATAGTTTAGGGTAATAAATCTACCGCCTACTTTTGGTCTTGCAAAAAAAGCAGTATGAAAAAGACAGCATTGATCACCGGCGCTTCATCCGGAATTGGGTTGGAGCTGGCAAAACAGTTCGCCGCCGATAGGATAGATTTGCTTCTTGTGGCTCGCAGCGAAGCAAAATTGCAGGCCACAGCGCAAGATTTGTCGGCCCGCTACGGCATCTCCGTCACGGTTTTGGCCAAAGACCTCAGCCAGCCGCAGGCAGCCGAAGAGATTTTCGGTTTTTGCCAGGAAAAAACGCTCTCCGTTACCCACCTTGTCAACAACGCCGGGTTCGGTGATTTTGGATTGTTTGCCGAAAGCAATTGGGAGAAACAGTGGGAGATGATCCAGGTGAACATTACTGCCCTTACCCATCTCACCCGGCTGTTTTTGCCCGCCATGATCAAAAGCCGCTTCGGAAAAGTTTTGAACGTGGCCTCCACGGCGGCTTTTCAGCCTGGTCCTACCATGAGCGTGTATTATGCCACCAAGGCCTATGTGCTGCACTTTAGCGAAGCCATTGCCAACGAACTGCAGGGAACCGGTGTATCGGTAACAGTGCTCTGCCCCGGCGCTACCGAAAGCGGTTTTCAAACGGCGGCTGATATGCAGGAAAGCAAGTTGGTAAAAGGCCGCCAGCTGCCGTCATCGGCCGAAGTGGCTGCCTACGGCTACCGCGCCATGATGAAAGGAAACACTGTCGCCATTCACGGCGTGAAAAATTATTTGCTGGCCAACTCCGTCCGGTTTACACCACGTAACCTCGTGGTAAAGATTGCCAGGTATCTCCAAGATAAATAAAGCGAATCTGCAACGGGCGGACAGTAGGTTTTTAGCAGGGATGGAAAGCTTTCTTTTTTGTCGGAAATGAATTTACCTACCACAGTTTGGGGTAATGATTTCATCGCCCAAAGCTTCGGTTTATCCACTAACAAAATAGTGGCAAACGGTTGCCGCAACATAACCGGGCAGGCCGTTGCCAAAAAACGTTTTCGGGTGGTTCACCTCTGCGAAGCATAACGCGAAGCCTCGATGGCCGGTACAAAAAAATGACGCAGCCGCCTTTTAAAGATGGGCCGGTGAAAGGAAGAATGTTTCGGCCTGGTATGTTTTGCAGATACCGGCTGCTTTTTGGCATCGTGGCAAACAAGCAGGGCATAAAATGCAAGCGGATCGTTTATATTTAGATTTTTCTTCCCAGGCAAAAAACAATTTGATGTTGTACAAAATTTTGTTGGTCACCCTGCTGGCGAGCTATTGCCATCTGCTCCGGGCGCAACCTCTTGTTCTTTCGATGAAAGAACGGGCAACGGTGGAAGACGACTTGCTTCGTCACCGCCTCGACCATCTTTTGCCACAGCTCATGCGCCGGGAAGGCATTGATATGTGGGTGATCATTGCCCGCGAATACAACGAAGATCCCGTTGCCCGTACTCTGTTGCCGGCTACCTGGCTAAGTGCCCGCCGCCGCACCATCCTGGTGTTTACCGACAGGGGAGAGAAAGATGGCGTGGAGCGGCTGGCCGTGGCCCGGTACGACGTCGGCAACCTGTTTAAAGGCGCCTGGGATCCGGAAAAGGAGCCCAGCCAATGGAAACGCCTGGCTGCCATCATTGCCGAACGGTTGCCGAAAAAAATCGGCATCAATACGTCCGCCCAGTTTGCACATGCCGATGGCCTTCCCAAATCAGAATACGATAGCCTGTCTGCCTCGCTGCCGCCTGCCACAAGGGCCAGGTTGATGAGCGCCGAAAAGCTGGCAGTCAACTGGCTGCAGATACGCACCGAAAAAGAGCTGGCGATCTACGAACAAATCTGCCGCCTGGGGCACGAGATCATCGCGGAAGGTTTATCGGAAAAAGTCATTCAGCCCGGCTTTACCACCACCGACGATGTGATGTGGTGGTACCGCGAAAAAGTGGCGGCACTCAAGCTCACTGCCTGGTTTCATCCCACCGTGGATGTGCAGCGCGCCAACCCGGGCGCCGGCGATTCGGAGCGTCCCTTTTCGCGGCAACCTGATAAAGACGTGATCCTGCCGGGCGACCTTGTACATGTTGATTTCGGCATTACGTACCTGCGTTTGAATACCGATGTGCAGCAATTGGCCTACGTGCTGAAAAGCGGCGAAAAAGACGCACCGGATTTTTTAAAAAAGGCTTTGGCTACCGGCAACCGCCTGCAGGATATTTTAACAGCATCGTTTGCACTCAACAAAACCGGCAATACCGCTTTACAAGAAGCCCTGGCCAAAGCAAAATCCGAAGGCATTACGCCTTCCATTTATTCGCACCCCATTGGCTATCACGGCCACGGCGCCGGACCTGCTATTGGCATGTGGGATATGCAAAACGGAGTGCCGGGCTCCGGCGACTACCCCCTTTTGTTCAATACGGTTTATGCCATTGAGCTGAACGCAAAGCTGGTGCTGCCGCAATGGAATAACAAGGAAGTGCGGATTATGCTGGAGGAGCAGGGTTTGTTTACGCCAACCGGCGTCCGTTACCTCGATGGCCGGCAAAAAGAACTGTTGCTGATACCGCGGCCGGCCGCACACACGGGCCAATAACAAAAAAGCAAAAAGGCGGCTTTCGCCGCCCTCGCTTTTTCTTCCGCGTCAACATCCTTCCACCCCAAAAATTTGCTTGATTATAGAGACATAAGGCCGGATCATCCTGCGGGTTTCTCTGTTCACTTCCACACCATTCAGGCCCGCAGCTACAGAAATTTACAAAGTCATTCCCATTTGCCCCACGTCTTTTGCAAAGTGGGCTGCGAAGTTCAACCGTGGAATTAAATGTATAGTTTGTGTCATGTGTGGGGCAGGTTTTTGCCAACTATCCGTCGCCCGACGATAGCGGCAAAACGCCGGCGGCCAATGGCACGATTCTTACCCCTTTATCAGCGTACGAGATGAGTACAAAAAAAGGATAGGCTTGCTGAAAAAAACAGTCTATCCTTTTTATTTAAACCCAAAAAAATGAGCGAGAAAATCACCAATATAGCCGTGAATGTTCCTCTAAAAAGCTCCGGTGGCGTTATTATGCAGCGGGAAGTTCAGTTTGACCTTTTTCAGGCCGATGGCCACTATTCGCTCAGGCCTTGCCTGAGCGAAGACGAAAGGCGGATAGCCAACTTGCCCGAGGAGTTGAATTTCCGGTTCGAAAACGGAAAGCCGGTATCGCTGCGCGGCAAGCTCGACGGAAATTTCCATGTGATTCAGGATGCCGTAAAGCTTCTGCAAAAAGATTTCCAACTGGCTTAGAGGGGAAGAGCGGCTGTGGCCCGATCCTCTACGGCATCACCGATACCACCGGCATGTGCTGCCACCGGTCCGGTTATTAACTGGCGCATTAATACTGCCGAAAGCTCATGGAAACAAAATCCAGCACTTCGGGCAGGGCCGTACGCCAATAGGTCCAGTTATGGGCGCCGTCGCGAATGCGAAACTCGTGCGGAATGTCGCGTTTTTTCATGGCAATGTGCACCAGCGAATTGCCTTCGTACAAAAAGTCGTCGTCGCCACAGTCAATGTACCAGCGCACGGCTTTCTTGCTGCTATCGGGCAGGCTGTTCACAAGTGCCAGGGCACTATGCCGCCGGTAATAACCCGCAATGGCCGTATCGGCCAGCCCGGCATTGTTGCGGGTAAGACTTGCTTTGGCATCTTCCAGTGTCAGCGGGCCTGTGGAAGCACTCAGCGGGCAGGCGGCCGCAAACAGGTCGGGCCGATGAAGGGCGTACATGAACGATCCGCCTCCGCCCATGGAAAGGCCGCTGATGGCCCGGTACCGCTTTTCATTTTTGGTGCGATAGGTCTTTTCAATAAATGGCAGCAGCTCCTGAAAGAAAAAATCTTCGTATCGCCAGTCGCCCTTCACATCGTTGAAATAGCCACGCCGGCCGGTGTTGGCATCGGGCATCACAATAATCATCGCCGTCGCCTTTCCTTCCCGGATGGCTTTGTCGGTAATCTGCTGCACTTCGCCAAACTGCACCCAGCCTGTTTGATCATCGCCACCGCCGTGCAGCAGGTACAGCACCGGGTAGCTGCGCTGCGAGCTTTCGTAATCGGGAGGAAGGTAAATGGCAAACTTTCGGTCCATGTTCAAAATCCGGCTTTTCACCACCAGGTTATCGTACACCTTGCCGCTTTGGGCAATGGCAAAAAATGGAAGAAAAAAGAAAAGAATAGTGATCTTTTTCATGTTGCAGATGAGGTTGAATCGTTTTAAAAAACCGAACAGCGTTTAAAGGTAACAGATAGCTGTTGTTCCCGATCTGTGGTGGGTGAAAATCGCCGCCGGTTTTGCACCATCCCCCGCTTCCGTTTTCCCGGCAGCTATCGTTATATTCACTTCTTAAACCCACACCGTGACGTCAGAACCAGCACCGCAACTCAAACGAACCATCACACCGGCCATGCTTTGGGGGCTAGGCGTTGGTTATGTTATATCGGGCATGTACTTCGGCTGGAACCTGGGCCTCGAAAAAGGCGGTACGCTCGGCATGGCGATCGCTACTTTTTTTATCATCCTGCTTTACGTTTGTTTTACGTTTAGCTACACCGAACTGGCCTGCGCCATTCCAAAGGCCGGCGGTGCGTTTGATTATGCCTCGCGGGCTTTTGGCCGCGATGTTGGTTTTCTTACCGGCATGGCCCAGAACATCGAATTTATTTTTGCGCCGCCGGCCATAGCCTTCGCCATTGGTGCCTATTTCAATTTGTTTTTTCCGCAATGGCCGGTGCTCCTTATTGCCATTGTGGCCTATGTGTTATTTACGGCGCTGAACATTATTGGCGTAAAGGCAGCGGCTACTTTCGAGTTGCTCATCACCATTCTTGCCGTAGGCGAATTGCTTCTTTTTGCCGGCATCACCCTTCCTTCGTTTCAGCTGGCCAACCTCCGTCAGGATGCCTTTCCGGCCGGATGGCCCGGTGTGTTCGCGGCCCTTCCGTTTGCCATCTGGTTTTTCCTGGGCATTGAAGGTGTGGCCAATGTGGCCGAGGAAACCATAAGGCCGCAGCGAACAGTTTTGTGGGGTTTCGGCACGGCCATTCTTACACTGGTGCTGCTTTGCGTGCTGACTTTTTTTAGCGCCGTTGGCGTAGCGGGATGGAAGGCGATTGTTTTTAAAGCAGACGGCACGCCGTCCGATTCGCCGCTGCCGCTGGCTATGGGCAGGGTGGTGGGCACCAGCGGGCTATTTTATCATTTGCTGATCACTGTTGGTTTGTTTGGCTTAGTGGCTTCTTTTCATGGATTGATGTTGGCGGCCGGCCGGTCAACTTTTGAATTTGGACGGATGCGTTTTGCACCAGCGCTGGTGGGCCGGGTACACCGGCGGTTTGGCACACCGGCCAATGCGCTTGTGGTGAACATGGGCATTGGTATCATTATTTTGCTCACCGGTAAAACCGCCGAAGTCATCACCATCGCTGTTTTTGGTGCGCTGACACTTTATCTTTTTTCCATGGCCGCCCTGGTTCGCCTCCGGCTAACCGAACCTGAACTTCCACGGCCGTTTCGTGCACCGCTGTACCCGGGCCTGCCCGTTGCAGCATTCATCCTGGCGGCTGTTTCGTTGGTGGCGCTGGTGGTGTACAATCCCGTGCTGGCCCTTATTTACGGACTGCTGTTGGGCGGTTCTTTTACCCTGTTTAAATTGCTGGTGCAAAGCCAGCCGCATCGGCCATAAATCGTTTGAAAGATTGTTATGAAAGAAAACGAGATTCTGCAGTATGTAAAAGAACATCGGTCGGGCCGGGTGAAAATTGCCTTCACCGATGTGGACGGCATCCTCCGTGGCAAATACATCTCGGCCGAAAAATTTTTGGCCGTTCATGACGGCAATCTTGGCTTTTGCGATGTTGTTTTTGGCTGGGACGCCGGCGACGCCGCTTACGATAACAACAGCTTTACCGGCTGGCATACAGGCTACCCCGACTGTCCGGCGAGGATAGACCTTGAAACCTTCCGCAAGATTCCCTGGGAAGACGGCCTGCCATTCTTCCTGGGCGATTTTTTATCTGCCGACGGCGGGCCTTCCGCCATTTGTCCGCGGCAATTGTTGAAGAAAGTGACGGCCGAAGCCGAAGGCATGGGTTTCAGTGCGGTGTTTGCACAGGAGTTCGAATGGTTCAATTTTACCGAAACGCCGCAGTCATCGGCCGACAAAGGGTTTCGGAACCTGCAGCCATTGACGCCGGGCATGTTTGGCTATTCGGTTTTGCGAAGCTCCCTGAAGAATGAGTTTTTTACAGCGCTTTTCGATCTTTTGAAAACCTTTGATGTGCCGCTGGAAGGCTTGCACACCGAAACCGGTCCGGGCACCTACGAAGCCGCAATTACCTATGGGCCTGTACGACAGGCCGCCGACAGGGCCGTACTGTTTAAAACGGCTGTGAAAGAAATTGCTTACCGCCACGGCGTGATGGCCACTTTTATGGCCAAGATCCGCGAGGACCTGCCGGGTTGCGGAGGGCATGTGCACCAAAGCCTGTGGGACGACAAACAAAAGCAGAACCTTTTTAACGACAAGAACGATCCCCACAATATGAGCAGCCTGATGAAAAGTTACCTGGCGGGACAACTGGCCTGCCTGCCGGTGATCCTGCCGTTCTTTGCCCCCACCATCAACAGCTACAAACGGCTGGTGGAAGGCGCCTGGGCACCCACCACCATCACCTGGGGTATTGACAACCGCACGGTGGCCATTCGTGCCCTTCCCGGCGGCGAAAAAAGCAGCCGGCTGGAGACGCGGGTGATCGGTGCCGATGTGAACCCTTACCTGGCCATGGCCGCCTGCCTGGCCGCCGGGTTGTATGGCATAAAGCACCAGCTTTCGCTGGCGCAGGCGCCGGTGAAAGGAAACGGATATGCCGACCGGTCGAATGGTGTACTGCCCGGCACCTTGCACGAAGCCACCGAAAGAATGAAGGCATCTCCGGTGGCAGCCGAATTATTCGGCGAAACGTTTGTGCAGCATTTTGTACAGACCAGGGAGTGGGAGTGGCGCCAGCACCTGAAGGCCGTGACCGATTGGGAGTACCGGCGCTATTTTGAAATTATTTAAGGGTGAACGAACCGCTGGCCATATGCCGATGGCTACACGAGAACGCCCACTGGCCGGGCGACGGCCGGCAACAAAAAACAGAGCAATGAACTTCGATACTATTTATCAATACAATTTCCCCACCACCATTCGGTTTGGCGCCGGCGCCAGCAAAGAGCTTGGCGACTACCTGCGAAAGAGTGACCTGAAGCGGCCACTGGTGGTCACCGACCAAACCGTGGCAGGTTTGCCATTTTTTAAATCCCTGCTGCAGGACGTCAGGCAAAAAGGAATATCGCCGGAAGTTTTTTCCGACATGCACAAAAACCCGGTCAAGTCGGATGTGTACAAAGGCACTGACGTATTTGACGGGGCTGGCTGCGATTCTGTTATCGGGATTGGTGGCGGGGTGGCCATTGATGTGGCCCGTGCCATCTGCCTGCGTGTCCATCACCGCGAGGATTTGTTTACCTACGATGACCTCGTTGGAGGCGATGTGTATGTCACGAACGAGGTGCCGCATTTTATAACCATTCCCACCACGGCCGGTACCGGTAGCGAGGTGGGCCGCAGTGCTATCATTGCCGACGACGAAACGCATCAAAAGAAGATCCTTTTTTCGCCAAAGTTGTTGGCGCGGATTGTTTTTGCCGACCCGCTGCTCACGATGGACCTTCCACCCTTTATAACGGCGGCTACCGGGATGGATGCACTGACACACAACATGGAAGCTTTTCTTGCCAAAATGCCGCACCCGATCTGCGAAGGCATTGCGTTGGAGGGCATTCATCTGATTCACCAGTCGTTGGAAAAATCGGTAAAAACACCCGACCTGGCTTCCCGAGGCCAGATGCTGTTGGCGTCTTTAATGGGAGCTGTGGCTTTTCAAAAAGGTCTTGGTGTGGTGCATTCACTGGCCCATCCTTTGTCGTCGCTGCTCGACACCCACCATGGCCTGGCCAATGCCGTAAATATTCCGTATGGTATGGCATTTAACATCGCGGGATCGGAAGAAAAGTTTCGCCGGATAGCCCGTGCCCTTGCGCTAAAGGAAGAAACCGGCGAGGCCGTCGTGGATTACCTGTTTAACCTAAATGCCGCTATCGGCATTCCACACCGCCTGCGGGATATTGGCGTGGAAGAAGCGCATCTCGACCCACTGGCTGACCTGGCAATTGCTGATTTTGCCCATCCCAACAACCCAAAGCCGGTGAGCCTCGAAGACTTCCGGCAACTTTACCGGAAAGCCTGGTAAACAACGCCGTTCCGTATGCAATTTTATGGTATGAAAAAGCGCATCGGCATTTCTTATTCCGAACTGGCCTTTCAAAATTACTGGCAATGGTTCTCGCCCGCCGACCTTGGCGAGGATACCGAGCTGGTGCTGCTTTCGTTTGAAAAAGACAACCGCGAAGATTTTTATACCTGCGATGGTTTTGTGCTCACCGGTGGCGTGGATGTTCATCCCGCACTATATGGCGGCAAAACATCTTACCCTAACAGCCCTGAAGCTCATTTGCCAGATCGTGATTTTTTTGAAGCTTCTTTGTATCGTTTTGCCAAACAACGCCGGCTGCCGGTGCTGGCCATTTGCCGCGGGCTGCAATTGGTGAATGTGCTGGAAGGCGGTGGTTTGCAGCAGGACCTTGGGGAAGAAAACAGCTTTCATCGGAAAGAAACGACACTGGACAAAGAACACCTGATCCGTGTCGTGGAAGGCAGCTTGCTGCACGCTACGTCGGGCAATGCCACCGGTGTGGTCAACAGCGCCCACCACCAGGCCATTCATCCCGAAGAAATGGCACCCTCGCTGATGGTGAATGCCTGGGATGAGAAAGGCGGGGTCATCGAAGGGATCGAATACAACGATAAAGTTTCAAACGGTTTTTTGCTGGGCGTGCAGTGGCATCCCGAGCGCATGAACAACCGCAGCGAATCACCGTTTAGCAAAAACCTGAAAGCCCGTTTTTTGGCCGAACTGAAAAAAACAACGATGGACAAACTGCAGATCATCAACCCGGCAACAGAAGAAGTGATTGGTGCCGTGCAGACGGATAACAAAACAACATTGGAAGAAAAGTACAAGCGGCTGAAGTCGGGCCAGAAGGATTGGGCGGCTGTTGCGCTCGAAAAACGGGTAGCGGTGCTGAAAGCCTTCGCCGCTTTGCTGCAGGAAAACAAGGAATCGCTGGCCGCCACCTTAACGGCCGAAGTGGGTAAGCCGCTGCATCAGTCGCGGAACGAAATCAACGGGGCCTGCACCCGCATTGAATGGCTGGTAAAGAATGCACCCCGCTATCTGGCCGACGAATGGATGACGGACGAAGAAGGCTTGAAGGAACAAATACGCTATGAGCCGCTTGGCGTTGTTGGCAATATATCGGCCTGGAACTATCCCTACCTCGTAGGGGTAAACGTTTTTGTACCGGCGCTGCTTGCCGGCAACAGCGTGTTGTACAAGCCGTCGGAATATGCCACCTTAACCGGGCTGCAAATTGAAAAATTGTTGCGGCAGGCTGGTGTTCCGGAACAGGTTTTTGCCGTGGCTATTGGTGGCGCCGCCGTGGGCGAAGCGCTGCTCGACCTGCCGCTCGATGGCTATTTTTTTACCGGTTCGCACAAAACGGGCCGGCATATTTACACCCGTGTGGCGCAAAAAATGGTACCCTGCCAATGCGAGCTGGGTGGCAAGGACCCCTTGTATGTGGCGGATGACGTGGCCGATATCGCTGCCGTTGCCGCCGCCACGGCCGATGGTGCCTTTTACAACAACGGGCAAAGCTGCTGCGCTGTCGAACGCATTTACGTACACAAAAACATTTACGACCGTTACCTGCAAGCCTTTGTCAGGGAGGTGGAAGGTTTTAAGTCGGGATCACCAACCGAAGATGGCGTTTACCTGGGCCCGTTGAGCCGGCGCGACCAGGTGGCAGTGCTGGAAGCGCAAATAGCCGATGCCGTTAGCAAAGGAGCCACGGTGCTTACCGGTGGCAAAAAAAGAGAGGGCAGGGGCTACTATTTTCAGCCGACCGTGCTGGCCGATGTCAACCACGATATGGCGGTGATGCGGGATGAATCGTTTGGGCCGGTGATTGGTATTATGCGGGTGGGCAGCGATGAAGAGGCGGTGCGCCTGATGCAGGACACCGATTACGGACTGACGGCGGCGGTTTACAGCCACAGCCGCGAACGGGCCGAGGCAGTGCTGGCACGAATGGACACGGGCACAGTGTACTGGAACTGCTGCGACCGGGTAAGCGCCTCCCTCCCCTGGAGCGGGCGCAAGCAGTCGGGTTTTGGTGCCACGCTCTCGCATGCCGGCCTGCGGGCTTTTGTGCGGCCCAAGGCTTATCATTTACGAAAAAGCTAAGGCAGGTGGCTTTGCCGCAGAAATCATACATTAACGTCGCTAAATTGTTTGCTATGTCCTTTCAACTTACGCCCCGGCAACTGGCCACTTACCACAGAGATGGCTACCTGGTGGTTCCGGGCTTTTGCACCGCCGAAGAAACAGACCGCCTTTATCGCACCGCCCTGGAAGACGATGCCATGAAAAAAAATGCGTTGGATCTCAACGATCAGACGGGCAAAAAAACAAGGCTTTCCCTTTGGTTTACGCCGGGCAACGATGTTTTCGGTTACCTCATTCGCAGCGAAAAAATGTTGACGGGTGTGGCCCAACTGCTCGATGGCGAGGCGCCCGTTTGCCATTTTCATACAAAGCTGATGCAAAAAGAGCCGAAGGTGGGCGGCGCCTGGGAGTGGCATCAGGATTATGGCTATTGGTACAAAAACCAGTTTATGTTTCCCGATCAGTTGATTTCGGTGATGGTGGCCCTGACGCCGGCCAACAAAGAAAACGGATGCCTGCAGGTGATCCGGGGCTCGCACAAAATGGGCCGCGTCAATCATGGCTTTGCCGGCGAGCAGGTAGGGGCTGATATGGTGATGGTGAACAATGCCCTAAAGACAATGCCGCTGGTCTGTTGCGAACTGCAGCCCGGCGACGCCCTTTTCTTTCACCCCAACCTTTTGCATCGCTCGGAAGCCAACCTTTCCGACCATCCGCGGTGGTCGGTTATTTCCTGCTTCAACCGGCAGTCGAACCCCGCTTATAACGATACGTCCACCTCGTGGCAGGTACCGGTGCAACCAATACCCAACGAAGCCATTCTTTCGTGGGAAGCATCATCGCTTTCGGAAGCGGATTTTTTAAAGAAAGAGGCCGACCCGGCGCTGAAAGAAACCGGTTGGGAAAAGTGAACAAGAGGCAATGGGCAACTGGCAATAGGCAAAGACCAAGAAACATTTACCCGGGATCGGATAATCGCAACCTTTCGTTATTTCAACGACGCTCATTCTCCTTATTTCAACACTATTGTTTTTTTAAAGGCGCCAGACATAAGTTGTAACGCCGGTAGTGCACCGGTGTTTGGATGATCCCTTATCATGTTTTCTCTTCTGGTATTCTAGAAGCTGCACCAGGTCTGGCTGCGCAGGAGCTTTGTCTTTATCAGGAAAAGAGCTTAGGGTATTTTAGCAGCGCCGGCAGAAGCTGCGGGTTCGGCTGGGATGGAAAATGAGGCTCCTGCGGCAGCCGTATTCCATTCTTAAATCTATACTTGTGACCAATACGGCGCTCTGTCCAAAACAAATTGCTGCAATAACCAATTACCGTCCGATTTATTAAAAACAATTTGAGCCTGCCAGATGGGGAAAACATTTTTCTTTCCCTTCCATCATTCATCAACATTTTGATCTTCGCCCTCTTATCATGCTGGCTCACAACAATTTTATCACCGGTAATTTTGAGTCGCTTTTTTCACCGGTAGCCAAAAATGTGAATTACCGTCGTCATTCGCTTGGCTATAACCTGTATTTTGCGGCGCAAAATAACCCTTCTGTCGAAGGGGAATTGGCAATGCGGCAAAAAAATTCAACTTTTGTACGCAAATTTTCGGCGGCTGGTCCATGCACCGCTTTGTACCCTAAAGACAAATCAATATGAAAAACACATTCTCACCTCGTAGCGCAGCCATGCGTGTCTGTTTCGCCTTCGGCGTGCGGACGGTGGCGCCAGAATTCATCCCCGGGTTAAAGGAACAAAAACAGCCCCTGTCGGCCTTCGGCAGCCTGACCCTTTTGGCAGGAGCCGCAAACCGTTGAAGTGTATGCGGATCGGGGCAAAGCAAGGACAGATTTTATCGCCCGGTAAAAAGCGGTGGTGGCAAACGGCCGCAGATGCCGGCCCGGAGAATTGGACTGGGAATTGTAACGATAGTTTTTCAGCAGCCGCGTCAATAACCAGCAACAGGATGAAAGGCCCAACGCGGCAGCCAGAAGAGAAAACCGACGCTTTGAAAATCAATGGCGAACATTTGCCGCCGTCAATCCGGCGGCCTTTCTCTTACGTAGTTTTTGCCGTTGGCCTTTGCTGGAGCAACACGACAAGCACACCATGAAACCAGAAACAATGTTGAAACAACTGCTTTACCTGCTGATAGCGATTTTCGTTTCGCTGTCTTCGGCAGGGCAAAAGTTGCCACCGTTTTCCCGTATTATCTATTTCGGCGACAGCCAGACCTCTTTTTCTTACAACAGCTCGGGCAATACCGTGCAGTTTCAAAACTTTGGCTACGTACCCTGGGTAATGGCCATGTGCCCATCGGTAACAATGCCAAAGGGCGGCATTTTGGCCATTCCGGGCGAAACCACCTCGCAGATGGTGAACCGCCTTTCGGCCATCACCGGCTTTGGTGCAAGGATCATGGTGGTGCTTGGCGGCACCAACGACCCGCTTTTTCCAAACCTCGATTCCGCCACTACCACCCGCAACCTTCGCCGCATCTACGATGCCGGAATCACCGCCGGCATGCGGATCATCGCCGTTACCATACTTCCCAGGTTCGCCCAAAATATCTACAGCCCCGAAGTGGAGAGGCGCCGGCTTTGGATCAACGACTGGATCCGGTCGCAAACCGATGTGACCGTAGTGGATGCCGAACAGGCCTTGAACGGCGCCCATTATTTTGAAGACGGGTTGCATACCTCGCCGGCGGGCGCCTTTGCGCTGGGCAAAATAGTTTCCGACAAGGTCAACGGAATGGTTGAGGCCTGCCTGCCCGGCTCGGCCAGTGCCGCGCAGCTTACGGTGGCACCCAACTCTAACCCGCTGATGGCCGGCAGCGGTGGCCGTACCAACATGGCCAGCGGCACCGTGGCCACCAACTGGCAACTGGCCGGCAATTTTGCGGGCACCGCATCGGTTGTCGGGTCGAAAGAAACCGGCGAGGACGGCGACGAAAAACAGGTGATCACCCTTTCGGGCACCTATACCGGCAACACCCGCCGGGTGACGTTTAACAACTACGCCGGAATGCCCATTGCCCTCTCGGCCGGACAGGTTGTGGAGGGCGTGGCCGAAATAGAAATTCCGGCCGCTCTTACCGGCATCAAGGCCGTGTACCTGCGCATACAAGCCTATGCTCCGGAGTATGCCAGCACCCTTGCCGATGGTAACTCTATGTTCCCTACCTCCAACCGCCCGTTTGTCATGCAGCCGGGCCGTTATGTGCTGCGCACTCCGCCTGTTACACTCGACCCGGGTACGGTAGGGCAACTGACCACCCAGATTGTTATTGAATTTAACAGCACCACCACCACCGACCCGGTTTCGATGGTGATGAAGGTGAGCAGCATCGGTATCCGGCAATTGCCCCTGAGCGAAGGGCCTTTGGCAACAATTACTCCGGCGGGTACCCAACAACTCTGTACCGGTCAAACACTCTCCCTGCAGGCCGGCGCTGGAAATGATTACCACTACCGATGGCTTTTCGATGGAAAGCCTGTTGCCGACAGTGTGAACGCTTCCTTTGCCGCCGGTGCGCCGGGTGCCTACACGCTAAAGGTGAGCACTCCCGGCTGTTCCGTTCTGTCCCCGCCAACTGTTCTCACGGCCGATGGCTGCACGGTGGAGGCAGTATTTACCGACAGTGTGGCCACATCGCTCTGCACCGGCCAAAGCACGGAGGTGCCCTTCCGTGTCACCGGAAGTTTTGGCGCCGAAAATATTTTTACTGCCCAATTATCCGATGCCAACGGCTCTTTTGATGCGCCACTCGCTATCGGCAATCTCCCGGCTACTTCCGGTGGGTCTATTCCGGTTGTTATTCCGGCGGGCCTGCCAGTGGGTACCGGTTACCGGGTACGGGTGATCAGTTCTGTTCCGGCGCTGACGGGCAGCATAACGGATTCACCGATTACCATTCATGCCAAACCGATAGTAACAATCAGTCCGGCTGATACCGTCACATATTTTAGCGATGAGCCAGTGGTGCTACGGGCTTCAAGCGTTCCTGTGGCCGGCAGCTTTCAATGGTTGTTGAACGACACTGCTCTGGCAGCAAATGGCTCTGCCGATTCGCTGGAGGCGGCAGTCAACGGCCGTTACCTGGCCGTTGCGGTTACCGAAGCCGGCTGCACGGATACATCGGCTGTTACGATTGTGCAATACCGCATTCGGCCGGGCATAGAAACCGACAGTCTGGCGACCGGGGTTTGCGCCGGCGAGCCCATCCATCTGCCGTTCCGCATCACCGGTACGTTTAGCCACGAAAACATCTTTTCTTTTCAACTGAGCGATCGTACCGGCTCTTTCGATTCGCCGGTTTTGCTGGCAACAAAAACAGATACCGCCGGTGGCGCCGTCACCGGTATCATACCCGTTGCTACGCCGGGCGGCGCCGGCTATCGCCTTCGCGTGAGCAGCAGTTCACCGGCGGCATTGGCCGAGACACCCCTCGTTGTTTACGGCAAACCCGCCGCTTCCATTTTTCCCGCCGATTCTGCAACGTCGGAAGCCGGGCAGCCGGCGGCGCTAAGGGCGCAGCCGGAAGGTGCATTTGGTTACCAATGGCTGCGGAACAACACACCGATCGCCGACAGCGCCAACGGCGTCAACTATCTGGCAACACAGGAAGGCCACTACCGGGTGGTGGTATCATCTGCCGAAGGCTGTTCCGATACATCGGCGGTAACGGTAGTGACGCTGACGCCGGCGGCCGTTGTACTTGTACCCGAACTAGTGATGGACAGCCTGCCTTCCAGCCTGTGCACCGGCAAAACGTTCCCCGTCAGCTTTCAAAAAACCGGTAGGTTCGGCGAAGAAAACCGTTTTCGCCTGCAACTTTCCGATGCGTCAGGATCGTTTGCGCAGCCAGTGATCATTGGCGAAAAAACCGATACAACCGGCGGAAGCATTTTGGCTACGATACCGGCATCGGCCGGCAGAGGCTCCGGTTATCGCATCCGCGTGGCGAGCAGTCATCCGGCAGTGATCAGCAGCGACAATGGGCAAAACATCACCATCAACTTAACGCCGGAAGCCAGCATTGATCCGCCCGATTCGGTCCTCACCTTTCCGGCGATTCCGGTGACGCTAACGGCTTTTCCGCAGGGTACATCGCTGTACCAATGGCTGCACAACGGCCAACCGGCGCCTGACGATGGTACGGAACTTACTTACACGACATCTGCCGAAGGCGCTTACCGGGTGGTTGTTACATCAGACGAAGGCTGCGTGGATACATCAGCAGTGACCATCGTCCGGTTCCGCGAATGCCCCGCCATTGACGTCAGTGTAGTGCAGGCCGACTCCCTGGTAACGGTTTCCGCCAGTGGCGGCATTGGTAGCTACCGCTATTCAATTAATGGCGGGCCCTACCAGGTCACCAACCGCTTTTACCTTTCGCCGGGCGACGATTACGTAGTGACGGTGAAAGACTCGGTTGGATGCACTGCCGACCAGGCTTTCAGCCTGCGGGTGCTGGACAGTTTTTCGCCGCACGATGGATCCGGAAGCCGCAACACCACGCTGGCGGCCCAAAGCCTTGGCAGAAACCCGGGCAAAGCTGTTGTGTTGTACGACATGCTGAACCGTCCCGACCAGATGGACATTTATTGCGACTCCCGCCTGGCCGCTTCTACCGGCGGATTGGCCAGCGGCAAGGGCTGGCTGGTATTCGACTATGTTCCGCCGGAGCCGGCCGGTCCGTACACCTGCAATATCCGCATATCGGCGCCCCGCGACGGCGGCGAATGGACGTACAAAACATTGCCTCCTTTACCTTCCTTCCGTGCGATGCGCCAGGGAACCGATACCGCCTCCGATGCGGTGTTTGTTTCGCCGAATTTTCCCGACGCTTACCCCGCTCATATCAGTCTGGTACAAACGTTTTCGCCGGCCCAAACGGGCCAAAAACTGCGGGCCGATTTCTCTGCGCTGCTGCTGAATGCAGGCACCCTGTTTGTTTACGACGGTGCCGATACCACCGCGCCGCTGCTGGGCGAGTTCTCAGGTTTATATGGGATTCAAAATCATCCGTCGGTGGTGGCCGGCAATGCAGCGGGACAGCTAACGTTCCGTTTTGTCAACACCGATACGGCCGGTAAATTCGGCTGGGTGGCAAGAATCACCAGCCAAAGCACCATCCGCAGCTTTGCGCCGGCGCTGGCTGGTACCGGCGATACCGTCATCATTTACGGCAATGGATTTTACCAAGTGGAAGCGGTTCGTTTTGGCGGCGTAGCGGCAGCAGCCTTCGAGGTGTTGTCCGACACCGCCATCCGGGCCATCGTTGCGGCGGGTGCATCCGGCCGGGTAGAAGTGACCATGGCCGGCCGGCCGCTGCAGGCCGATGGCTTTACTTATTATGCCGGTTTGCAGCCCTGCCCGGGCACCACACAGGTGCTTACCGCCAGTGGTACCGGCAGCACTTACCAATGGCAGATGAGCACCGACAGCGTTTCGTTCACTGATCTGGCAGACAGCGAGGTTTTTGCCGGCGCAAATAATGCCGATTTGCAGATTCAAAATATTCCCTCTGCTTTTTACGGGTATCGTTTCCGCTGTTTAGTTGATGGCCTGGCCGGCGATGTTTTTGCTCTGCGCTTTGTCAATACCTGGACAGGTAGCACTGATACGGCCTGGGAAACGCCATCGAACTGGAGCTGCGGCCGTTTGCCTGATGAACACATGGAGGTGGTGATTCCGGCCAATGCCGTGGTGGAGGTGAACGCGGAAACGACCATTCGCAGTTTGCGGATAAAAGAAGGCGCAACGGTGACAATAAAACCCGGGGTGATGCTGCGGGTGAAGCGGTAATCGTTACAAACAGTCAACATACTGAAGCGCTGGCCAATAAAATGGCCGGCGCTTTTTTGTTGTCAACAACAAAACAGCAATGAAAACAAAAGCATCGTCGGCAAGTGAGGGCTGTGCACCGGACAGCCCCTTTTAGCGGGTTTGGGGGTTAGCGGCCGCAGGGGCAGCCGGTCTTATTACCGCCTTTCCGACGACGCCCGTACGATCAATTCGGTATCCAGCACTTTGTGCTGAAAATCCGTTACCGGCCGTTTGCTTTCAATCATCTGGATCAGCATTTCAATGGCCGATTGCCCAATTTCGAAGGCCGGCTGCCGGATGGTGGTGAGCGAAGGCGAAAACAAGTCGGCTACCTGCGTATTACTAAAGCCGATAAATCCCGGTTCCACTTTCAGCTTCATGGCTTTTACAATGCCGAAGCAAACGATTGACAACCGGTCGCCGGCGGTAAAAAAGGCATCGGGTTTTGGTTTTCCTTTCACCAGCTCATTCAGCGCATCTTCGGCTTCTTTAGCAATCATGCCGCCCCGGGGGCAATATTTTACCAGGCCTTCCTGGAAAGGCAACCCGTGTTTTTGCAGCGCTGCTTTGTACCCGTCGAGGCGCTCTTTGGTAATGGATAAAAAAGGAGAGGAGGTGATGTGGGCGATGTTTTTATAACCTTGTTCTATCAGGTGCTCGGTGGCTGCCAGGGCGCCTTTGTAATTATCGGCCGATACCGTATGCGTTTCAATTTCATCCGTCACGCGGTCGAAAAAAACGATCGGCATGCCTTTTTCGTGTAATTCTTTCAGGTACGAAATATCAGCGGTTTCACTCGACAGCGACACCAGCAGTCCGTCAACGCCACGGGCCGCCATGTGTTGCACATTCACTTTCTCCCGTTCGTGCGACTCATGGCTCTGCGTGATGATAACATGATAACCGCGGTTGTAGGCTATGGACTCGATACCGTTGATGGCCTGCGAAAAAAAGTTGTTCGCAATTTCACTCACCACAATGCCAATGGCCCTGGTGCGCCGCTCTTTCAACGACAGCGCAATGGGGTTGGGGCGGTAGTTGATCTTTTCAGCATACTCCAGCACCTGCTTTTTTGTTTCATCGCTGATCTCATAGCTTCCCCGCAAGGCCCGCGACACAGTTGACGTAGATAAATTCAACGCTTTCGCAATGTCTTTGATGGTGGCGCTTTCGAACTTCATGTTGGCACAACAACTTTTGCGGTGAGGGTGAAATGCGGGCTAAATGTATTGATTTTTGGGGGAGCGGGTTCAACTGCAATCGTTGTCGGTAACGATTGCGTAAAAAAAGGGATTTAAACCGCTTGCCAGCTCTGCGGAACTGTTTAGACTTGTTCAGGCTTAGCACATAAAACCGCATTGTTTTCGTCTTTTTTTTTAAATACATCCAACCCCTGAGAACACACAATGCGTCGTAGGGAAAAAAGGTAAAAAGCGGGTTGCCTTAAAACAGCACCAAGCCGCAACAAAGGATTTCGGTCAACATTTTCGTAACGAATTAATCAGCCGTCATGAACGAACGATACGCTTGCAGACCATCTGAGATAAAAAGCATGAATACCGCCGGCCTGCGGGAAAATTTTTTGGTCCAGCACCTTTTTGCCGACAATAGCATCAACCTTACCTATTCGCATTACGACCGGATGATTGCTGGCGGCATCAGGCCGGTATCGCAGGTGGTAACGCTGCCGGCCGACAACGAATTAAAGTCTTCTTTTTTCCTGGAAAGAAGAGAGCTTGGCGTGATCAATGTAGGCGACGAAGGAACGATCGTTGCCGACGGCACCGAATACCGCCTGCAAAAACTTGACTGCCTCTATCTTGGCCGCGGCGTAAAAGATGTTTCATTTGCCAGTGCCGATCCGGGCCAACCCGCTTCTTTTTTCCTTTTGTCCGCACCGGCACACCAGGCCTATCCGGCCAAATTGATGAAGAGCAGCGAGGCCACGCCGGCCGAGCTGGGATCGCCGGAGACGGCCAACGAACGCACCATCTTTAAATACATTCACGAAGACGGTGTGAAAAGCTGCCAATTGGTAATGGGACTCACCGTGCTGAAACCGGGCAGTGTGTGGAACACCATGCCGCCGCACACCCACAACCGCCGCATGGAGGTGTATCTCTATTTCGATGTAAAGGACGAGCACCGTGTGTTTCACCTGATGGGTGAGCCCACCGAAACAAGGCACCTGGTAGTGGCCAATCACGAAGCCATTATTTCTCCGCCCTGGTCGGTACACTCCGGGTGTGGCACATCAAATTACTCCTTTATCTGGGGTATGGCCGGCGAAAACCAGGCTTTTGCCGATATGGACGCAGTGGCCATTAAAGAACTGCAGTAGCACCAATGCTTTTATTATTCATTGTATAATCTCAAGCTTGTTTATGGAAAAGAAGATTGCTTTATCACTAATGGTGATGTTTTGCTGGGTGGCGGCGTTTACGCAGGCCCGGCAGGTAACGGGCCGTGTACTGTCCGATAGTGCCCGCCAGCCGGTAGCCGGTGCTACCGTTACGCTGAAAGGAACGGGCACCAGTACCTCCACCAATAACGAGGGCGCTTACTCCATCGCTGTGCCCGGCACCGGCGCCACGCTGGTGTTCACGTCCATTGGTTTTACTACGCAGGAAGTATCGGTGGGAAACCGTACCTCTGTTGATGTGACATTGAGCACATCCGCCGGCGCCGCCCTGGCCGATGTGGTGGTGGTGGGCTACCAGGCCGTGCGCCGCCGCGATCTTACGGGCTCGGTGTCGTCGGTCAGTGCCAAACAAATTAAAGACGTGCCATTGGCATCGGCTGCGGAGGCGATCCAGGGACGCCTGGCCGGTGTGCAGGTCACCTCCTCGGAGGGTGCACCCGGTGCAGAGATATTGATTCGCGTACGCGGCGGCGGCTCCATTACACAGGACAATTCGCCGCTGTATATTGTTGACGGTGTGCAGGTAGAAAATGCCCTGAATGTGATAGCCCCGCAAGACATTGCCTCCGTGGATGTGCTGAAAGACGCTTCAACCACGGCCATCTACGGCGCCCGTGGCGCCAACGGTGTCATCCTCATCACCACCAAAAGTGGCCGTGGCGGCAAAACCGTTGTGAGCTACACCGGTCAGCTTGGCTTCCGCCAGTTGCCCAAAACCATGGACGTCATGAGCCCCTACGATTTTGTGGTGTGGCAGTACGAACGCAGCCGCGGTACAGCCGCTGACGAAGGCACTTTTGCCCGCACTTACGGCACCACCTGGGATACATTGCAGAATTACAAAAACGTTCCGGGCATCAACTGGCAGGAAGAAGTGTTTGGTCGAAGAGCGGCCTTCCAAAACCACAACGTATCGGTGAGCGGCGGAACAGCGGCCACCAACTTCAGCCTGAGCCTCACCGGCAATAAGGAAGAAGGCATTCAGCTGGAAACAGGCTTCGAACGCTACCTTGTCAACTTTAAGCTGGATCACCGCATTTCGGATAAGGTTCGGTTTGGCGTCAACGCCCGCTACTTGGACCAGGACGTGCTGGGCATCGGCACCTCTAACTCCGGCACTCGTACAACAAACCGATTGCGGCATGCCATCAACTACCGTCCGTTTGAAATCCCGGTAGCCGGCGGTGGTGTTGATGAATTTGACGAAGCTTATTTCCTGGCTTCCGCGGGTGCTACCAACCCGGTGCTACTGACGCAAGCTGAATACCGCAATCAAAAAACAAAAGCAACCTATCTCACCGGTAATCTTACCATTACGCCCATCCGCAACCTCACCTTCCGTTCGGTGGTGGGTTACGACAATACCGGCATCCGGCAATCGCAGTTCTACAGCAAAATCACTAACACGGCCCGCAATGCAGCTTCCTTGCCAGTGGCCATGATCGGCGATCAGACGAATAGCTCGCTGAACGTTTCCAATACGCTTCAGTACAGCCTCAACGGCTACAAGGAACAGCACGATATCAGCGTGCTGGTAGGGCAGGAGATCGTGGAGCGGAAGGGCAGCAATACCTTCATTGAAACCCGCTATCTGCCGGCCGACATCAGCGCTGAAAAGGCCCTGGCCAACATGGGCCTGAGCACACCGCCGTCGGGACAAAGCAATCCTTTCCCTTCGTCGAACATCAACCCGCTCGACCGCATTTTTTCGCTGTTTGGCCGCGTGAATTACAGCTTCGATGACCGCTACCTGGCAACCTTCAACCTGCGTGCTGACCGGTCTTCGAAATTTCCTTCCGAAAACGGAACGCTCATCTTCCCTTCAGGGTCGGTGGCCTGGCGGATTTCGCGGGAAGCCTTTATGAAAGACGTGACCTGGCTCAACGAAGCAAAACTTCGTTTTGGTTATGGCGCCGTGGGCAACAACCGCATCGGCGACCTGCTGTACCGCCAGTTGTATGGAGTAAATGGCCAATATGCGTTCAATCATTCTATTGTGCCGGGTTTTGCGCCCACGGCCTTGTCGAACCCTAACCTGCGCTGGGAAAAGAACATCACCCGCAACCTGGGCCTCGACCTTTCTGTTTTCAAAAACCGGTTGCAGCTAACGGTGGATGCGTATAAAAACTCCGCAAACGACCTGCTGCTGGCCGTGCAGATTCCGGCTACCACGGGCTACAATACCCAAATTCAAAACATCGGTTCCACTTCCAACCGCGGCATTGAATTTCAGTTGACGGCCATCCCGCTGCAGGGAAAAGATTTTTCGTGGAATTCGAGCCTCAACATTTCGTTTAACCGCAACCGTGTGGAAAGCCTCGGCGGGCCACTGCAGATTACCCGTAACTCCGGCTGGCAGGGCAGCGACGGCGTGGATGATTACCTCGTCAAGGTGGGCCAGCCGGTTGGTTTAATGTATGGCTTTGTTACCGATGGTTACTATAAAGTGGAAGACTTTAATTACAACGCCACCACCAATAGCTACACGCTGAAGCCCGGCATCGCCGTCAATTCAAACTACGGTACTCCGCAGCCTGGTATGCTGAAGTGGAAAGACATTGGTGGCCCGAACGGTGTGCCCGATGGCGTCGTTACGGCCGACTGGGACCGCCAGGTCATTGGCAATGCCAACCCCGACTTTATCGGCGGCTGGAACAACCAATTTTCCTACAAGGGTTTTGACGCCAGCATCTTTGTGAATTTTGTGGTGGGCAATGACATTTACAACGCCAATAAACTGGAGTGGACCGACGGTGCTTTTGCCAACCTGAACACGCTGGATATTATGAAGAACCGATTCACCAATATCAATGCGCAGGGACAGGTGGTAACCGACCCCGTGGCACTGGCAAAGCTGAACGAAAACGCCACCATCTGGTCGCCGGTGCGTGCCCAACGCTGGTGGCTGCATTCCTGGGCTATCGAAGATGGCTCCTACCTGCGCATCAACAACGTTACCCTCGGTTACACGCTGCCGAGCGCCATCACCAACCGGGTAAAGATCTCCAGCCTGCGCATGTTTGCTACGGTCAACAATCTTGCAACCATCACCGGCTACTCAGGCTACGATCCCGACGTGACAGCCCGCCGCAGCGATCCCCTGACGCCGGGGGTTGACTTCGCCGCCTATCCGCGATCGAGAACAGTCGTTTTTGGCGTAAACGTAAATTTCTAAAACAAACAGATTGCTATCATGAAACAGATATTCAAAACCATACAAGCGGTAGTAGTGTTGCTGGCCGCTGCGGTGGCTTTTCAAAGCTGTAAAAAATATACCGAGGTAGAACCCGGGTCGCAATACAGCGTTGCGGGCGCCTTTTCCGATGTGTCCAATGCGTTTTCGGCGCTGGTGGGCGTGTACGACGAATTGCAGGGCGATAATGGCTACGGCATTCGCATCAGCATGTATTACCCCTACGACAGCGACGAAGGCATTGTGAGCGGAAACATTGACGCTGGTCGCCGCGATGTGGGCCGCTATCGTTTACTGCTCACCAACAGTGAGCTGGCCAATCCCTTCCGCCAGCTTTACCGCGGTATTGAAAAAGCCAACCTGGTGATAGAGCAGGTGCCGCTGATGGCGCAGTACAACGGTGGTGCGCCGGCCGAGCAGCGGGAGCTGCGGCGCATGCTGGGCGAAGCCCTGACGCTGCGGGCCCAGTTTTACCATGAGCTGATCCGCAACTGGGGCGATGTGCCGGCGCCGATGGTACCGGCGTACAAACAAGCTGAATTGTTTATTCCGCAGGCGCCCCGCGACTCCACCTACGACAAGATCATTGCCGACCTGGCCACGGCCAAAACATTGCTGCCCTGGCGCAGCGAAGCCGGTGCCCGCAACGAGCGGATCACCAAAGGGGCGGCCATGGCCCTCCGTGCCCGCATTGCCTTGTATCGCGGCGGCTATTCGCTGCGGGCCGATGCACAAATGCGCCGCCCGGCCGACTACCTGGCCTACTACACCATTGCCCGCGACGAAACGGCCGAACTGATGGCAAAGCGCAGCGAGCATACCCTGAACCCCAGCTACGAGGATGTGTGGCGCAAGGTGACTTCGTTTGTGTACGATCCGCAGGGCGAAATTCTGTTTGAAGTGGGTGCCGGCGGCGGCAACGGCAACAGCGACAGCCGCATGGGCAACTACGATGGGCCCACACTTTCCAACACTTCCCGCTACGGCGCCGGCGGTGGTGGCATCGTGATGCTTCCAAACTATTTTTATGCCTTTGACTCGGCCGACGTACGCCGCGATATCACGATCACCTCTTACAACGTGGCCACGGCATCCAACATCAAAAATCAGCGCCGCCTCACGGAGCTGAACACCGGTAAGTATCGCCGCGACTGGCGGGTGCCGTTGTTGCCGGGTACGATATTGAATGTGGGTTACAATTGGAGTGTGATCCGTTTTTCGGATGTGCTGCTGATGTATGCCGAGGCGGTGAATGAACTGAACAACGGTCCCACCCAGGAAGCCATCAACGCTTTTGAAGAAGTGCGCAAAAGAGCCTTCCGCGGCAATGCGGCCCTGATGGGTACCACCCCCACTACAAAAGACGGTTTTTTCAACGCCATCGTGAACGAACGTTATCTGGAATTCGGTCATGAAGGCATCCGCAAGTTTGACCTGATTCGCTGGAACCTGCTGGCTACAAAGTTGGAAGAAGCCCGGACCCGAATTGTGCAAATCCGCGACCGCACCGGCGAATACGCCAATGTGCCTCGGTATATTTATTACAAGAACGTGGGCGAGGAGATCGTGTATTACACCGCTACCGATAGCACCGGTGCCAAACCGTTCTGGAAGCCTTCGCAGGACCCACCGGCCGGCTCGCTGTTCAATGCCACAAGCCCGCAGAACGGCCCCTCGTCGGGCAATGCGGCCACAAAGTGGGTGCGCATTGACTGGGCGCAAGACCTTAATCGCAATGTGATTGACGGCTTGCCGCTTCACCAGGGTATGGCCCGCTTCTTTGTGCCGAACAAAAGCGAGTTGTTTCCTTACGACCAGGCCACCCTGCAATCGTACCAGGGCCGCCTGAAGCAGAATCCTGGCTACCCGCAGTAATTATTTTCGATTTGTGCAAAAGGCTGCCGGGTGCAGCCTTTTGTTTACCGGTTTGCTGTTATGAACTATTTCTTCCCTTGCTTATTGGCGCTGGTTTTTGCCGGCACTGGTTGTGCCCAGCAAAGGGCTGCCTTGCCAACGCCTGCCGATGGCGAAGAAATTGCCTTTCCCGGTGCCGAAGGTTTTGGCCGGTACACCACCGGCGGCCGCGGTGGCCGTGTGATGATTGTGGCAAACCTGGCCGACGACGGGCCCGGAAGCTTTCGGGATGCGGCCGAGGCCAGCCAGCCGCGAATGATCGTTTTTGCCGTTTCCGGCACCATTCACCTGCTGTCGAAACTGACCATCAAAGGCAATGTGACCATTGCAGGCCAAACGGCACCGGGCGATGGCATTTGCCTGGCCGATCAGCCGGTGCAGTTGGGCGGCGATAACATTGTTGTGCGTTACCTGCGGTTTCGTATGGGCGATCGCTACCAAAACAAGGGACAGACCGACGGCAGCGGCGGCGATGATGCATTTGGCGGCATTGGCCGGAAAAATATCATCATTGACCATTGCACCATGAGCTGGAGCACCGATGAAGCTTTTACGGTTTACGGCGGCGACAGCACCACCCTGCAATGGAACCTGATAGCGGAACCGCTGGATTATTCCTATCATTTTGAAACCGGCGACAAAGACTTCGAGCACCATGGATTTGGCGGCATTTGGGGCGGGCGGCATACGTCAGCGCATCATAACCTATTTGCCCACTGTGTTACCCGTACACCCCGGTTCAACGGGGCACGGACACACGGACCGGAGTTCGTGGACTTTCGCAACAACGTGGTATATAACTGGGCCACCAATAATACCTATGCCGGCGAAGGCGGCACCTACAACATCGTCAACAATTATTACCGTCCGGGGCCTTCTACCCAAAAGAATGTGCGGCAGCGTTTGCTCAATCCTTACAGCAAACCACCAACGCTTGGCTATGGACGGTTTTTCCTGCAGGGAAATGTGGTGGAAGGATCGGATGCCGTGACCGCCGACAATTGGAAAGGAGTGGTAGTGCACAACGGCACTGAAGCAGATAAGTCGGATGCCATGGCGGAAGCGCCATTTGCGGCGATACCGGTAGCTACGCAAACGGCAGCTCAGGCGCTGATGCTAGTGATGCAATATGCCGGTGCCAGCCATCGCCGCGATACCCTTGACACACGGATTATCAGGAACGTGAGCGAACGGTCGGGCCGGGTCATTGATGTGCAGGGGGGGTATCCGCACGGCACGCCGTATGCCCAAACAACGGCCGCCTGGCCGGCGCTCCGGTCGTTGCCGGCACCGGCCGACAGCGACAGCGACGGTATGCCCGACGACTGGGAGCAAAAAGCCGGCCTTAATCCCCGGTCGGCAGCCGATGCGGCCGCAACAACTTTGCACCGGCATTACACCAACATTGAAATGTATTGCAACAGCCTGTTGAACCAATAACAACCCTAAAAAAAATACACCATGCAACGCCGGCGTTTCATTAAAAACTCTTCGTTGGCCGCGGCCGGATTGGCCCTGGCGCAAACGCCTCTGTCCTCGCTGGCCGCACCGGCGGCAAAAAAGCGGGTAGCCATGATCGGTACCGGCCATCGCGGCACAGGCTTCTGGGGCGAAACTGTGGTGAAGAATTTTGGTGATGTGGTGGAGTTTGTGGGTTTGTGCGACAAAAACCCGGGCCGGGTACAATACGCAAAAGAAAGGCTGAAGGTGAGCTGTCCCACCTTTACGGATTTTGAGGCGATGATGAAAGCCGTAAAACCGGAGGTGGTGATCGTCACCACCATGGACTCTACCCACGACCAGTTTATCATCAGGGCCATGGAACTGGGTGCCGATGTGATTACGGAAAAGCCAATGACCACCGATGAAATCAAATGCCGGAAAATACTGGCGGCCGAAAAAAAGACCGGTCGCAAGGTGACGGTGGCGTTTAACTACCGCCATGGTCCGCACATGATGAAGGTAAAGGAACTGCTGGCGGGTAACAGTATCGGGAAAATCACTTCGGTTGACTTTAACTGGATGCTGAATGTTTACCATGGCGCCGATTATTTCCGGCGCTGGCACGGCATCAATGCTAAAAGCGGATCGTTGTGGGTGCACAAAGCCACGCACCATTTTGACTTACTCAACTGGTGGCTCAATTCGGAGCCTGCCGAAGTGACGGCAAAAGGCGAACTGGAGCACTACGGCAAAAACAACCCGTTTCGCGGGGTGAAATGCCGGGGCTGCGAGTTTAAGGACAAGTGCCGCTTTTACACCGACATCACCAAAGACAAATGGCTGAACGACCTGTTTGTAAAGAACGAACACTACGATGGCTACCTGCGCGACGGCTGTGTGTGGCGCAACGAAATTGATATTTGGGATAAGATGACGGCGCAGATCAAATACGCTAACGGTACGCTGGTCAATTATAGCCTCACCACGTATTTGCCTTACGAGGGCTGGCGCATTGCCTTCAACGGCATTGGCGGGCGGCTGGAAACCTGGCAGGATATCCCTTACCAGGAAAATGAGGCAACAGACCAGGCGGCCCGCCATGCGGTGGAAATGTCGCAGGACAAAGACGCCCTGCCGGGCCAGTTCAGGGAAATTATGCTGATGAAGAATTTTGAAAAAAAGCACCAGCTCATCAAAGTGCCGCAATACGCCGGTGGCCACGGTGGCGGGGATCAACGGATGCAGCACCGCATTTTTAAAGATTCTGCCGACAATCCGCACAATATCCTGGCCGGCACCCGCGAGGGCGCCATGTCCCTGCTCATCGGTGTGGCGGCTCGCAAAAGCATCCGTGAAGGACGCACGGTGAAGATCAGCGAGCTGACCGACCTGAAGCCACTGGCCGTGCGGCATACCGTGTAGGGAAAATGGGCCTGAAGTACGACGTTAACATGGTCGGCTGTTCGCTCTTTTCATCCTGCCTGCCGTACAGCTATACCAGTGCAGGCGAAACAGGGTCCAACGGCCGGCCGGCTTAATATTTTTTCCATGAAAAAGCTATTCCTTCTCATTTTTTTGCTTCCGGTGCTGACGGCCTTTTACGGGCCGCAGAAAAAAACGATCGTTTACCTGATTGGCGATTCTACCATTGCCAACAAAGAAATAAGAGCCTTCCCGGAGCACGGCTGGGGCATGCCTTTCGCCCATTTTTTTGATTCTACCGTGGTGGTGGACAACCGGGCAAAGAATGGCCGCAGCACCCGCACGTTTCGGGAAGAAGGTCTTTGGCAACCGGTGCTTAATAATCTGCAGGCCGGCGACTATGTGTTTATTCAGTTTGGCCATAACGATGAAGTGGAAACAAAAAAAAGCTACACCACAAAAGAACAGTTCAGGGCAAACCTGGTTCGCTATGTTGCCGAAACAAAAGCGAAAGGAGCTACCCCTGTTTTGTTAACGCCGGTAGCCCGGCGGAAGTTTGATGCTGCCGGCCGCGTTCAGGGCACACACGATGTGTATGCGGCGATCGTTCGGGAAACTGCTCAATCGTTGGGCGTGGCCCTCATTGACCTGGATACAAAAAGCCAGCAATTGATACAGCAGTTGGGTTTGGAAGCGTCGAAACATCTGTTCAATCACCTCAATGCGGGCGAGCATCCCAACTATCCCGACGGCAAAACCGACGACACACATTTCAGCGAATTAGGCGCCCGAAAGATGGCGCAGTTGGTGCTGGCTTCGGTGCGGGAACAGCGCCTGCCGCTGGCGGATCATATCTATCAACCGGTAAAAAAATAATGGTGGCATGAGGATTTTTCTTTTGTTAGCAGGGCTTGTTAGTGTGGCCTTCTTCCGGCCGCCCGATAAAAAAATCACGGTTTATCTTATCGGCGATTCCACTGTGTCGGATTACGAAGCGCAGCGGGCGCCGATAGCCGGCTGGGGCATGCCATTCCGCACATTTTTTCCGTCTTCGGTAGTCATTGACAACCGGGCCAGGGGCGGCCGCAGCACCCGCACATTTTTGTCCGAAAACCGGTGGCAGCCCATTGCCGACAGCTTGCAGCAAGGCGACTATGTGCTGATGCAATTCGGCCATAATGACGAGGCAAAAGAAGAACGGTACAAGGACCGTTATACGCCGGTACCGGATTACAAAACCAACCTCGCAAAATTTATTGTTGAAACAAAGGCCAAGAAAGCCAACCCGGTGTTGCTTACTCCCGTCACCCGGATGCGCTTTAATAAAGAAGGCAAGCAGGAAGAAACGCATGCGGACTATACGGCAGCCGTGTTTGAAGTCGGCCGTCGGTACAACGTGCCGGTGATTGATCTCGACCGGATGAGTCGCGAACTTTTGAATGAACTGGGACCGCAAGGCGCCAAACTATTGTTTATGTACCTGGAGCCCGGCGAACACCCGGCTTATCCGGAAGGGCAAAAAGACAATACGCATTTCAATGAATATGGTGCCCGGCGCATGGCCCAGTTAGTGCTGCTTGGCTTGCGTGAGCAAAAGGTAGCGCTGGCGCAATGGGCAACGGGTGCTGCCGGGAAAAAACAGGAGCCTTCAACAGCCGGTTTAACCGGCGTACCCGATACTTCGTTTTCGCTCTACAGCGATTGGCAGAAGGCTTTAAAAGCACATCCTTATAGTAGACCGGTGACGGCTTCCCGTGTAAAAAACATCACAGAAAAAAAATCCATCACCTACTGCGAAAGAGGAAGCCGCAGGCTGGCACTCGATGCATTTTTCCCGGCGACAAAAACAAAAAAGGCCCGGCCGGGCGTCATGATCATTCATGGTGGCGGATGGCGCTCGGGTAGCCGTGAACAGCACCATCCGCTGGCGCAACAGTTAGCGGCATTAGGCTATGTTTGTTTTACGCCCGAATACCGGTTGTCAACTGAAGCGCTTTACCCGGCCGCCGTGTACGACCTGAAAGCCGCTTTGCGTTGGATGCGGGCCAATGCCACTGCGTTTTCTATTGACACCAATAAGATTGCCGTGCTGGGTTTTTCGGCCGGCGGCCAGTTAGCAGCACTGCTGGGCACCACGGCGGCCGATCCGGCATTTGAAGACCGGTTATGCCATGCGGCGCACCGCACCGCCGTGCAGGCTGTCGTTGACCTTGATGGAACACTCTCGTTCGTTCATCCCGAATCCGGCGAAGGCGACGACAGCAAACGAACATCTGCCGGCACCTACTGGTTTGGCTTTTCAAAGACAGATGCGCCCGATTTATGGACCGCCGCTTCGCCGCTGACGCATGCTGGCCGAAATACGCCACCAACTCTTTTTATCAACAGCAGCGTGGACCGCATGCACGCCGGCCGCGACGATTTTCGGCTGGTGCTGCAAACCCACGGCATTTACAGCGAGGTGAAAACTTTTGAAGGAGCGCCGCATACCTTTCCGCTTTACCACCCCTGGTTCAATCCGATGGTGGAAACGATAGATGTATTTCTAAAAAAAGTTTTTTCAACTGGGAAAGAGAAGTAAGATGAAGCAAAGCGTTTTTAGTTCGACACAGATTGTGTACGCCGAAGGAAGGCCGAAGACGGCTGCGATTTTTGTGGCCGCTGCGGTTTCGCTTTTTCGTCGTGGCCTACGCCGCAACGTTCGTCTTTCCGCAACCATTTTTTTCACCGTGATTTTTCTTCTGGCTTTCTTTCACGGGCTTTCGCAAACGTCGAATCCACAGCAATACAAGTACGTGTTCACCGTTGCAAAAGACGGCTCCGGCGACTACCGGTTTATCCAGGATGCGATAGATGCCATGCGGGTGTATCCGCTGCGGCCCATCACGCTTTACATCAAAAACGGTGTTTACGACGAAAAGATCGAACTGCCGGCCAACAATACCGATGTGTCATTTATTGGTGAGAGCGTGGACAAAACGATCATCACCTTCAACGATTATTCCGGGCGTGGCCGGCTGACCACTTTCACGTCGTACACCGCCAAAATTTCGGGCAACCGGTTTGTGGCCGAGAACATCACCTTTGCCAATACAGCCGGGCCGGTAGGTCAGGCGGTGGCGCTTTACGTGGATGCCGACAAAGCGGTGTTCAGGAACTGCCGTTTTCTGGGCCACCAGGACACCATTTTTGCGGCCGGCGAACAAGCCAGGCAGTATTTTGAAAACTGTTATATCGAAGGCACCACCGACTTTATTTTCGGCCCCGCTACGGCAGTTTTTCAGCGCTGCACCATTCGTGGCAAATCAAACTCCTACATCACAGCGGCGAGCACCACACCCGGGAAAAAGTTCGGTTTTGTTTTTCTCGACTGCCGCGTAGAAGCGGATTCGGCGGTGACGAAACTTTATCTCGGCCGGCCCTGGCGGGCCGCTGCCAAAACAGCCTTTATCCGCTGCGAACTGCCGGGAGCCATCGCTCCGGAGGGCTGGAACAACTGGGGCAATACGGACAACGAAAAAACGGTGGTTTACGCCGAATACAAAAACACCGGCGCGGGTACCGGTACTAACGCCCGTGCGCCCTGGACAAAACAACTCAGCGACAAAGAAGCTAAAGACATTACACCGGCGACCGTGTTTGCCAACGCTTCGCTCACGCCCGACGACACCGCCTGGTTTGCGCAGGGGCGCCCGAAGGCATTTGTTTGGCCGGCACCGGCGAAACAATAACAGGCAGCCGGAAAACCCTGTTGGCGAAACGTAGCGCTGTGTACCGGCAGCCTTTGTCAACCATTCAAAACTCAATGCCTTTTTCGCACGGGGTGTCGTGCAACAATTTCAATTGGTGAAAAGATGAACAAAAGAATGATCTGTTTATGGCTGCCGCTTTTTGCAGCGGTAGCGGCACTTGCCCAACACCGTTTTGTTTCAAAAGTGTGGGTAGCCGACCAGGGCGACGGCACGTACAAAAATCCCATACTCCATGCCGACTATTCCGACCCCGACGCCATCCGCGTTGGCGATGATTTTTACATGACGGCGTCTTCGTTTGAAGATATTCCCGGTTTGCCCATCTTGCATTCTAAAGACCTGGTGAACTGGACGGTGATCGGTCATGCGCTGAAGCGCCAACCGCCCTACGAACATTTTGCATTGCCCCGCCACGGCGAGGGTGTTTGGGCACCGTCGCTTCGTTACCACGGCGGCGAATTTTATCTCTACTATCCCGACCCGGACTTTGGCATCTACCTGACGAAAGCCAGGAAGGCGGAAGGGCCCTGGAGCGAACCGGTTTTGGTTGCTGCGGGCAAAGGCCTCATTGACCCCTGTCCGCTTTGGGATAGCGATGGACAAGTGTATCTGGTGCATGCCTATGCCGGCAGCCGGGCCGGTATCAAAAGCGTTATTGCCGTAAAAAAGCTAAATGCCGAGGGCACAAAAGCAGTGGATGAAGGTGTGCTGGTTTACGACGGTCATGAGTTGGACCCGACGATTGAAGGACCAAAGTTTTACAAACGCGATGGTTGGTACTACATTTTTGCACCCGCTGGCGGCGTGTCCACCGGCTGGCAGCTCGTGCTGCGCTCAAAAAAACTGTATGGCCCCTACGAACGAAAAGTAGTGATGGACCAGGGCAGTACGCCCATCAATGGCCCGCACCAGGGCGCCTGGGTGACGACCCAAACCGGTGAAGACTGGTTTCTGCATTTTCAGGACAGGGAAGCCTACGGCCGCATCGTACACCTGCAGCCCATGAAGTGGAAGGATGGCTGGCCGGTGATTGGGGAGGATAAAGATGGTGACGGCAAAGGCGAGCCGGTGCTGCGGTATAAAAAACCATCGGTGGGAAAAAGCTTTCCGCTGCAAACACCGCCCGACAGCGACGAATTTGACGGTACCGGCCTTGGCTTGCAGTGGCAATGGATGGCCAACCCAAAAGCAACCTGGGCGTTCGCTCATCCGGCAAAAGGGGTGCTGCGCCTTTTTTCCGATAAATGGCCCGACAGCGCCAAAAACCTTTGGGGCGCACCCAATGTGCTCCTGCAAAAGTTTCCGGCGGAAGAATTCAGGGCGACGACCAGGCTATCATTTACTCCCAATGCAAAACTCCGGAACGAAAAGGCAGGTTTGGTGGTGATGGGTTTTAGCTACGCGGGCCTTTCCCTGAAAAGCCAGAAGGATGGCGTTTATCTTGTTTACACACTTTGCAACGGCGCAGAAAAAGGGCAGCGGGAAAAAGAAACCCTGGTGACAAAATTGAGCGACGCCGCGGTGGCCTGGTTGCGGGTGGCCGTCACTAAAGGCGGGCAATGCCGGTTCAGCTATAGTTTGGATGGCAAGACGTTCACCGCCGCAGGCGAAATGTTTACGGCCGAAGTGGGGAGATGGAAGGGCGCAAAGCTGGGCCTTTTCTGCACCAGGGAAACCACCACCAACGATAGCGGTTACGCCGACTTCGATTGGTTCCGCGTGGAGCCGGTGGACTGATTTGCCGGCGTTGCCTTTTGTGTGCTTAAGCGCAAAGCAGTCTGAAAAAAAGGTGATGCCATGCAGCCCTGTTCGGGGCGATACATAGCCCTTTTTTGCGGGCGAAAAACGGCCATGCGTTTGGTGATCGCCACGCTGCTTTTGTTTTTTGAAAGCAATGATTTTGTTAAGGGAAATAATTGGCAACGTTTTCGGTAACGATTGCGTAAAAAAAGGGCTATAAACCGCTTGCTACCTCTGAATATCTGTTTAGACTTGTATCAGAACGGACAAGATGGCCCCTATAATAGCAGGGCCAATCAGATCACCTTCCAGTGCCGATCACCGCTAATGGTTGCCATATGAACAAACAACAGCTTTTCCTTTGCCTATCGTTTCTTCTTGCCGGATCTGTGGTGCAGGCACAGTTCGGCAAACTGCCGTTTACGGTGAAGCAAGCCAGCTTTAAACGCGATACCATCAACATTACAGGGTACGGAGCAAAAAGCGATGGCGTTACCCTCAACACCGAAGCCATCAACAACGCTATTGCTGCCAGCAGCAAACGTGGCGGGGGCGTGGTGGTGGTACCAAAAGGACTTTGGGTAACCGGCCCCGTGGAGCTGAAAAGCAACGTGAACCTGCACCTGCAAAAAGGCGCCCTGCTGCAATTCACCGACGACTTTGATCAATATCCCCTGGTAGAAAGTAATTGGGAAGGTCTACCGCAAATGCGGAACCAGTCGCCGCTTTTTGCCAACAAGGCCGTCAATATTGCCATCACTGGCTTTGGCATCATTGACGGCAATGGCGATGCCTGGCGGATGGTGAAGCGGGAGAAGCTGACCGAGTCGCAGTGGCGCCGGCTGGTGGCATCGGGCGGCGTATTGAGCGAGGACAAAAAAACCTGGTACCCGTCCGAAAAATCTTTTAAAGGTTCCACCATCAAAAATGCCGGTGTGCTTTCGCCGGAAAAAACACCCGAGCACTACCAATCGGTAAAAGATTTTTTGCGGCCAAACCTGTTGGTGTTTACCGCCTGCAAGACGGTTTTGCTCGAAGGCGTGACGTTTCAAAATTCACCGGCCTGGTGCCTGCATCCGCTGATGTGCGAAAACCTGACGGTGCGGAATGTGTATGTAAAAAACCCCTGGTATGCACAGAACGGCGATGGCATTGATGTGGAAAGCTGCAAGAACGTACTGATCGAAGGCAGCACGTTTGACGTGGGCGACGATGGTATTTGCATTAAATCGGGCCGCGATGAGGCCGGCCGCAAAAGAGCCATGCCCACCGAAAACCTGATTGCCCGCAACAACACCGTGTATCATGCGCATGGCGGTTTTGTTATTGGTTCGGAAATGAGCGGTGGCGCCCGCAATCTTTATGTAGAGAACAATACTTTCATCGGCACCGACATCGGCCTGCGTTTTAAAACCACCCGCGGCCGCGGCGGTGTGGTCGAAAATATCTACATCAACAACACGTACATGAAAGACATTGTGGGCGAAGCCATTTTGTTTGATATGTATTATGCCGCACAGGACCCGGTGCCGCTGGCCGGCGAAAAGCGGGAGCCACCCAAAGTGCAAACGCTGCCGGTAACGGAGGAAACCCCGCAGTTCAAAAACTTTTACATAAAGAACGTGGTGTGCAACGGCGCCGAGAAAGCCATCTTCGTGAGGGGCCTGCCCGAAATGAGTGTGCAGAATATTTTTATGGAAGACATGGTGCTGCAATCGAACCACGGGCTGGATATGACGGAAGGCAGCAACATTGTGCTGAAGAATGTGCAGCTGATCACCAAAGAACAAAACCCGGTGATGAATATTCACAACAGCCAAAACATTACCCTGAATAAAATTGGTTATGGCAAAGCCGATGTGCTGCTGAACGTAACCGGTGAAAAAAGCGGTGCTATTGAAGTTACTGCCACCGACACCACCAAAGCGAAAAAAAGCGTTGAGGTGGCGTTTGGCGCAAAGGAAGATGCGGTGAAAGTGATGAAATGAGTTTGGAGTTTGGAGTTTGGAGTTTGGAGTTTGGAGTTTGGAAGAAACTGATTAAGGTAGAAGCGGATACTGGTGATTTGATGATGGCGGGAGATGCCACGATAACATTAAGGGCTGCGAGGGCCCGGTAAGAAAGAAGAATGGAAGCAAAAAAGTCCGGAAAGGGCGCCATCATCTTTAATAGGAGCGCAAGGCTGAAACAACGTTCGCCGGTTATGGCCTAATAGGATTACCAGCCGATGAACGGAGCGTCGCAACCGCAGACCAATTGGTAGTCGGCAGTTGGTAACAAAAAAACAAACATGAAAAAATTTGTAGCGATTGTTTTTATCTTTTCTTGTTTTCTTTCGGCGCAGGCGCAGCAGCAGTCGCAGGCGCAGGCGCTGGCCCAAACCGCCATGAAAATGTGGCCCGACTCGTTTTCGATGCGGGCCGGCCAGCCTGCCCGCTGGAGCTACGACCAGGGCGTTATCCTGAAAGGGATCGAAGGCATCTGGCAGGCCACCGGCGATAAAAAATGGTTCGACTATATCCAGAAAAGCATGGACCATTATGTGCGGGAAGATGGCACGATTAAAGGTTATCGTCCCGACGAATACAATATTGACCACCTTAACAACGGAAAGGTGCTGCTGTTCCTTTACGAGGTCACCGGCAAAGAAAAATACCGCAAGGCCATTGACAATCTTTACTCGCAGGTAAAAACCCACCCCCGTACGTCGGAGGGAAGCTTCTGGCATAAAAAAATCTATCCCAACCAGGTTTGGCTCGATGGCCTTTATATGGGACAACCCTTCTATGCCGGTTATGCAAAGCTTTATGGAAACAGCGCCGCTTTTGACGACATCACCCGCCAGTTTGTGCTGATAGAAGGGCATGCCCGCAACCCGAAAACCGGGCTGCTTTATCATGGCTGGGACGAAAGCCGCGAACAGCAATGGGCCGACAAAAAAACCGGCCTTTCGCCCCATGTATGGGGCCGTGCCCTTGGGTGGTACGGCATGGCTATGGTAGATGTGCTGGACTTTTTTCCGGAAGGGCATAAAGGAAAAGACTCCATCGTTCAAATCCTGAATCGGTTTGCCAAAGGCGTTACTTCCGTGCAAGACGCTAAAACCGGTGTGTGGTACGATATTCCAAACCTGCCGAAAGAACCCAAAAATTACCTGGAAGCTTCAGCTTCGGCCATGCTGGTGTACACGCTGGCAAAAGGCGTGCGCAAAGGTTACCTGCCGGCATCGTACCGGGTCAATGCGCAAAAAGCATACGATGGCCTGCTGAAACAATTTATAAAAGTGGAAGAGGGGCAAACCAACCTGCACGGTACCGTGGCGGTTTCGGGCCTTGGCGGCAAACCTTACCGCGATGGCAGCTTTGCCTACTATATGAGCGAACCGGTGATCGTGAACGATCCCAAAGGCATGGGCGCCTTCATTAAAGCCGCCAACGAAATGGAAATGATGCCCACGCTGTCGCTTGGCAAAGGCAAAACCGTGTTGCTGGATAACTACTTTAACAACGAAACCCGCAAAGGCCCGGGTGGTGGCATGGTGTCGTGGCATTATGTGTGGGACGAAAGGGACAACGACGGTTTTTCCACCCTCCGGCATGTGTTTGAAACTTACGGCGCCAAAACAAAAACGCTGGCAACCGCACCCACAGCGCAAAAGCTGAAGGGCGCCGGCATCTACCTGATTGTGGATCCCGACAATGAAAAAGAAGCCGGCAAGCCGAATATCATCAGTCAGCAGGATGCGACTTCCGTAAGCAATTGGGTAAAGGCCGGCGGCGTGCTGGTGCTGTTGGGCAACGATGCGCAGCACAGCAATGTCAAGAGCATGAACGTGCTGGCTTCCCGTTTTGGCATTACGCTGAACGAAGATCTTTACAACACGGTGGAAGGAAGCAAATTTGAACAGGGCGCTGTGGATGTTTCGGCCGCCGGCCAAATTTTTTCATCAGCCCGAAAGATCTATGCAAAAGAACTGGCGACGCTGCAGGTAACGCCGCCGGCCAAAACGCTGGTGACCAAAAACGGAAAACACATTATGGCCACCGCCCGTTATGGCAAAGGAACCGTGTTTGTTCTGGGCGATCCCTGGCTATACAACGAATATACCGATGGCCGCAAGCTGCCTTCGGATTTTCATAACTACCAAGCGGCCCACGACCTGGTGAAATGGTTGCTGGCCCGGGCAAAATAATCATGGCAAGACGCATACCTTATACCATTGTTTTAGCAGCGGTTTCGCTGATAAGCGTTGCTGCTTACGGGCAGGATGCGGTGGCCGACAACATGCTGCTGTACCAGCGCAGCGTGGGCGGCTGGCCAAAACATGTCAACGAGGTAAAGGTGGATTACAGCCGCAGCTTCTCCGAAAGCGAAAAAGCTGCTATCGTCAGGGATCGTTCGCGACGCGACGCCACGATTGACAATTCGGCCACTGTAAAAGAAATCCGGCACCTGGTAAAAGCAGCCGCTGCCACCGGAAACAAAAGCTATCTGGCGGCCGCTGAAAACGGCATTCGTTACTTGCTGCAGATGCAGTACGACAACGGCGGGTTTCCGCAATTTTACCCCGATACCAATCTTTACCGCAGCCAGATCACTTACAACGACAATGCCATGATCAATGCGCTGAACCTGTTGTGGGATGTTGCCAATGGCCGCAACGGGCTGCAGGCGGTTGATGCCTCGTTGCGCAGCGGTGCGCAGCGGGCAGTAGAAAAAGGCGTTTCCTGTATTGTAAAAACCCAGTTGCGCCTCAACAGCAAACTGGCCGGCTGGTGTGCGCAGTATAACAAAACAACGTTGCAGCCCGAAAAAGCAAGGGCTTTTGAGCTGGCTTCGCTGAGCGGAATGGAAAGCGTGGCCATCGTGGAATTTTTGATGAAGGTGGAACAGCCTTCGGCCGAAGTGAAAGCGGCTGTTACCGCTGCCATAGACTGGCTGCAGAGTGCCCGCATTAACGGGTACAGCTACCAGGAAGTCACCGATACGCAATTGCCAAAAAATAAAGACCGCGTATTGGTGCCCGATGCGTCGGCAGCCGTATGGGCAAGGTTTTACGACCTCACCAACGGCCGCCCTTTTTTCTGCGGCCGCGACGGCATTAAGCGCTGGGACCTGAAGGAAGTGGATCATGAACGGCGGATCGGCTATGCCTGGTATGGCACCTGGCCGGCCAGCCTGCTGGAAAAAAAGTATCCGGACTGGAAAAAGAAGTATGCGCTATGAGGTGGAGCTGTTTCTATATCGTGTTGGGCTTTTTGCTGCTCAGCGGCGTTGCACAGGCGCAGGGCCGAAAGATCATTGTTGACGCGGACGGCCGCGGACAATTTACCTCCATTCAGGCGGCTATCAACAGCCTCTCCGATTCGGCGGCCCGCCCCCGCTGCATTTACATTAAAAACGGAACATACCGCGAAAAAATATTTCTGGCAAAGCACAACATCATACTGGAAGGCGAGGACCGTGAAAAAACCGTCATCGTACAAAACATTGCCCGCGACGAATGGCGCTGCGACCACCCCGACGACTGGGGTGTGGCTACGCTGAATGTGAACGGCAACGACATCACGCTTAAAAACCTCACCATCGCCAACGACTACGGCTTTAGCTTTCCCGACCCGCGGGAGGTAGCCTGCGCCGGCGATTCGGGCGGCAAAAAGCTCATTACGAAAAACAGCCACCAAATGGCCTTGCGCACCATGAACGCCACCCGCTTGAAAGCCATCAACTGCCGGTTCAGGGCCTGGGCCGGCGATACGGTGAGCCCGTGGAATTTGAACGGCGGCATGTTTTACTTTAAGGATTGCCTGATGGAAGGTGGCGTGGATTTTTACTGCCCCCGCGGATGGGCCTATGCCGAAAATTGCACGTTCTACACCAACACCGGTTCGGCTGCCATCTGGCACGATGGCTCTACCAATCCCGATTATAAAACAGTGCTGAAGAATTGTACGTTCGACGGGTATAAAGGCTTTCGCCTTGGGCGCTATCATAAAGACGCCCAGTTTTATTTAATCAATTGCCGCTTTTCGAAAAACATGGCCGATGAAGACATTTATTGGGTGGCGGCCAGCAATAATAAACTACAATGGGGACACCGGGTTTATTATTACAACTGTTCGCGGCAAGGTGGCAATTACCCATGGTTTCAAAACAATTTATTCAAGGCGCCCGGATCGCCGGAGGCAGTTGATCTGACACCGGCGTGGGTGTTTGGCCAGCTTTGGCAACCGGAGGAAAAAAGTTAGGAACACCAGTTCCACAGCGTTATGATTTTATCGCGTTACACTATCAATCATATTGCCAACAACCGGGTAAAAGTCCCGGACGGTGCCTTGCTCCACCTGCCCGAAAAAGTGCTGCAGTTTGGTACCGGCGATTTGTTGCGCAGCCTTCCCGACCAGTTGATTGCGGAGGCCAACGAGCAGGGTATCTTCAATGGCCGCATCGTGGCAGTGACGGCATCGGCTACCGAAGCCAGCCTGTTTGAAAAACAGGATTGTTTTTATACGGTGGTGCAAAATGCCGGCGCCGAATCAAAAGGGGCTGCAAGGGCCAGCATCAACACCGCCATCAGCCGGGTGTTGCACGACAAAGGTGAATGGCAGCAAGTGCTCGATTGTGCTCACAACCCCGAGCTAAAGCTTGTTCTTTGCGGCCCACTGGAAGAAGGCGCACCGCCGGTCAACGACGATGTGCGGCTGCATCCGCCAAAATCGTTTCCGGGCAAATTGCTGGCCTTTATGTATGAGCGTTACCAGGCTTTTGGCGGAAGCCAGCAAAGCGGATTGGTGGTGGTACCAACAAGCAGCACAGCCGATGCCGGAAAAAAGCTGGAAGCCCTGGTGTTTGAGCTGGCACACCTCAATAGTCTCGACGATGCTTTTATCGAATGGTTGGAAAGCAGCAGTGTTTTTTGCCATGCCGTAGCCACCACTGCCGGTGTGGGCGAACGCTCTTCCCTGGCACCGGAAGACCTGGGTTATACCGATGCGTTGCTGATTGTAGCCGATGCAGCGGCAGCCTGGGTCATTGAAACAGAAAAAGATATGAGCGACCTGTTGCCGTTTGCCGACGTTGCTGATGCAAGACTTGTCGGTAACTTTCGGGATCGGCGCACGGAGCCCTTTGCTTCGGCCGGGTAAGAAAACCAAACCAATCATTTTAAGCCAACAAAGGATGAAAAAGTTTTTAGACGAGAATTTTTTGCTGCAGACAAAAACAGCACAGCGCCTTTACCACGAGTTTGCCAGGGAGATGCCCATCATAGACTACCATTGCCACCTGCCGCCCGACCAGATTGCCGAAGACCGGCAGTTTGAGAACCTGACGCAGATATGGCTGTATGGCGACCATTACAAATGGAGGGCCATGCGAACCAATGGCATTGACGAACGGTATTGCACGGGTAACGCATCGGACAGCGATAAATTTCAAAAATGGGCCGAAACGGTTCCCTATACACTGCGCAATCCTTTGTACCACTGGACGCACCTGGAACTGCAACGGTATTTTGATGTAACGGATGTGTTGAACGGCGATTCGGCACCAAAAATTTATGAAGAGTGCACCGCCAAACTGCAGACACCCGGCTACTCTGTTCGCGGGCTTTTGCAAAAGATGAAAGTTAAAGTCGTTTGCACCACCGATGATCCGATTGATACACTGGAACACCACCAAAAATTAAAGAACGAGAATTTCGGTGTACGGATTCTGCCGGCTTTCCGTCCGGATAAAGCCATGAACGTGGATGACGCGGCTGCTTTTAATGCGTATCTCGGCAAGCTCGAAAGCGTGAGCAACTGCAACATCGTCACCTTTGATCAATACCTCGACTGCCTGAAGTCGCGCCATGATTTTTTTGCTTCCATGGATTGCTCGGTGTCCGATCATGGCCTGGAACAGATCTATGCCGAGGATTATACCGAAAACGAGGTGAAGGCAGCCTTTAATAAAATCCGGTCGGGCCGCGAATTGACGCCCGACGAAGAGCTGAAGTTTAAATCGGCCATGCTCGAAATTTTTGCCGTGTGGGACTGGGAAAAAGGCTGGGTGCAACAATACCACCTGGGTGCGCTGCGCAACAACAACAGCCGCCGCCTGCGGGAGATTGGCGCCGATACCGGCTGGGACAGCATTGGTGATTTTTCGCAGGCCTGGTCTATGTCAAAATTCCTCGACCGCCTGGACAACCGCAACGAACTGGCAAAGACCATTCTGTATAATCTTAATCCTGCCGACAATGAACTGATGGCCACCATGATCGGCAATTTCAACGATGGTTCCGTTGCCGGCAAAGTGCAGTGGGGCTCGGGATGGTGGTTCCTCGACCAGAAAGACGGCATGATCAAGCAGCTGAATGCGCTTTCGAACATGGGCCTGCTAAGCCGCTTTGTGGGCATGCTCACCGACTCGAGAAGCTTTTTGTCCTATCCCCGCCACGAGTACTTCCGCCGCATTTTATGCAACCTGTTTGGTGAGGAAATCGAGAACGGCGAACTACCGAACGACATGGAGTGGACTGGCAAGGTGGTTCGTGATATCTGTTACCACAACGCCAGCCACTATTTCAACTGGCAGGAAGAATCCAAACCGGCACAACTTCAAACAGCATGAGTAAGATTCTTTGTTTTGGCGAATTACTGTTGCGCTTTTCGCCCCTTGCCGGCGGTGAGTGGATAAAGCAGGCCAGCATGCCGGTATTCGTTGGCGGCGCCGAATTAAATGTGGCCAATGCACTGGCAAAGTGGAAAACGCCGGTGGCCTACTGCACGGCCTTGCCGGATCATGAATTAAGCAGGGAACTGCTCGTTTCATTGCAGGAAAAAGGGATGGATACAAGCAAGGTTCGCTTTTCCGGCAACCGTATCGGAACGTTCTACCTGCCGCAGGGCGCCGATCTGAAAAGCGCCGGAACGATCTATGACAGGGCCTACTCTTCGTTTTGGGAATTGCTACCGGGCCAGATGGATTGGGATCAGCTTTTGAACGATGTATCGTGGCTGCATTTTACGGCCATTTCGCCGGCGCTGAACGAGAACGTCGCGGCCGTTTGCCTGGAAGCAGCCAAAGCAGCATCGGCAAAAGGAATTACCGTTTCGGTGGATCTGAATTACCGCTCAAAATTGTGGAAATGGGGCAAAGAGCCGGGAGAGGTCATGCCGGCGCTGGCGGAGCAATGCGATGTGATCATGGGTAACATTTGGGCGGCAGGACAGATGCTGGGCACCGCCGTTGACGATCAGATTCACGAACACGCATCTACCGAAAAATACCTGGCGCATGCCCGCAGCACTTCGCTGGAGGTGATGGAGAAGTTTCCGAAGTGCAAAGCAGTGGCCAACACCTTCCGGCTTGATCAAAATAACATCCGCTACTTCACCAGCCTGTACACCGAGGGACAGCAATTCAACTCGAAAGAGTACACCTGCGAAACCGTGGTGGACCGGGCGGGCAGCGGCGATTGCTATATGGCGGGCCTGATCTACGGCACCACCAATCAGCTGCCATCGCAGGAAACAGTGGAATATGCCACCGCCGCCGCCTTCGGCAAGCTACAGGAGAAGGGCGACTCCACCAGACAAGAAGTTGACACCATTTATCAAACCATAAAAGCCGGTGCTGTGCAAGCCGTTGCCGGGTTCTAAAATCAGTGTATGCAGTTAAGCAAAAAAACAGTTGCCGGCTACCGGAGCTATCCCGAAAAAGTGTTGCAGTTTGGCGAAGGCAATTTTCTCCGCTGCTTTGTTGACTGGATGTTTCATCAGTTGAACCAAAAAGGAAATTTTAATGGTTCGGTGGTAGCCGTGCAGCCCATTGCTAAGGGCATGGTGGATCTCCTGAATGAGCAGAACGGCCTGTACACCATTTACCTGCGCGGATTAAAGAATGGCAAAGCCGAGAGCACTCACGAAACAGTGGATGTCATCAGCCGCGGCATCAACCCCTACGAAGATTTTGCGGCTTACCTGCAAACGGCGGAAAACCCCGAGATGCGGTATGTTATTTCCAATACCACCGAAGCCGGCATCACGTATAGCGAAACCGACGAGCCAACCGATGCGCCGCCGGCCTCTTTCCCCGGCAAGCTAACGGTTTGGCTTTACCGCCGTTTTCAGGCAATGCGTGGCGATACCAGCAAAGGCGTGCACATCATCCCCTGCGAGCTGATAGAAAAAAACGGCGACAACCTGAAATCCGCTGTTTTAAAACTTGCTCAGCGATGGAATTATGAACCGGCGTTTACCGCCTGGCTCAACGAAGCCTGTTCGTTTAGCAACACGCTGGTGGATCGTATTGTTCCCGGGTATCCGAAAGAACGCATGGGAGAGATCACGGCCGAACTGGGCTACGAAGACAAACAAGTCGTGGAGGGCGAACCGTTTCACCTTTGGGTGATCGAGGCGCCGGCATCGCTGCAGCAGGAACTTCCTTTTCCCTCCATTGGGCTGGATGTAAAATATGTCACCGACATTACTCCCTACCGCACCCGCAAGGTGCGCATCCTGAACGGTGCGCATACCGTGTTGGTTCCGGTGGCTTATCTCTACGGCATAGATACCGTAAGGGAAGCCGTGGAGGACAGTGTGGTCGGTGAATTTTTACGGGAAGCAATATTCGAAGAAATCATTCCTACGCTGGACCTGCCGAAAGAAGAACTCGAACAGTTTGCCGGCGAAGTGATTGACCGCTTTCGCAATCCTTATATCAAGCACCAGCTCATGAGCATTGCGCTTAACTCTTGGTCGAAGTTTGAAACACGAGTGTTGCCTTCGGTGTTGGAATACCGCCAACGCACGGGTACTATCCCGCAGCGCCTGGCGTTTTCGCTGGCCGCTACCATTGCTTTTTACAAGGGCAAACGCGGCGATGAAACCATTGCCCTGAATGATGACGCGGCAATGCTGGCTTTGCTAAAAAGCGCCTGGGAGTCGGCTGACGGAAGCGATGAATCCATCCGGCAAGTAGTGGCCACGGTGCTGGGCTATCAAAAAAACTGGAAGCGCAACCTGAACGAAATAGAAGGACTGCCTGAAGCTGTGACAAGCCATTTGATCAATATTGAAAAACACGGCATCGCAAAAGCCATTGCCGTTATGAAAGAAAAGGCGGAAGTAGCCTGAGGAAGTTTTCCGTTTACTGTTTACCGATAGAGCGAAGAGACGCTGCTCACCCGGTGGTTTTCCATCGCTCAGCAAATACACAATCATGAAAGAGTTAATTAAAATTCATGCACGGGACAATGTGGTCATTGCCCTGCGGCCTTTTGCCAAAGGCGAAATCCTCACCGTGGATGACAGCAGCTTTACACTGCTGGATGAAATTGAAAAAGGACACAAGATTGCCCTTTACGATATAGAACCGGGCGCCGATATTGTAAAATACGGATACCCGATTGGCCAGGCCACGGAAGCTATTCCGCAAGGCCGGCACGTGCATACCCACAATGTAAAAACAAAGCTGGGCGAAGTGTTTGATTATATCTACAAACCCTCGTTTACGCCGCTCACGCATCCAAAACGCGACCTCACCTTTCAGGGTTACCGGCGCCGGAACGGCGAAGTGGGCATTCGCAACGAGATTTGGATTGTGCCAACGGTGGGCTGTGTCAATGGTATTGCCGAACAAATTATCCGTGAGTTTAAGGCCGAATACGGCGCCGACGACATTGAAGGCATGGAAGTGTTTAAACACAACTATGGTTGCTCGCAATTGGGCGACGATCACCAAAATACACGGCAGATACTGACCGATATCGCTCTACATCCCAACGCCGGCGGTGTGCTGGTGCTGGGCCTTGGCTGCGAAAACAACAAGATTGATGAATTTGAACAGGGGCTTGGCGACTATGACAAAAGCCGCATTAAATTTCTTGCCAGCCAGAAAGCGCAAAACGAGGTAGAAGAAGCCATTGTGCTCCTAAAAGAAATTTACGAAGTGGTGCGGCAAGACAAACGGGAGCGGGTGCCTATATCCGAATTGAAAGTAGGATTAAAATGCGGCGGCTCCGATGGACTGTCGGGTATCACGGCCAATCCGCTGGTTGGATATTTTTCCGATTTCCTCATTAGCCAGGGCGGCACCACCACACTTACCGAAGTGCCGGAGATGTTCGGCGCCGAAACCATCCTGATGGACCGCTGTGTGACGGAAGATGTATTTGAAAAAACCGTTCACCTCATCAACGATTTTAAGCAATACTTCATAGACCTGAAGCAGCCGATTTACGAAAACCCGTCGCCGGGCAACAAAGCGGGTGGCATTACTACGCTCGAAGACAAATCGCTGGGCTGTACGCAAAAAGGCGGCAATGCGGCCGTGGTGGATGTGTTGAAATATGGTGAGCGTTTGCGCACGAAGGGCCTCAATCTGTTAAGCTCTCCGGGCAATGATCTGGTATCTACAACGGCGCTCGGTGCTGCCGGCAGTCATATCGTGTTGTTCACCACCGGCCGCGGTACGCCGTTTGGCTCGTTTATCCCAACGCTGAAGATTGCCACCAACTCCGAGCTGGCAGCAAAAAAGCCGCATTGGATTGACTACAACGCCGGGCCGCTGGTAGAAGAAAAAACATTCGACGAGGCACTCGAAGAACTGACTGATAAAATCATCCGGATAGCCAGCGGCGAAAAAGCAAGGCATGAAAAAGCCGGCTTCCGCGAAATTGCCATTTTCAAAAGCGGTGTAACACTGTAGCAAAGCAGGCCAAAAAAACACAAACCCATTTCCATGGCCCGTGGCAGTACCGCCAATGCTGAAACCGGCTCTTGCATTTTGCATCATCCAAAAACTTACCTTAACAAAAAAAACATGACGACCACCGCCACCGGTAAAAAAGAAAACGTGCTGCAGCTTTTGTTTACGCAGGGCATTCTCCCCTTGTTCTACAATAAAGATGCGGATGTAAGCATACAGGTGCTGAAAGCACTCTACCATGCTGGCATCCGCACCATCGAATACACCAATCGCGGCGAAGCGGCGCTGGAAAATTTTAAAGCGCTCCGCCGGGTTTGTGACGAAGAGCTAAAAGACGTGCAGCTCGGCATTGGCACCATCAAAACCGGCGACGAGGCAAAAGCGTTTGTGGATGCCGGTGCCGATTACCTGATCAGTCCGGGTGTGGTGAAAGCCGCGGCCAAAGTGGCGAAGAAAAATGATCTTTTATACATTCCCGGCTGCATGACACCCACGGATATGATCCGCAGCGAAGCCTTCGGTTCCAAACTGGTGAAAATTTTTCCGGGCGATATGCTGGGACCCAACTACATCAAAGCGGTGCAGCCGCTTTTTCCAAAGCTCAACTTCATCATCACCGGCGGCGTGGAGCCGGAAGAAGGTAATCTGAGGGGCTGGTTTGGCGCCGGTGTGTCGGCGGTAGGCATGGGCAGCAAGCTGATTACAAAGCAGATACTGGAAGAAAAGAATTATTCGCAAATAACGACCCTTACCCAACAGGCTTTACAACTTGTTCAATCCATCAGAAAATGAGTACCGATAAAACGAGCTTGCGAAAAGACGATACCGTTCTGCGGCCGGCCGCATCTGACAAAATCAGTAACGGCATGGCGGCGGTGGGGAAGTATCGCTGGACGATTTGTGGATTGCTGTTCTTCGCTACCACTGTCAATTACCTCGACCGCCAGGTGCTGAGCCTTCTAAAGCCGACGCTGGAAGAAAAATGGGGTTGGACCAACACCGACTACGCCAATATTGCTTCTGTTTTTCAGTTTACCTATGCCATTTCCATGCTGTTTGCCGGCCGGTTTATTGACAGGCTGGGAACGAAAAAAGGCTATGCCTGGGCCATTGTGGTTTGGTCCATCGGCGCTATTATCCATGCCCTGGCACTGCCTTTGGGCGAGGGTGTGTCGGCCTTGCTGGGCTGGACGGGCCTCGCCGCAGTGCATGTTTCCATCCTCGGCTTTATGCTGGCCCGTGCGGTGCTGGCCTTTGGCGAAGCCGGCAACTTTCCTGCCGCCATCAAGGCAACCGCCGAATATTTTCCAAAGAAAGAACGGTCGTTCGCCACAGGCATCTTTAATTCCGGTGCTAACGTCGGGGCCATCCTGGCGCCGCTCACCGTTCCCTGGATGGCGGTGAACTGGGGCTGGGAATCGGCCTTTATCGTGGTGGGCATTGTGGGTTTTATCTGGCTTTTGTTCTGGCTTTTTTTGTACGACAACCCGGATAAGCAAAAACGCCTTTCGGCTGCCGAACTGGCCTATATCAACAGCGATAAAGACGAAAATTTACCGGACAAGCAAATACTGCAAGGTTCTACACCCGACCCGAACGCTGCCGCCCCAGTGACACCAGTGGAAAAAGTTTCGTGGATAAAGCTGCTGGGTTACAAGCAAACCTGGGCCTTCACCTTCGGCAAGTTCATGACCGACGGCGTGTGGTGGTTTTTCCTGTTTTGGCTGCCGGCTTACCTCAAAGACCAGTATGGCATGACCGGCACCGAAATTGCCTTGCCGTTGACCGTTTTGTACAGCCTCACCATGTTCGGATCCATTGGCGGTGGTTGGTTTCCCATGTATTTTATCCGCCAGGGTTACCAGCCCTACGACGGCCGCATGAAGGCCATGCTGATGATTGCGCTGATTCCGCTGGTGGTGCTGGCGGCGCAGCCGCTGGGCGGTATTTCGTTTTGGGTGCCGGTGATCCTCATCGGCATTGGCGCATCGGCGCACCAGGCCTGGAGCGCCAACATCTTTACAACGGTGTCGGATATGTTCCCAAAAAAAGCAGTGGGCTCGGTTGTAGGCATCGGGGGTATGGCCGGCGGTATTGGCGGTGTGCTGGTGACCAAACTTGGCGGCGCCCTGTTCGACCATTACAAAGCGCAGGGGCATATTGAAACCGGTTACACCATCATGTTTGTGATTTGTGCGGTTGCTTACCTGGTGGCCTGGATGGTGATGAAAACACTGGTGCCGAAGTACAAACCGATTACGGATTTGTAGAGTAGGCATTTCGTATTGATTGAGAGTCGGCAGTAGGCAGTAAGCAGCGCCTTTCATTCATAATAGTACAGTAACCTGCCAAAAAAGCCGGATGTTTTGCTTCCGGCTTTTTTGTTGGCTAATTGACGAATGTTGCGGCGAACTCCTGTTTTTTTTAGTTCAGTCGGTTATCATCAAAGATTCTTATCGCTCGGGATGCAGCGCCGTGTTCTACGCATTCGAAACACGCAGCTCAGTCCGAAACTGGAAGCGTTGATTCCCATCCATCTTCTATAATCATGCGGCTTCAATCGAGCCAAAAAAAGGCCAGTAAGCACACCATTTCGCAGAGCTTACTTGAAAATGCTAAAAAGGGCTTGCCGTTTTATGGAATAACGGAAAATTTTGAATCCCCCAAACTCGTAAACATTTGAACCGTGAACTTGTAAACTGACCTCAGGCTTCTGGCGTTTTTTCGGTTTCTTTTTTCGATGTATAGTCCATCCATTTTTTAGTGGAAGTGGAAATAAGGCTTTCAAAGCGCTCTACAAAAAGCTTGAACGGCTCCTTAGCCTTTTTGTACGGACCGGCCTCGGAGAGGTAAAGGAATTTTTCAATCTTCAGCGACTCTGCTACCGTGCGATATTCCACCCAGTTTTCGTGGTATTTCAATAGCGTCATAATACTGGCGATGGCGGCAACAATGATACCCAGCACACCAACAATAATTTTTAGCGATTGGGTGCCGTCAGTGATGTAAGCGGCTGCAAACGGAATGCAAAGCGAAAGCACGATTTCCGCCACCTTCAGGTTGTTGAACCATTTTTTATTGCTGGCGCTCTTTTTCTCAAACCAGTCAATCTGGTCAAGCACTCGGGTAGTAAGGTAGGCTTCTTCGCCACGCGGCAGGAAGATGTACATCTCTTCCGGGTTTGTTTTCGTCATTGCGTTGGTTTTTAGTTCTTGTATCGCCTTAAGGTAAAAAATAATCAAACGTTTCGTCCGGTTTTTTTGTACAGGCATTCGCGCCAACCTGCTGTTGCTCCTGCCGCCGGTAGTATAGCAATGCCGTTGAAATCACACTGGGCTAAGCACCGCCGGCCCGATACAGCAAGGCCGCTGCAGCAACTCGCCGGTGGCCAACCTTCCCCGTGGCGCCGCCCTGTTTGGGGCTACTTTTGCTGTTTTCCAAAAATGCTGAAGAATGGCAGAACCGACCTTGCGTGAACGATTTTCGGCCCTGGGCAATCTGCCCGCTTTTTTCCGGATGGTTTGGCAGACAAGCCCGGGACTTACCCTGGCCAACGCTCTACTTCGCCTTGTTCGTTCTGCCGTACCGGTGGCGGTGTTGTACGTGGCAAAACTGATTATTGACCAGGTAGTCGCCATCAGCCAGGATACCGGCGGATCCATGACTACCCTTTGGCAACTGGTGACGGTGGAATTTGCCCTTGCCATTTTATCCGATGCCCTGGGGCGGGCCACCACACTTATTGATAGCCTGCTGGGCGATTTGTTTTCGAACCACACCTCCGTGCGAATTATGCAGCACGCCGCCTGGCTGGACCTGGAACAGTTTGAAGACGCTACGTTCTACGATAAACTGGAAAGAGCCCGCCAGCAAACCATTGGCCGCACCATCCTGCTGGCGCAGGTGCTCAGCCAGGTGCAGGACCTTATCACCATGGGCTTTCTGGCCGCCGGCCTCGTGGTATTTAACCCCTGGTTGATTTTGCTGCTGTTTGTCGCTGTCATTCCTTCGTTTTTGGGCGAGGCTTATTTCAACGATAAAACCTATGCGCTGAGCCGGCGGCAAACGCCGCAGCGCCGCGAACTCGACTACTTCCGCTACATCGGCGCGTCGGATGAAACGGCCAAAGAAGTAAAGCTGTTCAACCTGTCGCCGTTTATCATCGAGCGGTTCAAAAGCCTGTCGCAGAAGTTTTATACCGACAACAGTAAGCTGGCCATACGCCGGTCGTTGTGGGGAACGTTTTTTTCGCTGCTGGGCACTACCGGCTACTACGGTGCTTACGTGTTTATTGTTTCCAAAACCGTGCAGGGCGACATCAGCCTTGGTACACTGACCTTCCTGGCCGGCTCTTTCCGGCAGCTTCGCAGCCTGCTCGATCAGGTACTGTCGCGGTTTACTTCGGTATCGCAAGGAGCCATTTACCTGAAAGATTTTTTCGATTTTTTCCAGATTCAGCCCTCCATTCAATCGCTGGCGGCGGCCAGGCCTTTTCCTAAAAAAATTCAGCAGGGATTCACCTTCGAGAACGTAGGCTTCCGGTACGCCAACTCCGAAAAATGGGCCAACCGCAACCTGAATTTTACACTTGGCGCCGGTGAAAAAATTGCGCTGGTGGGAGAGAACGGCGCTGGTAAAACAACGCTGGTGAAATTGCTGGCCAGGTTGTACGATCCTACCGAAGGACGAATACTCCTGGATGGGTACGATCTGCGGGAATACGATGTGCTGGAGCTGCGGCGCAACGTCGGTGTGATTTTTCAGGACTACATCCGCTACCAGATGACGGTAGCACAAAACGTGGCGGTTGGTAACATTGACGAAAAAGAAAACCGCGAACAAATTGTAGATGCCTCACGGAAAAGCTTAGCCGATTTATTGATACAGCGCCTGCCGGGGCAATATGACCAGCAGTTGGGCAAACGCTTTAACCAGGGCGTGGAGCTTTCGGGCGGCGAATGGCAAAAGATTGCGCTGGCAAGGGCCTATATGAAAGAAGCGCAATTGCTGATCCTCGACGAGCCCACCTCGGCCCTTGATGCCCGGGCGGAGTTTGAAGTGTTCCAACGCTTTGCCGAACTCACAAAAGGAAAAACAGCCGTGCTGATCTCTCACCGGTTCTCCACCGTTCGTATGGCCGACAGAATCCTGGTGCTCGACAGGGGAGAACTGCTGGAAGTGGGAAGCCATGCAGCGTTGCTTCAACTGAATGGGCGTTATGCGGAGTTGTTTCAACTGCAGGCGAAAGGCTATCAGTAAGCATCTTCAGAACCACGGAGACACAACGCCTCAAAGTGTCACGAAAGGATATTGCCGTGCCACCTGGTGCCTTTATGTTTCAGTGGGTTTACAAATCCGCCCATTAAATTTTCAACAACCTCCGGTCGAAATAAAATAATGTTTACATTTCTCCTGCAATGAAAAAACTACGCAGTCAGGGCTGGTTTGGCCGCACCGGCAAAGACGGGATCATTTACCGCTCCTGGATGAGAAAAGCCGGCATTCCCTCGCACGAATTTGATGGCCGGCCGGTGATCGGCATTTGCAACACCTGGTCCGAATTGACGCCGTGTAATTCGCATTTCCGTGAGCTGGCAGAGCATGTAAAAAGAGGCGTGTACGAAGCCGGCGGTTTTCCGGTGGAGTTTCCGGTGATGTCGCTGGGCGAAACGCTGATGAAGCCCACGGCGATGCTGTATCGCAATCTGGCGTCTATGGATGTGGAAGAGTCTATCCGCGCCAACCCGGTTGACGGTGTGGTGCTGCTTTGCGGTTGCGATAAAACCACGCCGTCGCTGGTGATGGGCGCCTGCAGTGTGGACCTGCCAACGATCGTGGTTTCAGGCGGCCCCATGCTCACGGGACGGTATAGGGGCAAGAGTATTTCCACCTCCGATGTATGGCGCTTTTCAGAAGCCCACCGCGCCGGGCAAATGAACGATATGGAGATGTCGCTGGCCGAAGCCGGCATGTGCCGCAGCGATGGCCATTGTGCGGTAATGGGCACAGCTTCCACCATGGCCTGCATGGTGGAATCGCTGGGCCTTTCGCTACCCGGCAACGCCGCTATACCGGCGCCCGATGCGGCCCGGAAGATCATAGCGCAATTATCCGGATCGCAGATTGTGGAGATGGTGCGGGAAGACCGGAAATTATCCGCTATCCTTACCCGTGAGGCCTTTGAAAATGCTATTATGGTGAATGCGGCCATCGGCGGCTCTACCAATTTTGTCATCCACCTTTTGGCCATTGCCGGCCGTATCGGGGTGGATTTGACCATAGACGATTTTGACCGGTTTTCGGCCCGTATTCCGCTTATTGCCAACCTTCAGCCATCGGGGACTTACTTCATGGAAGATCTTTATTATGCCGGTGGACTGCCGGTGATTATGAACGAACTGCTGCCGCATCTCAACCGCCACTGCCTGACCGTGAACGGAAAAACAGTAGCCGAAAATTATGCCGAATGCGAATGTTACAACCCGGAGATCATTGCCAAAACCGACAAGCCGTTCAATACGATGTCGGGTGTGATTGTGCTGAAGGGAAATCTTTGCGAAAACGGCGCGGTGATCAAACCTTCGGCCGCCACCGCGCCCCTGATGCAGCACACCGGTAAAGCGGTGGTTTTTGAGGATATTGACGACTACAAGCACCGCATAGATGATCCGGATCTGGAGGTTGACGAGACCAGCATCCTGGTGTTGAAAAACGTAGGGCCGAAAGGCTATCCGGGCATGCCCGAGGTAGGCAATATGGGCCTGCCCGCCAAATTGCTGGCAAAAGGAGTGACGGATATGGTGCGCATCTCAGATGGCCGCATGAGCGGCACCGGCTTTGGTACCGTGGTGTTGCATGTGTCGCCCGAAGCGGCCGATGGAGGCACGCTGGGGATTGTGCAGGATGGCGACGAAATTACGCTGGACGTGTATCAACGCTCCCTGCACCTGCATGTTGCCGATGAAGAAATTGCCCGCCGCAAACAACAAAAAAAGGCCGGCGAAGAGTTAGTCCACCGCGGATATGTCAGCCTTTACCAGCGCCATGTGGAAGGGGCGCATCTCGGCGCCGACTTCGATTTTTTAAGGGGCGGATCGGGAAGTGAGGTAACCAAGGATTCGCATTGATCAATACCTGTTTTTCAACCATGACCGACACGCTGTTGCTGGCCAATAAAGTTGCTATCGTTACCGGTGCCGGGCAAGGCATCGGGCTTTGCATTTGCCGGAAGCTGGTGAGCCACGGGGCCCGTGTAGTCTTGAACGATGTGGACGATACCCTTGCGCAAAAGGCTGCCGCAGAAATTACCGGCGCTGGCGGCACCTGCCTCGCCGTGCCCGGCGACTCCGGCGACCCTGCCCTGATCCATCGGCTGGTGGAAGCCGCCGTGGCCAATTTCGGCCACCTGGATATCGCCATCGCCAATGCCGGCATTACTTTGTTCGGCGATTTTTTTACGTATGAAAAAACGGCCTTCGACCGGGTAATGCAGGTGAACCTGGGCGGAACATTTTTTTTGGCGCAGGCTGCCGCTGCCCAAATGAAAAAACAAGGCAGGGGCGGCACATTATTGTTCATGTCGTCGGTTACGGGCCACCAGGCGCATAAAAACCTGGCAGCGTACAGCATGAGCAAAGCGGCCATTGAAATGCTGGCCAGGAACCTGGTCATCGAGCTTTCGTCATTTGGCATCAACGTCAACTGCCTTGCTCCAGGCGCCACGGCCACCGAACGGACGTTGGAAGATAAAGACTACGAAAAAACATGGGCCCGCATTACGCCCATGGGCCGCCCGGGTACAGTGGACGACGTGGCCGACGCCGCGATCTTTCTGGTATCGGCAAAGGCGAAACAAATTACCGGGCAAACGCTGGTGATTGATGGCGGTTGGTCGGCCATCAGTCCGTCGCCTTACGAAGCTTCTTAAAAAAACACGGCATGCAACGAATTTTTTTGGCAATATTGCTGGCATGGTCCGGAACGGTTGCCGCTTTTGCCCAATTAAGAGTGAGCGAAAACAAACGTTACCTGGTGGATGCCGCCAATAAACCCTTCTTCTGGCTTGGCGATACCGCATGGGAATTGTTTCACCGGCTCAATCGCGAGGAGGCGGACCGCTACCTTCAAAACCGCGCCGACAAGGGTTTTACGGTTATTCAGGCGGTGGCACTGGCCGAACTGGATGGCTTGCACGATCCCAACCCCTATGGCGAAACGCCATTGGAAAACAACGACCCGACGAAACCCCGCGAAGCCTATTTCCGTCATGTTGACTACATTGTAAAAAAAGCCGCCGACCTTGGGCTTTACATTGGTTTTTTGCCCACCTGGGGCGATAAAATTTTTAAAGACAGATGGGGCAAAGGGCCCGAAATTTTTAACCCCGAAAATGCACGGTGGTATGGGCGCTGGTTAGGCAACCGGTACAAGGCGGCAAAGAACATCATCTGGATCACGGGCGGCGATCGCAACCCCCGCCACGAACAGGACGTGGCCGTTTGGCGGGCCCTGGCGGCCGGCATCGAAGAAGGAGTGGGCGGTGCCGATAAAGCGTTGATCACGTTTCATCCACAACCCAACAGCCTCGAAGATGGCGGCTCGGCGCGCTGGTTTCACAACGATGCCTGGCTTGACTTTAATATGTTTCAAACGGGCCACTGCCGCGAAAACAATGTGTGGGACCGGGTGCAGGTGGTCTATAACCGAACGCCCGTTAAGCCCGTGCTGGATGGCGAAACGCTTTATGAAGATCACCCGGTTTGTTTTAACGCGAAAGACCTGGGCATCTCCAGTGCCTACGATGTGCGCAAGCATGCTTACCTGGATGTATTTGCCGGTGCTTTCGGGCACACCTATGGTTGCCACCCCGTTTGGCAAATGTTTGCACCGGGACGCGAAGCGGTGAACGGTCCGCATCATCCCTGGTACGAAGCGATAGATTTGCCCGGCGCCGGGCAAATGCAATACCTGCGGCGGCTGATTGAATCGAGGCCGGTGCAAGACCGTGTGCCCGACCAAACCCTCATCACCGATGCCAGGGGCACCAACGACCGCACACAGGTCACCCGCGGCCGCGACTATTTTTTTGTGTATAGCGCACAAGGGAAACCATTTACCGTGAATATGGGTAAGATTACGGGAGCGGAAGTGGTGGCCTATTGGTACGATCCACGCAATGGGCAAACAAAAGAAGCGGGCCGCTTTGCCAACACCGGGAAAAAATTATTTACGCCACCTTCCTCGGGTTATGGGCAGGACTGGGTGCTGATAGCCGATGATGCATCGAAGGGATATGAGCAGCCGGTAAAGAAATAGGATTTTTTCGCTCCCCGCTTAGCTAAGCCGTTTTTCGTTGGCGGCCGCATGGACGGTGCCGTGAGGCACATTAAAAGCATGCCGTCTGTTAATCCGACGGATCCAATTGAAAGATATCTTCTACTTTTTTACCAAGAATTTTTGCCAGCTTCAGTGCCAGCAATACCGACGGCAGGTAGCGGGACGTTTCAATAGAGATGATCGTTTGCCGCGAAACCTGAGCCAGTTCTGCCAGCCCGGCCTGGGTAAGGCTTTTATTCTGCCTTACTTCTTTCAGGCAGTTTTTCATGCCCGCAGCTTCACGTGAAGAATGAAATTGAACCGCCCGATAAAACTGATCCAGAACACCAGCAGCAGCGAAATAAAAAAGACCATAAGAGCGCCTTCGGCCGGATGAAAGCCCGCCGCCATCACGGCAAAGCCCGCGATGGCCAACAGGATCTGCAGAATGGCGGCAAACTGAAAGCTCTCTAACCTCGTTCGCTGCACCATTTCGTCCTCTACTTTTTCTTTGGAAAAGGTCACGAAATAAAGGCCGCAAAGGAAGCCGAAAAATCCGGCAACAGCGGCCAGCACATCAACAGCATGATGCCACGGAAGCGGGGAGGGCGGATGGCCAAAAAAATAAGCAAGCACCTCTTTCACATAACCAAGTTGCATAGCCAGCCAAAGCGCAAATCCTGTTGGCGCCAGCAGGGCGCCAATCTTTTTAAAACGGTGGGGGAGTAGAAATTTCATGCGGGATGGTTTACCAACAAATGTAAAGCATGCTTTACATCTTTCCAACTGCTTTTTTCTCCAGCAGGGGCATTACCTACCGGTTTCAATAATTAGCTGGCGTCTTGCTTTTTCCACCGCGGTTAAAAATTCGGCCGGATCAATGGGCTTCAGCAGGTAAGCCACCGCTTCGTGCACTACTTTTTTCAGGCCCTGCGATTCGAAGCCGGTTGTAAAGATCAATTGGAACCGGCGGGCCGGAAATTTCTCCAGCACTTCAAGGCCATTCATCAGGGGCATGTCCACGTCCATAAAAATCAGGTCGGGCTGCAAAGCCTTTATTTTTTGTACGGCATCCACGCCATTGGTGGCCGTGCCAAGCACCGTCAGGTCAGTGGTGAGCTGATTCACCAGCTCTTTGATCACTTCTATCGCTATCGGTTCGTCATCAATGATGACCACGTTTATCTGTCTCATGCACAGTTTTAAAAGGTATTGAAATCCGAATGGTGGTTCCCGCGGCGCCACCGCTTTCTGATTGTTTGTCTATGACGTCGTACACAAATGCCGTCCGTTGCTCGCGGTGCAAGAGGCGAAGGCGGTTGATGGTAATGTCAATGCCCGACGATTCGTGCCCTTCGCGGCCGATCTTGTTGATTTGTTCCGATTGCTGCCGGCCAATACCATTGTCGTCAACCGTGCAAATCAGCGCCTCTTTATCCATTTGTAATTCAATATGAATGCAGCCTTTCCGGTCGGCCAAATGCATCACACCATGCTTGATGGCATTTTCTACAAAAGGTTGAATAAGCATGGATGGAATTTTTAGCTGCGATGGCTGCACCGGTGGACGGGCCTCAATGCTGTATTCGAACCGTCCGGGCGACCGTATTTCCTCCAGCTCAAAATAGCGCATCAGCAGATCAATTTCTTTGTCGAGCCCCACCCATTTTTCCTTGCTCAGTTCCATTGACAGCCGCATCAGTTTGGCAAACTTCGCCACCAGCGAAGCGGCTACCATTTTGTCCTGCTTCAGCACCGCCCCCTGAATGGTGTTAAGGACATTGAACACAAAATGAGGGTGAATCAATTGCACCAGCACTTTTTGCCTGTTCTCGGCCAGGTCGAGCAGCAATGTATTTTTCTGGCGGATGGCATTGAGGCGGTACTGGAAAACAAGCAGCAGCAGCACCACTACCAGGCTCACTACCAAAATGGGAAACCACCATTTTTGCCAAAAGGCGGGATTGACGGCAAAAGAATAATCGGCGGGTGCCGATGTGCTGTTGTCCTGCAGGTTGACAGCCTGCACCCTGAACTGGTAGTGCCCCGGCGGCAGATAAGGATAACGCACATAGCGCTCACGGGTGCGGTGCCACACCCGGTCGAAGCCGTCGAGCCGGTAGGCATATTCCTGCTGCCCGGCCGAAGCCAGGTTGGTGCAGGTAAAATAAAACGACAGTGCGTTTTGATCATAGTCAAGCCAGGGCCGGGCCGGGTAAGCACCCCGGCGGTCATTCACCAGCGCCGCGGTAATCACCGTTTTGGTGTCGTGGTCGGTGTTAAGCATCCGCTTTTTGTTCAGCACGGCCAGCCGCGACACCCACCGCAGGTAAAGCCAATCTTTGCTAACCGTAAACTGGTGCACATCGAGCGACGGAAGCCCGGCCTCAAGGCCCAGGTGCACCAGCCGGAAACTGTCGTTTTCAAGACGGGCCATGGTCAGTCCTTTATTGGTACCAATCCAGATGTCATGTCCGTCAATGGTCATGGCATTGATGGTGGCGCTCCGTAGGCCGTTCAGGGTGTTCAGCGTATGCAACTTGTTGCCGGCGTAAACGGCGAGCCCGTTGCCCAGGCTGGCCACTACCAGCTTGCCGCCGGGCAGTTCGCCCATGGCAACAATGCGGTCCCGGAACACCGGATGCCTGGCGCTGTAATCGGTCAACTGCCCGTTTTTGTAACGCAGCAAACCCTCCCAGGTGCCGATCCATATGTTTTGCTTTGAATCGGCAAACAACGAGATGATGCGCTTCGACAGTTGTTTTTTCACCAGCAAGGTGGCGCCGTTATCGCCATACACGTTTAGTTCGGCCGTAGCGGCCGATGCACCAAACAGGCGTGCGCTGTCGCCGGGCAGCAGCAAAATATCGTTCCCCGGCCGAAAGCGCCATCCGGTTTTTTCTTTGGTAAAATACCCGCGGTGGGTGATGGCTATCAGCGAATCGTTAGCGGCAAACGAAAGGCGCATCAGTGAGCTGCCATCCGCAACCGGCACCTGCCAGTAGGCGGCTTTTTTGCTGCCGGCAAAACATTCAATTAAGCCCGACTGGTGGCCGACGAACACCCTGTTCTGCTTTTTTTCGATGGCGACGATCCGGCTGCCGCCTTCCCATAACCTTGTTTGCGAGGGATGATGGTAGAACAAACCGTTTTCCAGCGTCGAAAACCAAAGGCCGTTTTGATTGTCGCGGTAAACACAGGTAACCGAGTAGCCATTCAGGTACTGTTCTGCCGGGTCCACTTCTCCGGCCTTGCCAAGCCGGTACCGGGCAGCGCCCCGGTTTTCGAAACCAACATAAAACCCATCTTCCTGATCGGCGGTAATCGTTAGCACATTTTCGGCAAAAAGATGGCTGGCGATCTTTTTCCGGTTTTTGTAGATAAACAGGTGCCGCCCGATGCTGAAAAGCTCGAAGCCTCCGCAACGTTCATAAAACAGCCGGCGTATATAGCCGCCCTGCCAGCCCAGGTAAACATCATCGTTTGTCACCGATCCGTCGGGCCAGGTGATGTACACGGCTTGTTGTGCGGCTGTGGCGCTCGACTGGCTCAACTGCCGGTAATAAAACTGATGCTGCAAGTCGAAATAAACACCGTCGGGTTTTTGAATACGGCCCACCTGGCCGCTTTGGGTGACATAGCAACTGCCAACCTTGTAATTGTAATTGTAATCGTTGTTGAAGCTGATCCAGAACGTATCGCGTTGTGCAGAAATAGAGTTGGCAATAAGGATACCCGGATGTTTGAAAAGGCGGGCCGTGCGGTCGTTGTAGGCGTAATCGAAAAGTGTATCTGCCCGGTATTGGTAAATTCGGCCCTGCAGGCTGCTGAAATAAACAGCGCCTTTCGGTGTCTGGTAAATGTAATAAGCGGGTTTGCCGGTCAGCTTTGTGTACAGCGGTATATCGGTAAATGAGTAGCCGTCGTACCGCACGGCGCCGCGGTCGGTGGCAATGAGCAGGTTGCCGGTGGTATCTTGCGCTACCTGGTATATTTCGTTGCTCGGCAGGCCGTCATCTACGGTGAAATGCTTTAAATGGAGCTGCTGAGCAACCGCCGGCCCTGCAAGGGCAAAAAAAGCAAAAAGCAAAACAATCTTCTGCAGCATAGTTCTAAATACCGGACAACACTGTGAACAGGCCCGCTGCACGTCTCTAATTCTCCGCCCGCAGGTGGATGCCAGCCCAACCGGCTTTTTTGCCGGCTTCCCAACCGGCAGCCGTTGAGTAGTGTAATGGTATTGCAAAATTGCCGGATCAGCAGGCGTTTCTCCTCCCAAACATGAACGTGTGGCGCCGAGGCATGATGGAAGGAAAGGTGAGCACCGCAAAACGGTGGCAGAGCGTTCGGCTCCTGCTGAGGGAGCGTTGGCGGGAAGGTAAAAAACGGGGAGCAGGACGATGGTAGGGGAGAGGGAAACATCGCATGGCCAAAAAAGTTTGTGGCGTATCAATGGCAACTGTCGCCGGCCGACGGAACCTCAACCGTGAGTAAATGGTTCAGCCGGCATTCTTCTCCGTTGGCTTTTCAATCCACCTTTTTCCGCATAGAAATATGCTCAATGCCGTCTTCCAAATAAATCTCGCTGATTTGCCGGAAGCCAAACGATTCGTAGAACTTTTTGAGGTAAAGCTGTGCGCCAATTTTTATGGTCCCAGGCCCAAAAAGACGGTAACAGTGTTCGATAGACTGCTGCATCAGCATACGGCCGCCTCCCAGTTTTCGAACGGTGCCCGATGTGACGACGCGGCCGATAGACATTTCTTGATAAATAACACCGGGCGGTACCAGCCTTGTGTAAGCCACCAGCCTTCCATCCGAAAATCCCATCAGGTGGTGGCTTTCCTGGTCTTTGTCGTCGGCGTCCTGAAACACGCAGGCCTGCTCCACCACAAAAACCTCGTTGCGTAGCTGCAGGATGGCATAGACCTCGTAAGGGCTGAGGGCGGCAAATTCTTTTTCTATCCAGCGTAAGTCCATTGCTGCAGGTTTAGCGGCCAACCGAAGGCATTACCGGCAGGCTTTCGTTGCCGGCATCCGTCACCGTTTGCACGGCAAAAAAATAATTGTCTTTTGAATACGGCAACCGCAGCGAAAGGCCGGTGGTGAAAAACTTTTTTTGCCACACCGGGGCGGTGGTTTCCCGCATCAGCACATAATAGCCTTTGGGCCGCCCGGTGGCCGGAGCTTTCCAGGTCAGCAGGGTAGCGTTGGAAAGGCTTCTTACCTCAACGGCAACGCCCTGCGGGGCGGGTGCCGCCTTTGCCAGGTTGGCCAGCGACGCCAGGTTGATGCCGGTGTTTTTCCGCAGGTATTCAAAGTCCATAAACTCCATCAGGTCGCCGTAAACCACACCTTTTTCGGTGCGCAAATCCTGGTGCTGGTGATTGAAATTCTCGTTCATTTCGGAAAAGCGCACCGCCGCATAACCTTGCTGCGCAAAGGGAGTATGGTCGCCGCCGCGCAGGAAACGGTCGTTGCGATACACCATCACCACTTCCAGGTGGTCAACATAACGTTCGCCCACCTCTTTTACATAGCGAGCCAGTTGCCGCGAACGGCCATCGTTCTCCAGGCCCAGGCTGCGAATGTTCTGCAACACCCTTCCGGTGTCCTGCACCGAAAAAGCTTCGCTGAACACACGCAGCTTTGTATTGTCAATGATATTGGTTTCGTTGCTGTGGTTGCTCCCCATGATGTCGTTGTTCAGCATGGCATCAATCTTCCAGCCCTCGCGTTTGGCCCGGCCGGCCATGTAGGTGGCGCCCAGCAAGCCTTGCTCTTCGCCGCTGACCGCCACAAAAATGATGGTGGCCGGAAAAGAGCGTTTGCTAAGAATACGGGCACATTCCATCACCGCCGCCACGCCACTGCCGTCATCGTTGGCGCCGGGCGCATCGGCCGTGCGATTCAGCACATCGGTAATACGGCTATCGAGGTGGCCGCTGATGATGTAGAGGCGCTTATCGGCGGAATCCGTGCCCTTTAAAATGGCCATGGCGTTACCGAGGTTGGTAGGGGCGTCAATACGCCGACCGTCGGGCTGCAGGGTAACGGTGTCAACAAACGCTGTTAACCGGCCACCGCTTGCCTTTCCAAACTCCCTGAACTTTTGCACCACCCACTCCCGTGCCGCACCAATCCCACGCCGGCGGTCGGTGGTGGAGCTGAGGGTATGGCGGGTGCCAAAGCTCACCATCTGCGTGATGTAGGAGCGAAGCGAATCGGCTGAAATTTCGGTGACCATTGCTTCAATCTCGGGGTCGCGTTGAATGATCGTCTGGGCCGAGGCAAAAAGAGAAGAAAAAAGCAAGGCAGCCGGCAGCAGGAGCTTTTGCATAAGGAAGAATTTGGGCGGCAAATGTACGGAAGAGAACCGTTGATTGGCGGTAGGGTTGTATTTTGCCGGCGGGCCAAATTCCTTTACCTGATGCATTACCCGAAACCGGCTGTAGCCACCATTACCCTGGCACGGACACCGGAAGAAGAAAAAACACTTCGAGCTTCGTTATCGGCACTGGCCGCCCTGCAGCTTCCGCTGTTCATCACCGACGGAGGTTCATCGCCCGGCTTTCTTTCTTTTTTAAAACAGCTGCCAAAGGCCGCTGTGTTTGCCGAAAAAGGTCTTTGGCCGCAGGCCCGGAAAAGCATAACTGAAGCCGCTGCTTCCGGCGCGGAAATCATCGTTTATACAGAGCCCGACAAGGAAGCGTTTTTTGCGCAACATCTTTCGGCCCTGCTGGCCAATAGCAGGTTCGATGCCGGTACAGGCGTATGGCTGGCCTCCCGTGCGGCGGCCGGCTTTGCCTCTTTTCCTCCTTTTCAACAAATGACCGAACAAACCATCAACCGGTGCTGCCGGGAGGTGATTGGGCTGGAAGCCGATTACTGCTACGGGCCCTTTGTTTTTACCCGCCGCATTGCACCGATGCTCGATTTTTTGCCTGAAAGCTGTGGCTGGGGATGGCGGCCCGCATTGTTTGTCCTGGCCCACCGGCTCGGCCTCACCGTGCAGGCGCATACCGGCGATTTTTACTGTCCGCAAAATCAACGTGACGATGACCCAACCGAAAGGCTTTACCGCATAAAGCAACTGGCGCAGAACCTGGATGGTTTGGTACTGGCGGCCCACGCAGCTTTGCCTTCCAATGACTGATGGGGTGACACGTTACCGGATATTGTTTAATCAACCATTGGGTTTCCGGGGTGAATTTTTAGGCGGCCACAGTCGAGCCCAAACGGGCCATGCCCTTCAGGTAAGCGAACCTAAAAAACTCCGGCTGCTCACGTTGGCCGTTGGCGGGGATGCCAATGGCAGCAATACTTTTTCATGTAACGATATTACCCCTCCGGGATCGCAGTGTTCAATCAATGTTCCTATCGGGGTGGGTTACCGGTATCTCGTCAAATTCTGGCTCTTTCGGGGTCAACGCCTCATCGCAAACGTTTACCCTTGAAAAAATGCCAGCCCCTTCCAATCCCAAATGACGATCACCCATTCTATGCCGTCTGCCGAATAAAAACGATGCAACTCACGAAAGCCGATGCGTTTGTGGGCGGCCAGCGACCGGGTGTTGGTGGCATCAATTTCGGTAATGGCAAAATCGAACACAGGCGAATAGGTTTGCCGGTAAAAGTCGTAGCAGCGGTCGAGGATGCCTTGTCCGCGGAAGTCTTTGTCCACACAAACCTGGCCAACGACAATATAATGGTAATCGGTCAGCGGCCTGCCGGCAAACGAGAGTTGCCGGAACATGGCAAACATTGGCTCCAGCACCGGAATGTCTTCTTTCGAATGTTCCGTCATGGCCAAGAGATAGGCAATGATCCGGGTGCCGTTTTTGCCAATAACATGCTGATGTATCATGTTCATCCGCAGCAGGTTTTGCAGCGTGTGTACTACTGTTACAAATCCCTGTTCCCGCAGTTCGTCGGCCGACAGGGAAGACGGAAGGTTTCGGCGCTGCAGCGCTAAAATCTGTTCGAGGTCGCTGGTTGTTTTTGCCGTTGTCAGTTCCATTGCATCCATCGCTTAATACCCGTATTTTTCTTTCCAGAGCGTTTTTAAAAACCGCCGCAGCTCTTCTTCCCGCGGATTTTTTCCAGGGTCGTAAAAGGTGGTGCCTTCCAGGCCGTGCGGGAGAAATTCCTGCTCGGCGAAGTTGCCCTCGAAGCTGTGTGCGTATTTGTAGTTTTTTCCATAGCCCATTTTTTTCATAAGGCCCGTTGGTGCATTGCGAACGTGCAGCGGCACCGGCAGGTCGCCGCCTTTTCGCACCATCTCCAGCGCTTCCTCAATAGCCATGTAAGAGGCGTTGCTTTTATTCGATGATGCCAGGTAAGTAGCGCATTGGGCAAGGATAATGCGTGATTCGGGATAACCGATTTTCGCCACGGCCTCGAAGCAGGCATTGGCCAGCACCAATGCCGTGGGGTTGGCATTGCCAATGTCTTCCGAAGCAAAAATGACCATGCGGCGGGCAATAAACTTCACGTCTTCGCCCCCTTCAATCATCCGCGCCAGCCAGTAAATGGCGGCGTTGGGATCGGAGCCCCGCATGGACTTGATAAAGGCGGAGATGATGTCGTAATGCTGTTCGCCGCTTTTATCGTAGAGGGCAATGCGCTGCTGGGCAATGGACATGACGGCTTCGTCGGTAATAACTGCTCCACTACCCGCCGGGAGGGGCGTGGCCCGCCCACCAGGCATGCCGGCCGGGACGGCCGCATTAACTTTTGCCACGTTGAGTGCAGCGAGAATTCGGCTGACTGTTTTGTCCGTATCAAAAAGTACCTCTTCGTTTGTAAAACGGATAACAGTAAATTCCTGTTGTTTAAGCCAAACTGTTCGCTCTTCGTCACCCGTTTTATTTTGTGGCAGTTGATGAATCAGGCGATCTATTTCAATAATCAATTTTGCCGGAAAACAAACAAAATCAGCAATATAATCGCCTATGATATGCTGCCGGAGAAATGTGTAGCCTTGCAACTGTTTTCCGTGTAATTGCTGCCATAGGGCATCTTCGGCCTGCGTAGGATGGCTGCGATGCGTCTTTACAAATTCTTTCAATAGTTCATCGGTCACCGGATCGGCAGTGCCGTATTCCTGGTCGCCATCTTCTATTGTATTATCTATAGAATTTTTGGGTTGAATTTGGTCATTCGCTAATCCCCCCCTGGGAGGTGGGGGGGCTGCTGCAACAACGATTTCGAACAAATTCAACAGCTTCCTGGCATCGCCGCCCGATAGCCGGATCAGTGCCTCCGTTTCTCGCAGCGCAATGTTTTTTTCTGCCAGCCAGCGATCCCTTTCCATCGCCATGTGAAGAAGCCGGACAAGGTCGCCTTCCTCCAGCGATTTCAGCACATACACCTGGCAACGGCTCAACAGGGCGCTGTTGACTTCGAACGAAGGATTTTCGGTTGTAGCGCCAATTAAGGTAATGGTTCCTTTTTCCACGGCGCCCAGCAAAGCATCCTGCTGCCCTTTATTGAACCGGTGAATTTCATCTATAAACAAGATCGTTCCCGGTTTTTCGGCGGCTTGCGCAATGGCTTCCCGCACGTCTTTCACGCCGGCGCTGATGGCGCTTAGTTGAATGAACGGTGCCTTCAGCGTATGGGCAATGATGTTGGCGATGGTGGTTTTGCCGGTTCCCGGCGGGCCCCACAAAAGAAGCGAAGGGATTTTTCCGTGTTCGATGGACGTACGCAGAATGCTGCCTTTCCCGGTGAGATGTTGCTGGCCAACCAGGTCGTCGAGTGTTTGCGGACGCATACGTTCTGCCAGGGGTGCTGCCGTGTTCATACATCAAAATAACCGCAGATTTACCGGACGAAAAAACGACAGGTGTTTCGCCCTAATTTGCAGCCTCCAATAATTTTTATGGACGATTACACCATTAACGTATCAAGGATAGAGGAGCTGCAAACCATTCGAAATACCGACGAGCTGGAAAAAATTTTTGCCCGGGCGAAAAGTGCCGTGGTGAATGGAGCCAGGGTGATTTTAGTGCGGAAAGACTTCACCGGTACAACGGCCAAATTTGATGAGCTGGACACGCTGGAAGACCTGGAAAGCTACCGCGGCCAGGTGTTTAAATACCTGTAGGCAGGACAGCACCTAAGGCAAAAAAGGCCGGCAGTTTGCACTGCACGGCCTTTTATTTTTAACCCTGTTGGTTTGTTTATTCGGAAAATGCCTTTACGCTGCGCTCCACAAAAGCCGTGAGTTCGGCGCCTTTCAGCATGCCCTGCGACAGCAGTGCCAGGTCAAAGGCCTGCTTGGCCAGTTGCGTGGCATGGCCTTCATCGGCCTGCAGGATCTTCGTTACCAATTTGTGATTGCCGTTGATGGCCACTTTATAGCTGTCGGGGAGGGTGCCATAAAAACCCATACCGCCTCCGCCGCCCATTTTGGCCATGTCCTTCATGCGGCGCATCCATTCTTCCATCGTAATGGTCACCGGCAGCTCTTCGGCGGCAAGGCTCTCTACTTCCACCTTCATCAGGCTGTTGCCGATGGCCTTCTCAAACACCTCTTTTATTTTTTTCGTTTCGTCTTCGGTCAGTTGATGTTTTGCCGTCTCGTCTTTTTCAATCAGCTTTTCCATTACATCGGCATCCACCCGCTTGAACGACACTTTCTCCAGTTTCATTTCCAGTTGCTGCATAAAGTGATTATCGAGCGGCATATCCATTACCAGCACGTCGTAGTCGCGTTTGCCGGCCGTTTGAATATAGCCGTGCTGCTTTTCGGCATCAATGGTATAGAGGTAAACGGCGGTGCCGTTCTTGTCGGTTTGAAAATCTTTCACCTTTGCATTGTATTCCTCCAGGGTAAAATGCTCTCCTTTGGTGTTGGTCAGCAGCGCAAAGTCTTTTGCCTTTTCGTAAAACTTTTCCTCGGTGATCATGCCGTATTTGACAAACAAGCCAATGTCTTTCCATTTTTCCTCGTAGGGCTTGCGGTCTTTGCGGAAAAGCTCGTTCAGCTTGTCGGCTACCTTGCGGGTAATGTAGCTGTTGATCTTTTTGACATTGCTGTCAGCCTGTAAAAACGACCGGCTGACATTCAGGGGAATATCGGGCGAGTCAATGACACCGTGCAGCAGCATCAGAAACTCCGGTACAATATCCTTTACTTCATCGGTGATGAATACCTGGCGGGAAAATAGCTTGATCTTATTCTTCTGCAGCTCAAACTCATTTTTCACCTTGGGGAAATACAGCACGCCGGTAAGGTTGAACGGGTAATCAACGTTCAGGTGTATCCAGAACAGCGGCTCTTCCGACATGGGGTAGAGTTCCCTGTAAAACTTCAGGTAATCTTCGTCCTTCAGCTCCGATGGTTGCCGGGTCCAGATAGGGGTGGTGTCATTGATGATGTTGTCCACCTCCACATCCTTGTATTTGGTTTTGCCTTCTTCATCCACGCCGTCTTCTTCGCTCTCCGTTTTGGTGCCGAACTTGATGGGCACCGGCATAAAGCGGCAGTATTTTTCCAGTATCTGCTGCAGCTTCCATTTATCCAGAAACTCTTCGTTCTCGCTGTTGATGTACAGGATTACATCGGTGCCGCGTTCGGACCGGTTGCCTTCTGTAATTTCAAACTCCGTGCTGCCATCGCAGATCCAGCGGGCCGGTTCCGCGCCTTCCTGGTACGACAGGGTTTGAATTTCCACTTTGTCGGCTACCATAAAAGCCGAATAAAAGCCCAGGCCAAAGCGACCGATAATTTCATTGGCATCCTTGGCTTCCTTGAACTTTTCCATAAACTCGGTGGCTCCCGAAAACGCAATCTGGTTGATGTATTTTTTGATTTCATCAGCCGTCATGCCAAGGCCGCGGTCCGAAACGGTGATGGTTTTCGCCTGCTCATCCAGGGTCACTTCAATCTGAAGTTCGCCCAGCTCACGGTTGTATTGTCCCATCGAGGAAAGCCGTTTTATTTTTTGGGTGGCATCTACCGCATTGCTCACCAGCTCCCGCAGAAAAATTTCATGATCGGAGTATAAAAACTTTTTAATGATGGGAAATATATTCTCCGTGTGTATGGAGATGGTTCCTTTTTCCTGTACCATAGTCGAATTATTTTTTTTGGCCGAATGTAAGCCAGCCTTTGCTAACAACGCCTGTACCATTGTTTTACGTTTTGCCACATTGGCAGCAAAATCGTAAAATTTATAGACCCCAACCGGCTTAATGCCTAGATAATGAAGCAGCGGGCTGAACAAATTTCAGGCACCGGCCGGTAAAAATTTCTTTTCACAACAGGGCAGGTTTTGGCAGGCGGGCATGCAACTTGTATAACAACCCCTGAATTTTATTGCTAACTAAAAAACACCAATATGAAAAAGACGTTTTTGGCGATGCTCCTGGCAGGAAGTACAATGAACCTGTTTGCTCAAACAACACCGAGCAGCACGTCGCCCACTACTAATCCACAATCAACTACAACTAATCCGCAATCACCCAACACCACGCAGCAGCCTGCCGGCGTACAGAGCAATCCTGGCAACCCCACCGGCAGTAACATCAACAACATGAGCAACAGTGCTGCCAGCAGCACAATGAACACGACGACGAATAACCGCACCACCGGGGCCTGGAACGGCGTCAGCAATACACCGGCTTACAACAGCACCTCCTGGGCGCCGGAGACCGATCCTTCCTGGAACTGGAATAATTATGGCCTTTGGAACAGCAGCGCTAACTGGAACGCTAATTCAAACGGTACGTCCGTTTACGGCACCAACAATATGGCCAATTCGTCCATGAACACCAACGGCACAAATCAGGCGAACATGAACAATGATGCCTCCATGAGCTCTTCCGGTTCGTACAATGCGTATTCCGGTTCGGCCATTGCAGGTTTGCCCGGCAATGTGCAAATGCGGTTTAACCAGGACTTTCCCATGGGTAGCAGCAATCAATACACCTGGCATCAATACGGCGATTGGTTCCATACTCATTACATGAACAACGGACGCCTGACCCAATATTTTTACGATCAGCGCGGTAGCGGTTATGCCCTAGCACTGCCAGTGCTGCAAACCTATGTGCCCGAAAACATTGTGGCCAGCGCCCTTAACAAATTTGGCTCGAGCCTCTATTCGATCGGCATGGTGAAAACAGCCGAGGGCAATGACGCCTACCAGGTTGGCCTGCTGCAGCGCGGCCAGATGAACACACATTACCTGGACGAGAACGGTGCTTCGGTGGCGAGTGTTTGGCGGGTTGACAGCCTTGAAAATTCGGGTATGATGAATGCTACCCAAAGCAATGCAGCCATGGATGCCAACATGAACAATGGCGCGATGGACAACAGCAGTTCGACCGGTGATAAAATGAAGGTGAAAGATGGTAAAGTCGAGATTGAGCATGCCGACGGTTCGGAAACCAAGATCAAGTGGGAAGACGACAAAATGAAGATCAAAGACAAGAACGGTAAAACCAAAATCAAGAAAGACTAAGGTTTTGTCAGGTTCTGATGAATTCACTACAAAAGCAAAAGGGACCCGGCAATCGTCGGGTCCCTCTTTTTAAACCAATTTTTTATGCAACACAACCAACCGGTATCGGGAGCCAACGATAAAGATGATCAACAACCGGCGGCGGGCAACAGTCAGAACAACCCCTTTGAAAATAAGTTGCCGTTGGAACAGGATATTGCCCGGTCGCAGGAAACGCTCGACAAAGAACAGCAGTTCAAAGAAGCGCAAACCGAACGGGATTAAACCGGGCGATCCTTTCGTACAGCATTTTTTCGGTCTGCCGGCTGGGGAACCGGCAATAATGGGGTGCTGGTAGCCCTGCCTCTTTTCTGTTGAAGCATTGCTCTCTCGCCGTTGGTTTTCGCATTGTTGACGCGGCACCATGTAGGCATTATTACACTGCTCTTTCGCCATTGCCCATGCACCATGACACAGGCCGTCAGGGTTAAGCATTGGGGCATAAAAAAAACAATGGCAGCGAAAGAGGATGCTATTTTTCTTCAGCTGGCGCGGTGTTTAGCAACCGGTCTTCAATGACCTGTTGAAAGGCTTGTTTCGGTATGGCCCCCTTCTGCATCATCGGCGCACCATTCACCGGAATAAACAGCAGCGTTGGGATGCTCTGTATGCCAAACAACATGGACAATTCTTCTTCTTTTTCCGTGTCAATTTTATAAATCTGCAAACGGCCGTCGTATTCGTCGGCCAGCTCTTCCAGCACCGGCGCTACCGCCTTGCAGGGACCACACCAGTCGGCATAAAAATCAACAATGGCCGGCAGGCTGCCCTTGTACTGCCATTCCTGGTCCTTGCTGTAGTCAAAAATTTTTTCCCGGAAAGCTTCCGCTGTAAGCTGAACTGTTGGCATACGCTTTTTCATTTCTTGCTACCACAATCAGGCCAGCGATGCGACACTTGCCTGCTAGCAGGTTTCCCACTACTGAAAAAAAAGGTATCAGCGGCCGGCAGGCGGTTTCAGCGAACGGCCGTGCACCGCGTTTGCCATTAAGTTTGCAAAAACTATCGCCCATGCGCTTTTTGCACGCCATCAAGCTGACTCTTTTTTTTGGTTTTTCTTTTGCCGCAGCGGCGCAGCCTTCGGCCTACCGGTACTCCGTGAACCTCAACGATGTGGCCGGCGACAACCTTAAGGTGGAATTGCTGACACCCGAAGTAAAGGCGGCAACAGCCGTTTTTTCATTTCCAAAGATTATCCCGGGTACCTACAGCATCAGCGATTACGGCAGGTTTGTTCATAACGTGAAGGCCTGGACTAAAGCGGGCAAGCCATTGCCTGTGGCAAAGCTAGGCGAAAACCAATGGCGTATTTCGGGTGCAGCAGGCCTTTATAAGATCACCTACGAAGTGGAAGATATTTTCGACACCAGGCTAACACACAACGTTTACCCAATGGCCGCCACCGATTTTGAAGAGGCTAACGTTTTTGTGCTGCATGCGCCGGGCGTTTTTGGTTTTTTAAACGGGCTGAATAAGGTGCCCTTTGAGGTAACGGTTACCAAGCCGGCCGACCTTTATGGCGCCACGGCTTTGAAGCCGGTAAGCACCACGCCGACGCAGGATGTTTTCCGCACGCCAAATCTTGACGAGTTGTACGATGCACCGATCATGTACACCCGGCCCGATACCGCCACTGTGCAGGTGGGCAATGCAGAGGTGCTGGTATCGGTGTATTCGCCGGGCCGGCTATTGCACGCTAAAGAAATTGCGGGCTGGATGAGCGACCTGCTCTCTGCCACCAGGTCCTATCTCGGCGGCAAGCTTCCAACCGATCGGTACGCCTTTCTCTACTACTTCCATGGCCGCGATGATAAACATTCCTTTCCGCCGGGGCTTGGCGGGGCGCTGGAGCATGCTTCGTCATCGTTTTATTATGTACCGGAAATGCCGCCGGCGCAAATAAAAAGCCTGTTGGTGGATATTTCCTCGCACGAATTTTTTCACATCATTACACCGCTTACGATTGCTTCGAAGGAGGTGAAAGAATTCAACTTCAACGAGCCGGTGTTGTCAAAGCATCTTTGGCTTTACGAGGGGGTAACCGAATACACGTCTCACCACGTACAGGTAAAGCACGGGCTCAACACCGTGCCTCAGTTTTTGGCGAAGCTTTCCCAGAAGATCACCAATTCCCGTACGCAGTACAATGACAGCCTGTCGTTCACCACCATGAGCCGCGAAAGCGCCGGCCGCTACAAAAGCCAGTACGGCAACGTGTACGAAAAGGGCGCTCTTATTGCAGCCGTTCTCGATATCTACCTGCTGCATTTGTCGGATGGCACATACGGATTACGCAACCTTACCTACGACCTCGGCGTACGGTTTGGCAAAGACCGGTATTTCCACGATGATGAACTGTTTGATGAAATCGGTAAGCTTAGCTATCCGCAGGCGAAAGAATTTTTGCTCACCTACGTGCAGGGTTCCAGGCCCATTCCGTACGCCGATTACTTTGCACTGGCCGGTGTCCGTTTTTCACCCGTTTCGGAAAAAAAGACTATCAGCTTCGGCGGCATTGCGGCCGATGTGAATGAACGCGGCCAGTTGGTCATCGGCAGGCAGTCGAGCTTCAATGACTTTGGCAAAAAGATGGGGTACCAGGCGGGCGATGAGTTGTATTCGTTCAACAATGCGGCCGTCACGCCGGGCACATTTGCCGCCGTGGTGGACAGCCTGCGCAATGTGCTGAAAGAGGGCGAGCCATTTGTGGCCAGGGTCGGGCGCAAAAATGCCGGAGGGACGGTGGAGCCATTGACCCTCACCGGTGTGGTAACGATGGTGACCACCACCGAGCAGAATAAGCTGGAAGTAATGGCCAATGCAACAAAAAAACAAGAGCTCGTGCGCCGTGCCTGGCTTACCACCAACCGTGTAGAGCCAGTAAAGGAATACCCGGCCAATACCGCCGATGTGGCCACGCTCAACGGCATTTTGAAGGCGTTGTACGATGTCATTTCCGGCCCGGCAGGTCCGCGCAACTGGGACCGCTTTCAAAGCCTTTACCTGCCGGGCGCCAAAATGGGCACTGTGGTGCGCCGCCCCTCCGGCGAAGCCGTGCATCGTTCGTTTACCCCGGCCGACTATCAAAAAAACAACGGGCCGTTCTTTTTGCAGGAGGGATTTTTTGAGGAAGAGCTGGGGCGTGAGGTAAAGGAATACGGCAACCTGGCCCATGTGCAGTCGGCTTACCAGTACCGCCATTCGCAAGGCGGCAAAATTGAAAAGCGGGGAATCAACTACATCACGCTTGTCCGGGCCGAAGACCGGTGGTGGATTTCGGAAATCGTTTGGCAGGAAGAAGGCAAGGACAATCCCATCCCGGCCGGTATGATAAGACAGTGAAGCTGACCTTCGCTGCTGTTGCTGCTAACCGGATGGCAACTGTGGAAACCCTAAAAAACAAAGACACCCGAAAGGTGTCTTTGTTTTTGAAAGATGGTTGAGCCGCCGTTACGGCATGTGTGTTTTTAAAAAGTTTTCAATCTTGTCGAAAGAAGAAACCAGGGTCTCACCAAACCACCGGCCATGAGCTGCATGCGGATAAATGTGCAGCTCGTGCCTGACGTCGAAATTACGCAACTTTTCTGCCAGCAGCTTCGATTGCGACACATCTACCACCACGTCTTTTGCTCCATGCAAGAGTAGAGTGGGCGGCGTTTGCCGGTCAACAAAATAGGCCGGGCTGGAGGCTTCAAAAATAGCTTTGTCCTGCCCTGGGGATTTACCAGTGATCATTTGCAGGGCCAACGGTACCAGCGGATGCCAGGGCTTGTTGTACATGGCAACAAGGTCGGTGGGGCCAAAATAGTCCACCACAGCTTTTATTTTGGGCGACTTGTATTTATAGGCCTGCAACAGCGCCAGGTGGGCGCCGGCCGAAAAGCCCAGCAGGGCAAAACCATCCCTGCTCACACCGTATTTTTCAGCCCTGGCGACAATAAGATCTACGGCGGCTTTTACATCTTCTTCCTGTGTTGGAAATAGGTTGCCGCCATTCACCAACCGGTAATTGAGGTTAAAGATGGCATAGCCCGGCAGCCGTGTTTTGAAGCTGTCGAGGTAACCGTTGAATTCTGCCTTGCTGCCGCTTGTCCAGCCACCGCCATGAATCAGAATCAGTGATTTTGTGTCTACCGAACGGTTGGCCGGCAGGTAAATATCCATCGTCTGCAGGCTATCGGTTCCGTAGGGCACATTCAGCAATGTTTGTTTGGTAAGAGGCAATGGTTTTTCGCTGGATAAAACATCATTTGCCTGCTGGCAGGCGTTCAGTATCATCATTGAAAAAAGAAGTAATGAAACAAATTTCATGAACGCACCAACCGGTCAAACTTGGTGCCCGGTTGCGCAAGAAAAGGTTAAGAAAGGCCAGCTTTTCCAGTTAAGACACAACGCAATTTTTCGCTGTATGATCCTGCGAAAAAGCGTAAAAGCCGGCCTATGCAGGACCGGCTTTTTTCGTGAGAAACGCAGAGCTTTTATTCTTTCACATTCAGCTTTATACTTAACTCCTTCAACTGTTTTTCATCAATACTGCTCGGCGCATCCAGCATCACATCACGGCCACTGTTGTTTTTCGGAAACGCAATAAAGTCGCGGATGCTTTCGCTGCCGCCCAGGATGGCACAAAGCCGGTCGAAGCCGAAGGCGATACCGCCGTGCGGTGGTGCCCCGTATTCAAAGGCACCCAGCAGAAAGCCGAATTTATGCTGCGCTTCTTCGGGTGTCATGCCAAGCGCCGCAAACATTTTTTCCTGTAGCTCCCGCTGAAAAATGCGGATGGAGCCGCCGCCGATCTCATTTCCGTTCAGCACCATATCGTACGCATTGGCTTTAATGTTGGCATAGGGATGCTTCAGGTATTCTGCCGCGTTGTCAATCGCCGGGTTATTGTCTATCATCGTCTGTATCTGCGACGGCTTCGGCGACGTAAACGGATGATGGCGGGCCACCCATCGGTTGTCTTCTTCCGCATATTCAAACAGCGGGAAATCCAGCACCCACAGCAGCTTAAATTCATCTTTGCGGCGCAGCCCCAGCAGTTCGCCCAGTTCCAGCCGAAGTTCGGCAATGGCTTTTCTTGTTCGTTCTTCGGCACCGGCCAGGATCAGGATCAAATCACCCGGATTTGCCCCAACATAACCAGCCACCTTGCGCAACGCCTCTTCGTTAAAAAATTTATCTACGCTGCTTTTCAGGCTACCGTCGGCATTGTAGCGGATTGTGGCCAGTCCCTGCATGCCTATCTGCGGCCGCTTTACCCATTCCTGCAGTTCGTCGGTTTGCTTTCGACTGTACTCGGCGGCACCCGGCACCGCAATGGCCACTACAGTTTCAGCCTGGTCAAAAACATTGAAGCCTGTGTTGCCGGCCGCTATCGGCGACAGCGCAACGGCTTCCTGCTTCTCAAGGAAAACGCTTGCCGGGATCTTGAGGTTGGCCACCTTCATGCCAAAGCGGATGTCCGGTTTGTCAATACCGTAATCAAACATGGCATCTTCCCAGGTCATGCGTTGCACAGCTTCGGCATAATCAATGCCTTTTACCTCTTTGAAAATGGCCTTCACCAGACCCTCAAACATATTCAGAATGTCTTCCTGCTCCACAAAGGCCATCTCGCAGTCAATCTGGGTAAATTCCGGCTGGCGGTCGGCCCGCAGGTCTTCGTCGCGAAAGCATTTTACAATCTGGTAATACCGGTCGTAGCCGCTCACCATCAGCAGTTGCTTGAACGTTTGCGGCGACTGCGGCAGTGCATAAAACTCGCCGGCATTCATGCGGGAGGGCACCACAAAATCACGGGCTCCTTCGGGTGTTGATTTAATGAGAAAAGGTGTTTCAATATCCATAAATCCCTGCCGGTGCAGGTAGTCCCGCGTGGCCCTGTTTACGGCATAGCGCAGTTCCAGGTTACGCTTTACCGCACCCCGGCGAAGGTCGAGGTAGCGGTATCGCATGCGCAGCTCGTCGCCACCATCCGTGTCATCTTGTATGGTAAATGGCGGAATCGCCGACCGGTTGAGTATGCGGTAGGAGGTGACTTTTATTTCTACCTCACCTGTTGGCAGTTGGGGATTTTTATTGCTGCGTTCCCGCACCGTGCCGGTGGCCTGCAGCACAAATTCGCGGCCCAGCGGCGATGATTCAACCTCGCTGTTCAACTCTTCGCCAAACAGCAATTGCGTAAGGCCGTAGCGGTCGCGAAGGTCAACAAAGGTGATGGCACCGAACTTGCGTACGGTTTGCACCCACCCGGCAAGGGTCACTTCTTTTGAGGCATCGGTCAGCCGCAATTCTCCACAAGTATGTGTACGAAACATGATTGGATTGATTGTTTTTAATTCACTGTTTGCCGCTCACCATTCACCGTCGTTCGGGATAGGGTGGCGGCTTTATTTTTCGGCGGCAAAGATAGTCGTTTGACCTATGGGTAGCGGCCGGCTTGTTGCCGAACCAGCGTAGGCCCATTTACGCTGCAAAACAGTGAACCGTGAACGGAAACTGCTTACAGCTCAATGCCGATTTTTTTCATCAGGATAGACGCGTTGAGGCTTTGGCAAACGCCGCTTTTCAATTTGTAATCGAAATAAAGTTCTTCGCCCTCCACCTGTACATCAAAGTGGTAGTTCTGCACCGCTTGCGGGTACCTATGTTCCAGTTGCGCCAGCTCTACATCGTGCGTGGCAATCACCGCCACGGCCTCATCGCGGATGAGTTGTTTTAGCAGCGCAGCGGCGCCCGTGTGCCGGTCGTAGGAGTTGGTGCCGCGCAAAATCTCATCCAGCAGGATCATCAGTTTTTCACGGGCCTTTACCCGTTCAATCACCGTTCGCAGTTTTTTCAGTTCGGCATAAAAGGTAGAAGTGTTTTCAGCAAGGTTATCGGCAATACGCATGCTGCTGACCACCTGCACCGGCGACAGCAGAAAAGATTCGGCACAAACGGGAGCCCCCATCTGTGCCAGTACACAATTAACGCCAAGGCTGCGGAGAAAGGTGCTTTTGCCGGCCATGTTGGAGCCGGTGATGAGGCCTATCTGTGCTACCCCTTGCAGGTTAAAATCATTCGTCACCCGCTGCGCGGCCGGCAGCAAGGGGTGGCCCATCCGGCTGGCGCGGAGGGTAAAATGCTGGTCGCTGAAGGTGGGCATGCACCAGCCGGGATAGTTGAAGCGCAGCGTGCAAAGGCTGTGCAGCACTTCCATTTCGGCTACGGCGCCAAACCAAAGCGCAACCAGTTGCCGGTTGCGGCGGCGCCAGGCATTCAGGGCTCTTACCTGCCGGACATCCCACAGCAAAAACGAGTTGAAGACCAGCAAGCCAAAAATATTGTTCCGCAGATCAAAGCGGTCGAGGATGGCTTTCAGCGCAGCGATTTCGCCTCCGGCCGGTGCCGATTCGGTGCCGAGCGCCTGCTGCCACTCTTTCACCAGTGCATTTTGCGCCTTCAGCCCCTCCAGCCAGTTGACGAGTGCCTGAAGGGTGGCTGTTTCTTTTACAATTCCCGTGAGATGCAAATAGGGCAAAACCGCTTTGCGACTGAGCAGGAGAGAGATGATGAGATACAATAAAAACAGCGACGAAAAGGCGGTGCCGGGAATGTAACCGGTAATTGCCAACAAGGCCGATGCCAGCGTGAGGATGCTGTACACCGGCAGGAAGAATGTCCAGAAGGAGCCGGCAAACTCTTCTTTTTCTTCGCTCAGCCAGGTGCTGATGCGCCGCTCACTGGCGGCGGTGATGGTTGTTTGCAGCGCAAAAGCCTGCCATTGCTGCCGCCAGTCGAGCAGGGGAGCCAGTTCGGCCACTGCCTCCTGGCGGGCCTGGATCTGGGGTGGAGGCAATGGCGCCAATAGCTGGCCGGCCATATGTTTGCGGCCCTGCTCCGTATGGCACCGGCTCACCAACTGGTACACCGATGCATTGCCAAACAGGTCGAGGTCATTAGCATAGGCATGATCGGCGATGGCAAACTGCTGTCCGTCGTCGCGGTGCTGGAAGCGATGGTCCAGCACGTTCAGTTCTTCTTCGTTGATGGCAATCAGCGCCTTGGTGTTTCGGATGGCTGCGTTGTTGCGCACGTCCAGCGACACAAAATAAAGCAGAAGGGCAGTGGCCGTAAAGGTGGGCAGCAGTCCCGCCAGTCCGTAACGGACAAAAACAAAATAAGCGGCTCCGGCCCCCAACACAAAAACGGCCAGGCGCAGCCATCCTAACCGGTTGCGTTTCGCCAGCAGCGTTGCCAGTTCGGCCTGGTGCCGGTCGCGTTTTTGCTGGTAAATGTCGTGCGGTGTCGCGGTTGCCATAGAAAAGGCGCAAAGTAAAGCGCTGTTTGTTTACGCCCCGGCATATTTTATGATCTGCATTTGCCGCCGCAGCCTATCAAAATAGTTGTCAACACTGCTATCTTAGCCTAAATCAAGAGGCTCAGGCACATGATAAAATTTAAAACCGTCATTCAGAAATTTGACAAACAGGGCGAGAAAACCGGGTGGACCTATGTCGCCATTTCGCAGGACCTGGCTCAAAAACTCAATCCCGGCGTAAAAACAACCTACCGGGTGCGGGGGCTGCTGGACGATGTGCCTATTGAAAAACTCGCCATCATGCCTATGGGTGATGGCAGTTTTCTGATGGCGTTAAAAGCCGGGTTGCGAAAGGCGCTCGGCAAGGGAAAAGGCGCAGAGCTGACCGTGCAACTCTGGGTTGATCAATCGCCGATGGAGCCCGACGCCGATTTTTGGGAATGCCTGCAGGCGGAGGCCCCGGCGCTGGCCGCATTCCAGGCGCTGACCAAAGGGCACCAGAATTATTTTTCGCAATGGATAACATCGGCAAAAACCGACGCCACCAAAGCGAAGCGCATTGCAATGGCTGTAAATGCGCTCGCCAAAGGGTGGGGTTATCCCGAAATGATAAGGGCCGAAAAAGCCGCCCGCCAGCGAATGGGATTTTGATCAGCTCTCGTGGCTGAGCCTATCGTTTATCTCGCCAATGTCGCCGCGTTTTCCATCCAACTGCTGCTGCTGCCTCTCCACATCGGTCGTTCTCAGGTCATCGTTCGATACCGATAAGGTGGAATCTTTTCGCGGATCCACCTGTTGGTCGTGCTGGTGTTCTTCCGGTGTTTGCAGCGTGCTGCCACTGGCCGAGTAGATCTTTAATTCTTCGCCCTGCTGCTCCTGGTTCTGTTCGTTCCTGTCTTTGTTCATAACGTATTTTTTTAATGATGATAGGCTGTGGTTGGCGCCAGCGGTGGTGCCGCCGTTGCTGGCTGCCATTGGCCCGTGGGAAACCGAATCATTTTCCCCTAAAAAAGCCGTCAGGCATCTTCGCCGCTAGTGACTTCGCTGCTATGGGTGGTTGGCGTGTTCTCGGCAGTTTGCGATTCAGTTTCTTCTTTTTTGCCGGCCATTTCTACCGGGTGCCGGGCAGGTATGTCCTTTTCTTCGCCTCCGGGCATTTGCACATATACGTGGCTCTCGCCCTTATTATCGGTATTTTGCTGCGGTGTCATATTTCCTTTCTGGTGCAACGAAGAAATGTTATGCCAAAAAGCCGCACCGCAGTTTCTTTGCGGCAGGCGGCAAAGCGTAAATCTTTTTTATGGCAACAATACACCTGCTAATCAAAGGCCTGGTTCAGGGCGTTGGCTACCGGGCATCGGCACGGGATGAAGCCCGCCGCCTTGGCCTCACCGGTTGGGTAAAAAACACACCGCAAGGGCAGGTGGAAGCGGTTGCCAGCGGCCCGGTAGAAGCGCTTAATGCGTTTGTGGCCTGGTGCGGCACCGGCCCGCTGCTGGCCCGCGTGTCGGCGGTGGAAGTCAGTGATTTGCCGGCGCAGCATTTCGAAGAATTTGTTATTCAACGGTGAAAAACATTTTTTTACAGATCAGTCCGCTTGCACACTACGGCCCCATTCTGTAGGATAGTATAGCAAAAATTACCCACCGCCTCAGCCATACAGCCGGAAAAAACGGCGGCATTATTTTGTTGCGGGCTTAACCTGAACTCCATCATTTGTTAACCGTTTTAAATTCTGAGTGTTATGGCAGAAAGAGGTCAAAACGACAACCAGGGCAGAATGGACCAGGAAAGCCGTGGTATGGACTCGCTGAATAGTCCACGTTACGAAAACCAGACAAGACCCGCCCCGTCCGATAGCGGCGACGAGCCGGCATCTGGCCGAAAAGTAGCTAACCGCGGTTTTGCCGCCATGGATCCCGAAAAACAAAAACGCATCGCCAGCGAGGGCGGACGGGCAGCGCACCGTCAGGGTGTGGCGCACGAGTGGAGCCGCGACGAGGCCCGCGAAGCCGGCCGAAAGGGTGGCCAGGCCGTTAGTCAAAACCGCGAGCACATGAGCGAAATTGGACGAAAAGGTGGCCAAAGTTCGGGCCAGCGGCGCCAGCGTGGAAGTGGCGAAAGAGGGCAGGACTAATATGCAAATTTATTGGGGTAAAAAACGGTGAGTGGTCGAAGCAAAATTCCCACTCACCTTTTGTTGTGTCATTCATCAAACCGTTTGTCGGCGTTTGCATCGCCGGCAGCGTCTTCCCGGAAATTATCGGAGCTGGTCCGCGTAAGGTTTTCCTTTCCACTGTCGGTTTCGGATGTGCTCATGGTATTGGCACCCTGCCGGGCGTCATCGTCCCGCAGGTTCGGATCGTTCTGCCGCCCTTTCTCCGTGGGCCGGTTTCGGGTAAAATCCTCTTTTTCGTCTGCCATAAATTTTTTTTGAATGCAGGAAAATGTTGTGCCAGCGGGCCTGCCAATGCATTTCACCGGGGTGTCAACGGCTGTTCGTACACCGCCGGCGAGCGGACAGCAATTTTGCGACAGGTTTTATTGTAGTGAAAGCACAGGGATCGAAAGCTATTTTGCCCGGAATAGACGGCGCTCCCTGCTAACTTCCTAACAACTATTTTTTAGCAGGAGGAAAGGCATACCGCCTTTTCCCATACATTCGCGGCCGGTCTGATTATAAAGTCCATTAATCTATGAACAAATACAGCATCTGCGCCCTGGGTCTTGCCGCTATGTTTGCGGCTGCCTGCAACAACAGCACAACTTCCGCCTCGCCGGCCGCCGATTCCACGGCACCAAAAACTGCCGGCGCCGAAAATGCCGCACCGCAGGTTCCCCGGCTCGATACAGCCCGCTACGATCAATTGATGGCCTACCTGGCCAACGGCGATACTTCGGGACGGTGGCCGGTAAAAAATGCGCCATACCCCCTACCGGGTGCTATACTGCCATTCAACCGTGTAGTGGCTTATTATGGCAACCTTTATTCGAACCGCATGGGTGCCCTGGGCAAATGGCCCAAAAAAGAAATGATTCCGCGCCTGCTCGATGAGGTAAAAAAATGGAGCGATGCCGATTCGGTTATCAAGTCCATCCCAAGCCTCCATTACATTGCCACCACGGCTCAGGGAGCGCCGGGCAAAGACGGTAAATACCGGTACCGCATGCCCTACAATCAAATTGACACGATCCTGGCCTGGGCCAAAGAAATCAATGCGATTGTATTTATTGATATCCAGATTGGCCTTAGCGACCTTCTTCCGGAAGTGCAGCATTTTGAACAATATCTTTCGCTGCCCAATGTGCACCTGGGCGTGGACCCGGAGTTTGCCATGAACGGAAAAGGCGGCGTGCGCCCCGGTTCGGTGATCGGCACGCTGTCGGCAGCTGAAATCAACGGTGTGGGCGACTACCTGGCCGGACTGGTGCAAAAAAATAATCTGCCACCCAAAATGCTGATGATCCACCGGTTTACCAAAGGCATGGTGCCGGATACCAAAAATATCAAGCTGCGGCCCGAACTGCAGATCGTCATGGACATGGACGGATGGGGACCGCCCGACCTGAAAAAAGGTACCTACCGCTACTGGATCTACGAAGAACCGGTGCAGTTTGCCGGCTTTAAACTCTTTTATGTGAACGATACCGAAAAAAGCGGCCAAAAGGAGATGATGTCGCGGGAGCAGTTGCTGGGCCTGAAGCCAAAACCGATTTACATACAGTATCAGTAAGAGTATTGATGATAAGCGAAAGACCGGCTTTGCTCTTTCGCCAAAAACGGCCTCCACACGGGGCCGTTTTTTGTTGCGGGGGGATACGCCTATTTTTTTTGATGCCGCAACGCGGTTTTTGCACCAATTGAGCAAACATGAAGATTTTTCAGTAGCAGGTATGTAAAAATTGTTGAACAATTAGTTAATCAGGTAGATCAGCCGAAAAGCGATAGTTGGTATTTTGGCAGGGTGGAAACGATGGCGTTTCCAGCTTATCAAAAAAGCATCTATGACCCGGCATTGCCTTGCACTTGACCTGATAGACGATCCCTTGCTGATTGCGGAATATGAAGCGTATCACCGCGAAATCTGGCCCGAGATCAGGGAAAGTATCCTGGCAAGCGGCATCGCCACCATGTCCATTTACCGGGCGGGCAACCGGCTGTTTATGATCATGGAGGTGGACGATAATTTCAGCTTCGACCGAAAGGCGGCGATGGATGAGGCCAATGAAAAAGTACAGCAATGGGAAGCCCTGATGTGGAAATACCAGCAGGCCATTCCGGTGGCCGAACCCGGACAGAAATGGGTGCTGATGACAAAAATCTTTTCCCTTGAACGGCCGGTCGGGGACGCACAACAGGCCTTCTGATTTCCGTTAACTTCAAACAGCAAACATGAACCACGAATACCTGCAGATACATCCCGGCGACAACGTGCTGGTGGCCCTGAAAGATTTGCCCAAAGGCAAAATAATTGAATGGCAGGGCACCACCTTCGAGCTGAAAGAAACCGTCAGGGGAAAACACAAATTCACCCTGCAAACGCTGGCCGAGGGTGAGCCGGTGAGGATGTATGGTGTGCTGGTAGGCAAAACAGTGATTGCCGTGCAGCAGGGTGCTGCCATCACTACGCAAAACGTCGTGCACGCCAGCGAAGACTTTGGCCTTCGCCAGCGCCGCCATGGCTGGCAGGCGCCTGATGTGTCGCGTTACCAGAACAAAACGTTTAGCGGCTACTACCGCGAAAGCGGACGGGTAGGCACCGCCAATCATTGGGTAGTGATACCGCTGGTGTTTTGCGAGAACCGAAACGTTGACATTTTAAAATCCGCCTTGGTCGAAAAGCTGGGCTACACCCGTAAGTCGAAATACGCGGCCAAAGTGGACAAGCTCATCAGCCTTTACAAAAACGGAAGCCTACGGGAGGAACTGCTGCAGGCCGATCTTTCCGCCGATGGAAGTACCGCTATGGGTGAGCGGCTTTTCAAAAACATTGACGGCATTAAATTCCTCACACACGAAATGGGCTGCGGCGGCACCCGGTCCGATGCCAGGGCGCTCTGCGGATTGCTGGCGGGTTACGTTACGCATCCAAACGTGGCCGGCGCTACCATTTTAAGCCTTGGCTGCCAGAATGCACAGGCCAGTATCCTGAAAGAAGAAATTGAAAAACGCTGCCCTGATTTCTCAAGGCCGCTCCTCATCTTTGAACAGCAATTGGAAGGCACGGAAGAAAAGCTGATGGATGAAGCGTTGAAACAAACATTTGCCGGCCTCGTAATGGCCAACAAGCTGGAGCGGCAGCCGGCACCGCTCTCGAAGCTTACCATTGGTTTGGAATGCGGCGGTTCCGATGGCTTCTCCGGCATCTCGGCCAATCCTGCCATTGGTTATACATCCGACCTGTTGGTGGCACTTGGCGGAACCGTGATTTTATCTGAATTCCCGGAACTATGCGGTGTAGAGCAGGAACTGGCCGACCGTTGTACGAGCGAAGAAACAGCAGAACGGTTTATCAGCTTAATGAAAACTTACAATGCCCGTGCCGAAGCAGCCGGCTCGGGGTTTTATGCCAACCCCTCGCCGGGCAATATCAAAGACGGATTGATCACCGATGCCATTAAATCGGCCGGTGCGGCCAAGAAGGGTGGTACGTCGCCGGTGACCGATGTGCTGGACTACCCTGAGCTGGTGACGAAGCCTGGGCTAAACCTGCTGTGCACACCCGGCAACGATGTGGAAAGCACTACGGCCGAAGTGGCCTCGGGCGCCACGGTGGTATTGTTTACCACCGGTCTTGGCACGCCAACCGGCAACCCGGTGGCACCGGTAGTAAAGCTGTCAACCAACACGGCCCTGTACAACCGGATGCCCGATATTATTGACATCAACTGCGGCACCATCATCGAAGGCGCAGAGACCATTGAGCAGGCGGGAGAACGTATATTCGAATACGTCATCCGCGTAGCCAGCGGCGAAGAACAGCCGAAGGCCGTGCAACTGGAACAGGATGATTTTATTCCGTGGAAGCGGGGAGTGAGTTTGTAGTTTGGAGGAAATTATTTACGGTAGGACAGGATTTCGGTCGAATGAAAAGAGACGCCGTCAGGCGTCCAATATCTGTAGAAAAAATATAGGATTTTTTTAAACCCCGACTCCATAAGAGTCGAATATCGTAGCACTCGTTGAAAAGCGTTGAATCATGAAAATGACTTGCTCTTTCTCAGGAGTCGAGCAAGGGTTAAACCCTCGCTCTCCCATTAGGTGAGAGAAGGCATTGGCCGATAGATACAAAGCCGATGATTATCGGTGGTGGGACCAGCATTATACACTATGAAATGCGCCGAAGCGACCGAATGATCATTCCGCAGGCGGTTAAAAATGGAATTACAAGAAAACAAACCTTTATCGGGTGTATAGAATTTTATTTAAGCAGCGAAACCAGTTCTTCATCATGTTTTCAATTTCAGATAAAATTGCGGTTGTCACAGGTGGCGGCAGCGGCATCGGCAAGGCCATCGCCATCGGGTTTGCCAATGCGGGCGCCACGGTGCATATTGTTGAACTAAACAAAGAAGCCGCGGCTGATGTGACCACCGAAATTGCCGATGCCGGCGGCAAAGCGTTCGCACACGGTTGCGACGTATCGGTGCAGGCCGACGTCGTTGCTCTTTTTTCGGCCATCGGTACAGTTGATGTTTTGGTTAATAATGCCGGCATCGCTCATATCGGCAACGCCGAAACCACTTCCGAAGAGGATTTCGAGCGACTCTTCCGTGTCAACGTGAAAGGGGTTTATAATTGCCTGCATGCCGTCTTGCCAGGTATGAAAAGCCGCCACCATGGTGTTATTCTCAACATGGCATCCATCGCCGCCACTGTTGGCCTCACCGACCGTTTTGCTTATTCTATGACGAAGGGCGCTGTGCTTTCCATGACGCTGAGTGTAGCCAGAGATTATTTACACCACGGCATCCGGTGCAATTCCATTTCGCCGGCCAGGGTGCACACACCGTTCGTAGATGGCTTCCTGCAAAAAAACTATCCCGGCAAAGAAGAAGAAATGTTCGATAAACTTTCCCGATCGCAGCCCATCGGCCGCATGGGCAAGCCCGAAGAAATTGCGGCGCTGGCCTTATACCTCTGCAGCCACGAGGCGGGTTTTGTCACCGGCTGCGATTATCCTATTGACGGCGGCTTCTTAAAACTGAATACCTAACTTTTAAATTGTTGAGATGAAACTGATCCGCTACAGAAAAGACGGCCGGGAAATACCGGGCCTGTTGCTGGAAGACGGCTATTACGACGCTGCCGCATTTGGCGAAGATTACAACGAAACGTTTTTTGAAACGGGTGGCCTTCAGCGGCTGCAGGATTTTGCGGAGCAAAACCGCGCCAGCCTGCCAAAGCTGGAAGATCAGCCGGAGCTGGCGGTGCCATTTCAGCGGCCGTCCAAGATCGTATGCATTGGGCTGAACTACGCCGATCATGCCAAAGAAACAGGCGCCATGCCACCCGCTGAGCCGGTGATTTTTATGAAGGCCACCACCTCACTGGCAGGGCCATACGATAATATCGTTATTCCGCGCCATTCGCAAAAAACCGACTGGGAAGTGGAACTGGCTGTGGTAATAGGTAAGCGGGCCAGTTATGTGGCCGAAGAAGAAGCAATGGACTATGTTGCCGGCTATTGCCTTCACAACGATGTATCGGAACGGGAATTTCAACTGGAAAGAGGCGGTACCTGGGACAAAGGAAAAGGCTGCGACACGTTTGCGCCCATGGGCCCTTTTTTGGCAACAAAAGAAGAAATTGCGGAGGTGGACAACCTTCACCTTTGGTTGAAAGTAAACGGGCAAACGGTGCAGCAGGGCACCACCGCTAATTTTATCTTTCGCATTCCGCACCTGGTGTCATACGTCAGCCAGTTTATGACCCTGTTGCCCGGCGATGTCATTTCAACCGGAACCCCGGCCGGTGTGGGTTTAGGTATGAACCCGCAGGTGTATCTGAAGCCCGGCGATGTGGTGGAATTGGGAATAGACGGTTTGGGCTCGTCGAGGCAAAATGTAGTGGCTTATGCGCATTGATGCACACCAGCATTTCTGGCACTATGATCCGGTAAGCTATGGCTGGATTGATGAAAGCATGGCAGCCATCCAACAGGACTATTTGCCGCAGAATCTGCAGCCGGTGCTGCAGGAACACGGGTTCGATGGTTGTGTGGTAGTGCAGACAGAGCAAACCGAAGAAAGCAATGACTCCCTTCTTTCGTGGGCTTCCGCCCATTCTTTCATCAGGGGCGTAGTTGGCTGGACCGACCTGACCGCGCCGGATGTGCAGGACCGGTTGGCCGGCTACCAGCAGCACCGGATTATAAAAGGTTTCCGGCACGTGTTGCAGGGCGAACAGGACAGGGCTTACATGCTGCGCCCCGATTTCCGCAACGGGATTGCAGCGTTGAAAACATATGGCTTCACTTACGACATCCTTATTTTTCCCGATCAACTGCCGTTTACCGAAACATTTGTCAAAGCCTTCCCCGATCAGCCTTTTGTCATTGACCACCTGGCCAAACCTTATATCAAACGGGCCGAAATAGCCGACTGGAAAGCTGATCTGCAAAAAATGGCGGCCTTTCCCAATGTGTGCTGCAAGGTGTCGGGCATGGTGACTGAGGCCGATTGGAAAGGGTGGAAAAAAGAAGATTTCCGTCCCTACCTCGATGCGGTGGTAGAAGCTTTCGGAACCGAACGATTGCTGTATGGGTCTGACTGGCCGGTTTGTCTGGTGGCCGCTTCGTACAGTGAGATGCTGGCCATTGCAGAGGGATATTTTTCGGCCTTTACCGCCTCCGAAAAAGAAGCCGTGTTTGGCGGCAATGCCGTTCGATTTTATCAACTTTCATAAACAACCCAAATGGATTTAGCATTGAAGGATAAAGTGATTATTGTTACCGGCGGTGCCAAAGGCATCGGCGAAGGCATCGTCAAAACGCTGGCCGCCGAAGGGGCCCTCCCGGTGATTGTGGGCCGCAGCCGCGCCGATAATCAAAAACTGGTAGCGGCCCTAAAGGCCGAAGGGCTGGTAGCCGATGAAGTGGTGGCCGAACTCACCGATCCGCAGCAATGCGGGGAAGCCGTGAAAACGATAGGCGACCGTTACGGACGCATCGAGGGCCTGGTGAACAATGCCGGCGTAAACGATGGCGTGGGGCTCGAAAATGGCAGTTACGACCGCTTTTTGCAATCGCTGCAGAAGAACCTGGTGCACTATTACCTGATGGCGCATCATGCCCTGCCATACTTAGTAAAGAGCAAAGGGCCTATCGTAAACATTGGCTCCAAAACGGCCGAAACAGGGCAGGGGGGCACATCGGCCTACGCCGCAGCCAATGGCGGCCGCAACGCACTCACGCGGGAATGGGCCGTTGAGCTGCTGAAATACGGCATCCGCGTCAATGCCGTGATCGTAGCCGAATGCATGACGCCTTTGTACGCATCGTGGCTGCAAACGCTGCCCAACCCGGAAGAAACCGTCAACGACATTGTGAAACGCATTCCGCTGGAAAAGCGGATGACGACTGCCGCCGAAATTGCACACATGGTGGCCTTCCTTCTTTCTGAACGCAGCAGTCATACCACCGGTCAGTTAATTCATGTGGACGGCGGTTATGTGCACCTCGACCGGGCGCTGATAGGACAATAAGCGGTTTCGGGAAAAAACGCATGTTCGTCACTGATGGTGGCGATACCCTTTCCAAAAATTTTTTGCCCGGCATATGAAGGTTTACAAAACAGCTCACGGTATCGTCATCGAAAAAGACGGCGACCATTATTTTGTTCAGCAGCAATGGGACAATTTCGTTAATCGCAAAGGCCTGCACGCCCATTTGGTACAAACCCTTGAAGGCTTGTCCCCGGCGGAAAATTTCGCGGTATCGGAGGCCCTGGCTCCAATTGGCCAGCAGGAGGTTTGGGCATCGGGTGTTACCTACCTGCGCAGCCGCGAAGCCCGTATGGAGGAAGCCAGGGATGCCGGCGGCGGCGATTTTTACGCCCGGGTGTATGAGGCCGAGCGTCCGGAGCTTTTTTTCAAGGCCACGGCCTCCCGCACGGTAGGTAGTGGCCAGGCCGTGCAGATCCGCCGCGACAGCCAGTGGAATGTACCGGAACCGGAGCTTACCCTTTTTCTTTCTTTGGAAGGAACGATTGAAGGTTATACCATCGGCAACGACATGTCGTCCCGCGATATTGAAGGCGAAAACCCGCTTTACCTGCCGCAAGCCAAATCTTACGATGCCTCAGCGGCCATCGGTCCCTGCCTCTATGTGCCGGCGCAGCCCATTGATCCCGATACCACCATCAGCATTGAAATAAAACGAAGCGGCGATGCGGTGTTTGCCGGCAGCATTTTCATTAGCCGGATGAAACGAAAGCACAGCGAATTGGCCGCTTTCCTTTTCCGCGAAACTTCTTTTCCGTATGGTGTTTTTTTAATGACCGGCACCGGCGTAGTGCCACCCGATGATTTTACCCTGGCGCCCGGCGATGAGGTGCTGATCACCATTCCGCCCATCGGCACCCTGCAGAATACCGTTGCCCAGCGCCCCGCCTGATCGGCACGACATACGGCAGTGCCCCTGTGCTCTTAACTAACACCCTTCTCCCTACCGGCCGTTGCTATGGCGAAAGCCGAACGAACGGCCGGCCAACACAAACCACGGTTGTCATAAATGATCAACAAAACGAACAACAGGCATCGGTTGGCAACAAAGCCATTTACTTTTACTACCCCGCCACTGCCGAGTGGGGTACCACGCCTTTTTACACCAACAGCGCGGACGAGATAAAAGCAAAAGTGCAATCGGCAGCAGAAGCCTTTGCGATTTACCGGCAAAAAAGGGGCGGGGAAAAAGCGATTTTCCTGGAAACGATCGCAGCCGAAATTGAAGCCATCGGTGAAGCATTGATACAAATATGTTCAGCCGAAACGGCCCTGCCGGCCGCAAGATTGCAGGGCGAACGGGCCCGCACTACCGGGCAGCTTCGGCTGTTTGCCGGCCTGCTTCGCGAAGGCTCCTGGGTTAAGGCACGGATAGATACGGCCATGCCCGATCGCACACCACTGCCAAGGCCGGACCTGCGGCAAATGCAAATTGGCTTGGGCCCCGTGGCTGTGTTTGACGCTTCTAATTTTCCCCTTGCATTTTCGGTGGCCGGTGGCGACACCGCCAGTGCGCTGGCCGCCGGTTGCCCGGTTGTATTCAAAGCTCATCCGGCCCACCCGGCTACCTCGCACCTCATTGCCGCGCCATCCAAAAAGCCATCGCCAAAACAGCGCTGCCACCCGGTGTGTTTTTGCTCATTTTCACCGATGGGCCGGGCGGCCGCCGGGCCCAATGGGGCAACGCCGGTTCTTTTTACCACCAATACCGAAACCTTTCTGGCCCACGAATCGTTGCGGGAAGAAGTGTTTGGTCCGGCCAGCATGTTGGTGGAAGGAAATTAAAAACAAGACCTGCTGCGCATAGCCCGCGAAATGGAAGGTCATTTAACGGCAACGGTGCATGGCTCAGAAGAAAACCTACTGGAACATCGGGAGCTCTTAGAGGTATTGGAGCAAAAAGTGCGGCGGGTGCTGATTAATGGTTTTCCTACGGGTGTGGAAGTGAGCCATGCGATGGTGCAAGGAGGGCCTTTTCCAGCTACCACCGACAGCCGTAGCACATCGGTGGGTACGGCCGCCATCTACCGGTTTACGCGGCCCGTTTGCTACCAGGATTATCCGCAGGCGCTACTACCCCTGGAGTTAAAAGATGAAAATCCACTTCGTATTTACAGGCTGGTGAACGGCACCTTTCAGCCGTAGCAGAAGGGTGCAATGAACCGGTTGCCACGCTCTCCGGTTTTCCGGTAGCCGGCAAAAACCTGGGCTGACCGGGACAGAGGTTAAAGTCCGGACACCCGGTACTGCTTTTGGTAACTGGCCGGCGTTTTCCCGGTTATTTGTTTGAAGTAGCGGTAAAAGTTGGTGACGTTATGAAAGCCGCTTTCTTCGCAAACCTGTGCCAGCGTAAGGCGGTTTTCGATCAGCAGTTTACAGGCATGGCCCACCCGTAGCTCCTGCAAAAAACGCGAATACGTTTTACGGGTGCGGGTTTTAAAATAGCGGCAAAAAGAGTTTTCGCCAATATGCGCCACCGCCGCAATTTCTTCGAGTGATATTTTTTCGCGGAAATGCGCCAGCGAATAAGCATAGATGTCGTTGATGCGGTCTGTTTCGGCACCATCGAGCGAAGGCAGGAAGCCGGCCGAAGAAAGCGTTTTATTTTCCGGTGCTTTGGCCAGCAGATACAGGGCTTTCAGCAGCAAAATCAGCCGTTCCGTTTCCTGGGCCACGGTCAGCTCTTTTAAAAGACCCATCAGTTGTGGCCGGATAGCGGCATCGGCCGCCAGGCCCTTCCGGCTTCTGTGCAGAAGGTCGCGGAGACATTTGTTTTCCGGCGCTTCCAGGAAAGGCCGGCCCCAGAAATCTTCGGTAAAATGCACCACCGTGGCCTTTGCTACCAACGACGGGCTGTTTTGAAAATAGGCATCATCGCACCGCCAGTAGTGGGGCAGGTTGGAACCCACCAGCAATACATCGCCTTCTTTGAACCGGCTGATATTATCACCGATAAACTGCGTGCCGGTACCTGCTTCAATATGTATCAGCTCCAGCTCCGCATGGTAATGCCAGCGATCATAAAAAAAGGGAACAAGGTCCTGACGGACACTGAAGGAATAGCTCGGTCCTACCTGTACTTTCAGCAATTGGGGCTTCATCCGGCGCTTTTTCTGAAAACCGGCGTAAAATAGGTTTTTTGCAGAAAACAGCTCATACGGCTACCCGCTCTCCGTTGACGATGTTTAACGCTATTGCTGAATGAATAAGAAGGTTCTGCTTTGCGCTTGCTCTTACACCAGCGTTACACCCACAGCATTGTTGCTGATGAAAAAGGCCGAAGGCTGCCCGGCCCTGGTTTACAGCAACAGCAACTGCGGGCTGCGCTGCTCGATATTTCGGCAAACGATCAACGCTATTTCATCGTCAATAATGCTGCCTTCCCGCACCGATTTTGCTTCCCATTGTTTTGCCTGGCGCAGGTCAAAACGGTATTCGCCTTTATAAAACACGGTATAATGCCGCGATTTAAAAACATGCGGCACCACCCACACGTTAAAGGTTTCTTTTTCGCTTTTCAGCCTTATGGCAAAAGGCGGCTTTTGTGGCAGAAATCCGCAAAAGGCCTGCAGGTCTTCCTCAAGGGCCTTTGCATACGGCGACGACAGTTCGTTGCTGTGCCAGGCGCCGGCTTCGAGAGGCGCCACAAAGGAGGCGCTATAGCCATCGCTGAACGAAATGTGGTAAATGAATTGCAGCCCGTTGTCTTCCTGGTGGGTGATTTTCGCTTTTAATTTTTTCCCTTCTACCAGGCAGTCGAAAGAAATGGCAGGGTTGAGTGCTGTGACGGCGTCGCAACAAACAGAGAATTGGCTGAGCTTTGGCAGTTGCATGACAAGTGGTTTTGTTGCGGAAAGATATTAAATTCCCAAAAAAATTAGCAAAAACCTGCTAAATTTTTTGTCCGGTGGCAGGGCTGCAACACGCCGCATTGAAAAGTTAGAGGCGGGCACGGTGGTGGCAATGCCGGAAATCGGTGGAAAGCTGTTTATCAAATTTGTATTTTCATGCCTTTCAAACCATTTTATCTTACCACGCAATGAAACCTCCCCTTCGCCTGCTTCCGTTTCTGTTTGTTTCCATTCTTTGTGTTTTTGCCGGATGCGCCAGCGGGCGCCTTATAACGGCACCGCCGCGTCTTCTTGTATTTACCAAAACGGCCGGCTTTGTGCACAACTCCATTCCCGATGGTGTGGCGGCTTTGCAAAAAATGGCCGGCGAAAACAAATGGCAGCTCGACACCACTTCCAATGCGGCTTTGTTTACGGCAGAAAACCTGCGACGGTACGCTGCCGTCATTTTTTTAAGTACCACCGGCAATGTGCTGAACGATGCTGAGCAGGCAGCCTTTGAAACATACATGACAGAGGGTGGTGGTTATGTTGGCATACACGCCGCCGCCGACACGGAATACGATTGGCCTTTTTACAATAAGGTGGCAGGTGCCTATTTTCTCAGCCATCCAAAACAGCAAAAAGCGGTGATAAACGTGACCGATCAAACACACCCTTCTACCTCTTTTTTGCCCCGGCGCTGGGAACGTTTCGACGAATGGTATAATTACAAAAGCATTTCGCCCGATATAAAAGTGCTGGCCACGCTCGACGAAAGCACCTACGAGGGCGGAAAGAACGGCAACAGCCATCCCATTGCCTGGACGACTACTGTTGGCAACGGCCGGGCTTTTTATACCGGCCTTGGACACACCAAAGAAAGTTACCAGGAGCCTCTTTTTCTCCGCCATTTGCTGGGCGGCATTTTGTACGCCACCGGGCAGGCAAAAAACGGAAATTAGGAATCTTTTGCCCCATCACACACCCAAAATCGTCAAGCGCATGAAGCTACTGCCGCTGTTCGTTTTTCTTTTGCCTTTCACCAACATTCAGGGCCAGGCACTGCCGGTACCCACAGCCCGGCAGCTTGCCTGGCAGAAGCAGGAAACGACAGCTTTCCTCCATTTCACGGTCAATACCTATACCGACAAAGAGTGGGGCGATGGAACCGAGTCGCCGCAAATTTTTAATCCCACAAAATTCGATGCCGGCAAGATTGCCGCTGCCCTGAAAAGCGCAGGTTTTAAAATGGCCATTCTAACAGCAAAACACCACGACGGGTTTTGCCTTTGGCCATCGAAGTACACCGAACACTCGGTAAAAAACAGCCCCTGGAAAAACGGCAAGGGCGATATGGTAAAAGAAATGGCTGATGCCTGCCGCCGGCTGGGCCTCAGGTTTGGCGTTTATCTCTCACCCTGGGACCGGCACGAACCTACCTACGGCACCGACGCCTACAACCAGCATTACAAAGCACAGTTGCGGGAATTGCTGACGAATTACGGCGAAATTTCCGAAGTATGGTTTGATGGCGCCAAGGGTGAGAACGCAAAAGATATGCAATATGACTTTGACGGTTATTGGGCCATGGTGCGCCAACTGCAGCCGAAAGCGGTGATCTTTTCCGATGCCGGCCCGGATGTGCGGTGGGTTGGCAATGAAAGTGGCAATGCCGGCGAAACCTGCTGGTCAACCATCAACACCGAAGGCATGGCGCCGGGCAAGGCCGATGCAAAGTATCTCAATACCGGCGATGCGGAGGGCAAGCGCTGGATACCGGCCGAAACCGATGTGTCCATTCGACCCGGTTGGTTTTATCATGCATCCGAAGACGGCAAGGTGAAAACACCACAGGCATTGGTAAACCTGTATTACCAGTCGGTGGGGCGCAACAGCCTGCTGCTGCTCAATATTCCGCCCAACCGCGACGGCTTGCTGCCGCAGCCCGATGTTGCCGCTATTAAATCATTCCGGTCAATCCTCAACGAAACGTTTGCCGTTAACCTGGCCACCGGAGCGGCCGGCCGGGCACTCACCGACAATCAACTCCGGACGTTCGTTACACTGAAAGAGGGCGAATCGAGGACCATAAACTTTGGGAAACCCGTCACGTTCGACCGGGGCCTGCTGCAGGAAAATATCGCCACTGGCCAGCGCATCGTGTCGGCCCGCCTGGAGTGTTGGGTTGACAATGGCTGGAAAGAACTGAGCCAGTTCACCACGGTGGGCTACAAGCGGCTGCTGCGTTTTCCGCCTGTGCAAACAACCAAAGTCCGTCTTACCATTTTGGAAGCCAGGGCGCCTGTTCAATTAGCCGAATTTGGATTGTTCAAAGCTTCGGCCAGCGAATGATCAGGGATTGATGCGGACGCAGGCGCATCGGATAAAAACGATAAACGTTGTTGAAAATTTTTGTTACGGCAGCTACAGAACCGCAGCCGTCCGCGGCCCCAACCGCCAACATTCCGGCCCTTTGTAAATGCCCGAAAACAGTTAGCTTAGCTGCCGGCAAAAACAGGTTTCGCATCGGCTGCTGAAATCATCCTGTTTTTATGTATTGCCGCTATCCTTCCATTTGCCGAATTAAAAAAGCCATAAATGACACGATTGTTTTCTTTTCTCCTCCAAGCAGTTCTTTTTTCTTTCATGCTTCTCCTGGCAAACGCTTGTTCGCAGCGCTCCGGCAAACCGAAAGTGCTTGTGTTCAGTAAAACGGCGGGTTATCATCACGAGTCCATCAACGATGGCATTGCCGCCATTGAAAAGCTGGGCAGCGACAACGGCTTCGAGGTGGATACCACCACCAATGCCGCCAACTTTACCGAAGAGTTGCTGCAGCCTTACGCTGCCGTGGTTTTTCTCAGCACCACCGGCGATGTGCTGAACCATTACCAGGAAGCCGATTTTGAACGGTACATACAAGCCGGCGGCGGCTTTGTGGGCATACACGCCGCTGCCGACACCGAATACGACTGGGGTTGGTACGGCCGCCTTGTTGGCGGCTATTTTTGGGACCATCCCGGAATCAACGATAGTTTTTCCAATGTGCAGCCGGGTGTGCTGCAGGTGGCAGATGCCGACCATGCGTCAACCAAACACCTGCCCAAACAATGGAAACGCTCCGACGAATTTTACAGCTACAAAAAACTGCATAACGGCCTGAATGTACTGCTGACGATTGATGAAAAAAGTTACGGCGGCGGGCACAAGATGGGCAACCATCCCATGGCCTGGTACCACGACTACGACGGTGGCCGTGCGTTTTATACCGGCCTCGGACACACGAAAGAATCGTACAAAGAAGAAGCCTACCTGAAGCACCTGCTGGCCGGCCTGCAGTACGCCATCGGCGACAATAAAAAGCTGGACTTTGGCAAAGCCAAAACCGCCCGTGTACCGGAAGAAAACCGTTTTGCCAAAACGCCATTGGTCACCGGTCAGCTGTTTGAGCCCACCGAGATGACCGTACTGCCCAACCTGGATGTGCTCATTGCCCAGCGGCGTGGCGAGATCATGTATTACAAGAATGGCGATTCGATACTAAAGCAGGCCGGGTTTTTAAACGTTTATTGGAAAACAACCACGCCGGGTGTGAATGCCGAAGAAGGCGTATTGGGAATAAAGGCCGATCCGGCGTTTGAAAAAAACCATTACGTCTATATTTTTTACAGCCCCGCCGACACGTCGGTCAACCGGTTGTCGCGGTTTAAATTTGAGAACGGCCGTCTCGATTCGGCCTCCGAAAAAGTGGTGCTGCAGTTTTATTCGCAACGCGAAATCTGCTGCCATACCGGCGGCTCCATTGCCTTTGATAAAGACGGCTTGTTGTATGTCTCCACCGGCGATAATTCCACACCCTTCGATGAGCCCAAGCAGCCGCACCCCAACAAGGGCTTTGCGCCGCTCGACGACCGGCCGGGCCACGAACAATACGATGCCCGCCGCACCTCCGGCAATCCCAATGACTTGCGTGGAAAAATTTTGCGTATCCGCGTAAAGGAAGATGGAACCTACGAGATACCCGAAGGCAATCTTTATCCCAAAGGCCAGCAGGGTACACGGCCCGAAATTTATGTGCAGGGCAACCGCAATCCCTACCGTATCTCCATTGACCAGAAAACCAATTATCTGTATTGGGGCGAAGTGGGCCCCGATGCCAGCCGCGACAGCCTGAACGTACGCGGCCCCCGAGGCTACGACGAAGTGAACCAGGCCCGCAAAGCCGGCAATTTCGGCTGGCCGCTGTTTATTGCCAACAACCTGGCCTACCGCGATTTTAATTTTGAAAATGGTCAGTCCGGGGCGCCTTTCGATGTACAAAAGCCGGTGAACAATTCCCGTAACAACACCGGTATGCAAATGCTGCCGCCGGCGCAACCGGCCTTCATCTGGTACCCTTACGGCAACTCTACCGATTTTCCGCAGGTGGGCAGCGGCGGCCGCAATGCCATGGCCGGCCCGGTTTATTATACCGATATGTTCCCGGAAAAAACAAGGCTGCCCGGCTACTACAGCAACAAGCTGTTTATTTACGACTGGATCCGAGGCTGGATAAAAGCAGTGACCATGCTGCCAAATGGCGACTTTGATAAAATGGAGCCGTTTATGGAGCATACAAAGCTCAATAACATGATTGATATGGAAGTGGGCCCTGACGGCAAATTGTACCTGCTGGAATATGGCAGCGGATGGTTTAGCAAAAACGCCGATGCCGGGCTGTCAAGGGTGGACTATAACGGCGGCAACCGGGCGCCGGCGATAGCGGGAGTGGAGGCCGATAAAACCTCCGGTGGCCTGCCGCTGACCGTGGTGGTGAAAGCTGAAGCCTCCGACCCCGAAAACGATCCGCTGACCTACCAATGGCATATTGGCAACGAGGTGAAAGAAACCACGGAGCCGCAGTTGTCGCACACGTTTACCGCGGCCGGCGACCATGCCATTTATGTGGTGGTGAAAGACAACAACAAGGCCGAAACCAAAAGTGCGCCGGTGGCTCTGTATGCCGGCAACGAGGCACCCGATGTGGACATTACGGTAAAGGGCAACCGCTCGTTTTATTTCCCGGGCACACCGGTGGCTTATGCCGTATCGGTGGCGGATAAGGATGATCCTTCCGCGGCCAGCGACGGGGCCAATGTTTTTGTGTCGGCCGATTATGTGGAGGGATTTGATAAAGCCGGTTCGTCAATGGGCCACCAGGTGATGACGGCGGCCATGGCCGGGCGAAGCCTGGCGCAATCGCTCGATTGCAAGGGCTGTCACAAAGAAGTTGAAAAATCAATCGGCCCTTCGTATGTGGCCGTCGCCGAACGGTATCAAAAGGATGGCGAAGCCACCACGCATTTGGTGAACAAAATTATTAAAGGCGGCGCAGGGGTGTGGGGCGAAGTGGCCATGCCCGGCCATCCGAACCTGCCGGAAAGCGATGCCAAACAGATTGTGGCCTGGATTCTTTCGCTGGGCGATAAAAGCGCCAAACAAAAATCGCTGCCCCTTGCCGGTACCGTGAAGCCGACGCTGGAGAAAAAGGCAGTGGATAACGGAGTGTTGGTGCTGTCGGCCAGCTATACCGATAAAGGCGGCAATGGTATTAAGCCGCTCACCGGCCAGGCTTCCGTAACGCTGGCCAACAGCAAGCTGACGGCCGATGCCTTGCAGCCGGTATCGGGTTATTCCCCCCTCGACTACAATGGTATGAAGTTGCTGATGATACCGAAAGCCGACGGTTCGTTCCGCATAGACAGCATTGACCTGGCGGGTATCAGCGCACTGGAATTGGTGATCGGCGGTGACAAAGCGCCCAAATTCGGTTACACCTTTGCCGTGCATCTTAACAGCCCAACGGGCCGCAAGCTGGGCGAAGTGGTTTTGCCTGGCGGCCAAAAAGGCGGGCCGAAAGGATTTTCGGCCGTGGTAAAATTGCCGATTGATGGCGTAACCGACGGCCGTTTTCACGACCTGTATATCGTGAGCAAAGTAATGAGCCCCGGCGAAGAGGGCAACCATGCCTTGCAGGCGGTGCAGTTTAAAACCAACTAACCTACTGTCAGCAGGCGGCCGCGGATGGCCGCCTGTTTTTTCCTGTCGGATTTTCATCTTTGCCACCGATGCATTCCTCCAAACAAAGGGTTGCCGGCACCCGGACCATTGGTAGGGTGGGGCGAAAAGAAAGTACGTCGGCGCAGCGGGTTCCTCGTTTAGTGCTTAGCGTTTTTCGCCGGAAGCTTTTTGGCAAGAATTTCCCCACCAGCCCCGTGCTGATTTTTTGCGCAACTGACGTAAATTATTTATATGCCAATTAGTCACCGGATTGTCCGCCCGCTTTTATTGATCCAGGCTTTTTGTTTCCTTGTTGCACCGGACCTTTTTGCGCAAGCCATTGACGCCTCGCTGCTGCAAAGTCCCTGGCCGGCCAAATGGATCACCAGCCCGGGTTCGCCCACCAATATGTACGCCACCCATAACGACCCGACGCTGAAAGATTACGGAGTGTTTAAGTTCCGGAAAAGTTTTACGCTGGCCGAAAAACCGGCTTCGTTTATAGTGCATGTGTCGGGCGATAACCGGTACAAATTGTACGTGAACGGCACCCAGGTATCGCAGGGGCCGGCCCGTGGCGATCTTTATTTCTGGAACTTCGAAACGGTTGACCTGGCGCCTTTTCTTAACCGCGGCCAGAATACCGTTGCGGCCCTGGTTTGGAACGATGGCCGCGGGAAGCCGGAAGCCCAGATTTCGTACCTCACCGGTTTTATTCTGCAGGGCAACGGGCCGGCAGCCCAAGTGGTAAATACCAACGAAAGCTGGAAGTGCAGCCGCGACAGCAGCTACGCACCATTGCCGGCAAGGGTGCCCGGGTATTACGTGGCCGGTCCGGCAGAGATGGTGACCATGAGCCGGCACATTAAACGTTGGCAGCAAGCCTCGTTCGACGACAGCGGCTGGCCGCCGGCACGGGTGCTGATGCCCGGCTTCACCAAAAATGCGTCTATTGATGGCCGTGGATGGATGCTGGTGCCGTCGCCGATACCTCCCATGGAAATGACCGAGCAAAGGCTGGTGGCCTGCCGGCGTGCCGAAGGAGTGGCGGTGCCGCCTTCCTTTCCGGCTAACAGAACGGCCATCACTGTTCCGCCAAACACCACCGCCAGTTTTTTACTCGATAACGGCGTTCTCACCAATGCTTACCCAACACTGGCATTCAGCGGTGGAAAGGACGCGGGTATTTCGCTTGGTTATGCCGAGGCGCTGTACATTTATAAAAACGAAAACATTTCGGGCTCCTGGATACCAACCCTTCCAAAAGGAAACCGCAACGAGGTGGACGGAAAAATTTTTATTGGTAAGCGGGATAGTCTTGTTGCAGACGGCAGTGCGGACCAAACTTATACACCATTGTGGTGGCGTACCTACCGCTACCTCGAGCTCCGGGTAAAAACGGCGGATGAGCCGCTGGTCATCAATGATGTTTACAGCACGTTTACCGGTTATCCCTTTCAGCTAAAGGCAAGGTTTGACGTGGCGGACGAAAGCCTTCAGCAAATGCTGGCGATTGGCTGGCGTACCGCCCGTCTTTGTGCCTTTGAAACGTACATGGATTGTCCTTACTACGAGCAGTTGCAATACATTGGTGATGCCCGTATTCAGGCCCTGGTATCGCTCTACAACAGCGGCGACGACCGGTTGGTGCGGTATGCCCTCGATCTCATGGACCGGTCACGCATCGCCGAAGGCATTACATTAAGCCGCTATCCTACCGACTTGCACCAGCAGATACCGACGTTTTCGCTCTGGTATATCGGCATGCTGCACGACTATTGGCGGTACCGGCCCGACAGCCGTTTTATCCGCGACAAACTCAGCGGCGAACGGCAGGTGCTCGACTTTTTTGCCCGCTACCAGCAGGCCGACGGCTCGCTGAAAAATGTGCCGTACTGGATTTTTACCGACTGGGTGAACAACCAAAAGGGGTGGAGCCGCGGCATGGCACCGGTAGGGGCCCGGGGCGAATCGGCCGTGATGGACCTGCACCTGCTTTGGACCTATCAACTGGCGGCCGAAATGGAAGCACAAATGGGGTTAAAGGAGTTAGCCGCCTTGTACCGCGAAAAGGCCGTTCAATTATCCCAAACCGTGCGGAAAAAGTATTGGGATGAAAGCAAACAATTGTTTGCCGACACCGAGGCAAAGGACCTTTTTTCGCAACATGCCAATGCCCTGGCTATCCTCGCCGGAGTGGTAAAAGGGCCGTTGGCCAACAGGCTGGCGAAAAAAATGCTGGCCGATACCTCCCTGGCGCCGGCTTCCATTTATTTTAAATATTATTTGCACCTGGCTGCCATCAAGGCAGGGCTGGGCAACAATTACCTCGTATGGCTGGATAAGTGGCGCGAGAACATGGCCATGGGCCTCACTACCTGGGCCGAAATATCGGACGTGAGCCGGGCCCGGTCCGATTGCCATGCCTGGGGTTCGAGCCCGAACATTGAGTTTTTCCGCACCGTGTTGGGTATTGACAGCGATGCGCCGGGATTCCGGCAGATACGGATAGAGCCGCACCTGGGCACTTTGCAAACAGCCAGTGGCGAAATGCCGCATCCGGCCGGCACCATCAGCGTGCAGTATGTCATCCGGAACAACCGCCTGCTGGCAAGTATTTCGCTGCCGCCAACAACGGTTGGGCGGCTGATTTGGAAAGGAAAAATACATCGGCTGAAAGCCGGCAAAAATGAGCTGCGGTTGTAGCCGATGCCGGCAACAACAATGGCAACAGCCGGCGTGAACGAATGACGAAAACAACCCCTTTCCACTTCCTCCAATCTTATCTCATTTTACAAGAACCATGAAAATCGTCAATGTCTTTTTCCTTGTGCTGTTTGTAGTGGCGGCAGGCTTGCAATACAACGATCCGGATCCTTACGCGTGGGTACCGATCTACCTGTATGCGGCCTGGCTTTGTTTCCTGGCCCTGCGGAAAAAATTTCCGGCGCTCCTTTATTTCATTGGGATCGCCGCCTGCAGTGTGTTTGCTGTTTTTCTTTTCTTCGGTACGAATGGCGTTCTATCGTGGCTTACCCGGCACAAGGCCGAAAACATTGCCCAAAGCATGAAGGCCACGCGACCATGGATTGAAGAAACCCGTGAATTTTTTGGCCTGCTGATCATCATAGCTGTGCTGGTGGCAAACCTTGCCTGGATGAAAAAGTTGAAAACACCGACAAAAACAGATAGGTAAAACGAAGCGCCGACGCCTTATCCTCCCGTTATTTTGCGGGCTTGACCATCACTTATGAAAAAACAAGTTTCGCTGTTCGTGCTGCTTTTTTTGGCGCTGTGCATAAAGCTAATTGCTCAAACGACCACGACCCTCACCGGCACCATCGCCAGTGAGTCGTCAACACCGGTGGCTGGTGCTTTGGTGCGTTTGCTCAATACATCGAAAACCGTTGTTACCGACAGCAACGGCCGCTTTTCTTTTTGGCAAATTAATCCAGGCACCTACCTGGTGGAAGTGTCGGCCCTTGGTTTTGCCACACTCACCAACGAAGTTCAGGTAAACAGCGGCAGCGTTCCGCTCTTCCTTCGTTTGTCCGCCGCCACCCGGCAGCTCGACGAAGTAGTAGTGTCGGCGCAAAAAAGAGAGGAGGTATTGCAACGCCTTCCGCTGAGTGTAACGGTGCTGGGTGCAAGACAAGTGCAGGATTACCGGCTGTGGGATGTAAAAGAAATGACGGGCATTGTGCCCGGCCTTTTTTCTTCCGACCCCGGCGATAAACGAAATGTGACCTCTCTGCGTGGCATTGTTACCACCTCGTACGACCCTGCCGTCACCACCTACATTGACGGTGTCAACCAGTTTAGTCTCGACACTTACATCAGCCCCCTGTTTGATGTGGAACGGATAGAAGTACTGCGTGGCCCGCAGGGTACTTTGTACGGGCGCAATGCTATGGGTGGAGTCATCAACATCATCACCCGTCAACCTGGCAACGACCCAACCGGCTTTGCCGAAGCAACGGTTGGCAATAAAGGGCAGCACCGGTATTCTATTGGCGTAAAATCAGCGGTGGTAAAAAACAAATTGTTTGCCGGGGCAGCAGGTTTGTACCAGCGCCTGGGCGGCTTTTATAAAAATGAATTTAACAACAAGGCCTACGACAAACAAAGCACGGCGGGTGCAAATTTTTACCTCCGGTACCTGCCAGGCCGCAACTGGAACCTTACGCTAAACCTGAAGCAAACAAACAACCGCAACAACGGTCCTTTTCCCCTGGTATTTGGCGTACAGCCGGCGCTTGACAAGCCGTTTTTGCTAAACCAAAATGCCACCACCCGTATGGTTGACAATACGCTGAATGCTTCTTTGTCCGTTCAACACAGCGGCCGCGGCGTCAACCTTAGTTCACAAACAGCTTTTCAGTCGAATTATCGCTATTATACCACGCCGATTGATGCCGATTTTTCGCCAATAGACGGGATAGTTTTAATCAATAATTACGGCAAAGACTGGAACTGGGTAGGCGTGTGGACGCAAGAGTTCCGGTTGACTAACGCTGCCGGCTCGGCATCGTCGCTGCAATGGACGGCCGGCGCCTATTTTTTTCATCAGAACAGCCCTACCAAACAAGCTACACGTTTTGGAAATGATGCTGCTTTTGTGGGTGCGCCTGATGTTAATTTTTCATTGATCAATACCAGCACGGCCAAAGCTACCGGAGGTGCCGTTTACGGTCAGGCCACTTACCGGCTGGCCGCACGAATGGACCTGACGGCCGGCCTGCGCTACGACAGGGAAATAAAAAAGCAAACCATCCTGGGCGAGTATCAGAAAGACCCTGATCCGGCGCCTCAATTTGCTTACCGCACCGATACGTCGGCCACTGTTTCTTTTGGTGCGTGGAGCCCGAAGCTGGGCCTGAGTGTGCGCCTGCCCTCCGATCGTTTGCTGTTTGCCAGCTACAGCCGGGGCTTCCGCACGGGCGGTTTAACGCCGCTTTCCTCAGACCCATCTGAACCGGCCCTGTTTCCTTTTCGGCCGGAGTACAGTAACAACCTGGAACTGGGTGTCAAAAACCGGTTTTTCAACAACCGCCTTGTTTTTAATCTGACGGCGTTTTACAATACGGTGAATGATGCGCAGGTTCCAACACTGGTGCTGCCCGATGCCGTAACGATCACCCGCAACACCGGGCGGCTGCGTAGCAAGGGCATTGAATCGGAGATTCTTGCGACAGCAGCTAACGGCCTGCTGCTGGCGCACAGCCTCGGCTATACCCATGCAAAGTACAACGACCTGAAAGTACCGGGGAATGGTGCCGTGGTGGACCTGAAGGGCAACCGGCAGATTTTTACGCCTGATCTTACCTCCATGCTGGCGGTGCAATACAGCCGGCAGATCTGCCGCTGGCAGGCACTGACGGTCGTTCTTCGGGGCGAATGGAAATATCTTGGCACGCAGTATTTTGACCTGGCCAATACCATACGGCAGTCGGCCTACAACCTTTACAATACCCGTATAGGGCTTACCACAAAAACATTGTCGCTGTTCGTTTGGGGCCGCAACCTGGCCGACACACGGTACGTTGGATATGCCTACGATTTTGGTGCCGTTCGTTTGGGCGATCCGAGGACCTTTGGTTTTACACTGGGAGCAGCGCTATAAAAAGGCCTGTCGAAGGTTCCTACAAACAGGAGGAACCAGCTTTTTTACGGCGCCTCTCCGGGCGTTGGCAGGGGTTTGCTGCCCTTAGCTCCATGGCAGCGTTGTTGCCGGCTGCCGGCGTATTTTGTCCGCTTCAATAGCGCCCTCAAATGAGTGTGAAAGCAGCGCCAGCCCTGTCTAACATCCTCTCTCTACGATGACAGTGCAGGACAGTTGAATTTTCTAAGAATTCTAAATTTATCGTAGAATCTTAAAAACGGTTGTCGTTATATGCAGGCTCTCCTCGGCGTTATTTTCCATTTCATTGGCGGCTTTGCTTCCGGTAGTTTTTACATGCCTTACAAAAAAGTAAAAGGCTGGTCGTGGGAAAGCTACTGGATCGTCGGTGGCATTTTTTCCTGGCTGATTGTACCGCCGCTGGCTGCTTTTTTGACCATCCCAAATTTTTGGGAAATCATTTCACAGGCTTCCGGCGCCACCGTTTTTTATGCTTTCCTTTTTGGGCTCCTGTGGGGCATTGGCGGGCTTACTTATGGCCTGGGGGTTCGTTACCTGGGCGTATCGCTCGGCAGCAGCATCATCCTTGGCCTCTGCATGGTTTTTGGTTCGCTGGTGCCTTCGGTTTACTACCAGTTCAATCCGCAGGAAGGTAAGGACAGTATTGGCGCCATCGCAGGCAGCACCTGGGGGCTTACGGTGCTGGCAGGGCTGGCGGTTTGCATCCTCGGCATTGTACTTTGCGGCAAAGCCGGTACGCTGAAGGAAAAAGAATTGAAAGGCGGCACACCCGGCCGCGATACAGGCAAGGGAAAGCCGCTTGCCGCCCGCAGGCCGGTGGTGGTAGCCGAAGCCGTGGCTGCCGATAACGGTTCCCAAACGGCGGTATTTGAGGAGGTAGCAGTAACACCCGAAGCGCCACCATCGGCTCACGGTGCACCGGCCGGCAATGCTATAGAATACAAATTTGGCTTGGGGCTCACCGTCGCCATCATCTCCGGTGTGCTGAGCGCCTGCTTTAATTTTGGACTGGAAGCCGGCAAGCCAATGGCGGAAGCCGCCAATACGGTATGGAAAGCCGCCAATCCATCGGCCGCTACCGAATTTCTTTTTCAGAACAATGTTACCTATGTGGTGATACTTTGGGGCGGCCTTGCTACCAACCTCATTTATTGCGCTGTGCTCAATGCCCGCAACCGGTCGTTTGGCGACTACGCCAATAAAAAAACGCCTTTGCTGAAAAACTATTTTTTTTCGGCGCTGGCAGGCACCACCTGGTTTTTACAGTTTTTCTTTTACGGAATGGGCGAAAGCAAGCTGGGTAACGGCGCCTCGTCGTGGATTTTGCACATGACCTTCATTATTTTAATTGCCAACATGTGGGGCCTCGTATCCAACGAATGGAAAGGCGTTTCGAACAAAGCAAGAACTACCCTGTTCGTTGGCGTAGCCACCATGATGGCAGCCGTGCTGATTGTTGGTTACGGCAATTATCTTAAATCCTGATCTGCCAATTCAGTTACCCGCAATACAAACAAGTCATTATCTGATCAACAACCGTATATGGCAATAGCAACTACCCAATTCAAGCATGTGAGTTATTTATGGGACGAACAAAAAGCAGCCGAGCTGGAAGGCGATGAAGTGGCCTTGCTGGTGTACCGCTCCAACCTGCTGGGGGCCGACCTTCGGCTTACCAACTACGGTGGCGGCAACACCTCGTGCAAAGCCACTGCTAAAGATCCGCTCACCGGAAAGGAAGTGGAAGTGATGTGGGTAAAAGGATCGGGTGGTGATCTGGGCACCATGAAGCGCAGCGGGCTTGCGGCGCTTTATGTTGACCGGTTGCGCAGCCTGAAAAACGTGTACGGTGGCCTGCGGCACGAAGACGCGATGGTGGAGTTGTTTAATCACTGCATTTATGACCTGGCCTCCAAAGCGCCTTCCATTGATACACCCCTGCACGGCTTTTTGCCCTTCCGGCACATAGACCACCTGCACCCCGATGCGGCCATTGCCATTGCCGCTGCCAAAGACGGCAAGCGCATTACCCAGGAGTTGTTCAGCGGCACCATTGGCTGGGTAGAATGGCAGCGCCCCGGTTTTGATCTTGGCTTAAAGCTGAAAGCCTGCCTCGATGAAAATCCCGGCATCCGCGGCATCATGCTTGGTTCGCATGGCCTTTTTACCTGGGGCGACACGGCCTACGAAAGTTATTTGAATACACTGGAAGTGATTGAGCGCTGCGCTCAGTACATAGAAGACAACAGTGGTAAAAAAAGCCCGGTTTTCGGCGGCGAAAAGCAAAGCTCTTTACAGCGGGAAGAACGCCTGCGCAAAGCAGCACAACTGGCGCCGGTACTGCGGGGCTTCTGCTCGTCGCATGCCCCGCTGCAGGGCGGCCGCGGCGGCATGATCGGCCACTTCAGCGACGATGAACGGGTGCTGCAATTTATCAACTCAAACGACCTGGAAAGGCTGGCGCCGATGGGCACTTCCTGCCCGGATCATTTCCTACGCACTAAGATTTCACCGCTGGTGCTGGACCTCGATGCCACCGGTGATTTGTCCGATACCACGGCGGTAAAAGAAAAGCTGGCGCCGCAGTACGAGGCCTACCGGAAGATGTACCAGGAGTATTACAACACCTGCCGCCATCCCAATTCGCCGGCCATCCGCGATGCCAACCCTGTTGTGCACCTGTTGCCTGGCGTGGGTTTGTTCACCTTTGCCAAAGACAAACAAACCGCAAGGGTGGCAGCCGAGTTTTATATCAATGCCATCAACGTTATGCGGGGCGCCGAGGCGATTTCGGAATACACTTCTTTGCCGCGCCAGGAAGCATTCGACATCGAATACTGGCTGCTGGAAGAAGCGAAGCTGCAACGGATGCCAAGACCCAAGGCACTGAGCGGACGAATTGCCCTGGTGACTGGCTCGGGCGGTGGCATTGGAAAAGCCATTGCAAAAAAATTTGCCGAAGAAGGCGCCTGCGTAATCATTAACGACATTAACCAGGAACGCATGGACGGTACGGTGGCAGAGTTTGGCAAGACCTTTGGCCGCGATACGGCCGCCTCCACCTATTTAGACGTAACCGAAAACGCTGCTATCGAAACAGCACTGGAACAAACGGCACTTCTCTTCGGCGGCGTGGATATCGTAGTCAACAATGCCGGCATCTCCATTTCCAAAAGCCTGCTGGACCATACCGAACAGGATTGGGACAAACTGTACGACATTTTAGTAAAAGGGCAGTTCCTGGTTTCAAAAGCGGCCGTTCGCATCATGAAAAAACAGGGCATCGGCGGCGATATTGTTAATGTGGTTTCCAAAAACAGTGTGGTGGCGGGTCCAAACAATGCGGGCTACGGTTCGGCAAAAGCGGCACAGGCACACCTCGGCAGGCTGCTGGCGGCCGAGCTGGGCGGCGAAAAGATCCGTGTCAATACCGTGAACCCCGATGCCGTTATAGCCGACAGCAATATTTGGGCTGGCGGATGGGCCGAGGGCCGGGCGAAAGCCTACGGCATTACGGTAGATGAACTGCCGGCCTATTATGCCAAACGCACCCTGCTCAATGAAACAATTTTGCCGGAAGATATCGCTAACGCCTGCTTTGCCTTTGTGGGCGGGCTGCTGAATAAATCAACGGGCAATACGCTGAATGTTGACGGCGGCGTAGCGCAGGCTTTTCACCGTTAAAAATTGAACCGTTTTTCCATAAGCAAGCAATCGTTAGGACAGGAGTGATATTTCGATATCGGCTCCTTCTTTTTTGTTTTTTGCAATAACAACCGATGCTGAACAAGACTAATGAACAAACAGGCGATACGGTATCGTCATCGGCCAGCGCTAGGGTGGGGTTCAAATGAAATTGTTTCCCGGTTATGCCGATGAATTCAAAAGACGCCACGACCGGATCTGGCCCGAATTGCAAAAGCTGTTAACAGGAGCCGGCATCAGTCAGTATTCTATTTTTCTTGATGAAGAAACCAATAGTTTGTTCGGCGTACTAACCATCCCTGATCCTGCCAGCTTAGACCAACTTCCGGTCCACGATATTATGCAGCGCTGGTCGAAATACAGGGCAGACATTAGGGAGACAGCCCAGCTGGTTCGCCGGTAACCATTTCTTTGAAAGACGCTTTTTATTTACCCTGATAATGTAGCAACATGCAGCTTGAAAAATATAAACTACAGGAACTGAACGAAGCCGGCCGTCAGCAGCATACGAGCCGCCTGGACGCAGTGGCCGATGGCCTGCCGAACGCAGAAGACATTCTTCAAAAACTGGTTGACTTTCAGGTAGCCGTTCCCTCTTGGGCGCTGGGTACGGGCGGTACCCGGTTTGGGCGCTTTTCCGGCGGCGGGGAGCCCCGCAGCCTCGAAGAAAAAATAGAAGACGTGGGCCTGCTGCATAGTCTCAACGGCAGCAGCGGCGCTATTTCGTTGCATATTCCCTGGGACATTCCGGAAAACCCGAAAGCTATTAAAGCACTGGCTGCCCAACACGGCCTCCGTTTCGACGCCATGAATTCCAACACCTTTCAGGACCAGCCGGGCCAGCAATTGAGCTACAAGTTCGGCTCCATGCAGCATACGGATAAGGCTGTCCGCCGCCAGGCCGTGGAGCATAACCTGGAAGTGATCAAATACGGTGAAGAACTGGGCTCCGAGTCTATTACCGTTTGGCTGTCCGACGGCTCTTCGTTCCCAGGGCAGCTAAATTTCCGTAAGGCATTTGAACGGACACTCGAAAGCCTGCGAGAAGTTTACGCCGCTCTTCCTGCCAACTGGAAGATGTTTGTGGAATACAAGGCGTTTGAGCCGAATTTCTATTCCATGACGGTAGGCGATTGGGGACAGTCGCTGAACTATGCCAATAAACTGGGCGATCAGGCCTTTACGCTGGTGGACCTTGGCCATCATCTTCCCAATGCCAATATCGAGCAGATTGTTTCGTTGCTGCTGATGGATGGTAAACTCGGTGGCTTTCATTTCAACGACAGCAAGTACGGCGATGATGATCTTACCGTTGGCAGCATCAATCCCTACCAGCTTTTCCTCATCTTCAACGAGCTGGTGGAAGGCATGGATGCCAAAGGCATGAACCACGCCACCGACCTTGGTTGGATGATAGATGCCTCGCACAACATCAAGGATCCGCTGGAAGATTTGCTGCAGTCCGTGGAAGCCATCAAAATTGCTTATGCACAATCGTTACTGGTTGATGCCACCGCTTTGGAAGCGGCCCGCGAAAGCAACGATGTAGTGATGGCGCAGGAGATTCTGCAGGGTGCTTACCGCACCGATGTACGTCCGCTGGTAGCCGAAGCAAGGCTGCGGGCCGGTGTGGCACTGCATCCCCTGCAAGCCTATCGCCAGTTGAAAGTAAGAGAGTTACTCATAGAGGAACGGGGAGCTAAAACGGTTGCCACCGGGCTTTAACCAACAAAAAATTTTCTACCACCAACACAAACTGCAACGCATGCCAGCCAGAAACATAAAGCCAATACCTGTTATTGCCATCTTCGACATTGGAAAAACAAACAAAAAGCTTTTTCTGTTTGATGAAGAATACAAGATCGTTTTCGAAGAGTCGGTTTGCTTTCGCGAAACTGTGGATGAAGACGGCGACCCCTGCGAAGACATTCAGCAATTGCAGCATTTTATTTTTTCATCGCTGCAAAAAGCGCTGCAAAACAAAACCTATCGCATTGTAGCGGTTAATTTTTCCACCTACGGCGCTTCCTTTGTGCACCTTGATGAAAAAGGAATACCTGTAACGCCCTTGTACAACTACATAAAAGCTTACCCTGCCGACCTGCTTCAGCAGTTTTACAAAACCTATGGCGGCGAGGCGGCATTCAGCGTCGAAACTGCCTCGCCGGTTTTGGGCCATCTCAACTCCGGCATGCAGCTTTACTGGTTGAAACACCGGCGCCCGCATGTGTATAAAAAAATCAGCCACTCGCTGCACTTGCCGCAATACGCAAGCTACCTGCTGACGAATAGCTTTTTTGCGGAGCTTACCAGCGTGGGCTGCCATACCAATCTTTGGGATTTCAACAAAAAGACCTATCACGACTGGGTGTATAAAGAAGGCATCAGCAGCAGGCTGGCGCCGGTGGTGCCGTCAACACACATGGTGCCGGCGGCGGTACGCAACGGCAATTATGTGGTGGGCGTTGGCCTGCACGACAGCTCCGCGGCGCTGATTCCCTACCTGGCTTCGTTTCAGGAACCATTTGTACTGATCTCTACCGGCACCTGGTGCATTAGCCTCAATCCCTTTAACGACACACCGCTGACCGCTGCCGAACTGGCAAAAGATTGCCTCTGCTACCTTACCTACCAAGGGCGCCCCGTGAAGGCGTCGCGGCTGTTTGCCGGCAACGATCATGAGACTCAGGTAAAGCGGCTGGCCTATCATTTTTACAAAGAGCCCGACTATTATAAAACCGTTCGGCCCCAGCCGGAGCTGCTGTACCCGGCCGCCGGAAATGAGCAGGCGGCACCGGAACCCGATTTGAAAAAATCGCTGTTTGCCCAACGCGACCTGGCACAGTTCGCCAGCTTTGAAGAAGGCTATCATCAGTTGATGCGTGATATTGTTATCCAGCAGGTGGCGTCCACCTCCATGGGATTGCAGGGCCGGCCGGTGAAACGCATTTTTGTGGATGGCGGCTTTGGCAAAAACCCGATCTACATGCAATTGCTGGCAGCGCACTTTCCCGAAATGGAAGTGTTTGCCGCATCGGTGGCGCAAGCCACGGCAGTGGGTGTGGCTTTGTCCGTTCACCCGGTGTGGAACAAAAAGCATCTTCCTTCAGAGATCATCGAACTGAAATATTACGGTGTGGTGCAGGATGTTTAACGGCGCCCGTCCTTGTAAATTTTCGAAAAGAAAAAGGCAATCGGGTACAACTGCCGGCCATCACCTCCTTTTATTTTTGCATGCCGGTAGCGAATTGCCTGTTTGTTGGGTATTGTTCACCACCGGCTAATATCGGTTTCCATGAAAATCGCCCTTTTCATTCCGTGTTATGTCAACCAGTTTTATCCACAGGTAGCTATCGCCACGCTTGAGCTGCTGGAAAAGCTGGGCTGCAACGTGGCTTACCCCTTGCGGCAAACCTGCTGCGGCCAACCGATGGCCAATTCGGGCTACCAATCGCTAACGGGCGGTTGCAATGAATTGTTTACGGAAAATTTTTCCGGCTACGATTATATTGTTTGCCCTTCCGGAAGCTGCGTACTGCACATCAAAGAGCATCTGCATTCCGATAAATCAGAAGCGGCTGCCGGCGTTATTCGCAAAACAGTGTTTGAGCTCACCGAGTTTTTGACCGATGTGCTCCATGTACCATCGCTGCCGGCCCGTTTTGCCGCCAGGGTGGGCCTGCACCAAAGCTGCCACGGACAACGCGGCCTGCACCTTTCGTCCATGAGCGAACGAGTGCTGCCGTCGTTTTCGAAGCCGGAAAAATTGCTGGCGATGGTAGAGGGTTTGCAATTGATTGACCTGGGGCGGAAGGACGAGTGTTGCGGCTTTGGCGGCACCTTTTGCGTGTTTGAGGAGGCAGTATCGGCCAAGATGGGCAAAGACCGCGTAAAAGACCACCTGGATCATGGTGCCGAAGTGATAACCGGTGCCGATGTCAGTTGTTTAATGCATTTGGAAGGCATTTTAAAACGCCAAAAAAGCAAGGTGAGGGTCATGCACATTGCCGAGATACTGAACGCCGGATGGGAGTCTCCTCAATTGGTGCCACCTCTCCGGTTGCAGAAAACCGCCGGCGAACAAGGCATTTGATTTCATCAAAAACGCAAGGCATAATTTGGGCATGAAAGAAAACGGATTACAGGATCACGCCGTATTGGCCGAAAAGTTTAACCGGGATGAGGCCCGGGTAACCTGGCATGATGAAACCCTGTGGTGGATACGGCAAAAGCGTGACAAGGCAGCATGGTCGCTGGGCGAGGAATGGGAACCGCTGCGGGAAGCCGCTTCCGGTATCAAAGCCCACACGCTAGCTAACCTGAGCACCTACCTGGAGCAGTTTGAAGCAGCCGCCATTGCCAACGGGGCCACCGTGCATTGGGCAGCCGACGCCGACGAGCACAATCGCATCGTTCACGACCTGCTGAAAAAACATTCGGTGACACAGTTGGTAAAAAGCAAGTCTATGCTCACCGAGGAATGCCAGTTAAACGACTACCTGAAGGCGCAGGGCGTTGAGGTGATTGACACCGATCTTGGCGAACGGATCGTTCAGTTGGCAGAAGAGCATCCGAGCCATATCGTGCTGCCTTGCATCCATTGGAAAAAAGAAGAAATCGGCGAGCTTTTTCACAAGCATCTCGGTTCGCCGGAAGGGGTGATTGACCCGGCCTTTTTGACCAATACGGCAAGAGTGCACCTGCGGGAAAAATTCCTGACACGGCGGGTGGCCATCACCGGAGTTAATTTTGCCATTGCCGAAACCGGCGAGTTTGTGGTGTGCACCAACGAAGGCAATGCCGATATGGGGGCGCATTTGGCCGATGTGCACATTGCCTGCATGGGCATTGAAAAACTGATTCCAAAGCGGGAACATCTCGGCGTGTTTTTGCGCCTGCTGGCCCGCAGCGCCACAGGTCAGCCGGTCACCACCTATTCCAGCCATTTTAAAAAACCGCAGCACGGCCAGGAGCTGCATATTGTTCTGGTAGATAACGGCCGTAGCACCCAACTGGCCCGCGATGATTTCCGCAACTCGCTTAAATGCATCCGGTGTGGTGCTTGTTTCAACACCTGCCCGGTTTATCGCCGCAGTGGCGGCCACAGTTACCACACGGCGGTGGCTGGACCAATCGGCTCTATCCTGGCGCCTAATCTCGATAGGCAAAAAAACAAGGACCTGCCCTTTGCCTCTACGCTTTGTGGCTCGTGCACCAATGTCTGTCCTGTAAAAATTAATATCCACGAACAGCTATACCAGTGGCGGCAGGTGCTGACCGAAGAAGGCTACCAACCGGCGGCGAAAACCGTGGCGATGAAGGCCATGGCAGCCCTCTTGTCCAGGCCTTCGCTGTTCGGCATGGCCGGCAAATGGGGCCGAAGGGCATTGAAGCTGATTCCGGGGCTGGTAGGCAATGGCTTTAATCCCTGGTACAAACAACGCGAAATGCCGGCACCGCCCAAAGAGTCGTTTACCGAATGGTATAAAAAGAACAGAAAGGAGAACGGCCAATGAGCAGCAGGGAAGCCATCTTACAAAAAGTAGCAGCGGCGCAGCCATCGGCTTTGCCGCTGCCGCAGGTGCCCCGGGTTGCTCAACCATTTAACCTGGTGAGCAAGTTTGTCGCTACACTGGAAAGCATTGGCGGAAAAACCATCTCCATCCGGGAAAATGATCCGGTAGGCGAAACGGTCCGGCACCTGTTCCCCGATGCAAAACGGATTGTATCGTCCATTACATCGGTAGAACAATATTTTTTTGCAGGGTACAAAAACCTGCTGCACCATTCGTTGCAAGATGCGGATGTAGCCATTATAGAAGCCCCATTCGGCGTGGCCGAAAACGGTGCCGTTTGGGTAACGGAAGAAGACCTGAAGATCCGGGTGTTGCCCTTTATATGCGAACACCTGGTAGCCGTAGTAAAGGCGGAAAGCCTGGTGCCCACCATGCACGAGGCCTACGAAAAAATAGGTGCCGCCGATTACGGATTCGGCGTTTTTATCGCGGGTCCGTCCAAAACGGCCGATATTGAACAATCGCTGGTGCTTGGCGCCCACGGCCCTAAAACGATGACCGTGTTGTTGGTGAGTTGATCCGCCGCGATGCGCTCCGGCGCTGATTCTGTTTTTCCATTTTCCCGCATCTTTACTTTATGGGAGAAACCATCTTGATCGCCCCTGCCGAAATGCAGAGGGTATTCGAACCTATCTTATCGGCCCATGGTTTTCCGGCCGAAAAAGCCGCCGCCTGTGCCGCCATTTTCACGTCGAACAGCATTGACGGGGTGTACACCCATGGCGTAAACCGCTTTCCGGTATTTGTGCAAATGGTAAAGGATGGCCATGTGCGGCCGCACGCCAATGCTGTTTGTGTGCATGCCACACCGGCCATGGAGCAGTGGGACGGTGCACTGGCGCCGGGGATATTAAACGCCGTGGCCGCAACCGACCGGGCCGTGGAACTGGCGAAAGGCAACGGTATCGGTTGTGTCGCTATGGCCCATACCAACCATTGGATGCGGGGCGGCTATTACGGCTGGCAGGCAGCGCAAAAAGGTTGTGTTTTTCTGGGTTGGTCCAATACCATCGCCAATATGCCGGCGTATGGCGCCGAAGACAACCGCCTTGGCAACAATCCGTTTGTATTGGCCGTTCCTTTCCAAAACGATGCGATGGTGCTGGACATGGCCATGTCGCAGTATTCGTACGGCACAATGCAGTTGGCCGAAATGAGGGGCGAAACCCTGCCGGTTTATGGCGGGTTCGATAAAAATGGAGAATTGACGAAGGATCCGTCAGCCGTGCTGGAGTCGGGCCGAACGCTTTCTATCGGTTATTGGAAAGGCGCCGGCTTTTCGCTGCTGCTGGATGTGATTGCAGCGATCCTCTCGGGCGGAAAAGCGGTGCATCAAATAACCGCCCAGGGCGCCGAAAAAGGATTGTCGCAGGTGTTTGTTGCTATTGACCTTGCACAACTGCACAATTATCGTGGCGTTGAAGCCTGCCTGAAGGGCATTATTGACGATTACAAGGCATCACTTTCGCCGAAAGAAATTCGCTACCCGGGTGAGAGAGTGTTACGCACCCGCGAAGCCAATACAATAAACGGTATCCCCGTTTTGCGCAAAGTTTGGGGCGAGATTTTGCAATTGACGTGAGCTGTGTCGGCAAAAGATTTAGGCCTATCCGCGATCTGAAGCAGGAACAGGATGTCAATCGTCCTTGCACTATTCAACAGTTCCTACATAGTGGATGCACCGTCTTTATGGCCCGGCTATTCATCTCTTTTCTGTCACACGATTCGCGGTAATCCGGTTCCTCCCGGCACCGATAATCGAGAGCCTTGATTGATCATTATTTAGCACCCGACCGTTAGGCAATTGTGTGGGTTGTTTTGGCGGACACCGTAGGTGTCCCATCTGTGTAGGAAAGCAAAGAGTAAGCGTAAACCCGACTCCGGTAGGAGTCGAACAGCGGCCGATTGTACCTGCCGTTTACACCTGTTTGTGGAAAGGCAACGATGACGCCACCCAAAGGCATAAAAACGCGGAAAAAGCAGTGGCGGCAATGGGCGACCGCTCCGGGGTCGTGTTTTCTCATTCCTGATTTAACCCCCGGTTTCACCGGGGGCTATTCATCAGAAACCCCTCCGGGGTAGTGTTCCCTCATTCACTATCTATCTCACCGGTTTCACCGGGGGTTACTCACTTTCGACCCCATTCGGGGTCGGAATGATGTCTGGCGTTTTTATGGCCAGTCATGGCTCAACCCGATAGGTGTCGAATATCTGTAAAAAAAAGGAATGGCACGGCACACGACTCGGTAGGAATTCAACATCGCCCTGCAATGCTGCTCCACTTTGCGCTAAGGCCGGACAGGCTCTGCGGCATTCCTTCACAACCACCGATTGTTTTTCTGCGGATATTGTACGCTGCCGGCGTCCGGTTCAGGAGGTGTGACTGACAAGAGATTGTTGTGAACACCCAAGCACTTCGTCAAACTTCGGCCCTCGAACCTCTAATCTCATAAATCCCAATATCCGCTATCGAAACGCTCTCACGCCATCACATCCTTCCACTCTGCATTCTTCTCAAACTGCTTCCTCGCAAACGGACAAACCGGCGAAATTTTTACCCCGTTTTCGCGGGCATAGTCCACCGCTTTATGTACCAGGTCGAACCCGATGTTTCGTCCGCGCAAAGCCTTGTCCACTTCGGTATGTTCTATCACTAACAGGCCGTTCTGCTTTGCATACACAAGCGCTGCCAGCCGGCGGCCATTTTCTTCTATAAAAAATTTTCCCTGCCCGCTGCTTTCTTTCTGTTGCACATCCATCTGTAAGATTTTCCTTTCTCTTAAAAATATTTTGCCAGATCAGCCATTCTGCCCCATATTTGCACACGAATGAAAAAGATCAGCAATAAATTTTGGTGGTGGCATACAAAATCCAAAGGGGTTCTGTAAAGCTATTGCCGTAGTTTATTCACCATATTCAGAACCCCGCCGATGCGGGGTTTTTTTGTGGTTATCACAGGAAAAAAGAATCAATCAACATTGTATGTCTGTTGAATCAAAAGAATCCACCGGTCGCAAGCCGCAGGTCCCAACCGAAGGCGGCATTGCTATTGAAACCAGCGTGAAACGAATGCTGGCCGATGTGTACACGCCGGTGGGTATCTACCTGCGCCTGCGCGACCGGTTCCGCGATACCGTGCTGCTCGAAAGCACCGACCATCACGCGGCCGAGAACAGCTATTCGTTTATTGGCATCAACGCTATCGGCGGCATAGAAGTGAGGACTGATGTGGTGGAGACCAAGTTGCCGGGCCAAAATGCAGAGCGGACACCGCTGTCGGGCAAGGCGAGTCTGCAGGAGCTGCTCTGGCGCTTTACCCGGCAATTTTCTTTTACAAGTACCGATGCCCGCGCCGCCTCCTTCGCCCAGGGGCTGTATGGCTATTTTACCTTCGATGCCGTGCAACTGTTCGAAACTATCCGGTTTCCAAAATTTGCTGACCAGCGCAACGGAATTCCGTTTGCCCGTTACCGGCTCTATCAGTACGTGATTGCCATCAATCATTACCGCGATGAGCTGCTGCTGCTGGAAAACAAACTGCCCGGAATAGAAAGTGAAGGGGCCATGCTCGAAAGCCTCATCAATAGCAAAGACGTACCGGTGTTTCCTTTCCGGGCGGTGGCGGAAGAAGCCTCCAATATGACCGACGAAGACTACCGCGAAATGGTGCGTAAAGGCATTGCCAGTTGCCTGCGCGGCGATGTGTTCCAGATTGTGCTCAGCCGGCGTTTTGAGATTGGTTTCACCGGCGACGAGTTTAATGTGTACCGGGCCCTGCGCAACATCAATCCTTCTCCTTACCTGTTTTTCTTCGACTATGGCGATTACAAACTGGCCGGTTCGTCGCCCGAATCGCAACTTATTATTAAGGACGGCAAAGCCGTGATTCATCCCATTGCCGGCACCTTTAAACGCACCGGCGACGATGAAGTGGACCAGCAGCGTGCCGACGAGCTGACAAAAGATGCCAAAGAAAACGCGGAGCATGTGATGTTGGTGGACCTGGCCCGCAACGACCTGAGCACCGTGTGCACCAACGTGCAGCTGGCGCATTACAAACAAATTCAGTATTACTCCCACGTCATTCACATGGTGAGCGAAGTAACCGGCGATGTGGCGGCCGGCACCAACCCTTTTGATGTAATGTTTAAAACTTTCCCGGCCGGTACACTTAGCGGCGCACCGAAGTACAGGGCCATGCAACTGATTGGCGAGTACGAACCCACGCCGCGAAGCTTTTATGGCGGCGCCATTGGTTTTGTGGGATGCAATGGTACCTGCAACCACGCCATCATGATTCGCACCTTGTTGAGCAAAGACAATACACTGTACCTGCAGGGAGGCGCCGGCATTGTGGCCGCCAGCAATCCCGAAAGCGAATTGCAGGAAGTGAATAATAAATTGAATGCTCTGAAGTCGGCTATTGAAAGGGCGCAGTTGATCGGTTGAAACGGTTGATAAGTAGAATTGTTGACAGGTTGACAAGAAGATACCAGCAGATGTTTGTAACCATCTGTAACCAATGGACAATTCGTGCAAAAATTTTGTTTAAATGAAATTACTGGTATTCGATAATTACGATTCTTTCACGTATAATCTTGTGCATTTGGTAAAGCAGGTGGACAAGGGAATTGAAGTGGATGTACACCGCAACGATGAGTTGCCGCTGGAAAAAGTGAAAGACTACGATAAAATTATTCTTTCGCCGGGCCCCGGCATTCCTTCCGAAGCCGGCCGCTTGCTGCCGCTGGTGAAGGAGTATGCAGCCACCAAATCCATCCTTGGCGTATGCCTTGGCCACCAGGCCATCGGCGAGGTGTTTGGCGGCAAGCTGGTTAATCTTGCCACCGTGTATCATGGCGTTGCACTCAACTGCCGCCTGCAGCCAACAAATCTTTTTAAAGGCCTGCCTGCCGAGATACCGGTAGGTCGCTACCATAGCTGGGTGGTGAGTGAAGAAGGATTCCCCGATGACCTGGAGATCACTGCCAAAGACGACCATGGCTACATCATGGGCCTGCAACACAAAACCTACGATGTGCAGGGGGTGCAGTTTCATCCCGAAAGCGTTTTAACGCCCGACGGTGAAACGATTTTACGCAACTGGCTGAGATCTTAATTAACGAACGCAAGTAACCAGGCCGCGCTGGAAATCAGTGTTATTCGTGCGAAAAATTCGAGTTGAAAATGAAAAAGATTTTAAAAGCCCTGTTCGAACACAAGGTACTGTCGGGGGCGGAAGCAAAAGAGGTGATGCTCAACATTGCCAAAGGCAGCTACAATGATGTCGAGCTCACCGCCTTCATCACCGTGTACCTGATGCGCAGCATCACGATCAATGAGCTGCAGGGCTTCCGCGACGGCCTGCTGGAACTGGCTGTGCCGGTGGACCTGAACGGCTATAAAGTGATGGACATTGTGGGTACGGGTGGCGATGGCAAAAACACTTTCAATATTTCCACGCTGGCTTGTTTTATTGTGGCCGGCGCCGGCAAAAAAGTGGCGAAGCATGGCAACTACGGCGCCACCTCGGTCAGCGGTGCGTCGAACGTGATGGAAACATTGGGTTATCGGTTTAAAAACAGCAACGACGACATGCGTCGGGAGTTGGATGAAGCCGGCTTTACTTTCCTGCATGCGCCGCTGTTTCACCCGGCGCTGAAAGCGGTGGCCGGCATCCGCAAAAACCTGGGCTTTCGTACGTTTTTTAATATGCTGGGGCCCATGGTGAATCCTGCAAAACCAGACTACCAACTGGTAGGTGTTTATAACCTTGAAATGGCCCGGATCTATAACTACCTGCTGCAGCAAAGCGGCAAACCATTCACCATCATCCATGGCCTCGATGGTTACGATGAAATTTCGCTGACTGCCGATACAAAAGTGATTACCAACAGCGGCGAAAAAGTGCTGTCGGCCGAGCAGGTAGGCAAAAGAGTGGTGTCGCCCATTGATATTTACGGCGGCTCCACGGTGGAAGAAGCGGCAAAAATATTTGTGCGCATTTTAAAAGGCGAAGGCACCTGGGCACAAAATGCCGTGGCGCTGGCCAATGCCGCCATGGCACTCAACTGTATGGGCGAATACAAGCAGTACGACGATGCCTATGATGCCGCCTGCGAAAGCCTCGAAAGCGGCAAAGCATATCAGGCATTTCAAAAACTGATTTCATTGCAGTAATGTAGTGAGTAGTGAGTGGTGAGTGGTGAGTGGTGAGTGGTGAGTGGTGAGTAGTCAAACATTGCGACCAGCTAAATTCGTTCAATTCGTGAGTTAGTTCGTTTTTAAAAATATTGTCTAAGGTGAATATTTTAGAAACCATCGTTGAATATAAAAAGGGCGAAGTGGCCCGGCGCAAAAAGGACTGGCCGGTCGCTGAGCTGGAAAAGCAGCGATATTTTGGCAGGGAAACGTTATCCCTTAAAAAATCGCTGCTCGACAGCCGCAAAACCGGCATCATTGCCGAGTACAAAAGGCGTTCGCCGTCGAAGGGCATCATCAACGACCGCGACAGCGTGGAAGCGGTCACCCGTGCTTACACGGCCTACGGCGCCTCCGGTATCTCCATCCTTACCGACGGTGAGTTTTTTGGCGGCTCGCTCGATGATCTGGTGGCCGCCAGGGACAACAGCGTTCCGCTTTTGCGCAAGGATTTTATGATTGATGAATACCAGTTGGTGGAAGCCAAAGCATTTGGCGCCGACGTGATTCTGCTGATTGCTGCCTGCCTGAGCCCTGCGGAGGTAAAAACAATGTCGGCCGCGGCAAAAAACCTGGGACTGGAAGTGCTGCTGGAATTGCATGCCGAAGAAGAACTGGACCATGTTTGCGATACTATTGACCTGGTGGGGGTAAACAACCGCAACCTGAAAAATTTTGAGGTGGACCTGGAACATTCGGTGCGGCTGGCCCAAAAGATAGGCGACTCATTTATTAAAGTGGCAGAAAGCGGCATTAATGAGGTAGCCAACATCCAGTACCTGAAAGAACATGGGTTCCGCGGATTTTTGATTGGCGAATATTTTATGAAGCAGCAAAATCCCATGCAAACCTTCAAGGAATTTTCATATCAGTTGTGACGGCCGGGCCTTCCATATTATCTTTAAAGCGGTGCGACGGCTTTTTTTCTGCCGGCAGAAAAACCACTGCACCCTCTGCGATTGCCTTTGCTGTTTTTTGTAAACAATTAAAAGCAATCCGATGAAAGTAAAAGTTTGCGGCATCACACAAATGGAACAGCTCCACGCCCTGGCCGAAATGGAAGTGGATTATGCCGGCTTTATTTTCTACCCGCCCAGTCCCCGTCATGTGCTGAAGGCCGGCCTTACCGGCAACGACGTAAAAAAAGCCAAAGTAAAACTTTACAAGGTAGGCGTGTTTGTTGATGCCAGCTACGACGAAGTCATGCGCCGCATTGACGAATTTGGGCTGGATATGGTGCAGTTGCACGGCCGCGAAACGCCCTACGAGTGCCAGAAGATCGTCGCCAACATTGACGTCATCAAAGCCTTCCGTTTTGCCGAAAACGACCACGTGATCTGGATGATTAAAGACTATTACGCCGATTCGGATTTTTTTCTGTTTGATACCGGTGTGCCGGCGCCAAAGGGCGAACGGGAAAACAAAGCGTTGTATGGCGGAACCGGTCGTAAGTTTGACTGGAACCGGCTGAAAGGGCTGGCTATTCAAAAGCCGTTTTTTCTCAGTGGCGGCATAGAGCCCGGCGATGCCGCTACGGTAAAAGCCTTCATGGCCGACAGTGTGGCAAAAGACATGATAGCCGTGGATATTAACAGCCGCTTCGAACGTTCGCCGGGTGTAAAAGACATGGCCAAGGTGAAACAATTCATTGCCGAATTAAAAGGAACTGATGGACAAGGTTAACCTGTTGGAAAAGATGGCGCTGGTCAGTGAATACTGGAGCCCAAGGGTAGTGGGCCAACTGAATGGCCAGCAGGTAAAGCTGGCCAAACTGAAAGGCGAATTTATCTGGCATCATCACGAAGAGGAAGACGAGGCGTTTTTTGTGCTGAAGGGAACTTTGCGGATGGTGTTTCGGGACAAAACCGTGGAGTTGAACGAAGGGGAGATGTTGATTGTTCCGAAAGGAGTGGAGCACAAACCAGTGGCCGATGAAGAGGTGTGGGTGATGCTGTTTGAGCCGGCAACCACGCTGAATACAGGGAATGTGGTGAATGAAAGGACCAAAGCGGCCCATCCCCTTTGACCATTCTATTGGGCGTGAACCGTGCTAAAACCCTTCCTTGCGTGAAGGGCGGGGGCGGCAGTAAGAGCAACAATGAGTTCTTGAGCGTTTTTCAGAAGCGACTGTGGTAAAGAGATCGCCATGTTACTTAAACTATACTCTCGCGGGCCGTTGTCTAGGACGCCAACGGCAGCGATAAATCTAGGTTCTTTTTAAGGCGATTTTGCTAAGTGGTGACGCGACCCCGAAGGCGCAATGTCAATAGAAAATGCGGCTGTATTAGAATCTTTTGGTGCTAAAGTCGGTGAAGACGCCAGCGACAGCATCCTATTTAAGTTCTGAAAAAGGTGAATTTGCTTGCCGGTGAAGCGACCCTGAAGGGGTCGTATATGAATAGCCCCGGGTGAAGCCCGGGGTAAAAAGAGTCAAAAATGCTGCCGGGACCCCGGAGGGGTCCGCCAGCAGCGTTGATGCCGATGGCCAGACGAATTAAAGAGGCAGAAGGAGCAAGTCCGCATCGCCTGCCGAATAGAATTACCGAACGTACAAGAGTGCGACGCAACGGAAGTTTAATCGTTGTTCTGTTGCCCGGTACATAAAAAAATCACAGATGGGTTATCATATCACCAAAAAAACGGAAGATGCCGGTTCGGCCGTGGAGTACAAGGCGCTGAAAAGTTTGTATGCACCCGACGAAAAAGGCTACTACGGCCGGTTTGGCGGGGCTTTTATTCCTGAAATGCTGCACCGCAATGTAGAGGAGCTGCGCCACCAATACTTGAACATCATTAACGACGCGGCATTTCAAAAAGAATATCAGCAGTTGCTGCAAGACTATGTGGGACGGCCCACACCGCTGTACCATGCGCAACGGCTCAGTAAACGTTTTGGTGCGCAGATTTTTCTAAAGCGGGAAGACCTCTGTCATACCGGCGCCCACAAGGTGAACAACACGGTAGGGCAGATTTTGCTGGCGCTCCGGCTGGGCAAAAAGCGCATTATAGCCGAAACCGGCGCCGGCCAGCACGGCGTGGCCACGGCAACGGTGTGTGCGCTGAAGGGCATCGAGTGCATTGTGTACATGGGCGAAAAAGACATTGAACGGCAGGCGCCCAACGTGGCCCGCATGAAAATGCTTGGCGCCACGGTGGTGCCCGCCATCAGCGGCAGCAAAACGCTGAAAGACGCCACCAATGAAGCCATCCGCGATTGGATCAACAATCCGCACGATACGCATTATATCATCGGCAGCGTAGTGGGGCCGCATCCTTACCCCGATATGGTGGCGCGGTTCCAGAGTGTTATCTCAAAAGAAATCAGGTGGCAGCTGAAAGAAAAAACCGGCGCCGAACTGCCCACAAAGGTGATTGCCTGCGTGGGTGGCGGCTCCAATGCGGCCGGGGCATTTTATCATTTTCTGGATGAGCCATCGGTAGAGCTGGTGGCCGTGGAAGCGGCCGGCGAGGGTGTTCATACCGGCAAGAGCGCCGCTACCACCCAACTGGGAAAGGACGGTGTGCTGCACGGCAGCCGTTCGCTGGTGATGCAAACCGAAGACGGGCAAGTAGTAGAGCCGCACAGCATTTCGGCGGGGCTCGACTATCCGGGCATCGGCCCTTTGCATGCCCATCTTTACGACAGCGGCCGTGGCCTTTTTTTGAGTGCTACCGATGAGGAAGCATTGCAGGCCTCTTTTGAAGTGGCCAAGCTCGAAGGCATTATTCCGGCCCTGGAAACAGGACATGCTTTTGCCGCATTGAACCAGTTAGAGCTAAAGGAAACCGACAGCATTGTGATTTGCCTCAGTGGCCGTGGCGACAAAGACCTGGCGACGTATATGCGGGTGATGGAAAACTCGAAAATCTCCTGAAGGGGCTGCCGGAGAGATGAATGTAGTGATGGCTCACCGTCGGTTTTTGTCCGTTAAGCAGCACAGGGAAAAGAGCCAATCAATTTGACAGTATAAAAACTCTGCCCGAACGGGCAGAGTCAAAAAAGCTCCTCGGAGGTTTTGGGATATATGAGCAGTAAAACAGCAACGTACACTGGTTTTGAATTTGAGGTGGCCGGGTTTCCGGCACTGGCGGTCATCAACAAAGACCTGGCAGACAAATCGAAGCAGGCGGCGTATCCAAACGCAGTGCTGATAGAGATTGTGCCCGACAGCTATAACGAATACGGACACCCCGAAGCGGGCGAATACGATTACCTGCTGGAGGTAGAGAAAAAGATGATCGAATACCTGGAGGAGCAAACGGCCACCGTGCATGTGGGGCACACCACGGCTTACCGCAAACGGGAAATTATTTTCTACACGAGCGAAACCGCAAAAGCCGAGGGTTTTTTGAACTATTATCTTTCCACCGTGGAACGGGAAACATTTTACGAGATACTGCCCGATGCGGATTGGTCGAACGTGGCTGCCTTTTACGAACTGATCGGGACGGGCAATTCTTAATGATTCAATGAAGACACAATGGGCGCCTGGAGCACCGCAATTTTAGGCAATGATTCATCGGCCGAAGTATATGAATACTTCAAACGCATGTACCGCTACCAGGAAGGGCCGGCCTTCAAATGGAGCGTGCCGGAGATCATTGATTCCTTGTACACCTATTACTATGATTCCATTACGACGATGCCGTCGGAAAAATGCCATTTCTTTTTGGCGCTGTCTCTTGGGCTGTGGGAGATGGGCGAGGACGACCCGGCGGTTTTTAACCAGGCAAAAACACTGGTGGAGAACCGGGTGGATTATGACGCCTGGAAAGAACTTGACGCCAATGAAAAAACGCTAAAGCAACGGTTAGCGGCCACCACCGCTTTTCTGCAAAAGATCAGCGAAAGGAATCCGGCACCGAAAAAAAGGGAATTGAAGCCGGCTAACGTATCGGCCCTGGCCATGGGCGATTGCCTGGCGGTGCCGCACGGCGGCCGGTATGTGGGACTGGTAGTGGTAAACGATGGCCGCAATGTGGACGATGGCAGCAATCACCTGGCCTTTACTACGCTTTACCGGGAAAGCCTGCCCACCATGGATGATTTTTTAGATGCCCCGCTGGCGCTGAACGAAGCATTTGTAAACCGGCTGCTGAAGCTGGATAGTGACGCTGCCGCTAATCCGCCGGTTGTTTTTATTTTCCGGTTCAGCAAAGCAGCCATAGAAAAAGCGAAAAAAGAAGCGGTGTATGTTGGTAATTTCTGGCCGGTGCATACCCATTACGATTGGCGGTCGGTGAGGGTGGCTGATGTTGACTACAAAGCACCGTCGGTAAAAAAGCTGGTTGCCGAGGCTGTCAACCATTGGTCGGAACAGCCCTGGCCTGCGTCGCCTTATCGCCTACGGAGCGACTGGAAAAACCCGGCGTATGTTGCCGATGCTGATTTCCTGCACGTAGCCGGTTGGCAGATACCACTGCAAAATATCCGGGTAAGTATTTCCAACAGTCTATGGCATATCAATGTATCGGTGCAGGTGGTGGGCATTCCCATAGAAGCGCTGGAAACCCATTGGCTGGTGTTTTGCCATTACATTGAACACCGTACCGGGCGGGAAGTCAACCTTTTTAAGCTGCTCGATGAGGAAGAAGCTGCAATGGCCTGCCTGATGCCGGCAACCGAACTGGATTTTGATCACTATAAACTGAAACATGTCGAGGATACAGCAACTATTTGAACGGAAACCCAACAAGGTGTTGAATGTGTACTGTACGGCCGGTTACCCTGAGCTCAACAGCACATTGCCGGTGATGAGGGCACTGCAGGGCGCCGGCGCCGACCTTATTGAACTGGGTATGCCCTACAGCGATCCGCTGGCTGATGGCCCGGTGATACAGGCAAGCGGAAGCAAGGCCCTGCACAACGGTATGACCATTGCCCGGCTGTTTGACCAGCTCCGGGATTTTCGCCGGAGCCAGGCCGATGGCGGCGTAGGCCCGCAATTGCCCGTGGTGCTCATGGGCTACCTAAACCCCTTGCTGCAATATGGTTTTGAAAAATTTTGCGCTATGGCTGCGCAGGCCGGCGTGGACGGATTGATTATTCCGGATATACCCATGTTTGAATACGAGAATGAATATGGCGCCATCATTAAAAAATACGGCCTGGATTTTATTTTCCTCATCACTCCCGAAACCTCGGAAGAGCGCATTAAGAAACTCGATGGCCTGAGTTCGGGCTTTCTTTACGCCGTTTCTTCATCGAGTATCACCGGTTCGGACAAAGATTTTTCGTCAGTGGAAACTTACCTGCAGCGGCTGCAGGAAATGAAACTGAAAAACCCGGTGCTGGTGGGCTTCGGCATCAAGGATAAAAACACGTTTGACACGGCAGCCCGCTACACGAACGGCGCCATCATCGGCAGCGCCTATATAAAGGCTTTAGAGAACAATAGTGATATTAACGCAGCCACAAAAGCTTTTCTGGAACCAATCATTAAAAACCCTTCTTAGCGGGAGAGGGGCTGAGCGGCGAACGGGACTCGAACCCGCCGCCTCTAGTTTGGGAAACTAGTGCTCTACCGGATGAGCTATCGCCGCTTGTTTTCGCTCACTGGTTTCATTGTAGGCTATCGCATTTGCCCAATAAAAACCCGCGAACCCGTAAACTTGTGAACTTGTGAACTCGTAAACTTGTGAACTTGTGAACCCCAATCCACCACCTAAAATAAAATGAAACTCGCAATAATCAAATACAACGCAGGAAATATTCAATCGGTTGTAACGGCCCTGGAGCGTCTTGGCGTTGCCGGCGAAGTCACCGACGATGCTGAAAAAATAAAGACGGCCGACAAGGTTGTTTTCCCCGGGGTGGGTGAGGCCAGCAGTGCCATGGCCAGCCTGCGCCAGAACGGGTTAGACTCGGTGATCAAAGGGCTCACACAGCCGGTGCTCGGCATTTGTGTGGGCATGCAGTTGCTTTGCGATCATTCGGAGGAAAACAACACCGATTGCCTGGGAATAATGCCCGTGGCAGTGAAAAAATTCCGGAGCCATGAAGAGCGGATTAAGATACCGCAGGTTGGATGGAACAAAATCTACGGCCTGCGGTCGGACCTTTTTAGCGGTGTGCCCGAGAGCAGCTACATCTATAATGTACACAGCTATTATGCCGCCGACAGCCCCTACACGATTGCCAAATGCCAATACGGCGTGGAATACGCCGCGGCCGTAAAAAAAGGAAATTTCTACGGGGTGCAATTTCATACCGAAAAAAGCGCCGAAACCGGCGATCAGATCATTAAAAACTTTTTGGACCTGTAATGGAGATCATTCCCGCTATAGACATTATTGACGGTAAATGTGTGCGCCTTACTCACGGCGATTATGCGCAAAAGAAAATTTATAATGAGCACCCGCTGGAGGTGGCAAAAGAATTTGAAGACGCCGGCCTGAAACGCCTGCACCTGGTGGATTTGGACGGGGCCAAAGCTGGCACAGTAAAAAACTGGAAGGTGCTGGAAAACATTGCCGGCAAAACAGGGTTGGTGGTGGATTTCGGTGGCGGCATCAAGTCGGCTACAGATGTGCAGATTGTTTTTGATTCAGGGGCGGCCCTTGCGACCATCGGCAGCATGGCCGTGAAAGAAAAAGAAAGTTTTGTGGCCTGGCTGCGGCAATGGGGCGCCGGTAAGTTTTTCCTTGGCGCCGATGTAAAGGCCGAAAAGCTCACCATCAGCGGCTGGACCGAACAAACCGAGATCTGGATCTACGACTTTATTGAAGACTACAGGCAACAGGGCGTGAACCAGGTTTTTTGCACCGATGTGTCGAAAGACGGTGCGCTGGAAGGGCCTTCGACCGAGTTGTACAAAAACATCGTGGCGAAATTTCCCGACCTGCATTTTGTGGCCAGTGGCGGCGTTAGTTGCATAGATGATATTTACCGGCTGCAGGAAGCGGGATGCAAGGGCGTCATCATCGGCAAAGCCATTTACGAAGGAAGAGTGCAGTTGCCGGAACTCAGGAAACTGGCCCGGTAGCGGCAAAAAGAGATCCGGGGTTTTTAAAAACCCCGGAGGTCTGCAAACACTCCGAAGGTTTATATACAAAGATTTATTCCCGAAAGTTATGCTCGCAAAACGGATCATTCCCTGCCTTGATATAAAAGACGGCCGCACGGTGAAAGGAACCAATTTCGTCAACCTTCGCGATGCCGGCGATCCGGTGGAACTGGCGGCTGCCTATGCCCGGCAGGGCGCCGACGAACTGGTTTTTCTCGACATCACCGCAACCGTGGAGCGTCGCAAAACGCTGGCCGAACTGGTGAAAAGGGTGGCGCACACCATCAACATTCCGTTCACTGTGGGCGGGGGCATTAAAACGGTTGAAGACGTGTCGGTTTTGCTCAACAATGGCGCCGATAAAATTTCCATCAATACAGCCGCATTTCAAAACCCGGCTGTGATTTCGGCCATTGCCAACACCGCCGGCAGCCAGTGCGTGGTGCTGGCCATTGATACAAGGCAGGAGGAAGATGGCGAATGGTATGTGTACCTTCATGGCGGACGTACCAAAACCGACACAAAATGCCTGGATTGGGCGAGGCAGGCGGTGGAACTTGGCGCCGGCGAAATCCTGCTGACCTCTATGAACCACGATGGCACAAAGGCGGGTTTTGCGTTGGATATCACCCGCCAACTTTCCGAAACGCTCCCGATACCGGTCATTGCCTCGGGCGGCGGCGGGGCAATGGAGCACTTTGCCGATGTGTTTTTAAATGCAAAGGCCGATGCAGCACTGGCAGCCAGTGTATTTCACTTTAAAGAGATTGAAATTCTGGCATTGAAATCCTATCTGGCAGAGAAGGAAATAGTAGTGAGAATGTAGGGGGTATTTGGCTGGATCCAGCAGCACATTCCGTCTTCTCCCCGGCAGGAAACGTCTTAAACGGCACAACGGCCGGCCTGCTCACGGTGCGGGTGGTTTGCCGCCTTTTTGCTGTTGAGTTGGGTTTTATAGCATTTTAAGGTAAGCAGTTCGGTGCCGTATGACTATAGGCCTTTTGGCTCCACCAGCAGCCATGTGTATATTGATGATGGATGGGAACAGAGGCTTTCAGCTTCGGAAGGAACTGTGTGTTTCGACCGCGTAGAACACGTGGCTCCTTCCGGAGCCGAGCCGTAATACACAATACGCTTTTTCTATAAACACAGCGCTCCTACCGGAGCGGAACGGCTCTCTGACGATACCGTTCTTTTTGGTGCCGTGCACAGATGCCTCCTTCGTCGGCATGACAAGCACGAGGCTGAGCGAGAGCAGGCAGGTGGCTAAGCGAATAAACAATTGCGTTTCCTCCGCTGCGTTACACCTGCTCCTCCGCATCGCTGCGTGAAACCAGGCAGAAAAGCGCTCCTGACTTTTCTTTCTTCTATTTGAAACCCTATGTACCTCTGATCCTATGTGGTAAAAAACTCCACCACTTTGGGCTTGAAACGCCATTAATAGAAAGTCCGCACAATGCCCAACAGAATTCCCAACCGTACAAGAGTGCGACGCAACGGATGCCCCATCGCCATTCTGCCGCTGGTCGCCAAAAAAAGCCCCGGCAATTAACAGGCCGGGGCTTTAAGAACTTTCCAAAAAATCAAATGAGCTTGATAGAACAAAAGCGTCAATCAGTTCACATCCTGTCCTTTCTTCAACTTCTCTATCATCGTCGTCACCGCCGCCTTGTTCGCATTATCCGGCGCTATCGGAAGCGCCTGTTCGGCAAATTTCAATGCGTTTTTATAATCAGCCGTGGCTGAATAGCCCCTTGTTAAACCCACCAAGGTGGTAAAATGGGCCGGGTTCTTTTTGTGGTTCATTTGGAATACTTCCAGTGCCTCTTTTGCCTTTTTTTGCGTCAGCAACGACCGTCCGTAGGCGTGCAACTCCTGCATGCTGGCCTGCGGCAGGGCTGCCTTCATAATGGCCATTGCCTCCTCGGTGCGACCGAGCTTTTCCAATATCTGCGCTTTGGTAGCCCTGGTTTGAAAAACGCGGTCCCCGCCAAAAGTGGGCCCCGATGCCGAGTCGGCCCACTGCAAGGCCTGTTCCAGATTCACATTGCGCTGCAGGCACCATTGCGCCGCCTGCTGCCAGCTCAGGTAATGAAAGCCCCGTTCGGTGCGTAGTTCGTTGCGGAAAGAGGCGAGCTGGTCTTTTACATAATCGGTTTCCACCCGGAAAGGGATCACCTGTTTTTCCCATTGCAGGGCTACTGTGGCCGCGTTTTCGGTTTGGTTCTGAAACTCGTATTTCAACCATTCCACGCTGGCGGGCGACGCCACCGGCTTTACTTTCACCCGCAGCGCATCTTCTTTCTCATTGTAATAGTAGCTGCCCCACGATGTGGCATTGTTCGAAAAAATCAGCGTGGCTTCCGTCGGTTCATAGGCAATGAAAAAGCCATATTTGCCTTTCTTCAGCGGCTGGCCTTCGATGGTAACATCGTTCGAAAACTCGATGGTGGTGTTTTCGTTGGCGCCGGCCCGCCAGGGCGCCGCTTTGCTGCTGCCAAAATTCTGGTCGGTGTAGCCGGTGTGCACCAGGCCACCCCAAATCTTTCCCTCCCGGCCTTTAACGGCCGGCCGGTCGTAGCGGATAGTGACATCGGTAAGGCCAATGCGTTCGCCAACAATGGCTTTTTTATTACCGCCACTGGGCAACTGTGTCAGCGTAATTTGTGCCGTTCCGGGCAGGACCCCGGCAACGAAAAGCAAGGCAAAAAAAAGAGGTTTCATGGCAGAAAATATTTGTGCATAAATCTACGGTAAGCGGCGTCGGCCGGCTCTTCTTTTTGTTTGATGCGCAAAAGAACAAAACGGCGGTTGCCACGGGGGATAAATGGCGGGCGCATGTGGCAGCCTTGCCCCGCAGGCAAGGCGCTCTGTCCGGCGGCAATGGGGCAGGCCCTCCGGTTTTGACGAAACGCTGGGTAAGAAGGTCTCCCTTTATCAGCCGATTTTAATATAAAAAATATTCGTCATCAGGCTCCCGCTTTTTGCTTAGCTTACTGTTCGTTTTTCTTACCAAAACCAAGGATTATGAAACAACATTTTGCCACTATCAGCAGCCTGCTGCTAGGCAGTTTGCTTTGCGCCGAAACAGCCCAATCGCAGGCCTGGGCGGCCCATCATGGAATGACTTCCGCCGTTTACCAAAGTAAATTCACCGACTACAATTCAAAAGGCTACCGCCTGAAGCAGGTGGACGGTTATACCGTTGGCTCTACGCCTTATTTCGCGGCCATCTGGGAAAAAACCACCGGCCCTGCTTACGCCGCCCATCACAACATGACCTCGGCCGATTACCAGTCGAAGTTTAATACCTATAACAGCCAGGGCTACCGGCTGGTGCTGGTAGATGGCTACACATCGGGCGGCACAACCAATTTTGCGGCCATCTGGGTCAAGAAAACCGGTGGGGCTTATGCGGCGCATCACAACATGTCGTCGGCCGACTACCAATCGAAATTCAACACCTACACCCAGCAGGGCTACCGGTTGAAATGGGTGAGCGGCTATGCCGCGGGCAACGCTGCCAACTTTGCGGCCATCTGGGAAAAGACGACGGGGCCGGCTTACGCCGCCCATCACAACATGACCTCGGCCGATTACCAGTCGAAGTTTAATACCTATAGCGGCCAGGGCTACCGGCTGGCGCATGTAAGTGCTTACACCGTGGGCGGCACTGATTATTATGCAGCCATGTGGGAAAAGGCCGCCGGGCCTGGCTGGCTGGCCCGCCACCGGATGACGGCACTTGGCTATCAAAACGAATTTGACAACCAGCTTTACAGCGGTTATAGGCTGGACCAGGTGAGTGGCTATTCCCGCAACGGGCAGCCGGCTTTTGCGGCCGTTTGGGAAAGCACCAATGCGTGGACATCCGCTGACCGTGCACACATTGACAAAAAAGTGCTTGATTTCATGAGCAAGTTCAGTGTGCCGGGCACCGCCATTGCCCTGGTGAAAGACGGGCGACTGCTATACGCCAAGGGTTATGGCACCATGGACAAAGGCACCGGCGACGTGCCCGGCCCTAACACGCTTTTCCGCGTGGCCAGCGTATCGAAGCCCATTACGGCCGTAGCGGCCATGAAGCAGATAGAAGGCGGCAAATACAAGCTTGGCGACAAAGTTTTTGGCGATGGCGCCATCCTGGGAACCACCTATGGCAGCTCGGCGTACAGCAGCAGCGAAAAAGCCATCACCGTGCAGCATTTGCTGGAACATTCGGCCGGTGGCGACCAGTGGAATAACAACAGCGACGGCAACGCCGGCGATCCCATGTTTCAGCAAACCTCATACAATCACAGCCAGTTGATCGGCTGGGTGCTCGATAACCGCGACCCAGAGACGACACCCGGCAGCAAATATGCTTATTCAAACTTTGGCTATTGCGTACTGGGCCGGGTGATTGAGAAAAAGTCGGGGCAGACGTATGAAAATTATGTGCGGGACAATATTCTGAAACCCTGCGGCATTCAGAATATGTGGGTGGCTGCCGATGATCTCTCGGGAAGGCGGTACAACGAATCGGTTTATTACGATAGCGGCGATCCCTACAGCATGAAGGTAAAACGCATGGATGCACACGGCGGCTGGATTGCTTCGCCCATTGATTTGCTTCGCTTAGTGGTGAAGGCCGATGGTTTCGCCACCAAGCCGGATATTCTTAGCTCAGCAAGCTTTAGTTCGATGGTGACGCCGTCGGCCAACAATAGCGGCTATGCGAAAGGATGGTCGGTCAACGGCAGTAATTATTTTCACAATGGATCATTCACGGGCGGCGGCGCCATCATCGTGCGGGCCGGCAACGGCCTTTCGTGGGCATTTGTGATGAACACCCGCTGGCAGGGCGAAGCGGATAGCATGATGTGGGAGGTTGTAAACGGTATCAAACAATGGCCGGCACACGATTTATTTTAAGCAGCCGCTTAGCCAAATAAAAATCCCGGTCAACAGACAGGGATTTTTATTTCATTTAAATCGCGGAGATGCGTATGGCTAGAACGTGTTCTTCCACATCATGCTCTCCACCGGCCGGTTGGGCTGGCCGCTATACTTGGCATTAGCTTTCTGGTTGTATTTAATTTCTATTTCGCCTTCCACCGGAAAATAAATCAGTTGGCCCACCGGCATTCCGGCATATACTTTTACCGGCTGCTTCACCGAAATCTCCAGCGTCCAGTTGCCGCAAAAACCCACATCGCCTTTACCAGCCGTGGCGTGGATGTCTATACCCAAACGCCCGGTGGAGGACTTGCCTTCGAGGAACGGCACATGCGCATGTGTTTCGGTGTACTCCAGCGTTACGCCCAGGTAAAAAATATGCGGGTAAAGGACAAAGCCATCGTCGGGTATCTCAAACGCTTCAATTTCGTTGTGTTTTTTTGCGTCGAGGATGTGTTCGCGGTAGGTGGCCAGGGTTTTGCCTAAATGAACGTCGTAGCTGTTGCTGCCCAGGCAATCGCGGTGGTAGGGTACAATTTTGATCGTTCCTTTCTCCATTTCTTCCAGAATGCGCTTGTCGGATAAAATCATGCGTCGGTTGGGTTTTGACAATTTACTTTTGGCGTTCGGACGGCCCAAAATAAACCCGGAAACGGAGAATATGCCTATTTTTTTTCAACAGGAAATAGACGGCAATACCCGTCTCGCCATCTGGAAGATCGAGGAAGAAGAAACGTTTTTCCGGGTGCCTTTGCAGCGCGACATCACCCACCCGCACAAGCGGCTTCAACACCTGGCCGGACGATACCTGCTGCAGTATCTTTTTCCCGCCTTCCCGCTCGACCTTATCCGCATTGCCGATACCCGCAAGCCTTTCCTCGACGATGAAGCTTTCCATTTCTCCATCTCGCATTGCGCCGACTATGCGGCAGCTATTGTCAGCACGTCGAAAAGGGTGGGAGTGGACATCGAAATTCCTTCGATCAAGGTGGAAAGGATCAAAGAAAAATTTTTGCACGAGGAAGAATTGATATTGGTGTATCAAAACCAGTTAGCGGTGGCCGGGAATGCTGCACCGGTGGAAAACCCGATAACAGACAGTGCCACCGTCGGCAGTCGCAACATCACTGATCCCCGAACCAGTTACCTGCCCCTCACCTTGCTTTGGTCGGCAAAAGAAGCATTGTATAAATGGTGGAGTTATGGACAGGTGGATTTCAGCGAAATGATCCGGATAGACGCGATGCCGACCGGCCATGCCGGCAAACTGCCGGCCCGTTTTCTGGCGCCGGGCGCCTGGCATCATCTGCAGTTGCACTATCGCCTGTTCAACAATCTTTGCCTCGCCTGGGTGACCGATTGAAGTGTTTGCTGAAAAAAAGGCCTTGCTTTCCGCCGGTTAATGACAGGATCGCCGGCCTTGAGGGGATCCTGGTTCAGCAACAAAACCATCTGGCTAAAGAGTTCCGGGTAATGCTCTCTTACTGCAAGGGGCTTTTCAAAAAACAATTCCACCGATTCGGCCCAGAACTCCTGCAGGCTGCTGTCGGCATAAGCGGAGAATAAATTTTTTGCGCCGGTTTTTTCGGTGGCAGATGCCTGATGGCAAGTATCGTATAATTTTTGAAAGCGCCGGGTAAAGTTTTTTGCATAGTTCTGCTCTACCTCCACTTTCTGAAAATATAAAGCATGGCTCATTTCATGCAGGCCCACATTGCTGCCGTCCTTTACATGATCGTAGCCCTGCAAAAAATGATTCCACGCAACCGAGATGGTGTTGCTGCTCACATTGCCGGCAAGCACCCGGGTAAAGTCACTCGAAAAAAACGCTTCGGGGTAAATGCGGAGGTAACGATAAAAGGAAAACCGAAAATCGGGCAGCCCAAACGTTAGCTGGATGGCCGCCGCCCCCACCAGCACCGGCATTTCCTGGTAGCCCTCATCGTCTTTAATGATGATTATTTTTTGACGGAGAAAAGCCTGCAGGCGAAAAAGGAAATGCTGCCTCGGCTCTGCTGCTAACTGCTGGTAGTAGGGAAAACGCCGCAGCAGCATCGGGTGTAACTGATTTTCTTGCAACGGCAGATCGCGGCCATACACCACAATGTCGCCGGGTTCAATCACCGGCGGCTGGCAGTAACGGCTGTACAACCGGTGCTGCCTTCCACGACCGCCCATACGGTCAACCATGAAATAAAAAACAAAAGCCGATAAAAGCACGATGGTGGCACTCATTTCACCAGCAAGGTTTGGCCATCGTTTTCGTCACCGCCGTCTTCGAGCAATGGGATGTTGCCCACCGAAGCGCCGGCAATGCCTTTAATAGAACCATATAAACCCGACGTGCTGATCAGCACTTTTTGCAACTGTTTTTCGCGTTCCTTCCACAGCTTTTCCATTTGTATGCGTTCCTTGTCAATGGAGGTTTTCATGGATAAGAATCCTTCCACAATCGTTTCCATCTGCTGGCGGAACTCGTTGCCGGTAAGATAATCGTACAGCAATTGCATTTTTTCCCCTTTGTTCTCTTCGCCGCGTTTGGTTTCGGCAATGCGCATGATCGTATGGCGCATCGCTGTGGTCAGCGCAATCACCTCGCTAAACGAACAAATCCACACGCCATCCAGCTCGCCAAAACATTTAAAGTCTTTGGGGTAAGCTTGCGTGACGATAATGGCTACATCAGCGCCCTTATTGCGCATGTCGCTTTTTAGCTTTTCAATCCAGGAGGTCTGGAAAGTTTTCGTGCGCTTGCTTTCGAAGATGATCTTGCCGCAGTCGTGCCCGAGGTGGTTGCGAACGGTTTGCATACAATCCGCGCCTTCCACGCCTTTGCCTACTTCGCTGATGATGTCGAACGGGAAATGGTCCTTCAGCATTTCTTCCAGCAGCAGCTCCTGCACCTCGCCCTGCCGTTGCATGGACCCCTGTTCGGCCCGTTTTTTCATTTCTTCAATCAGCTTTTTCTGTTCTTCCAACTGCATCTGCAGGTCTTTCATTTTAAACAGATGCTCTTCTTCCTTCATCGCAATGCGTTGCTCTTCGTCTTTACGAAACTGGTCGAGTAGCGCCGCTTTTTCCTGCAAAAGCTTTTTTTGCAGTTGCAGCTCCAGCTCCGCTTCTTTTGCCTGCAGGTCTTTTTCGCGGCGCATGAAGTCCAGTTCTTTTTGCCGTGCCGACTTAAGCTTTTCTTCTTTTTCCCTGTCCGATTCCTGCAGAACCCGGAGTTGGTTTTCGTAATCCTGCGACACTGATTTTCGTATTTGCTGCTGCAATTCCGCCTGCCATTTTTCCTTTTCAGCCATCGCCTGCTGCTCCATCTTTTGGCGTTCCTGCTGCAGGCGTTCCTGGAAAATCTCGTTCTGCTTTTTTCGTTTTTCCTCAAACTCGGCTTGCTGCCCTTCCAGGCGTTTGCGCTCCGCATCCACCTGCATCAGCGATTGCTGCAGCTTTTGCTCATACTGTTGTTTGAGCTTTTGCTCCACATCCGACGAAAGCACTTCTTCTACATCAAACGCATGCGTACAATTGGGACATTTTATGTGCGTAGCCATGGCAGGTCATTTCTGGCGGGCAAATTAACGCCTCTTCCTAAATTTTTTAGCCAATGTGGAAAAGAAGGCAATAAAAATCCCGCCGTAGCGGCGGGATTGGGTGATGGCCGGCAGGCGCCGGTCTTATAAGGTGGCAAGGTCAATGACAAAGCGATATTTGACATCGCTTTTGTCCATGCGTTCGTAGGCGGTGTTGATATCGCTGATGGGAATCACCTCTACATCGGCAATAATGTTGTGCGCTGCACAATAGTCGAGCATTTCTTGTGTTTCGGCAATGCCGCCAATGAGTGAGCCGGCCACTTCGCGGCCCTGAAAGAGCAGGGGCATTGGGTTAAGTTCTATAGCGGCCGGCGGTGCGCCCAGGCAGATATAAGTGCCTTTGGTTTTTAGCATCAGCAGGCCGGCGGTATAGTCATGGGCCGACGATACTGTGTCAAGGATAAAGTCAAAATAACCGGCCGCCTGCTGCACCTGGTCGGGATCGGTGGTAACAAGGAATTTTTGGGCGCCAAGCTGGCGGGCATCTTCTTTTTTCTGGGGCGACCGGCTCAGCACCGTTACCTCGGCACCAAATGAAGCGGCAAAATTCAACGGGAGGGAAAGACTTTAAAGATTCCAATTATACTTCCAAAGCTTCCCTGACTTTTTTTACGTCCCCATTTTTTGTGGCACGTATTCTGAAACGTTCCTGCTAACGAAAAGAGTTTTTTAAGCGATTTATTCCAACAAAAGTGCATGGCATACTCGACTATACCGTGGGTGGGTTTATTGCCGCATCGCCCTGGATATTGGGATTTGCCCGTGGCGGTGCCGAAACAAAAGTGCCGGAGGCGGCCGGCAAAGCAGCGGTAGTTTACAGCCTGCTCACCAATTATGAATGGGGCGTAAAAAAGGTCATTCCCATGCGGCAGCACCTGCTTCTTGATTTGGCCAGCGGCGTGTTGCTGGCGGCATCGCCCTGGCTCTTTGGGTTTGCCAAAAAGACTTACCTGCCCCATCTTCTCATGGGACTGTTTGAAGTTGGCGCAGCCCTCACCACTAAGCAGCAACCAGAGCCCAAGCCTGAGTATAGCCTTCTCGATGCCTGAATAATTTGGTTGAAAGAAAAGACCGGCAGCACGGCTGTAGGAAACCGCAGCGCCGGTCATTTGCTCTATGCGTGTCTTATTCCCGGTTGTAGGTTCTTGTCCACTCCTGCAGCCATTTTTCGGTGTCGGCTGTTAGCTGTCCGGGCGTCAATCGCCAGGCCCAATTGTTTTCGGCCGAAGAAGGAACGTTCATTCTTGCTTTTTCGTTCAGGCCCAAAATGTCCTGCACCGGCAGTATGGCAATATCAGCCACGGAGCTGTAAGCCAGCCTTGCCAGCACCAGATGAATATTGCCTTCGTGCACGTCGGTGCCGGCATAGCGCCTGATGCGTTCTTTAACGGCTTCACCGGCTTCCGTGCGGAACCAGCCCACCGTTGTGTTGTTGTCGTGGGTACCGGAATAAACGAGGAAGTTTTTATCGTAGTTGTGCGGTATGTAATCCGATTGCGGCATGTCGTTGCCAAAGGCAAATTGCAGCACCTTCATACCAGGCATCCGGAATTCATCGCGAAGGTTCAGCACCGCTTCGTCTATATCGCCCAGGTCTTCGGCAACAAAAGGCAGGTGGCCCAGTGCCGCTTCCATGGACTGGAAAAAGGCGGCGCCCGGCCCTTTTTTCCATTGCCCGTTGCGGGCCGTTTGTTCGCCCGCCGGCACCTCCCAATAAGCGGCAAATGCCCGGAAATGATCGAGCCGCACAAGGTCGAATAATTCCATGTTTTTGCGCAGCCTTTCTATCCACCACCGATAGCCGGTGGCTTCCATTTTTTCCCAGTTAAAAACCGGCATTCCCCACAACTGCCCGTCGGCGCTGAAGGCATCGGGCGGCACACCGGCCATGCCGGTACGCTGTCCCTCCGGGTCCAGGGCAAACAATTCTTTGTCGGCCCACACGTCCGATGAATCATACGACACATAAAACGGAATATCGCCGATAAACCGGATGTCGCGGCTGTTGCAATATTCCCGCAGGCCGTGCCATTGTTTTGAAAAAATAAACTGCAGCCACTTGATTTTCTGCACCTCTTTCTGGTGCTTTTTTGCCAACTTTTTCAGCGCCTCGTCATCGCGTTGTTTGTAGGGTTCGGGCCACTCGTACCAGGGCTTGCCGCCATGTTCTTTTTTCAACAGCATAAAAAGAGCAAAGTCGTCGAGCCAGCTCTTTTCGTTTTTGCAGAACGCCTTGAAAGGTTCGTGCAGCGGATGATCTTTCGCCTGGCCGAAGGCCGCATAGGCTTTTTCAAAAAGCTTTTCTTTGGCCCGTTCGGCTTCCGCATAATCGGCGCTACCGTCCTGTGGCAGGTGGGCTGCCTTCAGGTCGCCTGGCTCCAGCAGCCCGTCTTTTACCAACAGTTCGGGTGAAATAAGCAGCGGGTACCCGGCTTTGCTCGACAAGGCGCTGTAGGGCGAATGTCCCTGCCCGGCCTCGGTTGGGTTGAGCGGCAGCAATTGCCAGTACTTCTGGCGGGAGCGGCTTAAAAAATCGGCGAACGCTCGTGCTTCGGGACCCATATCGCCAATGCCAAACGGCGAAGGCAGCGAAGAGAGGTGCACCAGCACGCCGGCTCCCCGCTCGTTGTATCGCTGCCGCCCACGCAGGATGGCAAAAGGGTGATTTTTAAAAAGGTCTTTGGCAAAAAGCCCTTTGCCTTTTTCGAATTTTACGTTGGTAAAAATATTCTCCAGCGTATTCTCCGTTTCCTTCGGCAGATGAAGGCGTGTGTCCTTCCAGTCAATGTCAAAAAAAGACTGGCACTGCGCTTCGCCGATGATGGCGGTATGAAGCGGTACGGCTACTACCTGCACGGTGCCCTTGTGGCGCCTCGCAAATGCCAGCACATGGTCTTTGTAGCGGCCTTCTACGGTCAGGGGCAGGTATTCGCCTTGCGCAAAGACGTCCGCATAACTGTTGCGCAGCGCCAACAGCTTTTGGGTAAGCCAAAGCTTTATACCACCATTGTAGCGTTTTTCCCAGAGCTGTTGAAACATCGCTTCGGCGGATTTTCCTTCCAGCGCCTGTAGAAATTGCTGGCGTTTTTGATAGTCCACCGGGCGCCGGTTGTCGGGATCTACCAGGCTAAAATCCCAGAACTCGCAGCCCTGGTAAATGTCCGGCACACCGGGACAGGTAACTTTCAACACAAGTTGCGAAAGGGAGTTGACAATGCCATGGTCGGCAATTTTTTCCAGAAAAGCCGTGAAGCTTTTCCAGAACGGTTTCGACTTGTCGAGCAGGGCCACCACAAACGCCTTGGCGCCGTTTTCGTAGGCTTCATCGGGCCGGGCCCAGTTGGAATGGACCTTTGCTTCCCGCAGCGCTTTTTGCAGGTAATCCTGTATGCGGGTTTCAAAATCATCCTCGTCTTCGCCGGGCATGGGCCGGTTACCGACGAGGGCCTGGTAAATAAAATACTCGTCGTTGTCGTCGGGAATTCCGTTTTGTTTCAGTGCCGCATTCAGCTGCCGCCACCCGGCCACCTGTTCCAGCCAGGCTTCGTGCACGTCGGTCAGCACGTTGAGCCTGGCCCGGCTGTCTTCGCCCCGTTTGGTATCGTGTGTGGAGGTGCCGTTGAGCGATAGGGGCCATTGTTGCTGCCGCGCCTTCATTTTCTGATGAAAGCCTTCCACCGTGTCGCCGAATGCTTCGGGCGAGTCGCCTACCTCGTTGTGGCCAATAAACCGGTTAAAGGTGTACATCAGGGTGTCTTCCACACCCTTGGCCATCAGCGGACCGGTAAACTGCATCAGGCGTTGGTAAAACTGCCCGATGCGTTCGTTGACTTCCTGATTGTGTTCGTAGGGGCGGTTGAGCAAGGCGTTCTCCAGCACCGCCACCGCCTCGTTCGATTCGCCACTGCGGCGAACGCTCATTAGAATTTCTCTGACGGCTTTTTCTTCCTCGGACGAAAGCGGAAACCGGTCGCCGTAATACCGGTACACCGGGCATTGCACCAAAAATTCTCCAATGGCCGACTTTAGGTCGTCGGGCGGAATGCGGGCCAGCTTGCGTTTGTCGGCAACATTCAACTGCAGAAAAAGCTGGTACAGGTTTTCCAGCTCGCCGCCCATATGCTCCTCCAGGATGTGTGCTTTTTTGTTGCGTATCTGTTGGTGCACCGTGGCAAAGTTGCCGGTCAGTTCTTCGTAAAATTCGGTGAAGGCCGGCCCGGCAGCCGGGTTGGTAAACAGGTTGTTGACCATGGCTAAAAAATCGTAGCCGGTATTGCCCTGCAGGGGCCAGTGAGGCGGGAGGTCTTCGCCCGGTTCCAGAATTTTTTCCACCACGATGTAAGCCTCGTCGCCTGCCGTTGCCCGCAGCCGTTGCAGGTATTGCGTGGGATTATACAGCCCGTCTATGTGGTCAATCCGCAGCCCCTGGAAAATGCCTTCCTCCACTAACTGGCGGATAAATGCGTGGTGCTGCTCCATCACTTTTTCGTCCTGTATATTCAGGCAAATCAACCCGTTCACGGTGAAAAAGCGGCGGTAGTTGATGCGTTCGTCGGTTTCCTGCCAGTGGCACAACCGGTAGTATTGTTCGTTGGCCAGCGAACGAAGGGCTTCTCTGTCGTTATTGATAGCGGTTACCGCCCCGCTTAGCGAGGACCGCACCACCTCGTTCTTCATCAGCGACTGCATTTGCAGCAATACTTCATCCCAGGATTTTTTCAGGTCTTCGGCAGCCTCCAGCTTATGGCTGTTCGATACCTGTTCTTTCAGCGACACGATGGCATCGTTGCTTTCGGCCCGCTCCAGGATAGTGAGGTAGGAAAATATTTTGATGGGGTACCAGCTATCGAAATATTTCAGCACAAAGCGGCCGTCTTCGTAGCCGAGCGACAGCTCGCCGCTGTTAATGACCTCATCTAAAGGCTTGCCTAAAAAAGGCACCATCACCTTTCCTTTGAAGAGTCGGGTGGTCCAGGTAATGTCGAAAAAGCCGGCGTACACCGACTGCTCGCCTTTTTCCAGCACGTCCATCAGCCACTTGTTGCGGTGGTCAAAGGCCATATGGTTGGGAACAATGTCCTGCAGCCAGGCAATGCCGGCATCGGCCAGCTTTTGCCGCAGTGCCCGGAACGATTCTTCGGTGCCGATCTCCGGGTTAATGAGCAGCGGGTTGGTAGCATCGTAGCCGTGTGTGCTGCCCGGCACCGCTTCAAAAATGGGCGATGCATATAATGTTTTAATCCCCAATTGTTGCAAGTAGGGAATAATCGCTTGGAGCTTGTGCAGCGGGAACTCTTTATGAAACTGTATGCGGTAAGTGGAAATTGGATGAAACATAGTTTGATGTAGATATGGTTTGATGGCCTATGGCTCATTGCTCCAGCACCAGCACCGATTGCGGCTGCAGGCGAATGGCCGTGTCGGAAATGACGGCCTCTCCCGGCCCTCCCCAGGCGGCGTCGGCCGAGTGAAATATGGGTTTATATCCCGTTGCCTGGTCAAGGTCCAGGATGGCGGTTTCGGGCGAAAAATTAAAAAGCAGCGCCAGTTTTTTCCCGCCCTGCCAGCGATGGACGGTGAGGGTTCCGCTGTCGGCATTACTCTCCACCGTCATTGAACGGCGGTCGGTGGTTTTTAATACGGGATGCGTTTTGCGCAAATGGATCAGGGCTTTGTAGTAGTCCAACATGGTTTTGTGCTTTCCTACGGTGGCCAGGTGCCATTGGAGCTTTGAGCGGAGAAATGTCTCTTCGGCCATGGGGTCGGATGCTTCGCCTTCAAGATGAAATGCGGCAAATTCGGCCTTGCGTCCTTTTCGTACGGCTTCCGCCAGTTCGGGGTCCGTATGGCTGACAAAGTACTGAAACGGTGCCGGCTCGCTCCATTCTTCGCCCATAAATAACATGGGCAAAAACGGACTTAGCAGCACGGCGCCGGCCATCAGTTTTTGTTGCTCGAAGCTCACCAGCGTGCTGGTACGTTCGCCCAGCATTCGGTTGCCCACCTGGTCGTGGTTTTGCGAAAAAACGATAAACCGGTGTCCCGCCGCCTCATCGGCTTTTACACCAAAAAATTTATTCCGGTGCGGTGACCACTGCCCGTCGTACACGTAGGCATCGCGGTAGCTTTTGGCCAGATGGTCAAGGCCGTTGAAATCGCTGTAATAGCCGGTTTTTTCCTGGCCGGTGGCCACCCGGAGGGCGTGGTGAAACTCATCAACCCATTGCGCATCCATGCCATATCCGCCCCGCTCCGGTGGGTTGATAAAACGGGTGTCGTTCAAATCAAGCTCCACCATCAGGTAATGTTTCCGCCCCGTTTGCGCCATCAGCTCATTCAGGCGCATGCGGATCTCCGCCAGGATATGTACCGGGCTGAAATCTTTAATGGCGTGTACAGCATCAAGCCGCAGGGCGTCAATCCGGAAATCGCGGAACCACATCAGGGCATTTTCCACCACGAAGCGCCGCACGCCATCGCACCAGGCATCGTCGAAGTTGATGGCATTGCCCCAGGGTGTGTTGTATTTTTCGGTGAAGAAAGGACCCAGTGCACCGAGGTAATTTCCTTCCGGCCCCAGGTGGTTGTACACCACGTCAAGGATAACCGCCAGGCCCTGCCGGTGGCAGGCTGCCACCAGCTGCTGTAAGCCGGCGGCACCGCCATAGGAGTGCTGCACGGCAAACGGAAATACGCCATCGTAGCCCCAGTTGCGGCTACCGGGAAACTGGGCCACCGGCATAATTTCAATGGCGGTGATGCCGAGGCTTTTCAGATGGCCGAGCTTTTGCTCCAATGCAGCAAAGCTGCCTTCTTCGGTAAAGGTGCCAACATGGAGCTCATAGATGATGTAATCTTCGAGCGGTAGGTTGTTCCAGCCGTCTTGCGGCCAGGAAAAGGCAGAAAGGTCAATGGCTGCCGAGTGGGCATGCACGCCGCCCGGCTGCGACAGCGAAGCTGGGTCCGGAACGGCCTGTTGCCCGTCCACCCGGATCTTGTACAGCATCCCGGGTTTTAGTTCGCCGGTAGAGGCCTGCCAGTATCCGTAGGGCAGTTTTTCCAAACTGATTTCCGCCCCTTCCGTTTCCACCACCACTGCTTTTGCCAGGGGCGCCCACACATTGATGGTGGCCACTCCTTCGGCCGTAAAATTTACGCCAATTGTTCGTTTCGATAGATCTGTCAACTGCATAGTTATTTCGTCAATTCTTTCAGCAATACAACCGAGCGGCCGGAAATTTCAATGGTTTTGCCGGCTGCAAACAAGTCCCCGCTTTCTTCAAAATAGCCCTGCGCCGTGTCGAGAATGCGCTGCCATTTGCGTCCGAATTTTTGCGGCGGCAGTTGAAACGGGATGTTGTCGTAAAAGGCGTTGAAAATGAGAAAGAAGTTGTCGTCCACAATGCGCTCGCCCTTCGGGCCCGGCGACGGAATGGCCTTGCCATTGAGAAAGATGCCCAGCGTTTTGGCAAAATCGTCACGCCAGTTGCTATCCGTCATCTCCAGGCCGTCGGGCCTGAACCACGCAATGTCTTCCACGCCCACGCCTTTAAAGGGCTGTCCTTTAAACCATTTGCGCCGGTTAAAAACCGGGTGGCGCTTGCAAAAGTGAATGATTTTTTTGCAGAAGGTCAGCAGGTCCTGGTCGGCCCCTTCCCAGTCCACCCAGGATATCTCGTTATCCTGGCAGTAGGCGTTATTATTGCCGCGTTGGGTACGGCCCAGCTCATCGCCGGCTACGATCATGGGCACGCCCTGCGACAGAAAAAGCGCCGTCAAAAAATTCCGCATCTGCTGCTGCCGTAGCAGGGTGATAGCCGGTACGTCAACGTCTCCTTCAAAGCCGCAGTTCCAGCTCCGGTTATGGCTTTCGCCATCGTTGTTGCCTTCGCCGTTGGCTTCGTTGTGCTTATCGTTGTACGACACCAGGTCACGCAGCGTAAAGCCATCGTGGGCGGTGATGAAATTGATGCTGGCCGTCGGTTGGCGGTTGTTGTCCTCGTACAGGTCGGGGCTGCCGGTGAAGCGCTGCGCAAACTCGCCCAGCATGCTTTCGGCGCCGCGCCAGTAGTCACGCATGCAGTCGCGGTATTTGCCGTTCCATTCGGCCCAGCCGGGCGGAAAATTACCCACCTGGTAGCCACCCTCGCCAATATCCCAGGGTTCGGCAATGAGCTTTACCTGCGATATCACCGGGTCCTGGTGAATAATGTCGAAAAACGACCCGAGGCGGTCCACTTCGTGCAGCTCCCTGGCCAGCGAGGCTGCCAGGTCAAACCGAAAACCATCCACATGCATTTCCAGCACCCAGTAGCGCAAGCTGTCCATGATAAGGCGCAGCACGTTCGGCATCATGGCGTTTAGTGTATTACCGGTGCCGGTGTAGTCCATGTAATACCGTTTGTCGTCGGTAAGGCGGTAATACGAAAGATTGTCAATGCCGCGAAACGAAAGGGTAGGGCCGAGGTGGTTGCCTTCGGCCGTGTGGTTGTACACCACATCAAGGATCACTTCAATCCCGGCCTTGTGGAGCTCCTTTACCATGTGCTTGAATTCAAACACCTGCTGGCCGTTGGTACCGCTGGATGAATACCGGACATCGGGCGCAAAAAAACCGATTGTGTTGTAGCCCCAATAATTCGTGAGGCCTTTGTCGAACAGAAATTTATCAGTGACAAAGTGGTGCACCGGCATCAATTCGATAGCCGTAATGCCAAGCTCCTTGAAGTATTGGATGGTGACGGGATGAGCAATGGCGGCGTAGCTGCCTCGGATTTCTTCGGGTATGGCCGGGTGCATTTTCGTGAACCCCTTTACATGTGTTTCGTAAATGATGGTGCGGTGATAAGGGATGCGTGGCAGCTTATCACCCTCCCAATCGAAACGCGGGTCTATGACCACTGATTTTGGCGTAAAAGGCGCACTGTCGAGGTCCGAAAAACTCTGGTCGCCGTCCTGGTGTCCAATTTCGTACCCAAATAGCGTGTCGTTCCAGCGAATGGTGCCGGAAATTGCTTTCGCATACGGGTCAATCAGCAGCTTGTTGGGATTGAACCGGTGGCCCGCTTGTGGTTCGTATGGTCCGTAAACACGGTAGCCATAAAGCTGGCCGGGCCGAAGGCCGGGAATATAAATATGCCAGATCGAATGGGTCTTTTCTTTCACCCTGATGCGGGTGGTCTCCACGGCCTCATTGCCGTCCTCGAACAGGCAAAGTTCAACCGCCGTTGCATTTTCGCTGTACAAAGCAAAATTTACCCCCTGCCCATCCCAGTTTGCACCCAGTGGAAAAGGATAGCCGGGGTAGTTGGTCATCTTCATGTAGCTGAATCTTGTTTTTGTGGTTTGTGCCGTAGTGTTTTCAATTTTTACGCCAACGCCAAGCCCGGCGTTGGTAATTTGTGTACAGATGTTCAACTGAGTTGCCGGTGCGGCCATCGCCTGCCGGGCACTAACGAGAGGTAGTGCCGCAAAACTTATGCATTAAAAATTTTTACAAGAACAATTTGCAATAAATGCACAACAAACCAAAAGGGAATGCCCATTTGATTGGTCCCGCCTGAGCGATGCGTAAACGCAGTAATTTTTTGCGTGGTAAAAAATAGGGCAGTGGTCAATGTGGATACTTAAAATGATTGTTAGCCGGAGGCTAATCTTCTCTACTTGAAGAAACGTGGGAAGACTATCGCAAAGGTTTTATAATGCACCCGGCAGGAAGCGAGGAATATGCCATCTGGCAACAATTATGCACCATTATCGAGGAGCTGACAGGGTGTGGACCGGCTGTGCAACATACGCGGGAACTTACCATCACGCCAGGGCCAAAAAAAAATGTTGAGGCTATCGTTTTCTTTTTTGATTGAATGCGATGTATGGTAGCTCGCAAAAAACTGCCGACCTGGTTGTTTGTAAATATGCCGTTGCGCCACGAAAAGGAAAATACTTTTCATACCTCGGTCGCTTTCGAAAGCAAAAAGAAAAAGTCGTGTTCATTTCAATCTCTAACACCCACCGGTGTCCCCGCAGCCAATTATCCAACCGAAAAATTTAACGCCTTCCGCACAATTTTTTCACCTGCCCGGTCATTAAAGGCGGGGTTCGTATTTTTAGCGCACCAACAAGCATTCATGAAAGCAAAACAATCTTTCTGGCAGCGCATCGGCATCCATGATTTTTTTCTGAAAAAAGAAGCAGAGGTGTCTGGCACAGCCACCGCTTCATTAACACCCAACCGCGTTTATCACTACATCATTGAAAAGTTCAAAGAATCGGTGAAGGAGCTTTCTTTTGCCGGACGGGTGGTGTTTTTCCACGAGTACATCATTTGCCTCAATCCCGACGACTACCGCCTTTTTATGGAAAACAAAAAAGGCATTTTCGGCATTATTGTGCACGAGTCGTTAAAGGAAATTTATGGCATTCTAAAGGAATATCGCGGACTTGGCAAAACCGTGGAGCCATCGGCCAGCCGGTGGATTTTTCGTTTTGTATCGAACCCCGATTATGCGCAGGGCGATATTTCGTTTATCGGCAAATTGCTGCCCGACAACAACCAAAGCACGCAGGCTTCGGAGAACCTGAGGGTGACCTATATCCCGCGGCAAACCGGCATTGCACAAACCTTTGACATCAACCCGGATATTTTAAAAGGCTTTCATTTTTACAGCGAAGGCTATTATGAAGTTCCGTTTCGCGAAGATTTTATTGCCGACGAACGGCAGATTAAAACGCCGGCCGGCGTTGCGGTTTCCGCGTCCGGACCGGCAGCGGCGCCGGCGGCTGCTGCCACCAATGCCCTGGCCCGGTTTGAAACGATTTTGCCCGACAAAGAATTTGCCGGCAAAAAGCTGGAGTACCTGATGCAGGACGAAGAGATCACTGTATCGGGAAAAGAGGCGGCCACCGGCAGCCAGCTTTTTAAAATTCCTTCCGACTGGGTAAATTCTCCGCACCTGAAGATTCGTTTCAATCGGACAGATAACAAATTTTTCCTGGCTTCCTTCGGCGAAAAAACAGTGGTGAATGAAAAAGAAGTAAAGCGCAGCGAAGAAAGCCAGCCGCAATGGACCGAACTTCCTTTCAACTCCCGCATTTTGCTGAACGGCATTGTCGGCGTCAACATTTTTAAACCCTGAACAATGGACGCCATCATTTCGCTTGTGTTGCTGGGTGTATGCGTTGCCTTGCTCTTTGCCCATTTTGCTGAAATAAAAAACTCGCACAAAAAGAATGGCTGATAACTTTTACGGCGTCACCAATACCGGCCGGGTAAGAGATAACAACGAGGACAGCTTTCTGGCCGAGACCCTGCCCAATGGGTGGATAGCAGCCTGTGTGATAGACGGCGTAGGCGGCTACGAAGGCGGCGAGGTGGCGGCCGAAATAGCCAGGGAAACCATTCGCGAAAAGTTGCAGCAGCCGTCGGCCGATCCGTTAAAAACATTGCACGAAAGCCTGCTGCAGGCCAACCTCAATATTTACAACGAAAAATTTCAACAGCGTGGCAAAGACCAGATGGCCTGCGTACTGACCCTGGCGCTGGTGGACATGGCCAACAACCAGTTTTATTATGCGCATGTGGGCGACACCCGGATGTACCTGCTCCGCGACCGTTCGCTGGTGAAGGTGACCAAAGACCATTCGTTTGTAGGATTTTTGGAAGACAGCGGACGGCTTACCGAAGCCGAAGCCATGGCGCACCCAAAGCGCAATGAAATCAGCAAGGCACTTGGTTTTGATCCGCGGATTGATGTGCAAAGCGATTATGTAGAAACCGGCTCATCGCCTTTTTTGCCCGGCGATCTGCTGCTGCTTTGCAGCGATGGCTTAACCGACCTGGTGACCCGCGATGAAATGACTGCCGTGCTTCTTGCGCCCGGCTCGTTGCAGCAAAGGGCAGAGATACTGGTGGATGCCGCCAACATAGCCGGTGGAAAAGACAACATTACAGTGGTGCTGGTGCACAACAACAAAAAACCGCTGAAACTGAAGGCCACAAAACCGGTTGCTACAAAAAAAAACGGAAGTCCGGATGAAGAAGTGGCGGTAGCGACTGAAACGGATGAAATGTCGCCGCCGGTTCCGGTGCGTTCTGCCAAAAAATCCGGGTCGCTGGTTTGGTTATTGGCCCTGCTTTGCCTGATGCTGGCCGCGGGCTGTGTCTATCTATGGTTCCGGAGCGAAAAGGCCAACCCGGAAACAACTGTTCCGGTGGCGTCGGCTGGCTATGCACCCAACGAACAGGAGAGGATCTTTCGCGACAGCCTTGGTTTGGCTGACCGCAATTTCTCCTTTTCCGATACCGCCGGTACGCAGCCGATAATGCTGGGCGATACTGTTTTTGTGCGGCAGGATACGTTGCGGATAAACGGTAACGGGCTTGTGCTCGAAAGCGACAGCGCTTTCCAGGGACCTGCTCTTGTGGCCACCGTCAGCAATAAAGCCCTTGTGCTGGAGAATATCACCTTCCGCAATTTTTCCACGGCCGTGCTGCTGCAGGGCAAAGGATTGCAGCTGCGCAATGTGCGGTTCGAAAACTGTCGTGTGCCGGTGCAGCGCAATTACTACCTGCTGGCAGACAGCACCTTGTCCGGCACCCTTGCCGACAGCTTCCGTACCAACCGTACCGTGTCACCGAATTAATAATTACACAATGCCTGCATTTATCAGGAGCCGGAATATCGAACGTGTTTTTTTACTGTCGCTTGGTGGCGTGCTGCTTTATCTTTTTCTGCAGTTGTACGCCGTGTTGCAAAAAGATTTTGATGAAGTAGCGCCAAGGTTGTCCAACAGCTCCATGATTAACCTGAACGCCGGCGACCCGGCCGGCGCACTGGCCGGCCTGCTGCAGAAGGGCTTTTATTTTGAAGACCGCCGCGATATTGAGCTCATTCGCTCGGTGGCTCAGCAGGGATTTGGCCAATACGAGCAGATAGATAACATTGGCGAGCTGAATAAGCGGGCCTTTGAGCTGACAACCGATGAGGCGTATGCAAAAGGCGGCGAAAGTTTCCGGCGGCGGGCAAGGCTGGCCCGCATTTTAATTGGCTTTGCAGGCAACGACTCGCTCCGGTTCGACCGCGAACGCCGGTCGCCGCCGCAGCTTCCGGCTGTGGTGAATGTTAACCAGGGACAGCACGCTATTTCGGGCGAGGTAGCCACCGAAAGCGGCGATGCTAGTGGCGGCGTTTTGGTGCGCTTGCAGATGGTGATTCCGCAGGACAGCTTGTATAGCGATGCCATCCAGGACGAGGGGCGTACGGTGGTTGATTCATCGGCCACCGTGGTGCAGCTTTTTAGGGTAGATTCGGCCGGCCGGCGACAGTTGATTTCCCTGGCGGCCTATGCCCGCACCGGCACCGACGGAAAATTTTCGTTTGCCGGACTTCAGCAGGGCCGCGCCTACGAAGTTTTACCGCTGAAACCCGGCTTTCAGTTTGGTTCTGCGAGGGGCGTGCAGGAACTGGACCGCAACGTTTCTTTTTCGTTTGCCGAAGCGCCACACCGCATCAAGCTATTCTCTACCCGCGATTTCAACAACCTCCGAAAAGAAAAAGCGTTGATCGTTCGCCAGCCGGCCGATGTCTCCACCTGGTTCTGGACCATCATCCTGGTGTTTTTCGGATCGTTCCTGGTGCTGCACGTTTTTTTGTCGGTCAGGTTTCCGCAGTCCGACCAGTTTATTCTGCCGGTGCTGATGCTGCTCACCGGGTTATCAATACTCACCTTGTTATCGCTGCAGGACCCGCTCCGCGACCGGTTTTTCGGCAAAAGCACGGTGTTTTACTTTTTGGTTGGGATGGCTGCCGTTTTCCTGCTGCAGTTTTTCAACCTGCGCAAGCTCACCAGCGATTCGGGACTGTTTCGTCTTTTTATTTTCCAGCACGATCAAAGAGCGGCTAGCGGGCAGCCCTGGGCATTGCTGGCTTTACTGCTGCTGCTGGCAACTATTTTTTTCGGCACCGGGCCGCAGGGCAGCGGTGTAAAAGTGAATCTCTTTGGCGTGCAGCCCAGTGAAATTGTCAAATTTCTGATCGTTATTTTCCTGGCAGGCTATTTTGCCGCCAACGAAAAATTTATATCGGAATATGGCCGCTGGCAAAAGCGCTGGCAGTTTTTTTCGTTTGCACTGCTCGCCATCTTCAGTACGATCTTTTTGTTTTTGATCCTGGGCGACCTGGGGCCGGCCATGGTGGCCTGCTTTACTTTCATTGTGTTGTTTTCTTTTTCGCGGGGCGACTTTATTTATGCGGCCGGAACGGCTGCGGTATATGCGCTCACGATCTGGCTCACGAATAATAATGTGCTGCTGGCCACCGGTATTACCGTATTGCTCTTGCTGTTGACCATCCTTTTTGTCAAACGACAACTGACGGAATCGGCGGTGATGATCCTGGCCGTTATGGCCGGTTTTCTGCTGCTCGACCGTGTGCCTTTCCTGGCCGATATTTTTCCCGGGCCCATTCAGCGGCTAGTGGACCGTAAAGCCATTTGGCAGGACCCCTGGAACAACGAAGTGTTTGGCGGCGACCAGATCGCTAACGGCCTATGGGCCATGAGCAGCGGAGGCGTACAGGGGCAGGGCATTGGCGAAGGTTTTGCCAAAACCATTCCCGAAGCTCACACCGACATGATCTTGCCGGCGCTGGGCGAAGAGTTTGGCTGGGCCGGAATCATCTGTGTCTTCATTGGCTTTTTGCTTTACCTGCACCGGGCTATCCTAATTGGCCGGCAAACGGGTACGCCGTTGCTGTTTTATCTCTGTGCCGGCATTGGCATCAGCACATTTGTGCAGTTCCTGCTAATAGCCGGCGGCTCCATTGGCGCCCTACCGCTTTCGGGTGTGTCGTTGCCGTTTATGAGTTACGGCGGATCGTCGCTGATCGCCAACCTGTTTGCCGCCGGCTTTTTGCTGTCGGCATCAGTGGTGCAGGGCTCTCCGGTACAGATGCGGTACATAGGCCGCCAGCACGACCGCAACATTATGCCGGCACTGCTGGCAGCCCTTACCGGCGTGGCGCTCCTGGGCGTCACGGTAGGGCAATACCTCTTTCGTCCGGCCCGCTGGGTGGTGCAGCCGGCCCTGGTGGCGGACCGCAGCGGGGCCCGTATGTTCAGCTACAATCCACGCATCGCCATCCTCATGAACCGCCTGGGTGCCGGCAACCTGCTCGACCGTGAAGGGCGGGTGCTGGCTACCGGCAACCCGCAGGTGTTTTTAAACCAGCAGGATTCGCTGATCTCGGCCGGGCTGAACGCAAGGGCGCTGCAGGCCCTGTCGCACAAGCGCCTCGACCGGTATTACCCGTTTTACGAGTCCATGTTTTTTTGGGTGGGCGATATGAACAGCGGCGCCTTTATGGGCAGCACCAACGGCTATTTTGGGGAATATGAACACATGGCCGAACTGCGTGGCTTTCCGGCCCCGGAAACGCCGCTGCAGGTAAAGGCAAGCCGCTTTCGCGAAAGCCGCTTTCTTCCCCGCACCGAAACTGAAATGACGGTGATACAACGGGATTTCAGCGCCCTTTCGCCCCTGCTGCTGGCCGGCATCAACAGCGCCGCCGTTGACAGCTTTAAACAACGCAACCGCGACGTGCAAATGACCCTCGATGCGGCACTGCAAACCCGGTTGCAACAGTCGCTGCAAACGCTGGACACACTGCGCAACAGCCGCATCTCCGTTGTGGTGATGGAAGATAACACCGGCGATGTGCTGGCATCGGCTATGTACCCGGCGGCACCTGTCAATGATTTGGAGCGAATGACGCTGACCAACGCTGAACTAAGCCGCCTGCCGTATTTTCTCACCAACCGCGATCTTGGCTTTACCTATGCTTCACAGCCCGGGTCCACTGCCAAGTTGATTACCGCGGCGGCGGCATTTAATAAACTAGGTCCGGCTGTTGCGGCCAAAAAATCCATTCTTGTTCGTCCCGGCGATTTGATCCGTATACGCAGCGAAGAGCCCGACGAAACCGGTAACATTACCATCCAACGCGGCATTGTCCGTTCCAACAATCCTTTTTTCATTCGCTTGGCCAATGAGGAAAGGCTGGAAGAGGAGATGGGCGAAATTTACCTGAAGGCCGGTTTATTCCTACGGGGCGTGGGCGGCTATTTTTACGATGCGGATTTCAACAATGCCGACCGGCAGGAAAACATGAAAGCTATCTGGCGAAAAACGGAATTTACATCGGTGCAATCGTACAACCGCAACGACATTCGCAAAACCCGTGGCCGCGGTATTTCCGGCATGGCCTGGGGCCAGGGCGAACTGGTGGCCACACCCGCCGCCATGGCCCGTGTGGCCGGCGCCATTGCCAACAACGGTACGCTGGCGCATAGCCGGTATATTTCAAAAATCAGTGATTCGCTGCTGCGGGTGGAACCTGGCGTTCCCTTGCTGAATGACCCGCAATCGGCTGCCCTGCTGACGCAATACATGAAAGAACAGAGTGCCTCAAAAAGAGATCGGCTGGGCCTGACCGTGGCCGGTAAAACTGGTACGCCCGAACGAATCTTCCGGGGCGAACGGATCAACGATGGCTGGTATGTATTTTTTGCGCCAAAGCAAAAAGGTGAAGGCCACATCGTTGTTTGCGTAAGGGTGGAAAAAACCAGGGGATCGAGTGTGGCCGTGCGGCTCGCGGGCTCGCATGTGGTGCCGGTGCTGAAGCAGTTTGGCTATATGAAAAGTTTTGATGAAAAAACTGCGGCGCCGCCTGCGGCCGGAAGAAGGCCGCCGCCCGCCAATGCTGAAACCGGGGACCGATGATGGCTGTTGAATCAAAAAAATAACTTGAAAAAAATGCCAGCCGGATAAACGCCCGAAAATTGAGGCAACGGTGACGCATCCGCCGGCATGTCCCAAAAAAATTTTTCAACCGAAATTTTCACATTATTGCATTCTCTCACAAACGCACTTTACTATGTTCGATTTTCTGAAACCAAAAAACGACGATTCGGCTCCGGACGTGAAGGCCACGCGGCATCAACTGCTTCAGTTTATCAAAGACCAGCTACGGAAGTGGGAGGGTGGCGAAGGCGCCGGCATCAAGGGGTTGCAACTGTTCCTGTCGCCCACGGCGGAAGAAAAGCAGCTGTATGAAGCGGTTGTGTACTTCGACACGGAAAATAAATTTAAAGAAGAGGAGGTGCAGCGCATTGCCGACGATTATGCCATTGATTTACCAGGCGGCTTTGCGCTTGAGTTATTGTTTGTAGAGGCGTTTCCGCCGGAGGCGGTAAAAGCCAGGGACCTGCCGGTAGCGCTCCACGTCGTCACACGGAAACAACCGGTGCTCACGGGCCCCGTGACGGCGTATGTGAAAGTGGTGAATGGCGAAGCCGAGCAGAAGGGGTATGAGCTGGCCGGCAAACCGGGCCGGATTTGTATTGGCCGCGAAAAAAAGGTAAGGACGCCAGAAGGCTTTTTGCGGGAAAACGATATAGCTTTTCCATCCACCAGCGTCAATAGCAGCAACAAATTTGTGAGCCGGCAGCATGCCCACATCGAGTGGAACGCGGAGGCCGGCGGCTTTTTTCTTTATGCTGATGAAGGCGGCATTCCGCCGCGCAACAAAATAAAAGTGCAAACTGCTAACGGCGATATTATCCGGTTGCAGTCAACCCATGTGGGCCATCACTTGCAGGAAGGCGACCAGATTGTGCTGGGCGATTCGGCGCTGCTTCTGTTCAGCTACCTTTCGTAAGCAGTCGTCCGCGGTTTTATTAATCACAAAAATTCCGCTGCTCCTGTAATTTCGCCGGGCGGCCGGCCGGGCATACCGGGTGGGGCGCTAATTTTACCGCATGGCAAAAGTGTTCACCATCACGGAAGGACTGGAAAATATGGGCGCCCTGAAAACGGGCGGGCAGGGCTCTGTGTACAAAGCAAGGCGTATCGGCGAAATCATTACCGCAGTTAAACTGTTACCCACACCCATCTACAGCGAAAGCGATAAGGATAAAAATTTTATATCTTTTCAGAACGAAGTAAAAAAACTCAAAAAGGTCAATGAAGAACCGAATCCGAACGTGGTAAAGATTATGAACTCCGGCATCACCGACTCAGGCTCTTTTCCCTTTATTGAAATGGAGTTTATCGAAGGGCCTGACCTGGAAGAATTGCTCAAGCCACCGCACGACCCGGTTTTCACCATCAAAGAATCCATCAAAGTTGCCGAACAGCTCTCCAATGCCCTGGCGCATTGCCATAAGCTGGATGTAAAGCACGGCGATATCAAGAGCAA